>JBBQTI010000031.1:0-53647 GCA_038213435.1 Acidimicrobiia bacterium
TCGACGCGTCGTTCAGCACGCCCGTGATCAGGATCCGCTTCTCGGCGAGCAGCATCGTTTCGGTTCCCCTAAGAGCGGTGTATTGGAGTGCCGGCGCGCCGGTTGCGAGTCGCGCTTGCACGCAAGCATCTCGAGCGCGTCGACGAGGACGCGCCGGGTCGCGGCGGGCTCGATGACCGCGTCGACAAGCCCTCGTTCCGCGGCCCGGTACGGGTTTTCGAACGAATCCTGATATTCGGCGACCAGCTCGGGATTGGTACGGCCCTTGTTGAGGATCGCGACCGCGCCCGCGGCGCCCATCACCGCTATCTCCGCACTCGGCCACGCGACACAGAGGTCGTTCCCGATCCCGCGCGAGTCCATCACGATGTACGCGCCGCCGTACGCCTTGCGCAGGACGACGCACAGGCGCGGGACGGTCGCCGCGGAGTACGCGTGCACGAGCTCGGCGCCGTGGCGGATCATCCCGCGCCACTCGAGGTCACGACCGGGCTCGAAGCCGGGGGTGTCGACGAACGTGACGATGGGCAGGTTGAACGCGTCGCACGCGGTGACGAAACGTGCGGCCTTGCGCGACGCTTCGATGTCGAGCGTGCCGGCGCGCGTCATCGGCTGGTTGGCCACTATGCCGACGGCGCGACCGCCGAGCGAGCCGTAACCCGTCACGAGGTTCGGCGCGAAGCGCGGACGCAGCTCGAGGAACGAATCGCGGTCGAGCACGTCTTCCACCACGGTGCGGACGTCGTACGACGCGCTCGAACGTCGGGGAACGGCGGTGGCCGCCACCGCGCACAGCCGGTCGCCCGGATCGTCGGATTCCAGCCGGGCCGCATCGTCGAGATGATTGTCGGGCAGGTACCAGAGCAGCGCGGCCAGGGCGTCGCGGGCGGCGATTTCGTCGGGCACGACGAGCGAGGCGACACCGGTACGTTGCGCGTGCACCGCCGAACCGCCGAGCTCGGCGCGGGATACGCGTACGCCGGTGAAGTCCTCGACGGAATCGGGTCCGGTCACGTAGGCGAACGCGTCTTCGGTCATCACGACGTGGTCGAACAGCCCGAGGGCGAGCGCCGGGCCCGACACGCAGGCGCCGGTGACCGCCAAGAGTGTGGGAACGACCCCGGAGATCTGCACGAGCTCGCGCGCCAGACGACCCCAGGCGTGCAGCGCGGCAACGCCGTCGCGCAGCTCCGCTCCGGAGGTGTCGAACTCGCCGACGAGCGGCAGTCGCAGCTCGCCCGCGAGCCGGACCGCCCGCTCGACTGTGGCGCTCCCGTCGATCCCGATCGCGCCGTGGTGCTTCCCGCCCGCGACCCGGAACGCGACGACCCGGCGGCCGTCGATCTCGGCGATCTCGGCCGAGGCGGCGGCGTCCGCCCACGCGTGGAGAGGCGTGGACGTCACGAAGCGGGCGCCAACACCAACGTTGCGTTGTGCCCACCGAAGCCGAACGAGTTCGACAGAGCAGGCGCGGGTTCGAGAGTACGAGGCCCCCCCGCGACGACATCGAGTGCGATCTCCTCGCCGAGCTTCTCGAGGTTTGCGGTCGGGGGGATCGCACCGTGCGCGAACGTCAGCAGACACGCAATCGCCTCGGTCGCGCCGGCCGCGCCGATGAGGTGCCCGGTCACACCCTTGGTCGAGGTGACGGGCGGTGGCGATCCGCCGAACACCTTGCCGATCGCTTCGGCCTCGGCCGCGTCGTTCATCGGCGTCGACGTACCGTGCGCGTTCACGTGACCGATCGCGCCGGGCGCGAGCCCGGCGTCCTCCAACGCCAACTGCATGCACGCTGCCGCACCTTCGCCACCCGGGGACGGTGCGGTGATGTGGTACGCGTCGGCGTTCCGGCCGTAGCCGAGCACTTCGCCGTAGATGTGTGCGCCCCGCGCAACCGCGCGGTCCCAACGTTCGAGCACGAGCGCGGCCGCGCCTTCGCCCATCACGAAACCGTCGCGGTCCGCGTCGAACGGACGGGAGGCGTGCGCGGGGTCGTCGTTGCGCCCGCTCAAGGCCGTCATCCGCGCGAACGCGGAGATGGCGGTCGGGGTCATGCACGACTCCGAGCCGCCGGTCATGACGATGTCGGCGCTCTCGTCGCGGATGAGTCGGGCGGCCTCACCAATTGCGTTGGCACTCGCCGCGCACGCGGTGGCAACACAGAAGTTGGGACCCTTCCAACCGAATTGCATTGCGATCGTGCCCGCGGTCGCGTTGGCCATCATCATCGGGACGAGGACCGGGCTGACTCGCGCCGAACCCTTCTCGTTGTAGAGCTCGACCTGCTCCTCGAGCGTGATCAGTCCACCCACGCCGGTGCCGACGATCACCGCGCTGCGGGCGGGATCGCACCGGTGCTCGCCCGCGTCGGCCAACGCGTCGGCCGCAGCTGCGAAACCGAGTTGCGTGACCCGGTCGACCCGGCGCGCTTCCTTGGCGTTGAGGTACGCGGTCGGGTCGAAGTCGCGGACCTCGCACCCGAACCGCACCGGGAGATCCGACGGGTCGTACCGGGTGATACCGGCCGCCGTCGATTGCCCCGCCGCGAGCGTCGACCAGAACGTATCGATGTCGCTGCCGGCACCCGTCTTCACGCCGAGGCCCGTGACCGCGACGCGAACCCGGCCGCGGTGGTCCAACCCGTCGCCGCGAGGAGCGTCTACCGCAGAGTCGCTCGCCATGCTCTACGCGTCGACCTTCGCGAGTACGAGGTCGACCGCCTGGCCGATGGTCGTGACCCCTTCGAGGTCGTCCTCGGGCACCTCGATGTCGAAGCGTTCCTCGAGCCCCATCACGAGCTCGACCAGGTCGAGGCTGTCCGCGTCGAGATCCTCCTTGAAGCGCGCGGTCTCGGTAACCAGGTCGGGGTCGACGCTCAGGACCTCGGCGGCGACTTCCTTGATCGTGACGAGCGCTTCGGCGCGTTCCATTGCAGTGTCCTCCTCGTAGGGTCGATCAGTGGCCCATGGCCAGGCCGCCGTCGACGGGCACGACGGCGCCCGTCACGTACGCGGCGGATTCCGAGCACAGGAATGCGATGACGGCCGCACATTCGTCTGCGGTGCCCAGGCGGCCGAGCGGCACGGCAGCCTCGACCTGCGCGCGCCAGTCGTCGGTCAGATCGTCGGTCATCGAGGTCACGATAGGGCCGGGCGCGACGACGTTGCAGGTGATGTTGCGCCGGGCCAGCTCACGGGCGACGCTCCGGGTGAGTCCGACGAGGCCGGCCTTCGCGGCCGCGTAGTTCGCCTGGCCCGCCTGGCCGATGTGGGCACTGGCCGAGGATACATTCACGATCCGGCCGTACCGGGCTTTCATCATGCCGGGCGTCGCTCTCCGGATGGTGTGAAACGCGCCAGTGAGGTTCGTATCGACGACGGCGCGCCAATGCTCGTCGCTCATGCGCACGACGAGGCCGTCCCGGGTGATGCCGGCGTTGTTGACGAGAATGGTGACGGGGCCGAACGCGGTCTCGACCTCGCGGAACGCCGCGTCGACGGCATCGGCGTCGGCCACATCGGCGCGCACCGCGACGGCCTTGCCGCCGGCCTGTTCGACGATCTCCCGCGTCTCGCGGGCACCGTCGGAGTCGGAGGAGTAGCAGAAGCCGAGGGGGTGGCCGGCCCGGGCGAGCGCGAGCACGATCTCGCGTCCGATGCCGCGAGAACCTCCCGTGACGAAGGCGACGCGGTCGCCCGACGAGGCGCTCACCGCGCGCCCCACCGCAACAACGCGCTGGCCCAGGTCATGCCCGCGCCGAAGCCGGAGCACAGCACGAGGTCGCCGGCGCATACGCGGCCGTCGTCGACGGCCTCGAAGAGAGCGAGGGGGATCGACGCCGACGACGTGTTCCCGAAGCGGTCGATGTTGACGAGCGTGCGCTCGGGCTCGAAACCGAGACGGCTCGCCGCGGCCTCGATGATGCGAGCGTTCGCCTGGTGCGGCACGAACCACGCCACCTCGGAGGCCTCGACTCCGGCGCGCTCGAGCGTGAGCGTGGCCGATTCGACGACGGCGCGCACCGCTCGCCGGAACACCTCTTGGCCCGCCATCTTCAAGTAGTGCTCGCGAGCCGCGACCGTGACGGCAGTCGCGGGTAACCGGCTTCCCCCGGCGGGCACTTCGAGCAGGCCGGCCGCCGAGCCGTCGCAACCGAGATCCCAGGCGAGCACACCGGGAGTCTCTCGCATGGCCGCGAGTACCGCCGCGCCCGCTCCGTCGCCGAACAACACCGTCGTGGTGCGATCCTCGGGGTCGATGATGCGGCTCAAGGTCTCCGCGCCGACGAGCAGAACGTGCTCATAGCCCATTCCGAGCATCGAGGCACCGACGACGAGCTCGTACACGAACCCCGCGCACGCGGCGTTCATGTCGAACGAGCCGCACTGCAGGCCGAGCGTCTCGCCGACGAACGCGCCGGTGTGCGGAATCGGCTGCTCGGGCGTGACCGTCGCGATGATCATCAGGTCGATGTCGGCCGGGATCAGGTCTGCGCGTTTGATCGCCTGAGTAGCGGCCTCGGTCGCCAACGTTGCCGTGGTCTCGTTCGGGCCCGCGATGCGACGTTCGCGGATGCCGGTTCGCTCGACGATCCACGCGTCACTCGTGTCGAGCCGTGCTTCGAGGTCGGCATTGGTGACGCGGGCGTCGGGTACCGCCGTACCCCAGCCGACGATGCCGGCGGCGACCGTCACGCGACCCGCATCCAAGCGACCGGCTGACCTTCGCGCAGGCGCTCGCCCGAATGCGCCAGGACACCCATGACGACGCCTGTGAACGCGCTGCGGACGGGCTCTCGAGTACCGGGGCCCTCGACGACGCCCACGATCTCTCCCGCACTCACCGTCGCGCCCTTCTCGACGCCCAGCGGCCGGAACACGCCGACGACGGGCGCGACGATCATCCGTTCGACCATTGCCACCCGCTCGCCCTCGAGATCGAGCCGCGGGCTCATGGGTTCTCCTCGGTGAACAGTTGCTCGCAGTCGGCGGGAGTGCCGCACGCGAGGACGGGAATGTCGGGGACGGTGCGCTTGGCAACGCCGGCGATCATCGAGCCGTAGCCGACCTCCACGAAGGCGGACGCGCCCATGCCGGCGAGCGTCTCTATCGAAGCGCGCCAGCGCACGGGAACGGTGACGTGCTCGGCCAAGCGCGCTCGCCAACCGTCGCCGTCGGAGTACGCAGCGCCATCGTGATTCGACACGATCGGCGCGCGGGGCGCGGTGAACGCGACGGGTTCGAGCGCGTCGACGAGACCGTCACGCGCCGAACCCATGAGCGGGGTGTGGAACGCGCCACCGACGTTCAGGCTCGTCGCGCGCCGCACGCCGATCTCCTTGGCACGCGCGACCGCGAGCTCGACGCCTTCGGGAGTTCCGGCGATAACGACCTGTCCGGGAGCGTTGTCGTTCGCGACCCACGCGCCGTCCGCTGCGGCCGCGCACGCTTCCTCGGCCTGTTCGACGGTCGCGCCCAGCAGCGCTGCCATGCGACCGGGATTTTCGTCGGCCGCGGCTTGCGTGAGCTCGGCACGACGCGCGGCGAACCGGACGCCGTCATCGATGTCGAGCGCGCCCGACGCGATGAGCGCCGTCACCTGCCCGAGCGAGTGACCCGCGAACGCGACGATGTCGTCCAGCATCGGCCGGGCGGCCTCCCACGCGACGAGTGATGTGCACAGCACCGCCAGCTGCGCGTCGCGCGTCCGCGCGAGTTGATCGGCCGGTGCGTCGAGGAGGAGCGGCGCGAGCGGTTCATCCAGCGCGGCTTCGGCCTGCTCGACGATCTTCCACGCGGGATGCTCGCGCCACGGCGCGCCCATGCCGGGTTCTTGTGTCCCCTGGCCGGGGAACACGATCGCGACGCGCACGAGCAGACCTCCGGGGGTGAGTTGCGGGGTGGGGCTCGAAACCGGGGGAGTCGGTAGGGAGCCGACCCATTTCGACTCCCCATCACGACGCAGGGTTACACGTGCGTGTGACCGGCCCATGCATGATGCATGAACGAGGCGTTTCCTACGGCACGGTAACCCCGATTCCGCAAGTAATCTCCGTCGCCATGTCCGACGATGGGAGCGAGCTCGTCGCGCTGCTGCCGCATCGCGCGCCGTTCTTGTTCGTCGACACGGTCAAGGTGTGCGAACCGGCTGCAACGGTACGTGCGCACTACAGGGTGACCGGTGCCGAACCGTTTCTTGCCGGGCACTTCCCGGGGAATCCGATTTTTCCGGGCGTGTTGCAACTCGAAGCGTTGGCTCAGGCCGGGGCCATCGCCGTGCTCGCCGATGCTCGCTTTGCGAACCGGCTCCCGCTCTTCGGCGGCGTGGAGGAGGCGCGGTTCCGCCGGGTCGTGCGCCCGGGTGACGTCCTCGATCTCGCCGTCGACATCGAGCGCCTCAGTGCCCGTGGTGGATGGGGACGGGGCGTCGCGACGGTCGACGGCGCCGAATGTTGCCGAGCTCGGCTGCTCTTCGCGTTCGCGTAGGGCGCGCGCAAGTGACGCGGGTACGCCGGGATGATCAGCGCTTGCGACGCCGCTGCGATTCCTCTTGGCCGAGGCGTTGCAGGGCGGCGAGCTCGTGGGCCGAGTACTGGCGCGGGTGCTCGACTCGGGACGGTGGCGGGATCGTCGGCTGTTCCGGATCCTGGCCGAGCAGGAGCTTTGTCTCGACGTCGCGCGACAGCGGCGGCTCGGCGCGGACGCGCCGCGACGGACCGATCAGGATCATCAACAGGGCTGCTGCCGAGGCACCGACAACGATGCCGACCACGAACTCCACCACGCTCCGGATGGTACCGAAATGGCATGATGGGTGAATCCGTTTCACGCGTCTCGTGGGAAACGACCGCGCCCGAGTGGTGGAATGGCAGACACGGCGGACTCAAAATCCGCTGCTCGCAAGAGCGTGAGGGTTCAAGTCCCTCCTCGGGTACCTCTCACCTGGACAAACGACAGGGCGCACACGGGGGCGTGCGACGCGGCGGCTTTAGGATGCCCTCGTGGTCACATGGACGACCGACGACACGTTCGCCATCGACGACGTCGAATACGTGTGCCGCCCCATCAACGGCCGGTTCCGATCGACACCGGACCGGTTCTGTCTCCTCAAGGCCCGATGGCAAGTCGAATGGTACGAACGGCTCCTCCACGACCTCGCGCCCCGCACGATGATCGAAGTCGGTATGTACGACGGCGCGAGCATCGCGCTCTGTGCGCAGCTCGTACACCCGCAAACACTGATCGGAATCGACAACCGCGACACTCCCAGTGCCGCGCTGGACATCTTCATCGCCGACCACCAACTCCGCACGAGCGTCCGTCCGCACTACGGCGTCGACCAAGCCGACACCGCACGACTCCAGGACATCCTCGAACGCGACGTCACCGGACCGCTGGATCTCGTCGTCGACGACGCGTCCCACCTCTACGAGACGACCCGAAGCACGTTCAACTACCTCTACCCGCGACTTCGGCCCGGTGGCTCCTACGTGATCGAAGACTGGCCGATGCACCGCGACCCCAAGATCGACCTCCCCCTGACACTGCTGGTGTTCCAACTCATCCTCGCCTGCGCGGCAGCTCCCCGGATCGTCGCGGACGTGACCGTCAACCGGAACTACGCGGTCATCACGCGCGGCGAAGCCGAACTCGCCCCCGGGCCGCTCGACCTCGCCTGCTGCTACGGCCCGCGAGCGGCGTCACTCCTCGACAAGATCCACTCAGCGCGCGGTTGAATCGTCGCGGGTCTTCCCGTCGAGCACCTCGATAAATCTCTCGATCTCGGCCACGGTAACGGTGAGCGCGGAGTGCCCCGAGCGTCGCAGAAGGCTTCCAACCTTCTCGTGGAAGTGGACGCATACGCCGACATCGCCGTTCGTGCCGAAGGTGAGTCCGTCGTCGGCGAACGACAGTCGAGCTCCGACAGCAGTCCACCACCGGTAACCCGACGTGATGTGAGCGCCATCGATGTTGCTCAGGCGCGTTTCGAGACGAAGAAAGCCGTATGTCGCGACGAATCGCCCATCGTCTGTGAGCGTCACCCCGTCCTTCGACGGCCGAAGCCCGAACGACAGCAACAGCGGGAAGAACCTCTTGTCAATGGCGTATCGGAAGACTTCGCTCATGGGCGCTCCGGTAATCGCGTCCGCCTTGATGCCGGCTCGTCACCTGAGGCTAAACTGACGCACAAGTTGCAGTGTGGCGCGCGGCTCGTTTCGTAGCGAGGGGAAGTAGATGCGTAGGCCGAGGCAAGTAGTGCGGTCGTCTGGTGTCGTCTTGACGGCGGTCCTTTCGTCGCTCGGTCTCCTCGCGGTTTCTCCCGCGCCCGCGAGCGCAGGCGCGAATCCGTTCCCCCGCACCGTCATCAGCGGCTTTGCGACGACGACCGGCGGAGGCTTCTGGCTCGCGTTCTCGAACGGCGCGGTCGCGCCCTTCGGCGATGCCCGGTTCGTGGGCGACGCCCAGACTTTGGCACTGCAGGGTCCGGTTCAAGGCGGCAGCGCCGTCAGCACCGGCGGCGGGTACTGGCTCGTCGCGAACGACGGCGGAATCTTCTCGTACGGGAGCGCTCGCTTCTTCGGAAGCATGGGCGGAGAAACACTCAACCAACCAGTGTTCTCCATGGCATCCACCACATCCGGCTTCGGCTACTGGCTTGTCGCCCGCGACGGCGGCGTCTTCAGCTTCGGCGACGCGAAGTTCCGCGGATCCACCGGCGGGATCCGTCTGAATCGACCCATCGTCGGCATCGCCCGCTATCGGACCGGCACGGGCTACAACCTCGTCGCGAGCGACGGCGGCATCTTCAGCTTCGGGGGTAGGCGATTCTTCGGCAGTCTGCCCGGGATCGGTCTCAACGTGTCCGACGTCGTCGGCATGGCGCAGACCGCGAGTGGGCTCGGATACTGGATCGCGCGCAGCGGCGGGCAGGTCTACGCCTTCGGTAACGCAGTCGCGTTCAAGAGCTTCGTCGCACCGTCGTGCGACCCGGTCGTCGCGATCATCGGCAACCCCACCCAGCAGGGCTACCGGCTCGTGACTCGGTCGGGCGCGACGATTGCCCGAGGCGTTGGCGTCGGCGGGCAAGCGCCGACGGGCGTTCCGGCCACCTGCGCGTAGCAACGCAGTATCGCCGTTTCGATTCGCGGGGCGGATAAGGCGCGGCTCATCGGTGAGCGCGCAACACATCGTCTGATCGCGCGCGCGGCGAGAGATGTCAGGCATAGCCCAACGACTATCTTGGCTTCCACCATGGGCACCGTTGTTTTACACGCGGGCATCCCGAAGACCGGCTCGTCGAGCATCCAGAGCTGGCTCGCGAACAACGCAGAAGTGCTGCGGTCGCAGCTGGGAGTCCGTTTGATGGTCGCCCGGAATCGAATTCTCCCGGGCGAGAAGCGCCGGCGCCTGCGTGTCGAAGAGTACGCATCCGGCGGGATGAACTCCGGGACGTTCGTTCAGGCGTACGTGGGATTCAAGCGCAGTACTCGGATCCTTGACTCGTTCTTCGCAGGCGTCGCGGAGTTCGCGACCCGTCATGGCCTGAGCGTCATCTCGAGCGAGAACTTCGCTCAGCTGTTCTCGGTCGACGGCGGCGACGGTCCCTTTCTCCAAAGCCTGGATGACCTCGCAAGAGAGCACAGGGTTCGTGTCGCGTACTACGTCAGGCCGCAACACTCTTGCCTCGAAGCGATGTGGCGCCAGTGGGGTTTTCGGAGAGCTGCCCCTCCCTCCGTCTACATTGCCGACGAAGCCGAACAGTTGCACTATCTCAGGACGCACGCCGCCATCAAGGAAGCCGCGCCTCATGTTTCGTTCGAGATGCGACCATTCCGCGCCGATCTTCTTCACGGCGCGAGTCCCGTCGTCGACTTCGCCCACCATTTTCTCGACGCGGACGAGCTCCTTCCGCGAGCGCCCGATAGTCGGATGAACGTGGGACTTCCGCTGGAGTTGGTGAACCTCTTGCGGTCAGGTCCCAAGGAGCTAACCGGTCGAGACCCGCACGACAACGCGGCACTCGTTCAGCTTCAGCGTCTTTTCAGCGACGTGCAACTACCAGTGGCCTCGAAGATCGAGCGTTCGCGACTCGTCCTGCTGGCTTACTGCCACGAGCGGTTCGAGGCAGAGAATCGGATCCTGCTCTCGCGTCTTGGATGGCCGGTCACCGACTTTGTCCCACCAGCAGATGTGACGCATTGGGACCTCTCCGAGATTGATGACCTTTGGCGCCCCGATGCGTCCGCGCCCGAAGTCGCGCTGCTGTACGTCGCGCTACGCGCAGTTCTCGACAAATCAAGCGAGGGCAAACTCGGCGATGCCTCGTGAAAGACTCTCGTCGAGAAGTCGTTCGAGGGTTCTGCCGATCGACGTATACGCGGCGTCGTCGAATACGTTGGTCGTCTCGCCAGGATCACGATCGAGGTCGAACAGCACCGCACAACCCGACTCGCGATGGCGAATGTATTTGTACGGCCCGCTGCGTACCATCGGCCAGCCCGGCGTGGCGCACATCACGGTACGGTCAGCCTCCTCGGCATCATTACTTCCCAGCAGGAGCGGCCGCAGGCTCCGGCTGTCGAAGAGCTGAGACGGGATATTGATGTTGGTGTAGTCCAAGCAAGTCGGGACGAAGTCGTAGCTCTGTACGAGGCTCGACACTCGCTCGCCGCAGTTCGCGTCCAGGCCGGCGACTACGAGTGGAACTCGAGCAAGATCATCGAACGGTATCCACGGCACCTTCTGTAGCAGCCCTCGGTGTCCCGCGTAGTCCCCGTGGTCTGAGGTGAAGACGACAAGCGTTCTTGCCAGATCGATATGTTCGAGTATCCGACCGACCGCGTCATCGATCTGCGCAATCAATGCTCGACTGCGGGTCAATGTCGCCCGAACGCGTTGCTCTGCGCCTGCGACGCGCTGAGGCGTCGGGCCTTTTCGCTTGGCGGTCATCGCATCGAGAAAGGGAGCCGGAAGACGCGCGTTGACCTCCAATCCGTCTGCGGGTAACGGCATCTCGGATGGGTCGTACCTCGACGCGTACGGTTCCGGCGGATTCAGAGGTGCGTGCGGATGCGGGAACGAAACGATCAGAAACAGTGGCCGGTTCGGATCGCGCCGCGAGAGAACCGACAATGCTTCTCGTTCAACCCATGCGGTTGGATGGAACTCCGCATGGTACGGAAACCAGCGACCGACCTGACGGAGCCATTCGTCAGGCGTTGCGTTGCGCCAGTCGTCTACTCCGCTTGCGAGCAACCAATCGTGGTAGTCATCGGTGTCCTCTGCATTCATCCCGGCGCGAAGCGCCTGAAGGCCCAAGTGTTCACACAAGCGCAACGTGTCGAAGCCGTGCTGAGCGCGGATTGGCATCGCATGCATTTTGCCGACCAGCGCCGTTGTATACGCGGCACGCTGCAGCTCACGCGCAATCGTCCAGTATCCCTCTCGCAACGCGAGCCAAGAACCCGGCTGCTTCGGCACGCGGTGGTGCTGCAAGCCAGTCAGTAGAGACACGCGGGCCGGTACGCAGTTCGTGCCACCGCTGTACGCGCGATCGAACACGACGCCGCGGGCGGCGAGCTCGTCAATGTGCGGTGTCTCGAAGAAACCGTCACTGTCATAGCCGAGTTGATCAAACCGCTGCTGGTCGGTCATGATCAGCACGAGATCGGGTTGATCCACCGAGGCTCTGCGTCGTACGGCGGACCCGGTCCGAGCTTGCCGTCGTTCGACCGGGTTGCTCGATCCGATGGTCGGTTCAGTCGACGGTTTCGAAGCGGCGAGTCGAACCGAGGGCAACAGTTCACCGCCGTCCGCGCGAAACGAGATTTCAACGCATTTGTCCGCCACGATCCGACCGGTTTCGCGGTGCATGAGCGTGAACGTCAGGAAGAGGGGCCGGTCGGTCGACACGGGATGGCGCACCTCGGCGAGGCCCTCACCCTGCGCCGCAAGCAGAACCAGATAGGGGACTGGCGGTGCCGTACGGGCGATTGCAAGGCGCACGAGGTCGCCCTCTCGGTACCCGAGTCGGACCTTGGGCGCTCCCTTGTGATGCCGCCATCCGAGATCTATCGGAAGACGCAATACGTCTAATCCCGAAGTCGCCGTCAACTGGGCGGTGAAAGTGCCGGATCGGCCCGAATTTCGGACCCGCAATCTAAAGAGCCAACCAGCCGAGACGCTTTGCGGCGCCACAATCGTAACCTGCGCCTGCGGTCTCAAGCGCCCTCGCATCGAGCGAAGCCATCGGACGAGCCGTTGACGCACGGGTCACAGCCTACCGGAGTCGGCCCACTATTCGTTGTGCTGCGAACGGGACTGCGTCGAGTCCAGGTAGTTCCGGAGAACGGTGAACACAAAGGCCAACTCCGCGTCCGAAGCCTCTGGCGTCCAGAGGGTGTCCAGCTCGGAAAGGCTCCAGCCGGGGTCGAGCCGCTCCGCGGGATGGACGAAGTTCGACGTGTTCCACCCGAGTCGGCGTATGAGCTCCTGGTTCTCCGGCTCGAAGACCTCGTAACAGTATTGCCGGAGGATCAGACGGGACCGCTGGATCTTCGGTGACTCCGGGATCGTGAGACCTTCGAACGCGGCTCTGAGGTCGCGCCGTGGGTATTTCTCAGCCGCGTGGTCCCAAAAGACTCCTTCGGGAGCCCGGCGAAGGACGTTGACGAGTTCGAGTGGGAGCCCCACGTTCTCGTAAATTTCGGGGCAACGCTCGTGGAGTGAGAGAAACGTGTGGACGAAGTCCTCAACGGGTCCGCCACCTTCGAGGAGATCGGCTCGAAAAGGCCGAATGTCGAATCGTACGTGCGGCGCGCGTTGCCGGACTCCATCGAGCGTCCGGAGATAATGCAAACCCCGATTCGACTGCTCGGCCGCGTATGTCGAAGGATCCCTGCCCTCGCGGCATCCGTCCTGTCGCCACATTGCCTCGATGGCGGTGTGTTGCGGTCTGACGTAGTACGCGACTCGAACCTCGTGGCGACACGCGAGGTCCTCGAGTGCGAGAAGGAACGGGGCATCGAGCTCCCAGAAGGGAACGGCGAGAGCCTCGGCGGTGATCAACACAGTCGGATACGTGTCCGCAAACCCCGATAGTTCGTCGATCATCCGGCGTGCGAACGCGGAGGCGCGTCCTTGTGCGATCCAGCTGTAGATCAAGAGGCCAGAGTTCAATCGCCCCGATCGAAACGGCTCCACGCGGACGCGCTTCGTTGGATTACCTTGCGTCTGGTTCGTTGCGACGACGGTATGGATGCCGAACTGCTCGCGAATGCGCTCCGCGTTCAGTGCGATCCAACGTTGCACGCTGCTTGACCCCGTCTTCGCCATGCCTGCGTGAATGATGATCCTTGCCATGCGCGCCTGAGGTTCGATGTTGTCGAAAAATTGGTTCCGCTCATTGAACCACGCGTGCCGCGGCCTGCGTCGAGGAACATCGTCGGAAGGAGCAGATTCGTGCCCGGTGTGCCCTACCGGTGCGGAACGGCACGGACTCGATCTGCGATGATGGCGCCTCGATTTCGGACCGCGCTCGGGGGACCGTTGAGGGACGCAACGATCAAGAACCATGCCGCCTTGATTGTGAGCGATCGCCTTCGCCTCATCCTGCTCAGCTTCGTCATGCTGTTCGTGGAGCTCGCGCTGATTCGATGGGGCGGGTCCGACGTCCTCTACCTGTCATATTTCTCGAACTTCGTCCTCCTGGGGAGCTTCCTCGGAATCGGCATCGGATTCCTGCGTGCCCGCTCACGACGGAACCTCTTCCCGTACGCACCGCTCGCACTGGCTGCGCTGGTTGCGTTCGTGCGCTTCTTCCCGGTCAGGATCCGTTCCAGCGGCGCCGACCTGCTGTTCTTCGGCATCGTTCAGCGCAGCGGTCCGCCGCGCTACGTCGTGCTCTCGGTCATCTTCGTTGCCGTCACGGCCGCAATGGCCTTCGTCGGGGAGGGTGTCGCACGCGCGTTCGCGCAGTTTCCTCCCCTCGACGCGTATCGCCTCGATCTCATCGGCAGTGTTGCGGGCATCGCGGCGTTCACCGCGCTGTCGTTCCTGGGTGTGCGTCCGGTCGTCTGGGGGCTCGTCGTAGCCGTCGCGCTCGTCGCGCTCTACCTTCCGCACCTGGGTGTTCTGCAAGTCGCCGGACTCGTCGCACTCGTCGTCATACTGGGAGCCGAATCCTTTGCCTCGGGTACCTCGTGGTCGCCTTACTACAAGATCGAGGTGAAGCCGGACGCGAACCTGGACGCGCCGGTGGTCTCGGTGAACGGCGTTCCGCACCAAGCGATCCTCCCGCTTTCGCGGAGCGTGCCTCTCATCTATTCGCGGGTCTACGACCGGGTCGCGGTCACCGATCTCGCGGACGTGCTGATCATCGGGGCCGGGACCGGGAATGACGTCGCGCTGGCGCTCGCGCGGGGCGCCAAGCGAGTCGACGCGGTCGAGATCGACCCCCGCCTGTACGAACTCGGAAAGCAGTTGCATCCAGACCATCCGTACGCGGATCGCCGCGTGCATGTGCACATCGACGATGGCCGCGCGTTTCTGCAACGCACGGATCGGCACTACGACCTGATCCTGTTCGCGCTGCCGGACTCGATCACGCTCGTCGCGGGCCAGTCGAGTTTGCGGCTCGAGAGCTACCTCTTCACGAAGCAGGCGTTCGAGGCGGCGCGCGACCACCTGAAGCCCGAGGGTGCATTCGGTATGTACAACTATTACGAAGAGCGTTGGCTCGTCGACCGGTATGCGGGCACATTGAAGGAGGTGTACGGGCGATCGCCGTGCCATGACGACCAGGGAAGCAACATCTCGCACCTCGCGTTCTTGGAGGACGCGAAGACCGATGCCGCTCTGCGCTGCGCCGACACGTGGGTGACCCAGACGACGCCTGTGCCGTCACCCGCAACCGACGATCACCCGTTCCCGTACCTGCGAACTCGCAGGATTCCCGGTTTCTACCTCGCGACGATCGCGTTGATCCTGCTCGCCTCCGTCCTCATGGTGCTGGTCGCAGGGGGACCGCTCGGGACGATGGTGCGCTACACCGATCTCTTCTTCATGGGTGCCGCGTTCTTGTTGCTCGAGACCATGTACGTGGTGCGATTCGCGTTGTTCTTCGGCACGACTTGGTTCGTGAACGCGCTCGTGTTCACGGGTGTCCTGCTCAGTGTCCTCTTGGCGGTCGAGGTGTCCAGACACGTCACCTTCCGCCGGCCCATATGGCTTTACGCAACTCTCGTAGCGTTCCTCGCGGGCGCATACCTGGTTCCACCGACTTGGGTGCTGTCGCTCGCCGTCCCGCTGCGGTTCCTCGTGGCCGTTGCCCTCGCGTTCGCACCGATCTTCATGGCGAATCTGGTGTTCACGCAGCGATTCAAGGCCGTAGGATCGTCGACGGTCGCGTTCGCCGCGAACTTGCTCGGCGCGATGGTCGGCGGCGTCCTCGAGTACGCGTCGCTGCTGGTTGGCTACCGTGCATTGTTGATCGTGGCGGGTGTCCTGTACGGATGCGCCTTCGCATTCGGTCGCCGACACCTGCGAGAAGGCACCGCCGCCGCGTGACCCGCCAAGAAAAGCTTCAGGCTTCTCCGGCGTGAAGGGGCTCGACGATGACCTCGTCTCTCGCGGCACGGCGCGCGATGTAGAGGAGTGAGACGATTGCGCCGGTGAACGCGAACGCGATGAACCATCCCTGCGGCGAGCTCAAGCCGTGCATTCCCAGCTCGAGCATCCAGGGCCGTTTCGACCAGGCGGTGCGCTGTAGGCATTTGTAATACTGCGCCGGCGCGACCAGGACTCCGGGCCCGACACAGAGCGGATGCGAGAAGAACTGCGAAACCGCGAGCCCGTGGAAAACCACGACGGCCTGGGGAAGACCGACGACAGTCATGGCGAGCCCGGCCGGCGCGAGCCATCGACTTGTGAGGAAGCGGGCAAAGCCGTCCGTGGCGGAGCGTGCGCCGAGCACGCATGCCGCGACCAACAAGGCGGGAACAAGAGGCAACACGAGCCGCGGGCCCCAGGCGTACCAACCGAAGGGCGCCCACCAGGTCGCCAACAGCGCGATCTGACCGACCAGAAGCGCGGCCACGACCGGTGTTCCCACGCGTTGCCAGCTCGTTCCTTCGCCGCGCCGGTAACTGGCGATGGCGATGGCGAATACGAGCAAGGGCGCGGCCGGCCAGAACCACGCCAGGCCGCCGTTCGGCGCGATCCACTGCGCCGAGAAGAGGCGTCCGAAGACGCCCGCGTTCGGCACGTATAACGACGATTGCATGTAGTAGGTGTTGCGGACACTCCCGAACCTGAGCAGGTTGAACCCCGCGTTCAGCATGATTCCGACCGTCGTTCCGACGGCGACGACCATCAAGCGACGACGACGCATCGCATCCTTGCCACTCGTACGCGCGAGCACGCAAACGGCGCCCAGTGCCAGCACGAACGGCGGATTCGTCTCCTTCGTGAGGCACGCAACCGCGACGAGCGCTCCTACCGTCAGCGGACGGGCATCGACGAGCACTGCAACGATTGCGGCCAGGATCACCGCCGCCGCGAGCTCCTCGCCGAAGACCGTCCGGCCGTACCACAACAGAGGGCTTGCGAGCAGCGCCGCCGTCGCGAGCGGAGCCCACATCGGTGGTGCGAGGCGCTTCAGCGTGTTGTGCGCGAGCGCGAGGATCGCGACCAGCGACGCGGCGCTGACGGCGACGAGTACTCGAAGAGTGGATTCCGTCGATACGCCGAACGCGCGCAGTCCGACCGCGGGGATGTACTGCAATACCGGGAACGGGCCGACGCCGGCACCATGGTCGCCGGTCTTGCGGCGCACGACAAACTCGTTGCAACGTGTGAAATGGCGATGACGCACGCAGTCGACGACCCCGCCGGCACCGCGTACCAGAACCGCGGTGTCGCCGTGTACCGCGGGACGCTGGAGCGCTTCCCAGACGACGGCGCCGACGATCGCGGCCACGAACGCGAACCCGGCGATCCGCGTCTCGGGCTTCGTCACGACGAACGACGCTACTCTCCGAGATCTCCGCGACCGGGTAGTCGCCCGGCATTACCGCGCGTCGTAGACTGGCCGTTTCCATGGCCAAGTCACTGCTGGAACGCCGGCTCATCGACGTGAGCGACCGCCTCAAGCGCCTGCGCGCCGAGGTCGCGGTCGCCGAGGAGCAGTGCGCGGTCCTCGTAGGAGAAGCGGAGGACGCGCGGCTGCGGTCTCTCGTTTCGGAAACTCCGCTGGCCCAGGCCGAGGCGCACGAGATGCGCCGCCACGCCGACGCCCAGCTGCGCCAACGCGACGCGCTGCGCCGCGCCATCGAAGAGCTCGAACGCGACCAGGACGCGTTGCTCGATCGCATGGCGAACGAGCCGACGTTCCCGCGAACCCCTACGTCGTCTTCGTAACGACAGGTGAGAGGCTCAGAACCGGTGACCAAACCCGTGCGCGTCGTGATCGCCGAGGACGAGGCGATCATCCGTCTGGACCTCAAGGAGATCCTCGAGGAGGAAGGTTACGAGGTGGTCGGCGAGACCGGCCGCGGCGACCACGCGATCGAGCTCGTACGCGAGCTCAATCCCGACCTCGCGATCCTCGATATCAAGATGCCGGGCATGGACGGACTCACCGCGGCGCGCACAATCGCGGGCGAGCGTCTCGCGGCCGTGCTCATCCTGACCGCGTTCTCCCAGCACGACCTCGTCGAGCAGGCCCGAGATGCCGGCGCGCTCGCGTATCTCGTCAAGCCCTTCCAGACGAGCGACCTGCTCCCGGCGATCGTGACCGCGCTCGGCCGCTTCGAACAGATCGTCGCGCTCGAACGGGAGAATGCCGACCTCGCCGAGCGGTTGGAGGCACGCAAGATCATCGACCGCGCCAAGGGGCGGCTGATGGACGAGCACGGTCTCTCCGAAGCCGACTCGTGGCGGTTCCTGCAGAAGAGTGCGATGAACTCGCGTCGCAAGATCCACGAGGTCGCGCACGACGTCGTAGGCGGGGTACTCACGCCTTAGCGGCACCTCCGGAGCATGTCGCCGGCTCGTCGTAGCATGACCCCGATGCCCAAATTGCTGCTGCTGGACGGCCATTCGTTGGCGTATCGGGCGTTCTTCGCGCTGCCGACCGATCTCGCGACCAAGGCCGGCACGGTGACGAACGCGGTGTACGGCTTCACGTCCATGCTCACGAAGGTCATGGCCGACGAACACCCCGATCTCATCGCGGTGGCCTTCGACGCGCCCGGCGGCAGCACGTATCGAATCGAGCTCGACCCGGAGTACAAGGCCGGCCGCAAGGAGACCCCCGATCTGTTCCGCTCGCAGCTGCCGCTGATCCACGAGGTCCTCGAGGCCCTGGAGATCAAGCAACTCGAGGTCCCCGGGGTCGAGGCCGACGACGTGATCGCGACGCTCGCGACGAGCGGGGACGCAGAGGGGACTGATGTCGTCATCGTCACCGGCGACCGCGATTCGTATCAGCTCGTCCGCGACCCGCACGTGAAGGTGCTCTACAACAAGAGGGGCGTCTCCGACTACGCGCTCTACGACGAGGCCGGCATCGCAGAGCGGTGCCTCGGTGTGACGCCCGCGCAATACCTCGACTACGCGAGCCTGCGCGGCGACACGAGCGACAACCTCCCGGGCGTTCCGGGTATCGGCGAGAAGACGGCCGCCAAACTGATCACGACCTACGGCGGTCTCGAAGGTGTTTACGACCACCTCGACGAGTTGCCGGCCAAGCAGGGCGTGAACCTGGCCGAGGCCAAGGAACGCGTCTTCAAGAATCGCGAGATGTCACGCCTGAACCGCGAGGTCGACCTCGGCAGCCTTACCCCGGCCGATCTGCAGCAGGGAGCGTTCGACCAGGAGCGCGTGCGCGTGCTCTTCAACCAGCTCGAGTTCCGGCTGTTGTTGCCGCGGATCCTCGATGCCGTCGGCGACGTTGCCCAAATCCCCGACGCCGACACGCTCGAGGTCGACGTGGTCGTCGCGCGCGACGCGGATGCGGCGGCCGAGGCGTTGCGCGCCGCCGCGAACGGCGACCGGGTCGCGGTCGGCGCGCGCTGGGCGGGTGTCGTCGGGCGGAGCCCGGTGACCGGACTCGCGATCTCGACGGGCGACGACGCGACCTACATCGCCGGCGATCTTCTCGGCGACGAGGAGGTACGCGACGCGCTCGGCGCGCTCGACGGACCGAAGAGCCCGCCACTCATCGTTCACCGTGCCAAGGAGCTGATGCACGGCCTTGGTCGGGAGCTGCCGTCGCTCGAGCGCGACACGGCGGTAATGGCGTACCTCCTCGACCCGGGTGAAGGGAAGTACCTGCTCGAAGACCTCGCGGTGCGTTATCTCTCGCTCGAGGTGACGTCGCCCGATCAGGTCGAAGGAACACTCGACTTCGACGGCGAGGCCAATGCCCGCGAGACCGGTCGGCGCGTCGCGGTGCTCGTGCGCCTCGCCGACTCGCTGGCCGAAGCCTTGGAGGCGCGTGAGCTCGTCGAGCTCTACGAGCGCATCGAACTCCCGCTCGTTCCGGTGCTCGCCAAGATGGAAGACGCGGGCGTGCGCATCGACGTCGGGTTCCTCGAGGAGCTCGGCAAGGAGCTCGGTGACGAATGCCGGCGGCTCGTCGGCGAGATCCATACGCACGCGGGGGAGGAGTTCAACGTCAACTCCACACCGCAACTCCGGCGCGTCCTGTTCGAGAAGCTCGGGATCGTTCCCGTGAAGAAGACGAAGACCGGAGCTTCGACCGACGCGGACTCGCTGCAGAAGATGGCCGAGGCCCACCCGATCGTCGAGGCTCTCCTGCGCTACCGCGAGGTCGAGAAGCTGCGGAGCACCTATGCCGACGCGCTGCCGCCTCTCGTCCACGCCGACGGACGCATACACGCCACCTTCAACCAGCTCGCGACCACGACCGGGCGCATCTCGAGCGAGGCGCCGAACCTGCAGAACGTTCCGGTGCGCACCTCGACCGGGCGCGAGTTGCGGAAGGCGTTCATCGCCGACGAAGGCTGTGGGCTGCTGACGGCCGACTACTCGCAGATCGAGCTGCGGGTCCTCGCACATCTCGCCGATGACCCGGGCCTGATCGAGGCGTTCGAGCGCGGCGCCGACGTCCATACCACGACCGCGGCGCGCGTCTTCGACGTCGCCGAGAGCAAGGTCGACGCGTTCCAGCGTCGTTTCGCCAAGGTGGTGAACTACGGCCTCGCGTACGGCATGGAGGCGTACGGCCTCGGGACGCGCCTCGACATCCCGACCGACCAGGCCCGCGAGATCCTCGATGCATACTTCGCCGCCTTTCCGAACATCGCCGCGTATATGACGCAGACCGTGCGCGAAGCGAGGGCAACCGGCTACACCACGACCCTCTTCGGCCGCCGTCGTCAGCTGCCGGAGCTTGCGTCGGACAACTTCCGGATCCGGCAGATGGGCGAGCGCATGGCGCAGAACGCGCCGGTCCAGGGGAGCGCGGCCGACATCTTCAAGCTCGCGATGATCGACCTCGACCGCGCGCTCAGCACCGGCGGTCTCACGAGCCGGATGGTGCTCACGGTCCACGACGAGCTCGTGCTCGAGGTCCCGGTCGAGGAGCGCGATCGGGTGAGTGAGGTGGTGCGCGACACGATGGAGCACGTCACCGAGCTCCGCGTCCCCCTCGTCGTCGACATCGGGCTCGGGACCACGTGGGCCGACGCGAAGTAGCGCCGGACGGGCTCTGGTTCAACCCGCTCGCCGCCTTCGTCGGAACCGCGTACCTGCGCAACGCGTTCACCAAGGGAACCGTCCAGGAAATGGACTTCCTCGTCGACGCACTCGAGCTTCGTCCGGGCATGCGGGTGCTCGACGCGGGTTGTGGTCCCGGGCGGCACACGCTCGAGCTCGGTCGGCGGGGCATCGCCGTCGTCGGCGTCGACACCTCGCCCGACTTTCTCGCGCTCGCCCGGGCCGAGGCCGGCGGTCTCCCGGTCGAGTTCCACGAGGCCGACGCGCGGCAGCTGGCGTACGCCGAGGCGTTCGACGCGGTCATCTGTCTGTGCCAGGGCGGCTTCGGCCTGCTCGGAGGGGGCGATGGCGAGCTCGGCATCATTTCTCGATTCGCCGCGGCGCTGAGACCCGGCGGCAGGCTCGCGCTGAGCGCGTTCTCCTCGTATTTCGTGGTACGGCACCTCGAGCCGGACGAGAACTTCGACGCCGAGACCGGTGTCAACCACGAGCAGGCGGTCGTGCGCGCCGCCGACGGACGTGAACGCACCTTCGACCTCTGGACCACGTGCTACACGCCTAGGGAGCTCCGGCTGCTCGCGGCGCGTGCCGGCCTCGCCGTCGACGGGGTCTTCGGTGTGCAACCGGGCCGGTACGCGCGCGATCGGCCGTCGGTCGACGTACCCGAGCATCTGCTGCTCGCGCATCGTCCGAATAGGGGAGTTTCGCCGTAGGCGGTCGGCCTGTACCCTTATCGGGCCGCTCCACCGGAGCGGCGATGGGCGCGCGCGGAGGCTACGACGGCGCGGTTCTTCGAACCCGAACAAAGCAGGAATCAAGTGTTGGATCAGGAGCCGGACGCGACTGCGCCGCCGACCGCCGCAGTCGCCGAGACCACCGCCACCGAGCCCGAAGCGGGCACGGACGACACGGCGGCGGAAGACGCCGAACCCGAGATGGAACAGAACATCGTCGTCGACGATCTCGGGGGCATGTCGCTCGAGGACGCCATCGACGCGACGATCGTGGCGTTCGATGACGGCGATCTCGTGCACGGGAAGGTCGTGAAGATCGACTCGGACGAGGTGCTGCTCGACATCGGCTACAAGTCCGAAGGGGTCATCCCGAACAAAGAGCTCTCGATCCGCAACGACGTCGATCCGCACGAGGTCGTCTCGTTGGGCGAGGAGATCGAAGCGCTCGTCCTCCAGAAAGAGGACAAGGACGGGCGCCTGATCCTGTCGAAGAAGCGCGCGCAGTACGAACGCGCGTGGGGCACGATCGAACAGAAGAAGGAAAGCGAAGAAGTCGTGTCCGGACCCGTCATCGAGGTCGTCAAGGGCGGTCTCATCATCGATATCGGGCTCCGCGGCTTCCTTCCCGCGTCTCTCGTCGACCTGCGCCGCGTGCGCGACCTGCACCCGTTCGTCGGGCGGGTTCTCGAATGCAAGATCATCGAGCTCGACAAGAACCGCAACAACGTCGTCTTGTCGCGCCGGGCGTACCTCGAGGAGACCCAGCGCGAGCAGCGCGACGAGTTTCTCACCAATCTGAAGCCGGGCGAGGTTCGCAAAGGTGTGGTGTCGTCGGTCGTCAATTTCGGTGCGTTCGTCGACCTCGGCGGCATGGACGGCCTGGTCCACGTGTCCGAGCTCTCGTGGAAGCACGTCGACCACCCGTCGTCGGTTGTGCAGGTAGGTGACGAGGTCACGGTGCAGGTGCTCGACGTCGACCTCTCGCGTGAGCGGATCTCCCTCTCGCTCAAGGCGACACAGCAGGATCCGTGGCAGGAGTTTGCGACCGGCCACCAGGTCGGCGAGCTCGTGTACGGGCGAGTCACCAAGCTCGTCCCCTTCGGCGCGTTCGTACAGGTAGGTGAGGGCATCGAAGGCCTCGTGCACATCTCCGAAATGGCCTCGCACCACGTGGAGGCGCCCGAACAGGTCGTCACGCCCGGCGAGGAGCTGTGGGTGAAGATCATCGATATCGACCTCGAGCGCCGGCGCATCTCGCTGTCGATCAAGCAGGCCGCCGAAGGTGGAGAGGTCGCGGCCGAGTACCGCGAGTTCTATGGCGAGCACGCCTACGACTCGCAGGGCAACTACATCGGACCCGACTACACCGAAGGCGAAGAGGGCGCGGAAGGTGGCGCTCCTCCGGGAGAGACTCCCGCGGCCGAAGCGTCGACCGCAGAAGCCGCCGTCGCCGACCCTGCACCGGCAAGTCCCGAGTCCGAGCCCGAGCCCGAGGCCCCTAGCGAAGTTGCAGTCGAGGCCGAGACCGAAGCCCCGCCCGCCTGACTGATTGGCTCCCCGCGAGCGCAACGCCGGCGAACACATCTCGGAACGGGCAAGCCGGTTCGTAGAATCCGCGCCGATGCTGATGGTCGGGCTGACGGGCGGGATCGGCGCGGGGAAGTCGACCCTGGCCGCGATGCTCGCGGCGCGGGGCGCGGTGGTGATCGACGCCGACGCGATCGCGCGCGAGGTCGTCGCTCCGGGGATGCCGGCGCTGGCCAAGCTCGTCGATCGATTCGGGCCCGGGATCCTGCGGCCCGACGGATCGCTCGACTGGCCCGCGCTCGCGGCCGTCGCGTTCGTCGACGACGAGACCCGCAAGGAGCTCGAGGCCATCACGCATCCCGCGATCGGTGAGGAGTTCCTCCGGCGCGTGGCCGAGGCGCGGGCCGATGCCGTGGTGGTGCACGACGTGCCGCTCCTCGTGGAGTCGAAGCGAGGTTTCGAGTACGGCGCCGTGATCGTGGTGGAGGCG
Source organism: Acidimicrobiia bacterium (assembly GCA_038213435.1). GTDB lineage: Bacteria > Actinomycetota > Acidimicrobiia > IMCC26256 > PALSA-610 > PALSA-610. The sequence continues at coordinate 23,493 of JBBQTI010000031.1, forward strand.
CCACTCGAGGTGCGCCTCGACCGGCTCGAAGCACGGGGGGTGGCGCGCGACGATGCCCGCCGCCGCATCGTGCTACAAGCCACCGATGAGGACCGCCGAAAGGTCGCGACCTGGGTAGTCGACAACTCCGGCGACGTCGGCCATCTGGAGAAACAGGTCTGCGAGATCTGGAGCGAGCTCGAGCGCCGCGCGGCGGCGACGACGTAACCGTCTCACCCCGCCGGTACTCTCGCTCCGTGCCCGACCTCGAGCTCGTCACCGACCTCGCGCCCGCCGGCGATCAGCCCGAGGCCATCACCGCGCTCTCCGAGGGCCTCGAACGGGGCGACCGGTTCCAGACATTGCTGGGTATCACCGGTTCGGGCAAGAGCTTCACGATTGCGAACGTGATCGCGAACGCACAGCGTCCCACGCTCGTGCTCGCACCGAACAAGTCGTTGGCGGCGCAGCTCGCCGCCGAATTCCGCGAGTTGTTCCCGAAGAACCGCGTCGAATACTTCGTCAGCTACTACGACTACTACCAGCCCGAGGCGTACCTCCCGACGTCCGACACGTACATCGAGAAGGACAGCTCGATCAACGACGAGATCGACCGGTTGCGCCACTCGGCCACCAGCGCGTTGCTCACCCGGCGCGACGTGATCATTGTCGCCTCGGTGTCGGCGATCTACGGCCTGGGCTCACCGGAGCAGTACGGCAAGCAACTGCTGATGTTGAGCCCGGGAGACGAGCGCGACCAGCGGGAGATCCTGCGCCGGCTCGTCGAGCTGCAGTACGAGCGCAACGACTTCGCGTTTGCCCGCAACAAGTTCCGGGTGCGCGGCGACACGATCGAGGTGTTTCCCGCGTACGAGGAGCGGGCGGTCCGGATACAGCTCTTCGGTGACGAGGTCGAGCGCATCTGCAGCGTCGACCCTCTCACCGGGGAGATCGTCGAGGAGCTCGAGATGCTCGCGCTGTTCCCCGCCTCCCACTACGTCACCGACGAGGAGCGTCTCGCGCAGGCGATCGAGGGGATCCAGGCCGAGCTTGCAGAACGTCTGGCCGAGCTCGAGAGCCAGAGCAAGTTGCTGGAGGCGCAACGCCTGCGGATGCGCACCAGCTACGACCTCGAGATGCTGCGCGAGGTCGGGAGCTGCTCCGGTGTCGAGAACTACTCGATGCATCTCGACGGTCGACAGCGCCACCAGCCTCCGTACACCCTGCTCGACTACTTCCCCGACGATTGGCTCTGCATCGTCGACGAGTCGCACGTGGCGATCCCGCAGTTGCACGGTCAGTTCGAGGGCGACCGGTCGCGCAAGGACACGCTGGTCGCGCACGGCTTCCGTCTGCCGTCGGCGATGGACAACAGACCGCTGCGTTTCGAGGAGTTCACCGAGCGCGTCAACCAGGTCGTGTTCATGTCGGCAACGCCGAGTGCCTACGAGCGCGAGGCGTCCGCGCAGATCGTCGAGCAGGTCGTACGCCCCACGGGACTCATCGATCCCGAGATCATCGTGAAGCCGACCAAGGGTCAGATCGACGACCTGGTCGCGGAGATCCACGGTCGCACCGACGTCGATGCTCGGGTGCTCGTCACGACGCTCACCAAGAAGATGTCCGAGGACCTCACCGACTACCTGCTCGAGCTCGGAGTCCGGGTTCGCTACCTCCACTCCGAGATCGACACGCTGGAGCGCATCGAGATCTTGCGGTCATTGCGACTGGGCGAGTTCGACGTCCTCGTCGGCATCAATCTTCTGCGGGAGGGTCTCGATCTTCCGGAGGTTTCGCTCGTCGCGATCCTCGATGCCGACAAGGAGGGCTTCCTGCGATCGTCGACCTCGTTGATCCAGACAATCGGCCGGGCGGCGCGCAACGTCGACGGCCAGGTGATCATGTACGCCGATCAGATGACCGACTCGATGCGACACGCGATCTCCGAGACGATGAGGCGCCGCCAGAAGCAGCTCGCATACAACGAGGAGCACGGCATCGACCCGCAGACCGTGCGCAAGAAGGTCACCGACATCCTCGAGATGATCCGCATGCGCGACGACGGCGAAGGATCGGCCGCGACGGGTCGGGGACGCGGGCGGGGTCGCGGCGCTCGCGGACGGGCGGCGGTGGCGGAACGGCTCGACCTGCCCCGGGACGAGCTGGGGCGTCTCATCCAGAGCCTCACCGACGAGATGCAGGATGCTGCCCGCGACCTGCGCTTCGAGGAGGCCGCGCGCTTGCGAGACGAGATTCACGAGCTCAAGCGAGAGCTTCGCGAGGTGAGTTGAGGCACGAACAGGTGTTCGACAGTCATCTGCCGACCGGGTAGCCTGGCCGTCCATGAGCGAGACGATCGTCGTCCGTGGCGCGCGCGAGCACAACCTGAGAAACGTCGACCTCTCGCTGCCCCGCGACCGGCTCATCGTGTTCACCGGCCTGTCGGGATCCGGGAAGTCCTCGCTCGCGTTCGACACGATCTACGCAGAGGGCCAGCGCCGCTACGTCGAGTCGCTCTCGGCGTACGCGCGGCAGTTCCTCGGCCAGATGGACAAGCCCGACGTCGACTTCATCGAGGGCCTTTCGCCGGCAATCTCGATCGACCAGAAGTCGGCATCGCGCAACCCTCGCTCCACCGTCGGAACGATCACGGAGATCTACGACTACCTGCGCCTGCTCTACGCGCGCATCGGCATACCGCATTGCCCGAACTGCGGTCGGCTGATCACTCGCCAGACGCCGCAGCAGATCGTCGACCGGGTGCTGCAGCTCGAGGACGGCACGCGCTTTCAGGTGCTTGCTCCCGTAGTGCGCGGGCGCAAAGGCGAGTATCACGCCCTGCTCGACGAGCTCGCCGGCCAGGGGTTCACGCGGGCGCGGGTCGACGGTGAGCTCGTCGACCTGCCCGCGAAGTTGCAGCTCGAGCGCTACGAGCAGCACACGATCGAGGTCGTTGTCGACCGGCTCGTGCGCCGTTCGGGAATCGAACGCCGGCTCACCGATTCGCTCGAGACCGCGCTGAAGCTCGCGGAGGGCGTCGCCCAAGTCGAGATCGTCCACAAGGACGAGTCGCAGGAGCCGGAGATCCTCACGTTCTCGGAGCACCTCGCGTGCACCCACTGCGGGCTGTCGTTCGAAGAGCTCGCGCCCCGCAACTTCTCGTTCAACTCGCCGTACGGCGCGTGCGAGGAGTGCGACGGGCTGGGTACGCGATTCCAGGTCGATCCCGAGCTGGTCATCGCCGACGACGACCTCTCGATCGACGAGGGGGCGATCCAGCCCTGGTCGGGTTTCCGCGGCGAGTACTTCAAGCGGGTGCTCATCGCGGTGGGCGATGAATACGGCTTCGACACGTCGACGCCGTGGAAGAAGCTGAAGGCCGCGGCCAAGAAGGTGATCCTGTACGGCGCGGCCACCAAGCAGGTCACCGTCAGGTACAAGAATCGCTACGGGCGCCAGCGTTCGTATTCGACGAAGTACGAAGGCGTGATCCCGTGGGTCGAGCGCCGCCACACCGAGTCGGAGTCCGATCGGGTGCGGGAGGTCATCGAGGGGTACATGCGGCTCGTGCCGTGTCCGGTGTGCGAGGGCGCGCGCCTGCGCCCGGCCTCGCTCGCGGTCACGGTCGGCGACAAGAACATCCACGAGGTCGGCGAGCTGTCGATCGGCGACTGCGCGCAGTTCTTCCACACGGTCGAGCTCAGCGAACGCGACCGCATGATCGCCGAGCGGGTGTTCAAGGAAGTGATCGAGCGGTTGCACTTCCTGCTCGACGTCGGACTCGACTATCTGTCGTTGAATCGCAACTCGGCCACGCTCGCGGGCGGCGAGGCGCAGCGCATCCGGCTCGCGTCGCAGATCGGCAGCGGGCTGGTCGGCGTGCTGTATGTGCTCGACGAGCCATCGATCGGCTTGCACCAGCGCGACAACCGGCGCCTGATCGAGACGCTCGTGCGCTTACGCAACCTCGGCAACACCGTGATCGTCGTCGAGCACGATGAGGAGACGATCCGGGTCGCCGATCACATCGTCGACATCGGTCCCGGCGCGGGCGAGCACGGCGGCGAGATCATCGTGTCCGGCACCGTCAAGGATCTGCTCAAGTCGAAGGCGTCGATCACCGGGCAGTACCTGTCGGGCAAGCGCAAGATCGACGTACCCAAGCTGCGCCGGAACCCGGGCGACGCCTGGCTCGCGGTACGCGGCGCGCGTGAGCACAACCTGCAGAACATCGACGTGGAGATCCCACTCGGGTGCTTCGTCGCGGTGACGGGTGTGAGCGGGAGCGGCAAGAGCTCGCTCGTCGGCGACATCCTGCATCCCGCGCTGATGCAGAAGATCTATCGATCCCGCGAGGTCCCGGGCCGACACAAGAAGATCGAAGGCGCCGAGCACATCGACAAGGTCATCAACATCGACCAGTCGCCGATCGGGCGCACGCCGCGCTCCAACCCGGCCACGTACACCGGTGTGTTCGACAAGATCCGCACGCTGTTCGCGAGCACGCAGGAGGCGAAGATCCGCGGCTACCTGCCGGGCCGGTTCTCCTTCAACGTCAAGGGCGGCCGCTGCGAGGCGTGTCAGGGCGACGGCACGATCAAGATCGAGATGCACTTCCTGCCCGACGTCTACGTGCCGTGCGAGGTCTGCAAGGGCGCACGCTACAACCGCGACACGCTCGACATCACCTGGAAGAACAAGAACATCGCCGAGGTTCTCGACATGCCGATCGAGGAGGGGCTGGAGTTCTTCACGAACCAGCCGTCGATCGCCCGGCAACTGCAGACGCTGGTCGACGTCGGGCTCGGCTATGTCCGCCTCGGGCAGCCCGCGCCGACGTTGTCCGGCGGTGAGGCGCAACGGGTGAAGCTGTCGACCGAGCTCGGCAAGCGCCCGACGGGCCACACCATCTACATCCTCGACGAGCCGACGACGGGCCTGCACTTCGAGGACGTCCGGCGGCTGCTCTACGTTTTGCAGCGCCTGGTCGACGCGGGCAACACGATGCTCGTCATCGAGCACAATCTCGACGTGATCAAGTCGGCCGACTGGATCGTCGACCTCGGTCCCGAGGGCGGGTCCGGCGGGGGACTGGTCATCGCCGAAGGTTCCCCGGAGCAGGTCGCTAAGGTCCCGGAGAGCCACACGGGGCGTTACCTCGCACCCCTCTTGGGAATCACGCGCTGACTTTCCCGAATGGCCGACGACGACCCCTGGGAACGCAACGCCGGCTGGTGGCAGGAGGGCTTCACCGACGGCGCCGACGCGGAGTACGAGGAACAGATCCTTCCGCTGGCGCGCGAGTGTCTCGCCGGCGCGGCGCGCGTTCTCGACGTCGGCACCGGCGAAGGGCAGATCGTACGCCTCGTCGCCCGCGAGGGTGCATCGGTCGTCGTCGGCGTCGACCCGACGATTGCACAGCTGCAGCTCGCGCACGAGCGGGGCGGCGACGCGTTCTACGCCCGCAGCGAGGCCGACGCGCTCCCGTTCCCCGACGACACGTTCGACGCGGTGGTCGTCTGCCTGGTCTTCGAGCACATCGCCGACCACGAGCGCGCGATCGCGGAGCTTGCTCGCGTGCTCGAGCCGGGAGGCCGGTTCGTCTTCTTCCTGAACCACCCACTGCTGCAGGCGCCGAACAGCGGCTGGATCATCGACCACATCCTCGACGAGCAGTACTGGCGGATCGGGCCCTATCTGGTGGAGGACGTGTCGATGGAGGAGTTGGCGCCCGGCGTCGTGCTGCCGTTCGTGCACCGCCCCCTTTCTCAGTACGTCAACGCGATGGCCGCGCGCGGATTGCTCATCGACCGGATGGAAGAGCCGATGCCGCCCAAAGGCTTCCTCGCTCGCGCGCCGGAGTACCGCGACGCCGCGACGATTCCGCGGCTCTTGCTGATGGTCGCCCGCAAGCTCAGGTGATCGCGAGCATCCGTTCGAGGGCGGTGCGGGCCCAGTCCGCGGTGTCTACGTCGACGACGATCTGATTCACCACGTTGCCCGCGACGAGGCACTCGAGCACCCAAGCAAGGTGCGGGGCGTCGATCCGGAACATCGTCGAGCACGGGCAGACCAACGGGTCCAGGGAGATGACGGTCTTGTCGGCGCATTCGCGTGCGAGCCGTTGGACCATGTGGATCTCGGTCCCGATCGCGACCGAGGCGCCCGCGGGCGCGGCCCGCACCCACTCCTGGATGCGCTCCGTTGATCCGACCCGGTCGGCGACCTCCACGACGTCGTGGGCGCACTCGGGATGCACAATGATCTCGACGCCGGGATACTCGGCGCGCGCGGCTTCGACGTGCGCGGGCCGGAACCGCTGGTGCACCGAGCAGTGTCCCTTCCAGAGGAGGAGCGTGGCATCCTTCACGTCGCGCTCCTCGAGCCCTCCGCACTCCTGGTGGGGGTTCCACACCCGCATGTCGGCCTCGCCGAAGCCCATCGTGTAGCCGGTGTTGCGGCCGAGGTGTTGGTCGGGGAAGAAGAGCACCTTCTCGCCCTGCGCGAGCGCCCACTCGAGCACGGCGCGGGCGTTGGACGAGGTGCACACCGCGCCGCCGTTGCGCCCGACGAACGCCTTCAGCGCGGCGGAGGAGTTCATGTACGTGATGGGCACGACCCGGTCGATGGCGGTGATCGCCGCGATCTCGTCCCAGGCCTCGGCGACCTGATCGACGTTGGCCATGTCGGCCATGGAGCAACCGGCGTTGAGGTCGGGGAGGATCACGCGTTGATGTGGACCGGTCAGCACGTCGGCCGACTCCGCCATGAAGTGGACGCCGCAGAAGACGATGTCGGTCGCGACCTCGTTGTCGGCGGCGTGGCGGGCGAGCAGGAACGAGTCGCCGACCGCGTCGGCCCAGCGAATCACTTCGTCCCGCTGGTAGTGGTGACCGAGGATCACCAGCCGGTCGCCGAGCGTTTCCTTGGCGGCCGCGATGCGGTCGGCGAGCTGGTCGTCGGTCGCGAGGGTGAAGTCATCCGGGAGCGGAGCCTGGAGACGCAGCATGTGGGGCCTCCCCGTTTCGGGGTTACTCCTCGTCGGCCGGCGGGTGGCAGCCCGGTCGCCAGCACCGCGGGGTTGTCGGCCTCGGAGCTCTGATGGAAACGCCGGATACCGGGCCGGCGTGCACCTCACCATAACACTCATGTCGAGTGGAAGGAGATTGGCACTCCGGGGCCTCCGGCCCGGGCCCGGGCCGCGACAATGAGGGTGTGGTTGGCCGTCCCGAGACCGGTTCTATCCCCGAAGCCCCCGGCTCGTACCAGTTCCTCGATGCCGAAGGCCGGGTGATCTACGTCGGGAAGGCGAAGAACCTCCGCAGCCGCCTCTCGAACTACTTCCTGCAGCCCGAGCTGCTCGCCGAGCGTACCCGGCAGATGGTGACCACGGCCGCTTCGGTCGAATGGATCGTCGCCAAGAACGAGGTCGAGGCCTTCTTCTTGGAGTTCAACCTCATCAAACGGCACAAGCCGCGCTTCAACATCCGCCTGAAGGACGACAAGAGCTACCCGTACCTCGCGGTCACCATCGACGAGGACTGGCCCCGCGCGATGGTGCTGCGCGGTCAGAAGCGCAAGGGCGTGCGCTACTTCGGCCCCTACGCGCACGCCTACGCCATCCGCGAGACGCTCGACCTCCTCCTGCGTACCTTCCCGATCCGCACGTGCACGAAGGCGAAGTTCGACCGGCATCATCGCCTCGGTCGTCCGTGCCTCTACGCGCACATCGAGAAATGCGCCGCGCCGTGCGTCGGCGACATCAACCACGACGACTACGACAAGCTCGTTCGCGACCTTCTCGACTTCCTCGACGGCGAGCACGATGCGATCATCCACCGGCTCGAGCAGCGGATGCGCGACGCGGCGGACCAGCTCGAGTTCGAGCTCGCGGCGCGGGTCCGTGATCAGCTCGCAAGTGTCCGCAAGGCGATCGAACGTCAACAGATGGTGGCGAGCCGCGAGGAAGACTTCGACCTCATCGGCCTCGACGAGGATCTGCTCGAAGCGAGCGCGCAGGTGTTCTACGTGCGCAAGGGGAGAGTCGTCGGGCGCAAGGGCCTCGTGGTCGACAAGGTGGAGGATGTCGAAACGCCGGCGCTGGTCGCGCGCATCGTGGAGCAGCTCTATGCCGACGCGCCGAAGGAAGACGTCCCGAGGGAGATCCTGGTACCCGTCGAGCCCGACGACCGCGAGCTCTACGAAGAGCTCCTCACGTTGAATCGCGGGAGCAAAGTACGAGTGCGGGTGCCGCAGCGCGGCGGAAAGCGCGACCTGCTACAGACCGCGACCCTCAACGCGCGCGAGTCGTTCCAACGTCACAAGCTGCGGCGCGCGTCCGACCACAATGCCCGCGCTCGCGCCCTGGTCTCAATGCAGGAAGCGCTCGGACTGCCCGAAGCGCCGTTACGGATCGAGTGCTTCGACATCTCGAACCTGCAGGGCACGGAGATCGTCGGGTCGATGGTCGTGATGGAAGACGGCTTGCCGAAGCGGTCGGACTACCGCCGCTTCAAGGTGCGCGGGCTCGACGGCCAGGACGACTTCGCGTCGATGGAGGACGTGCTGACCCGCCGGTTCCGCAACTATCTGCGCGAGCGAGACGAAGGCGCGCACACGGGAAAGCGGTTCGCGTATCCGCCCAACCTGCTGCTGATCGACGGTGGGAAGGGTCAGCTCGGCGTGGCGGTCCGCGTGCTCGAGGAGCTCGGACTCGAGGACATCTGCGTGGCCAGTCTCGCCAAGCGCTTCGAGGAGGTGTATCTGCCGGGGCGGCCGGATCCGGTTCGCATTCCCCGCGATTCGGAGGCGCTGTACCTCCTGCAACAGGTCCGCGACGAGGCCCACCGGTTCGCCATCACCTACCACCGGCAGTTGCGCGACAAGAAGATGATCGTGTCCGCGATCGACGACGTGCCCGGCCTGGGCCCGACGCGGAAGAAGCGTCTCCTCAAGGAGTTCGGCTCGGTGAAGAAGATGCGTGAGCTCGACGAGGAAGAATTCCTCTCGCTGCCTTGGCTGCCGAACCCGGTCGGGAAAGCAATATTTGCGCGCCTTCACGGCCTCGAGCGTGCGACGATGGAGACGTCATGATCCCGATGTCCATCGACGTGACGATCATTACCGGGATGTCCGGCGCGGGTCGTTCCGAGGCCGCGCACGTGCTCGAAGATCTCGGCTACTTCGTGATCGACAACTTGCCGCCGATGCTCATCGGCAAGGTCGCCGAACTGGCGCGCAGCACAGAGAAGCCGATTCGCTACGCCCTCGTCGTCGACGTCCGCAGCGGCGATTTCCTCGACGACCTCTCGGCGGCCATCGACGAGCTTCGCCGCAATGGCGCCCACACGCGTGTGCTGTTCCTCGACGCGTCCGACATGGTCCTCGTGCGTCGGTACGAGGCGAGCCGTCGCCGGCATCCGATGTCGGACACCGATCGTGTGAGCGACGGCATCGCGCGCGAACGCGTACTGCTCGGACCTCTCAAGGGCGAGGTCGACCTCATCGTCGATACCTCGAGCCTCAACGTGCACGAGTTGCGCGACCGGTTGCGCGAGCTCTTCTCGGAGCATGTCGCCGACGGTCACCTTCAGGTCAGCGTCGTGTCGTTCGGCTACAAGCACGGCTTGCCGATCGACCTCGACCTGGTCTTCGACTGCCGCTTCCTGCCGAACCCGCACTGGGTCGAGGAGCTGCGGCCGCTGACCGGGCTCGACGAGTCGGTCCGCGATTATGTGCTCAGCCGCCCCGGCACCGAAGCGTTCCTCGCCCAGCTCGACCGGCTGCTCGAGCTGACGCTGCCGGGCTACGAGCGGGAGGGCAAGGCGTACCTTTCGATCGGCGTCGGCTGCACCGGCGGACGGCACCGCAGCGTCGTCCTCGCCGAGCAGCTCGGCGAGCGGGTGCGAGGTCACGGGTACCGTGCGGCCGTCCATCACCGAGACGTCGACCGCGCCTCTTGACATGCGGCCGAGCATCGTCGCGTTGGGGGGAGGCCACGGCCTGGCCGTCGCATTGGGCGCGATCCGTGAGTACGCGGGAGAGATCACTGCGGTCGTGGGGGTGGCCGACGACGGCGGCAGCTCCGGTCGCCTTCGGCGCGACCTCGACGTGCCGGCGCCCGGCGACCTCCGGCGCTGCCTGGTCGCGCTCGCGAGCGACGCCGGTCCGTGGCCGGAGGCGTTCGAGCACCGCTTCCGCTCGGGGGAGCTCGCCGATCACGCACTCGGCAACCTCGTGCTCGTCGGGCTCGCCGAGACGCTCGGCGATCTCACCGCCGCCCTCGACGAAGCGGGGCGACTGCTGGGCGCAGTCGGACGTGTCCTCCCTGCCACCCTCGGACCCGTGTCGATGACGGCTCGCGTCGGCAACGATCACGTGACCGGCCAGGTTGCGATCGCCGTTGCGGGAAAGCGCGGGCGTATTCGCGACGTTCAGCTCACGCCCGCGAACCCTGCCGCTTGTACTGACGCGCTCGAGGCCATCGCACGCGCCGACCAGATCGTGCTGGCGCCGGGATCGCTCTACACGAGCATCGTGGCCGTGTTGTGCGTACCCGAGCTCCGCGCCGCAATCGCCCGGGCGCCGGGGCATGTCGTCCAGATCGCGAATCTGGAAACGGAGAACGAAACGACGGGTCACGACGGAACCGACCACCTCGCCGCCGTGCGCGATCACGGCGGGCGGGTAGATCGCTTCTTGTACGACCCCGACCACGGGCTCGGCGTCGACGCGGGCGCGGTCTCGGCGCTCGGCCCAAAACCCGTCGCCGCTCCCATTGCCGGGCCCGCCGGGTTCGGGCACGACCCACAACAACTGGCGAAGGCGCTTTCGGCTCTGCTGTAGTCGCGTCTTCGGGGCCAGAGGAGACATCATGGCAATACGTGTCGGCATCAATGGGTTCGGACGCATCGGCCGGTCATTCACCCGGGCGATCCTCGCTCGCGGCGAGCAGGGCAATGTCGAGCTGGTGGCGGTCAACGACCCGTTCGGCGATGCCGAGACCATGGCCTTCCTGCTCAAGCACGACTCGGTCGGCCGCACGATCCCGAATGAGATCAAGCACAACGGAAACGGGTTCTCGATCGAGGGTCGCGAGGTCAAGAAGCTCGACCAGCGCGAGCCGTCGGAGATCCCCTGGGCCGACAACGGCGTTGATGTCGTGATCGAGTCGACGGGTCTGTTCACCTCGCGCGAGAAGGCGGCCGCGCACCTCGAGGGCGGAGCAAAGCGGGTGATCATCTCCGCGCCCGCCGGAGACGCCGACGCCACCATCTGTATGGGCGTGAACGACAACGCGTTCGATCCGGCCAAGCACACGGTCATCTCGAATGCATCGTGCACGACGAACTGTCTCGCGCCGCTCGCCAAGGTGCTGAACGACGAGTTCGGCATCGAGCAGGGCTTCATCACCACAGTGCACGCGTACACGAGCGATCAGCAGCTACAGGATCAGGCGACCGCTACCCGTTCGGGCAAGCCCGACCTCCGGCGCATGCGGGCGGCCGCGCTCTCGATCATCCCCAGCTCGACCGGCGCGGCGAAGGCGATCGGTCTCGTGCTCCCCACGCTCAGGGGCAAGCTCGACGGCATCTCCATGCGCGTGCCGACGCCGACGGGCTCGATCACCGACCTCGTCGCGTTGCTACGCGCCGACGCCGGCGTCGACGCGATCAACGACGCGTTCAGCGCCGCGGCGGGAAACGCGAGCTACCGAGGCGTGCTCGAGTACTCCGATCTGCCCCTGGTGTCGGCCGACATCGTGCAGAACCCCGCCTCGTGCGTCTTCTCCGCGCCCGACACCATGGCGCACGGCAAGATGGTGAAGGTGCTGGGCTGGTACGACAACGAGTGGGGCTACTCGAACCGCCTCATCGATCTCGTCGAATTCGTCGGCTCCAAATAGTCACACGGCGCGAAGAGCCGTCCGATGGTCGATCCGGTTCCGCAGCTCGAGCATCTCGCGGTCGACCGAGGCACGCGCGTGCTGCTGCGCGCCGACTTCAACGTTCCGTTACGCGACGGGCGCATCGAGGACGACCTGCGCATCACCGCAGCCCTTCCGACGATTGAATACTTGAGAAAACGTGGCGCGGAGGTCGTGTGCTGCTCGCACCTCGGAAGGCCGAAGGGCAACATCGATCCGAAGTGGTCGCTCGATCCGGTCGCGACGCGGCTGAGCGAGCTCCTCGGGATCGAGGTCGCGCTGTCGCCCCAGGTCACGGGCTTCGAGTCGCTCCGCCGGGCGCAGTCCCTCGAGCCCGGCGCGGTGATGCTGATCGAGAACCTGCGCTTCGACCCCGGCGAGGAAGCGAACGATCCGGCGTTCGCCGCGAACATGACCGAGCTGGGCGACGTCTACGTCGACGACGCGTTCGGCGCCGCGCACCGCGCGCACGCGTCGATCGTCGGACCGCCGCTCGTGTTGCCGGCGGCCGCGGGTCGGCTCCTGGCACGCGAGGTCGAGGTTCTCGGTGGATTGCTCGCCGCCCCGAAGCGCCCGTTCGTCGCGATTCTCGGCGGGGCGAAGGTGAGCGACAAGCTCGGTGTCATCGATGCCCTCCTGGAGCGCTGCGACACCCTCCTCGTCGGCGGCGCGATGGCGTTCACCTTCCTCGCGGCGCGCGGATCGCACGTCGGCGACTCGCTCGTTCAGGACGATCAGATCGAGCACTGTCGCGGGCTGTTGAGCTCGGGACGCATCGAGATCCCGACCGATGTCGTCGCGGCCGCGGAGATGACTGCGACCGCGCAGACGCGGTACGTCCGCGCCGATGCCATCCCGACCGGACTCAAGGGTCTCGATATCGGGCCCGAGACCGCGGGTCACTATGCCGACGTCATCGCGGGCGCGGCAACCGTGCTCTGGAACGGCCCGATGGGCGTCTTCGAGCTCGAGTCCTTCGCGGCCGGCACCCGAACGGTCGCAGGCGCGGTCGCCGACTGTCGCGGTTTCACCGTGGTGGGCGGCGGCGACAGCGCCGCTGCGGTCCGCCAATTCGGCCTCGCCGATCGCATCGACCATGTGTCCACCGGTGGTGGCGCCTCGCTCGAGTTGATCGAGCTCGGCGACCTTCCCGGACTACAAGCCTTACGCAAGGGGTTCCGAGCATGAACGTTCGCAAGCCGATGATGGCGGGCAACTGGAAGATGCACCACACGCATCTCGAGGCGATTCAAGTGGTGCAGAAGCTCGGGTTCCGGCTCGAGGGCAAGGACTTCGACCGCGTCGACGTCGTCGTCTGCCCGGCCTTCACCGCACTGCGGTCGGTGCAGACGACGATCGACGGCGATCGCCTTGCCATAGGGCTGGGCGCGCAGAACTGTCATTGGGAGAGCCAGGGCGCGTTCACGGGAGAGATCAGCGCGCCGATGCTGGCCAAGCTGAACGTGAAGTACGTCATCGTCGGGCACTCCGAGCGCCGCGAGCTGTTCGGTGAGAGCGACCAGATCGTCGCGAAGAAGCTCCGCGCGGTTCTCGGAGCGGGCATGACACCGATCATCTGCTTGGGCGAAACGCTGGAGGAGCGCGAGCTCGGGACCACCGACGAGAAAGTGAAGGGACAGGTCGAGGCGGCCTTCCAACGACTCCCCGCGGACGATGCGTCCCGCTGCATCGTCGCCTATGAGCCGATCTGGGCGATCGGAACCGGCCGCAACGCCACCCCCGACGACGCGAACAACACGATCGGGGTGATCCGCGGGCACGTGCGGGTGGGGCTCGGCGACGCCCTGGCCGATGGCCTGCGCATCCTGTACGGCGGCAGCGTGAAGCCCGGAAACGTGGCCGAGCTCATGGCGATGCCGGAGATCGATGGGGGGCTGGTGGGTGGGGCCTCTCTCGACCCGGACGAGTTCGCCCGCGTCGTCCAGTACGGATTGCGCTAGCGATCGCGTAGACTGCCGGGGTTCCGGATCGGCCGACGAGGAGACGTCTCGGTGCTGCTGAACGCGGTGATCATCACTTTTCACCTGATTGCCTCGATCGTGCTGATCGTCTTCATCTTGTTGCACGCCGGTCGGGGCGGCGGACTCTCCGACATGTTCGGCGGCGCAGGCGGTGGCGCGATGGCCGGCTCGACGGTCGTGGAGAAGAACCTCGACCGCCTCACGGTGGTCGTGGCGATCGTCTTCACCTTCACGAGCGTTCTCTTGTCCATGCGGCTCGACTGACCCGTCGCCCGGACCTCACCGGCGGTGACCTTCACGCGGCCGGACCTTCACGCGGCGTGACGTCGGGCCCCATTTCGGCTGCGGCGCGCGGTTTTGCGGCCCCGCTCAAGGCGCCGAGAGGTGAATGACGAGACAAACGGGGTACTTAGCCGTATGTTCCCCTCATACGGGGCGAAGCTTGACCGTTGAGCGTACGAACCCAGCAATGCCCAGCAATGCCCAGGAAATTGGACCCAGGAGGTCTCGTGAAGCACTCGCGCAACACTCTCGTGCGCATCGTCGTTGTCTTGGCCGCCCTGGCACTCGTCCTCTCGGCCTGCGGCTCGAGCAGTAAGAAGTCGAACGGCGGGTCCACCTCGACCGGGCCGACCGGCTCCGTCGTCTTCGGCGCCGAGCAGTGGCCGAGCTGCCTCAACCCGATCACGCAGTGTGCGAACTCGTCGTGGTTGCAATGGCTCGTACCGATTCACGTGCTCCCCCGGCTCGCGGAGCTTGATGAGAAGAACAACTTCGTGGCGTCACCTCTTCTGACCGAGTTGCCGAGCATCGACAACGGTGGTGTCACCGGCGCCGGCAAGACCTACACGGTCACGTACCACCTCAACCCGGCCGCCAAGTGGTCGCCCGACGGCACCCCGATCACGTCGGAGGACGTCAAGTTCACCTGGCAGGCGGTGCTCAAATCCACGGGCAGCGTCACGACAACGGGTTACGACAAGATCTCCAGCATCGAGACACCGAACCCGCAGACCGCGGTCGTGCACTTCACCGAGACGTACAACGACTGGCCCGACGTCTTGGGTGGGTTCTCGGGCGTGATCCTCGAAAAGGCGAAGTTCCCGACCGGCCCCAACCTCGGCAAGGCGATGAATACCGCGATCGATTTCTCGGGTGGGCCGTGGACGCTTCAGTCCTTCACGAAGGACAAGGAGGTCCTGGTAGCCAACACGACCTATTGGGAGAAGAGCCGGATCCCGAAGATCCAGACGGTCACCTTCGTCCCCGTGACCGAGACGACCAAGGAAGTACAGGCGATCAAGACCGGTCAGGTATCGGCGATCTACCCGCA
This sequence comes from Acidimicrobiia bacterium, assembly GCA_038213435.1. Lineage (GTDB taxonomy): Bacteria > Actinomycetota > Acidimicrobiia > IMCC26256 > PALSA-610 > PALSA-610. The sequence goes on from JBBQTI010000031.1 coordinate 38,713, forward strand.
GCCGGCCACCGACAATGTCCCGCTCCTGAAGGACAGCGCCACGTTGAAGTCGATCTTCGGCGTGACGACGCAATACGAGAACATCTGGTTCAACAACAAGCCGGGCAAGCCGTTCGCCGACAAGAACCTCCGGGCCGCGTTCTCGTACGCACTCGATCGTGAGCAGCTCTTGACCGACATCGTCAAGCCGTTCGCCCCGACTGCCACGCTGAACCAGTGCGCGGCGTGGATAACGGGCGTCGGGCCGTGGTGCGAGGGCACGGCTTTCACCGACATCAAGCCCGATTCCACGAAGGTCGACAGCTTCATGGCCGCGTCCGGGTACGCAAAGGACGCCAGTGGCATCTGGGCCAAGGGTGGGAAACAGCTCGTCATCAAATGGATGATCAACACCGGCAACAAGCGCCGTGAGAACACCCAAGCGGAGTTCATCCCCTTGTTGGCGAAGCAGGGCTTCAAGCTGGTGACCGACAACTCGGACTCCGACACCGTCTTCCAGAAGCGGCTACCCGCCGGCGACTTCGACCTGGGGATGTACATCCAGGTGGCAAGCCCGGACCCGACCGTGACGTCGATCCTGGACACGAAGTCGATTCCCGGACCTGCCAACCAGGGCCAGGGACAAAACGACACCTGGTACTCGAACCCCGAGGCCGACAAGCTCATGGAAACGTCGGACGGCGAGCAAGACAAGACCAAGCGCGCCGACCTGATCCATCAGGTCGACAAGGTCCTGCGTCAGGACTACGTGAACATTCCGCTATATGCGTTCCCGTCGATGCTCAGCTATCGCACCGACATGTTGGAGGGTCCGCTGGATCAGTTCATCAACAACCCGGAGAGCAACTTCTGGAACATGTGGGCGTGGAGCAAGAAGTAGACACAGGGCATCGAAGGAATCACGTGAATCACTGAGGTTGTGGCCGGGGCCGTCGAGCCCCGGCCACAACTCGACTCTGGCGGATCGAGATGTTCCGATTCATAGTGCGGCGAATGCTCTGGGCGATCCCGGTGCTGATCGCGGGCAGCTTCATCTTGTTCGTCGCGCTGCACGTCACGACCGATCCGGTCAAAGCGGCGATCCATCACAACGTCTCGCCAGACGCGCTCATCAAGTTCAAGCACGACCTCGGCCTCGACAAGCCGCTGCTCGAGCAGTACTGGATATTCCTGTCGAAATTCTTCCGAGGCGATTTCGGGACCTCGTACACGAGCGGGGCACCAGTATGGCCGGAGCTTCGAACCGCGCTCGCGAATTCCCTCGTGCTCGGGTTCGTCGCCGGACTGTTCTACCTCACCGTCGGGATCGCGATCGGCGTGGTGTCAGCCGTCAAGCAGTACTCGTGGTTCGACAACCTCTCGACCGGCCTGTCGTTCTTCGGGCTTGCGATGCCCCCGTTCTTCTTCGGCCTGGTCACGATCGTCCTCGTTGGAACCTTCTACGAGACGCACTTCCACTCGAGCACGCCGCTCCTGCCGTTCATCGGAGGCGTGTACTCGCCGTCGACGAGCGGCTTCGATCTCGTCGATCGGATAAAACATCTGATCCTCCCGGGTCTCACGCTGTCGGTGCAGGAGATCGCGGTTTACAGCCGCTACATGCGAACGGGAATGTTGGAGACGCTCAACTCCGACTACATGCGAACCGCGCGCGCCAAGGGCATATCCGAGCGGCGGGTGACGCTGCGGCACGGCTTCCGGAACGCGCTCATCCCGCTGACGACCTTCGCAGGGATCGATTTCGGCGCGGTAGCGGGCGGGCTCATCATCACCGAGAGCATCTTCGGCTACAACGGAATGGGCCGGTACTTCCTCGATAACCTCCACAACGCCGACTACCCGATGCTGTTGCCGTGGATGATGGTGGTTATCGCCTCCGTCGTCTTGTTCAACCTCCTCGCGGACCTGTCGTACGCGTGGCTCGATCCGAGGATTCGCGTTGACTGAGATCCTGTATCCGCCGCTCCCTGCCGGAACCGCGGTGTCGAGCGCGGCGCTGGGGATGGGCGAGAAGCCGCTCACGCCCGCGCGTTTGGCGTGGCGCCGCTATCGCCGGCACAAGGTCGCCATGCTCAGCACGGTGGTACTCCTCTTCATCGCGTTCATGTGCGTGTTCGCGCCGCTGTTCACCAAGTACGACCCGAACACCCAGATCCGCGCGAACGGTGTGCTGCAAGCCTTTCTCCACCCGCAGCACGGCCATTGGTTCGGGACGAACGACAAGGCCCGCGACATGTGGGCGAATGTGTTGTACGGCGGGCGCATCTCACTCGAGGTCGGGTTCGTCGTCGCGATGGTGACAACGATCGTCGGGACGATCGTGGGCGTGGTGGCCGGCTACTACGGAGGTTGGCTCGACAACCTGCTGATGCGCGTCACCGACCTGTTCATCGCGATCCCGTTCCTCGTCGGAACGATCCTCCTGAGCAGGCTTCCGGGAACCCAGGCATGGGCGAGAACGATCATGGGTCCGCCGCAAAGTGTGCGCGCGGTGATCTTCGTCATCGCGGTGTTCTTCTGGATGCCCGTGGCCCGCATCATCCGCGGAATCGTGTTGTCGCTGAAGGAGAAGGAATTCGTCGAAGCGGCGCGTGCCGCGGGCGCGTCGAACTTCCGAATCATGTTCCGCCACCTCGTCCCGAACTGCACCGGTCAGATCATCATCAACACGACGCTTGCGGTCGCCGCCGCGATCCTCACCGAGTCCGCGCTGTCGTTCCTCGGTTTCGGCGTCGACGCGATCTTCACACCGACGTGGGGAAATCTGCTGAGCAATTCGCAGGATTTCCTCGACGGCTATCCGTACCTCGTGTGGGCGCCCGGACTCGCAATCGTTCTCACCGTGTTGTGCGTGAACTTCATCGGCGACGGTCTGCGGGACGCGCTCGATCCGAAGCAGCTGTCGGTCTGATGGCCAAGTCGACCGGCGTGCACGTGATCTCGGACGACCTGGACGAAGACCGCCGGCCGGTCGCGGGGGAGCCGGTCCTCGAGATTCGCGACCTGCACGTCACGTTTCGCACTGAGGACGGGCCGGTCTACGCGGTGCGCGGAATCGACCTCGACGTCGCGGCGGGTGAAGTTCTGGGGGTCGTCGGCGAATCGGGTTCGGGGAAGTCGGTCACGATGCTCGCGACGCTCGGACTCCTGCCGCGTACGGCGCAGGTCACGGGCTCGGCGAAGTTCCGGGGCGAGGAGCTCATCGGGCGCAAACCGAGAGAGCTCCAGCGCATTCGTGGGGCGAAGATCGCGATGATCTTCCAGGACCCGCTCACCGCCCTCAACCCGGTCCTTCGCGTCGGGAAGCAGATTACGGAGGCGATACGCGCGCACCGCTCGGATGTCAACGAGAGCGAGGCGTGGAAACGCGCCATCGAGCTGCTCGACATGGTCGGCATCCCGCGCCCTGAGGTGCGCGTCCGCGAGTACCCGCACGAGTTCTCGGGCGGCATGCGCCAGCGCGCGATGATCGCCATGATGATCGCCAACGATCCCGACGTGATCATCGCCGACGAACCGACGACGGCACTCGACGTGACGATCCAGGCTCAGATTCTCGAGTTGTTGAAGTCGATCCAGGAGCGCACTCGAACCGCGGTCGTGTTCATCACTCACGATCTTGGCGTGATCGCGAGGGTCGCTGATCGGGTCCAGGTCTTGTATGCGGGGCGGACTACCGAAATCGGGTCGGTCGACGACGTCTTCCACCGGTCGCGCCATCCCTACACGCGGGGTCTTCTCGCGTCGTTGCCCGGACTCGCGGCACCGGGCCGGAGGTTGAACCCGATCGTCGGATCGCCGCCGTCGATGCTGTTTCCGCCGGGCGGGTGTGCTTTCCACCCCCGCTGTCCGCTGGCCGAGGAGATCTGCAGCACCGAGCAGCCGCCGCTACGAGCGATCGACGAGCTCCACCGTCGAACTGCTTGCTACTTCGCGGAGAAGCTCGTTCCCGGAGTCGAGACGTGAGCACTTCGGAAGACGGGGCGACGACGCCAACACTCGAGGTCCGCGATCTGGTGAAGAACTTCCCGGTGCGGGGTGGCGGCGGCCGCATTGTCGTACATGCGGTGTCGGGCGTGTCGTTCGATCTCCGCCGGGGGAAAACGCTCGGACTGGTTGGAGAGTCGGGCTCCGGAAAGTCGACCGTCGGTCGTTGCGTGTTGCGATTGGTGGAACCGACGTCGGGCACGGTGCGCTTCGAAGGCGTCGACCTGCTCCGCCTCCCGAATCGCGAGCTGCGCCGCTACCGCAAGCGAATACAGATCGTCTTCCAGGACCCGTATGCATCGCTCGACCCGCGTATGACCGTCGCCACGATCATCGCAGAGCCGCTGAAGATCCACCGCGTCGCGGGCGACAGGGCCGCGAAGGTGCGCGAGCTGTTGGCGCTGGTCGGCCTCAATCCGGAGCACGGCAACCGTTACCCACACGAGTTCTCGGGTGGTCAGCGCCAGCGCATCGGGATCGCGAGAGCCATCGCGCTCGAACCCACGATGCTCGTGTTGGACGAGCCGGTTTCGGCCCTCGACGTGTCTATCCAGGCGGGGATCGTGAACCTGCTGGAAGATCTGCAGGACCGGCTCGCGCTGACGTATCTGTTCATCGCTCACGACTTGTCGGTTGTCCGCCACATCTCCGACGAGATCGCGGTCATGTACCTCGGCAAGATCATGGAACACGGTCCGGCCGAGATGGTGTACGAGCATCCGCAGCACCCGTACACGCAGGCGTTGCTCTCGGCGGTGCCGATACCCGAACCAACCCTCGAGCGAACGCGCTCGCGCATCATGCTGCAAGGTGATGTGCCGAGCCCCGTCGCTCCGCCCAGCGGTTGCCGGTTCCGCACGCGTTGCTGGAAAGCCCAGGACATATGTGCGGAGGAGGAGCCGGCGCTCGTCGACCGCGGCGCCGGCCATCCGGTGGCGTGTCATTTCGCCGCGGAGTCGCCGGTCGCGTTGGGCACCGTTCCCGCGGCACGGTAGGCGATGGACACAATCGCTAGACTTTCCGGTCTGCCCTACGGGTACACGTCGGAGTGGCGGAATAGGCAGACGCGCTAGGTTGAGGGCCTAGTGTCCGAAAGGACATGGGGGTTCAAGTCCCCCCTCCGACACGATCCCTAAGTACACGCGATCCTGCGGCGACGTGCACTCGCCCGTCTTGGTGGTAGGTGAGGTTGACGCCGAGTTCGTCGTAGATGGCTCGCTTGTCCTCGGGATCCGCGTCGGCCAGCGCGCCGACGATGTCCTTGAGCTGGCGCACGAGGGCCTTGATCTCGTTCTTCGTGTGCTTGAGGGGAGTTGGCTTCCGCCCCAGGTCGCGTTCGAGGCTCTTGCGCTCGCGCTCGACCTCGGCAATCCAGGTGGCGACAACGGTGATCTCGCTGTCGTGCTCGAGCAGGGCCCGGTAGCGGGCGAGCTTGGCGTCGCACTCCTTCAAGCGTCGTCGTAGGTCGAACTCGCGTCCCTCGCCGTCCTCAGGATCGAGATCGCTCACCGCTGCGAGCGCTTCGCACGTCGCGTCGAGATGCTCCTCGGCGAACAGACTGCCGATCCATGCGTCCAGGCTCGGCACGATCGCGTGTTCCCGGACGTAGACCGTCTTGGCATGCTGCTCTGTGGTGATTGCGTACTCGGCGGGGAACTTGCACCGGTAGTACGCACGTCCGTTGTTCCACGACGCTTGCATCTTGCGGCCGCACTGCGCGCAGCGCACCAATCCCGACAGCACGTAGGGGTGACGCGTCCGTTCCTTCCGGACTGCGGAGCGTTGCGCGCCGGCGAAGACGTCTTGGGCTGTCTCGAAGGTTTCGGGCTCGATAATCGCGATGTGCGTCTGGTCCTCGGACCACACCCATTCGCTGGGCTGATTCCAGCGCATCTTCGATTCATGCCCCAGGGCAACGTCGTCGACATCGAGGAGGACCTCTTCGCGCCGCTGTTTGTTCCAGACCTCCCGGCCGGTGTACCGAGGGTTCTGCAGGATCGACCGCACCGCAACCTTCGACCATGCCCCGCCACTTTCCTGGCGATGGCGGTTCCGTGCCGGGTCGTGCGCAGACGGCGACAGGACGCTGTCGCGAGTGAGGCCCTCGGCAATCGCGTACGCGCCCTTGCCAGCCAGGAACTCGCTGAAGATCCGCTGTACGACTGGCGCCGCGACTGCGTCGGGCTCGAGTCGATGCAGCCGCTGGCCGATCGCCGCCTTCGATGGGTTCGGATGCGCGCCGGCGTCCGCGAGTACGTAGCCGTACGGTGGGCGTCCGCCAAGGAAGCGGCCCTCCACCGCGGCCTGCGCTGCCATCGCCGAGCGGACACGGGTCTTGATCCGATTGCGCTCGCCCTTGCTCATACCGCCGTAGAGGCTCATCACAAGATCGTGCGCGTCCGAGCCCGGGTCAACCGCGCCGCCGACCTCCGGTACCCACAGTCCGATGTCGTAGTGCACGAACACGGGGAACGTGAGTCCGAACTGGTTGCCGTAGAACGCGCGCTGCGGCTCGCCGATCACCACGGCCTCGAAACCGCGCTCGGGGCTGCGGAACGCCTCGAGGAGTCGCGACGCTTCCGGTCGACGCTTCCACGGCAGCGACCGCGACTGACCGACGTCGAAGTACTCGGCGACGATCTCGCCGCCGACCTGTTCGATGACCTGCCTCGAGCGCGCGATCTGCCAGTTGCGAGACGACGCGGGATCTTGCTGATCCTCCGTGCTGACCCGTCCGTAGAAAGCGAAACGCTTCATCCCGGTCAGGAGGCTAGGACGTCGGTGTCGCCCTCGTGGTGGACCGCCCCGGGGGAGCGCGCCCTGCTCGCCTTGAGTAGCACCCGGACCAGAGCTCGTGCCACACCCGGTGTCAGAACGGGTGGCGAGCTCGGAACCTCGACGGTCACGTCGTGTCCGGCGTCAGGCGGCGGAGCAGCGCGCTGGCGCGACGGCGCCAAGCCGGCGGTCGACTCGGCCCTGATGTCGCGAGGTCCGACTACCGAGGGCATCGCTCCGATGGTGCGCCTCGTGTATCCCGGGATCACTCCCGGGATTAGTCCCGGGATCACTCCCGCCGCGAGAATTGCAAGGGCGCGGGCTCGCTGCTCCTCGGCGGATCACGCCCCGCCGTCGACTCCCAGCCCGACTCGCGCGGGACGCGGTCCCGAACGGCCGTCGTTGGCGCGTGCTCGCCGTCGTTGCCGGCATCTGAGAAGAGGCTCGTGCTCGCACGAACGCGTGACGGCGCGCAATGACGAGCGCTCCGCCTCGAGCGAAACATGGCGTCCGGAGGTCGCTGCGATCACTCCCGGAATCACTCCCGGCCGCGGCCCCCTCGGTTCCGCTTGCGGAACCGAGAAGTGTGTCTCTGCGATTTCGTGGGTGGCTGATGGGTCGGAGTTGTCGTGATGGTTGTCGTGGTGTCGGCGGGGTTGGGGGTTGCGGTTGGGTGTCGTCGGTGGTGCGTTGGTGGGTTGAGTTGGGGTGTCGGGTTGGTCGGTGTCGGTGTCGGTGTCGGTTGGATCGTTGGTCTGGCCGATGGTGATTATTCGGGGTCGGTCCGGCGGCGGCGCGCGACGCCGCTCACGAAGCGCTGACCCGACAGAATGAAAGAGCCCCCGCATCGGCGGGGTTCTTGTGGTCTATCCCGGAGGGTGGGACGATCAGGTGTCGTTGGCGGGTGGCGGTCGCTCTGGACCTCGATGACGTGACCGTCGGTCGCGGGGAACTCCCCGTCGGTCGAGGAACGGATCAGGCACGGAGAAAGAGTCATCCCCGCACGCTCCCAGGACCACCAGAACGTGTCGCGGATGTCCGAAAGATCACCCGTGTATTAGGCGTACTGGGATACCCGCGACGGCAACGACGCTCGGCATGTTCTGGGGCGCTCGGTCTCGGGTCGGCGGGAGCACGGTGCGGCTGGGCTGGTCTGCGGTTTACGGTTGAGAAGTGCAGGCGGAAGTGGGCCTTCGTTGACGACCGAGAACGTGGCGGTGTTGTTCACTGACATGGTCGGTTCGACCATGTTGGCGTCGGGCTTGGCTCCGGATGATGCGGACCAGCTGCGTCGCGGTCATTTCTCGGTCTTGCGTCAGGCGGTCGCCGAGGCGGGCGGCACCGAGGTGAAGAACCTCGGTGACGGGTTGATGGTGGTGTTCGCGTCGACGTCGGCGGCGTTGTCGTGCGCGGTGGCTATGCAGCAGGGCATCGAACGCGACAACCGCACGCGTGAGCACGCAGTCGGTCTACGCGCCGGGCTGAGCGGCGGCGAGGTCACCACCGAGGACAACGACTATTTCGGCGATCCGGTGATCGAGGCGGCACGGTTGTGCGCGTCGTGTGCGGGCGGCCAGATCCTCGCCGCCGACGTCGTGCGAGCCATGGCCGGTCGGCGGAGCCGCCACGTTTGCAACCCGCTCGGGGCACTGGTGTTGAAGGGCCTGCCTGATCTGGTGGAGACCGTCGAGGTGCGCTGGGAACCACTCGGCCCGGCCGCCACCAACGTGATGCCGTTGCCGGGCCGTTTGGGCGTGCGCCCCGCCGTGGGCATTGTGGGTCGCGACGCCGAGATCGCGACGCTTTCGGATGCGTTCAAGCGTGTAGCCGGTGGCAACGGACGCGAAGTGCTGTTGATCTCGGGTGAGGCCGGTCTCGGCAAGACCACACTCGTCGCCGAGACCGCGCGGGCCGCATTCGACGCGGAGGCGTATGTGTTGTTCGGGCATTGCGAAGAGGACCTCGCCACGCCGTACCAGCTCTTCGCGGAGGCCCTCGGCCACTACGTCACCCACGCTCCCGAGGACGAACTCGTCGCGCATGTGGACGCGCACGGATCGGACCTGGCCCGGTTGGTTCCCGCGTTGGCGAGCCGGTTGCCGAGCCTTGCGACGTCGAAGGCGACCGATACCGACACCGAGCGTTACCTGCTCTTCGCGGCAGTGGTGGGTTTGTTGGTGATGGTGTCGCAACGTCAGCCGGTCGTCCTCGTATTGGATGACTTGCAGTGGGCGGACAAGGCCAGCTTGCAGCTGTTGCGTCACGTGATCGCGGCCGAGCAGGCGATGCGCGTGTTGGTGTTGGGGACATATCGGGATAGTGAGTTGTCGCGCTCGCATCCGTTCCTCGACACGCTGGCTGCGCTGCGCCGACAGCGCGGCGTGTCTCGCGTCGAACTCGCCGGGCTGGACGACACGGGAGTCATGACGCTCATGGAGGCCACCGCGGGTCGCGGCCTCGACGACGCCGCGGTGGGTCTCGCTCACGCGGTGTATCGCGAGACGGATGGCAACCCGTTCTTTGTGAGCGAGGTCCTCATCCATCTCGCCGAGACCGGCGCGATCTCCCAGGACACCCGCGGGCGATGGGTCGCCCAAACGTCCCTCGAGGAGACGGCGTTGCCCGACAGTGTGCGCGAAGTGATCGGTGCCCGGGTCGGGCGCCTCGGCGAACGCGCGGAGCGCGTATTGGCGATTGCTGCGGTGATTGGTCGGGACTTCGACCTCGATGTCTTGGCCCGGGCGACCAAGACATCGGAAGACGAGACGTCGTCACCCTGCTCGCGCGAGATGAAGCCGTAACCTTTTTCGGAGTTGAAGAACTTCACGGTGCCTTGTGCCACGAGAACTCGATTCTCAGCGCGGTAGACCAACCAGTTCGGCCTGCTCGAAACCACGACCGTACTCGCGTGTCGGCAGCGCCGGGCCACCCTCGAGATGAGCTACCGCAGCGTCGGCGTGGCGTTCAACTCGACGCTGACCGATTGACACGACGCCCCAGTAGTTGCACCGGCGCCCCAACGCGTACCCAGGACGCGGCTCAGCCCCGCGAGCACGACCCGATCACGCGCTTCAAGACTCGGCCGCGGGACTGACGTTGCAGGACCTCGAGCTGTCTACGCAAGACGAGGATCTCGACGTCTTTGGACCGATCACGACGGCCGCGTAGAACGAGCAACACTCGACGATCCGACAGAACAGTTCGTACACAACCGACACGACCGGCAGTCTCGCAACCCGACCGACCGCGACGAACCAGGTCAGCGACCCGATCGAGTTTTCGGCACCCACGGAGCCTGTCGCACTATTCGCCGGTTGGTGGCTGTTGCCGGTGAGGGCGTCTGATCGGTCGATGGACTCCTCGATGATGTTGACGAGGGAGTTCGTGGTCAGCTGGTTGCTCTTGCCGTGCGCCACATCTTCAAGATGTTGTGGGTGGCGGCGAGCAGTTTCCATTCGCAGTCGACAGCGCTGAGGCCACGCCGATGAAACCGTCGTGCGCTGCGGATCTCATCGAAACCGGAGCCTGTGGGTGGTTCCGGGACAACGACGCGCCTTTTTGGGTGCGTCGGTAGCCGGGGAGCTGCCTGCGTGTGGCCCTGGTGATGTCCGGTGTATAGGTGGCGTGAGCTCGTCGCAGGCGCTGGTATGGAACAGGAGAACCTGTCGTCCCGATAGTGACGGCCAGTTGAAATGGGTTTGGTTGGCCCCCTGGTCGCGAGAGGGAGGACCACAAGCGGCGATCACCGCGAGTGGCAGAGTACCGATGCGGGGCACAGGGGCGGACCGGCTCGTAGCAGCGATGAAGGCCGCGACGAGCTGACGTTCCTTGCGGGATGTAGATCAACGCCAGTCCGACCAACGCGACTCCGATCGGCACGTTGATGAGGAAGATTCATCTCCAGCCCGGGCCACTCGTGAGCACGCCGCTCACGATCAAGCCGAAGCACGCCGCGCTCCCCGCAACGCCGCGGAAGATCCCGAGTGCCTTGTTGCGCGCCGGGCCTTCCGCGAAGGTGCCGGTCAGGATCGACAGCGGCCGGTGACGCCATCGCCGCGCCGAGTCCCTGCCCTTGGCGAGACTCCTTTCGAACCTTCGGCTACCTGACGGCTCGGCCTGACGCGGCCGAGCTCGAGGTGAGTGTCGGGACGGTGGGAGCAACGCCTTGAAGCGGGCCGGGGATCCCTACCGGCCGGTCGGAACCAACCAGTGGTCGGCGGGTAGTCGCGCACTGGTTGGGGGTTCCGTGCGCGGAGCAGGGTGAGGTCGCGGTTGGACGACCGCTCAGCCTGATGTGTCGCGATAGGTGCGCGATTCGCCGTCGTGCGGTGTTGTCGGCAGTGTCTCGGCGCCGTTCGGATGCCGTCCTGTTTAGGGGCGACGGCGACGCCTGCGACCGATGTCGTGGTGGCGGCGACGAACCTCGTGTTCGACCGCGCCGACTGCACGTTCGTCGGGCTCGTGCCCGGTTGCCGCTTCGAGAGCGCCCTTCGCCTCTGCCCGGCGGTCTCCCGCCGCAGTCGACAAGGACCTGGTCAGCCGGCCCTTGAATCGGACCCAGCTGCTTCCACTCTTGGTCATCGGGCTTCCTCTCTCGTACGGAACATCGACGCGCGTGTACCCCCGCAGTGCCGCGGGAACACCTGTGCGGTGATTCGACACCCCAATCCGCGGGTACCCGGCTAGTGTGCTCCGGATCGGCAGGTCGGGTTGGTAGTACGCGGATTGGCGCGGTCGTGTCTACCCTCGCGCACTGGCGACGGCGGGATGGCTCGAGTACTACGCGGCCCACTACCGATATGGCCATTCTCGCCACAGCCGTTGTCTGCTTGCGCTGGCAATGGCACTTCGCATCGTCAAGCAATATGAGGAGGGTGTCCTTTTCCGTTTGGGCCGCGTCATCGGCGTCAAAAGACCCGGTCTCGCTCTGATCATCCCGGCGATCGACGTGATGCGCCGGGTGTCGATGCGGATCGTGATGATGCCGATCCAGTCTCAGGGAATCCTCACTCGCGACAACGTGAGTGTTGATGTCTCCGCGGTCGCTATTACCGGGTTGTCGACGCGACCAAGTCGGTCGTCGCGATCGAGAATGTCGTGGCGGCGATCAATCAGATCGCGCAGACGACGCTGCGCAAGGTTGTCGGTCAACGCACGCTGGACGAGACGCTGGCCGAGACGCTGGCCGAGACCGACCGCATCAACGTCAACATCCGCGAGATTCTCGACGTCGCGACCGACGACTGGGGTGTCGTCGTCACGCTCGTCGAGCTCAAGGACATCCAGCTTTCCGGACAGCAGGAAACGCGCCATGGCCCGCCAGGACGAAGCCGAGCGCGAGAAGCGCGCGAAGATCATCGCCGCGGAAGACGTGCATTCACCCGTCGGGGCGATGGCAGCGAGCTCCCGACGACGAAGGAGTCGATGCTGCACTCCTGCTTCCCGCGATCCGCGGTGCGCTCCCGAGCGACGACCCACCATCAGTCGCCCTTTGACGGAGTGCGCGACTCACTGTGTCAGGACGGTTAAGTCTACCGGTTCCACCAAGACGATAATCCGGTCAGTTCACCTCCTGGGCGTTCACGCAACGCGCAATGGCGTCGGGCTTGGTCCCGTCGATGGGTTCGATCGGCGATTGTTATGACAACGCCGTCATCGAATCGTTCTGGGGACGGATGCAGACCGAGCTCCTCAACCGGCAACGATGGAAGACACGCATCGGACTCGCGAACGCGATCTTCGAATACCTTGAGATCTTCCACAACCGGCAACGCCGGCACAGCTCGATCGGGATGCTCACTCCGATCGAGTATGAGAACCTCTACCCGAACACCCGTCCCGCAGCATGCACTCCAGCGAGATGACTCCACCAAACCCGGGACACATCAGGCACTGCACCAAACCCGGGGCGGCTCAAACACCAACCGGGTGATCGGTCGACTCGCCCATTTGCTTAGCGAGGGATTGTCAACTGCCCGAGTGGTGAGTCGCGGATTTCGTGAGGTGGGCTGATCTTGATCGCGACCAGCGCGAACCTCGCACCCGAACAGGCTGCGTCAGACAGCCCCCGCGCTGGCGCGGCTACGTCCGTTGTGTAGTGATCCTTCGACGTACGGACGTATCTCTCCCGCTCAGCGGCATCTGAATGAGACGCGCGTCTGCACGTGAGACGCCGAGAGTGTCAGCCGTCTCGGATCGGTCGCGTCGGTGGTTCGTCTCGAGGGAGGGGTGGTGGCCGATTTCCAAGGCCGCGAGGTCGGTCGCTCCGATGTAGTTCACACGGCCGGTGACTTCGAGCGAGAGGTGCGCGGCCAGGTACTCGAAGTCGGTTCCGACGTTGCGGCGCTCGGCTGGGAGCGGGACGGGAAGTAGGTGAGGCTCGCCTGACGCGTCTCCGACGATGTGGACGCGATACCCGTGACCTCGAGCGCGTACGTCCCAGTGTTGTCCGTCGGTTTCGCTGCGCACGATCGACAGCGGCGGTGTGAGGCGGATGAGGTGCGCACCAATCCGGACGACAAGGCCGCCGACGGTCGCCGAGAGTCGGCCGGCCGTGAGGACGCCGCCGCTGAACGCGACGCACACGTCTGGTCGGTCGAAGCCTTGCGCCTGTCCCCACCACCAGCGTTCGGGGAAACCGGCGCACAGTTCTTCTCGGCGTAGACGTCGGCGCCGTCGAAGGCCCAGGCTGCATCGTCGACGCGGGCGGTGCCTGCGACGGATCCGCCGAGGATGTGCGGTCGCGGAGCGCGTCCGCAGCGGCCGGGTTGCCGATGAGCCCGCTCTGGCCAACGTCGAACGGGTTGTCCCAGTCGAGAAACTCTTTCGCCTTGATGGTCGCGACGATCGGCGCCTGCAAGCGCTCCGCTAACGCGATGAGTTCCGGCCGCGCGTTGCTCGCACCAATCCCGGACAAGATCGTGATCTTCTCGCCGGCTCGGAGCAGCTTGGCGGCCTGGGCGACGACTTCGGCATCGGCGGCTCTGCCTGCGCTGGGCGGGGTGATCTTGGTCGGGATCACGGCGCCGGGGATCGTTGCGGAGCCGACGTCGCCGGGGATCGTGAGGACGGCGACTCCCTTGCGAGCCAGCGCCATCTCGATCGCGCGCTCGACCACGCGCGGGACCTGCACCGCGCTGGTGATGGTGTGGCTTAACACGGCGACATCGCGGAACAAGGCGTCGTTGTCGACCTCTTGGAACGTGTCGGTTCCCATCTCCGCCAACGGAACCTGACCGGCGATAGCCAACAGCGGCGCGTGGCTCTTCGCCGCGTCGTACAGTCCGTTGAGCATGTGAATCGAGCCCGGTCCGACGGTGCCCGCGCACACCGCCAGCATTCCGCCCAGTTGCGCTTGCGCGCCGGCCGCGAACGCGCCTCTTCGTGGCGTACACCGACCCAATCGATGCCGTCGGTCCGAATCGCATCGGTGAACGAGTTCAGTGCATCACCGACGACACCGAACACGTGACGCACGCCCGCAGCGACGAGCGCCCGAACCACGACATCGCTGACGGTCTGACTCACCGGCTGCGCCGCGTTCGCCGAAGCACGCGCCTGCTCAAGACGGCGGGTAGGGCGTTGCGCGCAGAAGCTTCGCCAGATGCGCCGCGCGCGCGGCTGCGGTCGCCGTGGCTTGGTTGGTCTTGTCGCTGCCCGCAACCAGATCCTGGTAGTCGGTCTTGTGCATTGCCTCGCCGACCCAATAGGTCATGCCACCCGCGGGGATAGTGAAGCCGACATCACTCAGCCCTTGGAAGAGCTCAGCGGCGACATGGTGGGCACCATCTTCGTTGCCGACCACCGCGACCAAAGCGACTCGGTCAAGAGAAATCATCCGACCACCGGCATCGGTCTCGCCCAGGAACGCATCGAGTCGCTCCAGTACACGTTGCGCGTGACTGGAGGGGTGGCCCATTCAGATCGGGGTTCCGAACACGAGAATGTCGGCGTCGAGGATCTGTTGCCGTACCGCAGGCCAGTCGTCGCCGTCTCCCTCGTCCGAGGTGACGCCCGGAAGAATGTTGCGATCCGCGATCCGCACGGCTCCCGTGGCGGCGACGTCGTGTTCGCCGAGCGGAGCGAGGACCTCGCCGATGAGCTTGTCCGTACTGGACGACTCGGTCGACGACTTCAGCGAGCAGTTCAGCGCGAATGCGGTGAGCGTCAACGC
>JBBQTI010000032.1:0-49341 GCA_038213435.1 Acidimicrobiia bacterium
TCCTGGCGCCCCTCATGGTGTTCTACCGCGACACCGGCGGCTTCCTGCCCTACATCACGAGACTCTGGTTGTACGTGACACCGGTTCTGTACGCGGTCAGCGAGATCCCGGCGTCGTTGAGGGCCTTCCTCCGATGGAATCCCCTCTATCCGATCTTCGCCGCGCTCGAGCAGGTGTTCAGGGGCCAGGCCCCCTCGAGCAGCTACCTCCTTGCGGGCGCGGCTTGGGCGGTCGCGACGTTCTTCATCGGTGCGGTCGTCTTTCTCGCTCGGGAACGCGATTTTGCCGTACGACTCTGAGCTCCCGCCGGCTGTTCGCGTCGACGATCTGTGGGTGAGCTTTCGCGCCACGCGCGAACGCCGACAGACGTTGGCCGGCACGCTTGCGAGCCTCCGCAACCGCGCCAAGCGGACGATGCTCATCGAAGCCCTCCGAGGGGTCAGCTTCGAGGTGCCCGTCGGCTCGATCTACGGCGTCATCGGGCGAAACGGGGCGGGCAAGACCACGTTGTTCCGGACGATCGCGGGCATCCTTCCGCCGACCTACGGGCGCGTGACCGTTTGGGGCCGGGTCACACCGCTGCTCTCGCTCGGCGTCGGGTTCAACCGCGAGCTGACCGGACGGGAGAACATCCTCCTCGGGGGACTGACGGCCGGGCTCGCCGCCGAGGAGGTCGCGGACCAGGCATGGCTGGTCGAGGACTTCGCCGGCCTCGGCGGCGCGATCGACTTCCCGATGCGCACGTACTCGTCCGGCATGTTCGGTCGGCTCGCCTTTTCCGTCGCCGCCCATCTCAATCCGGAGATCCTGCTCGTCGACGAGGCGCTGTCAGCCGGCGATGCGGCCTTCAAGGCCAAGTGCATGGAGAAGATCAAGGAGCTCTGCGCGCGCGACTGCACGGTCCTCATCGTCACCCACGGTCTCCAAATCGTCGGCGCGCTCGCCACCCACTGCCTCTGGCTCGATCGGGGACTGGTTCGACTCGAAGGCACGGCGTCGGACGTCATCTCCGCCTACCTCGAGGACGAACACATCGCGGAGAGCGATCCGACGGCGCTCGAAGACATCTGATGGTCGAGCAACCGAGCGAATGGACGCCAGGCAACTGGACGCGGGCGACCGCGCATTCGCTCCTCGGCCACAGCTACACCCTGTCGAGGCGATACGCGCTATGGCGTATGGCGCGACGGCGAGAGTCGCCGATCGTCCTCCTTTCGATGGGAAAGACCGGCAGCACCGCGATCGCGCACGCGGTGCACGAGGCGACGACCCGCCCGGTGTTCCAGGTGTTCCGCTTGGAGCCCGCGCGCCTGCGTGCTGCGGAGCAGCGTTATCGAGAGCGACAGGCGACAGCACGATCACGAGGCGCACGGTCACGAGCGGACGACGCCAAGCGGAACCCCTTTCCCGGCGCCCACCATCTCTGGGAATCCGACCATCTGCTGCGCCACCCGCCGTCACCCAAGTCGCCGTGGACGGTCATCACCACGGTTCGCGAGCCCGTAGCCCAGGCCGTGTCGGCTTACTTTCACGCGGCGCGTCGGTCCGGTGCCCTTGCCGACTCGCCGTCGGTGAAGGTCCTGTCCGACCGTTTCGTCTCGGAACACTGGCTGCGGGCGCCGCAGCGCTGGTTCGACCGGGAGTTCGGCACTGCGGTCGGTTTCGACGCGTTCGCCCAACCGTTCGACCCGAGCGCCGGCCACGGCATCGTCGAGACTCCCGCGGTTCGACTGTTGCTCCTGCGCCTCGAGAGCTTCGGGTGCGCGCCGAGCGTGCTCGCCTCGTTCCTCGGACTGGCCGAACCCGTCCTCGTCCCGCGCCGCAACGACGGGGCCAGCGGTCAGTTCGCGCCCATCTACCGCGAGTTTCTCGGGGCGGCGCGATTGCCCGAGCGGCTCCTCTACGAGGCGTACAGCTCCCGGTACGCGCAGCATTTCTACGCGCCGGGCGAGATCGCACAGTTTCGCCAGCAGTGGTCGAAGCACTAGCCCGCTCTGGCTGTTCTCAGCGGTGCGTACGCCGATCGACGCGTGTAGGCGCAGTACCGACGCGCATTACCATCGCACGAATCTCGGTGGCAGGTCCGTGAAACCAGGAGGGCAGACGGTGGTCGAGGCGAACGGCGACGACGAATCGAAGCCGACGGACGGGTCGAGGCCGCAGCAGGCACCTCCGACCCGGGCGTCGATCGGTGGCATGGTCAGGGATCCTCGTGACCGGGACGTGAAGACCGGCCCCTCACTGACCGCGTTCCTTCGCGATCGGCTGTTCACCGCGATCGGCGCCGCGCTGGTCGCGGTGGGCCTCAGGCGGCCGCGCAACGCGGACGGCACGCTCGGACCGCGTTCGTGGAAGCGTCTGGGCATCTTCCTCGCCACGATCGTCGTCGTCGCCTTCGTGTGGACGTCGATCCACGTGGTCCAGCCCGGCAATGTCGCGGTGCCCGTCACCCTCGGGCATTCGGGCGACCCGATCGGTGCCGGCTTCCACATCACGCTTCCGTTCACCACCACGTATTCGATGTCGGTGCGCGTCCAGAACTACACGATGACGTCCAATGTCGGAGAGGGCGCCAAGGGCAGCTCCGACGACTCGGTTTCCGTACTCGGATCCGACGGCGGGGCCGCGAACGTCAACGCGACGGTGCTGTACCGGGTCGATCCGAAACAGGCGACATTCGTGTACAGGAACCTCGGGACGAGCTATGCGTCCGCAGTGGTTCGGCCCTCGGCCCGATCCTGCATCCGCACCCAGTTCACCCTGTATCCCATGATCGACGCGGCCACGACCGACTGGCGCACGATCGAGGCCGACGCCGCCAGATGCCTGAGGGCGAAGATCGAACCGCGGGGTCTGCTCCTCCAGGACTTCCAACTCCGCGAGGTCACCCTCAGCAGCCAGCTCCAGACGGCCGTCAACTCGAAGGTGGCGTCGCAGCAAAACGCGGAGCAGCAGAAATTCGAGCTCGCGACCGCGGAGCAGGCCGCCGACATCACACGCATCCAAGCCCTCGCGACGGCAGATTCGCAGCAGATCCTGGCGTGCGGCGGAACGGCCGCAACGGTCACCCGCAACGGGCTCAGGGCGCAGACCGTCGTCCCCAAGCCGATCTCCAACTGCTCCCAGTCGCAGCTCACGCCGCAGTACCTGCAGTTCACCTACATCCAGGCGCTGAAGCAGCTCGTGAACTCGCCGAACAACAGCACGATCATCCTGCCGTTCGACCAGAACCTCACACCGCTGCTCAACGTCAACCCCGGCTCCAACTCCGCAACGACGCCGAACACCAAGACGACGCCGACCACGGTGGCGGGCCCTTGAGTCGCCCCCGTGGGCCGGCGGCGGTCCGTCGGACATATTGGCCACATATGTGAGCCGTTTTGCCACGCGAGTGGTTGGTCGGGCGGCGCGTCCGACGGAACCGGCCGCCGAAACTCAGAGTGCATCTCTTTGTTGGCGTCGATTTGCTCACAGTTCGCACATTTCCGGGGCATTCGGTGCGCACTCGGAGTGGCAAACCGAGCCGCAGGGGTTGACGCTCACCTACGCCTGAGCCAGGATTTGGCAGGCGGGAACGCGGGACCGGGGTGAGGGGTCTCCTCCGGGAGATCGGCCAACGGGGAGATGGGGCATTGCAAACGCGGAAGCGGGTTCCCGCGCCGCACCAGACGCTCGCGCGGACCGTCTACGGCGTGGCTCAAGGCCGGGGGACCACGAGTTTGCGCGCGCTCGATGTCGGCGTCGTCGCGTTTGCGTGGCTCGTCGCGCTGCTCGCAGGTTTCGAGGGCGCAATCCCCTTCGGGATCCGTGGATCACTGCCGTACATCGTGATCCCCGTCCTCACGCAGCTCGTCGTCAATCAGATCGTCGGGCTCTACGGACCGGTCTGGCGCTACGCCTCGGTCGATGAGGCACTTCGCGTGTTCGCGGCGTGCGCGCTCGGGACGGTGGCCGCAACCTTCGAGCTCGCGTGGGTCGCAAACGTGCGGGATGTCACCCTGCCGCTCCTCAGTGCACCGCCGATCGCGGCGTTGCTGATCCTGATCGGCTGCGGCGGAATTCGCTTCCAAGCACGGCTGTTCGCGCTGGAACGACAGCGCGTCGGCCGCTCGAACCGGTTGCGCACCGTCATCGTCGGCGCCGGCGACCTGGGAGTGGCGCTCGCCCTCGAGCTGAACGGCCGTGCCCTTGCCGACTCGACCGTCGTCGGCTTCGTCGACGACGACGCGCAACTCACCGGACGCTCACTGCGTGGCATCGCGGTGCTCGGCGTGACGCACGACCTCGAGCAGATCTGCCGGAAACTCGACATCGATCGCATCCTGATCGCCCTGCCGAACACCTCGCGCGAACAGATGCGGGAAGTCGTCGAGCGAGCGCTGAAGACCGACGCGCAGGTCAAGCTCCTCTCGGACGGTGCCCACTCGCTCAGCGACGTGCTCGTCAAGAACCTGCGCGACCTCGACCTTGCCGATCTCCTCGGCCGGGAGCATGCCCCGGTCGATCCGGTCGACATCGCCGAGTACATCAGCGGCGCCGTCGTACTGGTCACCGGCGCCGGCGGATCGATCGGCAGTGAAATCGCACGCCAGGTGCTGCGGTACGGACCCGCGCGCCTCGTGCTGCTCGACCGCGACGAGAGCCTGCTCTTCGAGACGGTGACTTCGCTCGGCCAGGGCGAGGCCGTGCTCGCGGACATTCGCGACCCGGCGCGGCTTCAAGAGGTCTTCGCCCGACATCGTCCCGAGGTCGTGTTCCACGCCGCCGCGCACAAGCACGTGCCGATTCTCGAGACCCATGCGGTCGAGGCCGTGCAAACAAATGTGCTGGGCACGTACACCCTCGCTCGCATCGCGGGCGAGTACGGATGCCGGCTCGTCCACATCTCGACCGACAAGGCCGCGGCGCCGTGCTCGGTAATGGGGGCGAGCAAGCGCGCCGCCGAGCTCGTGGTGCTCGGTGTGGGAGCCGAACACCAGCTGCCGTTCGCGGCAGTTCGGTTCGGCAACGTGCTCGGCAGCCGCGGCAGCGTGGTGCCGACGTTCTTCCGACAGATCGTCGAAGGCGGACCGGTCACCGTCACCGACCCCGACATGACCCGCTACTTCATGACGATCCAAGAAGCGGTCAGCCTCGTTCTCCAGGCCGGTGCCATGGCGGAGGAGCGCAAGGTCTTCGTGCTCGACATGGGCCAGCCCGTCAAGATCATCGACCTGGCCCGCCAGATGATCCGGCTCGCGGGATACCGCGCGGGTGAGGACATCGACATCGAGATCGTGGGCACGCGGCCGGGCGAACGCTTGCACGAGCAGCTGGAGGACGAGGCGGAAGTCCGGTCCCCCACGTGGCACCCGTCGATAAGCGGGCTCACCTCGAAAACGTCGACGAACAAGGCGACCGTGCGCTCCTTCCTCGATCTGCTCACCCGCCACTGCGCGGAGGCGGTCGACCCCGTCGTCGCCCGCCTCCTCGAGCAGATGCTGACGGAGTGCGGGGTCCCGTGCCGTCTCGATGCGGCCACCGCCGACCTGCATCGCGTCGTCGAAGGCCCGGCTGATTACCAGCTGCCGGCGGAGATCATCGATCTCACGGGGCCGGTGATCGTCCGCAGGGCCCAAACCTCGGCGCGACCGGCATCGCTCGGAGGCACGCCCGCGTTCGCCCACGGACTTCCGTTCGCGCGACCGACACGTCCGCCGATCGAAGATGTGATGCGGCGGCTCGAGCCGTCGTACGAGTGCGGCGTCCTCACGAACGGGCCACTCGTCGCCGAGCTCGAGGATCGCATTGCAGAGCGCGTCGGCACCCGGCACGTCGTTGCCGTCAGCTCGTGCACCTCGGGGCTGATGCTGGTGCTACAAGCCCTCACCGAGGGACGCGGTCGGGTGGTCATGCCGAGCTTCACCTTCTCGGCGACCGCGCACGCCGCGACATGGAACGGGTGCACGCCGGTGTTCGCCGAGTGCTCGCGAGAGACGTTCCAACTCGACCTCGCGCACGCCGAGTCGCTGCTCGAAGGAGCGAGTGCACTCGTCGCGACGCATATTTTCGGCGCGCCCTGTCATCCGCGCCGCGTCACCGAGCTCGCGGCGGCCTTCGGCGTGCCGGTGTTGTTCGATGCCGCGCACGCGCTCGGCGCGGTCGCGGGCGGGACGCCGATCGGCAGCTTCGGCGCCGCCGAGGTCTTCAGCCTCACGCCCACCAAAGTGCTGGTCGCGGGCGAGGGCGGACTCATCGCAACGAACGACGACGCGCTCGCGGAGCGCATGCGCATCGGGCGCGACTACGGAAATCCCGGCAATTACGACACACAGTTCGCGGGACTGAACGCGCGCATGTCGGAATTCCACGCGGCCATGGCGCTCGAATCGCTCCGCAAGTTCGCCGGCACTCTCGAACGCCGTCGGTACCTCGCCGGTCTCTACCGCACCTACCTCGAGGAGATCCCGGGAATCGGTTTCCAGGAGGTGCCGGTCGGCGATGTCAGCACCTTCAAGGATTTCACCATCACAGTGGACCCCGAACGGCTCGGATTGACGCGCGACACGCTCGCCCGCGCGCTCAAGGCGGAGGGGATCGACACCCGCCGGTACTTCGACCCCCCGGTGCATCGGCAGTTCGCCTACGGACATCTCGACGCCGAACCCCTCCCGACGACCGACGCGGTGGCCGCGAGCGTGCTCTCCCTGCCGATGTTCCCCGACCTTCGCAACGAGCACGTCGAGCGTGTCGCCGATCGGATCGGCGCGCTGCACGCTCACGCCACTGAGCTGGAAGCGTCGGTCGACGCCGAGCACGCGACCTCGGGGCGTCGGATGCTCCGGTCCGGCTGAGGCGTCACCCCTGGACCGGCTCCGGACCGTCACGCCCCGGGCGGTCACACATCGGTACGCCACGACCGCGGCGGGGTGAAGACGGCGATGGCCGCGCCGCCGACCACGGCGACGATTCCGGCGCTCGACGCGATCGCCGCGCCGTCGGACAGCCCGCCGATCGCAACGCCCGCGGCGGTCAACGCGGCCTGCGCCGCCGCCAGCGCGCCGACGGCACGGATCGCGGGCCACCCGCGATCGACGAGCTGGTCGTACACGTGTCCGCGATCGCCGCGCAGGAGCGGTCGGCGGGCGCGCAGCCGCCGCAGGATCGCGACGCCCGTGTCGGCGGCGGCGACGCCGACGAACAGCGTGGCGCCGGCCGCGATCGCAGCCGGCCGTTGCAGGGCGTCGAGCATCGAGATGGCGAGTGCGGTGCCGATCAGGTAGCTCCCGGCGTCACCGAGGTAGACGCGCGCCGGTGGCCGGTTCCAGACAAGGAAACCGATCAACGCTCCGGCCAAGGCAAGAGGAAGCACCCACGACGTTCCACTGAGCGCGATGGCGAAGCCGCACGCCGAGCCGATTCCGACAGTGGTAGCCAGTCCGTCGAGGCCATCGAGCAGGTTGATCGCGTTCAACAACAGCACGACGACGACAACGGCGAGAACGACGCGCGGAAGCCCGTGATGCGCCGGTACGAACGCCGCCGCGACGCCGATTCCGATCTCGACGACGACGCGCGCCACAGGGTTCAGATCGCCGAGGTCGTCGACCAGCCCGACGACGAACGCCATCGCCAGCGGTATGAGGGCATACGGGTGTGCACCTGCGACCGGACCCGCGATCGCAGCCAGGATCGCCGCGCCTCCGAGGTATGGCACCGGGCGATCGTGCACCTTGAGCGGCCCGGGACGATCCACCAGCCCGACTCTCGTCGCGATCGCCGCCGCCACCGGCGTTGCGATGACCGCGACGACGAATCCGACGATCAGGGCCACTTCAGAACCTCTTGGCTGACGCCACGATGCACCTCATCGAACCCGGAGCGACGGAATCCGGCCAGCTCGTAGGCGCGGACAGCGGAGATATTGCCCGTCGCGGTCACGACCCGCGCGGACGTCACACCGCGCTCGTGGAGCTCGCTGACGGCGGCTGCGACGAGCGCACCGCCGATGCGTCGACCGCGCGACTCGGGCGCGACCGCCAACGCGAGAACCTCGGCCGCCTCGCCGCTCGCGCCCGCTCGAGCGCCGTAGCGCCAGGTCTCCCAGACGCGCCTCGGCGTCCGCAAGAGTCGCGGCAGCGCGACCGCGCCGGCGACGAGCGCGTCACGCGCCGCGAACTCGCGGTAGAACGCCCCCGTGTCGATCGCGCAGGCGATGTAGCCCGTCACGCCGGCCGGAGTGTCGACGACGAAGGCGAACGCTCGGGGCGACGACACGACGCGCCGGTAGAGCCGGCGGAGGAAGCGCGGGCCCAGGGTCACGAGGAAACCCTCTGCGATACAGCTTGCGTGGAGGGCACTCATCGCGCCGACATCGGCGACGCCGGCTCGCCGGAGCCCGACGGCCGAGTCGGATCCGGTCATGGCGCGGTCTGAATGCGCGAGGACGATCTGCCCGATTCGAGCAGGCGGTGATACGTCGACAGGGTGATATCGATGCATCGGTGCACGTCGAACTGCTGCGCTGCCTTCGCACTCGCGTTCGCGCCCATCGCGTGTCGCCTCTCGGGATCCGACGCGAGCGCGGCTATGGCGGTCTCGAGCGCCGTCGCGTCGCGCGCCGGAACGAGCAAGCCCGTCCGCTCGTGGTCGACGACTTGGCGACACCCGCGGACGTCGGTCGCGACCGCGGGCAGCCCCATGGCTGCCGCTTCCATCGCCGCCCGCGGAAAGCCTTCTCGATGAGACGCGAGCACGTAGACGTCCATACCGCGATAGAGCGCGACCATGTCGTCACGGGCACCGAGCAAGCGGACGCCCGCGACTTCGGCCGCGAGCAGATCGCGAGCGGAAAGAGCGTCCGACTTCGCCGCGTCGTCACCGCCGATGACCGCGAAGCGCACGTGAGGCATCCGGACGCGGAGCCGGCGGGCGGCTTCGAAGACCTCGGGGTAACCCTTCTCGCGTACGAGCCGCCCGACGAGACCCACGACCACATCCGTCGGTTCCTGCGCACCGAGCTCGACGCGTGCCCGTTGCGCGGCGTCGGCCGAGACGGAGGACGGATCGAATCGCTCGAGGTCGATCCCGTTGCCGAGAAGCGTGAGCTTGGCCGACGGTATGCGCAACCGCCTCAGCGCCTCGAGATCCTCGGGGTTCTGGACCAACTCGGCGTGCGAGCATGTCGCCGCCACGCGCTCGAGGCCATAGACCAGCGCACGCTTCGTGACACGGTCGTCGGGTTGCGCGTACAGCCCGTGCACGGTATTCACGATTGCCGGAACCGCGGCGACGCGAGCCGCGATCCGGCCGTAGATCCCCGGCTTCGGATTGTGCGTGTGCACGATTTCGGGCCGGAGCCGACGAAAGATCCGAACCAGCTCGACGAACGCCCCGATGTCCTGCGTCGGAGCCATCGAGCGGGTGGCGTGGGTGAGCGGCACGTGCCGGACGCCCCGTTTCTCGAGCGCCGTGACATACGGACCGGGGGCCGACACGCCGATCACCTCGAAACCGGCGCGCACGAACGCTTCCAGCTGGGTCCCGAGCAGGAGCTCCAGACTGATATCGGTCGTGGTCACATGCGCGACCAGCGGACGCGAACCAGTCACGAGCGCGTCCCGGCGTATCGCACGCGATTCGCCGCCCGGCGCATCGTGTCCTCGAGTCCCATGCCGCCGGAGACTTTGCGCCGGAAGAAGGTCATCGCATCAGCGACCTGGACCGGAGATCGCGCCAGGCGATACACGTCGGTGCGACCGGCAACGTTCGCGCGGGTTCCGGCCACGGCGGCGGAGCGGAAACGGTCTCGAACCGCGGCGTCCGCGGCGCGCGAGCCGAACACGGCTTTCGGATACGCAAAGTCGGCGGCCGTGCGACCGAGGCGTTCGCCAATGAGCTCGATCGAGCGGTCGAGCTCGTCGGCCAGCTCGACCGAAGGAAGGCGATCGAGGAGCCGGTGGCGGTGGGTGTGCGAACCGATGTCGACCAGGCCGGTCGCGCACGCATCCGTCAGGCCTGACCACGATGCCGGCCGACCGCCGCCCGAGAACGCGCGGCCTTCGTCCACGAACGCGGTGGCGAGATACAGCGTGACGGGAATCCGCTGCTGAAGGAGTATCGGGACCGCGACGTCGACGAAGTCGTCGGTGCCGTCGTCGAACGTGACCACGACTGCCGGGCGCCGCCGCGCCGTGACCGGCGGAGACGCCAGCTCCTCGAGCGCGCGTTCGAGGCGAACGACGTCGGTCGAGTCGGCCAGGTACGCCATCTGCTCGGCGAAGACCGCCGCGTCGAGATCGACCTCCGAGGATGTTCGTCCGCCGACCCGGTGATAGAGCAACACGACGACGCCGGGCGCAGGCGCGCGGAACCGGTCCTTTGCGGCCGCGGCCATCTTTACTGCACGACCTATCGCCCGCCTAGACGACGGCACGGCCGGCGCCGGATGTCGCCTCGGAACGGCGAACTCGCTCATCGTCAGTGTCATCGCCCGCGCGCGTGTGATCGAGGCACAAGAGCGCGTACAGGGCGGGGAGCACGAGCGACCGCTGGCGCACGAGCAGACCGAAGTTCGCGAAGGCCTGGAACGTGACCGCGTAGAGCAGCGTCACGGTCCAGCAGTAGAACAAGAACGGCGAAGTCCGCAACCGTCGGAGCGAAAGCGCCACGGAACGCCGGCGGTAGACGATCAACCCGGCGAGCGCCATCCCTTCCAACGACGCGAGGATTTGCAGCTTGCTGCTGACCTCCCAGGGGAACGGCCGGAGCAACACGGTCATCGCACCCTGTGGGAGGTGGAGCGGCGACAGCGAGTTGCCGCCGTTGCTGAACGCCGAATGCCCCTGCCCGGTGCTCTCGGTCGTCGCATCGAGCTCGGCCTGCACGGAGCCGAGCGTCAACGACGGCAGCCCGAGCGACTTCGCACCCTGGCTCACGGCGAACATGGCGATGAATCCGACGACGACGAGACCGACCGGCTTTACGAGCGAGCTCTGCGCCACTGGCGCTTTCCCCCGGCGCGGGCTCTTGCCGACCAGGTACGCGCCCGCCGCGCCGAGTGAAACCAACGCCAGCAAGTGAGGGCGTACCGCCCAGAGCAACCACGCACCCGGCGCGGCGACCGCGAGCCCGCGCACGATCCGGCCTTTGAGCAGATGCGCGGTTCCGAGCGCGGTGCTGCCGATCCCGAACTGCATCAACGCTTCCTTGCCGATCGACGCCGGCCAGAACGCGATGCTCGGTGCGAAGAAGACGAAGAGGAAGTACAGGCGGCGATCGAGAAACGGCAGCGCCTCGGTGGCTGCCCGGTACCACAGGTACGAGCCCACGAACGCGATGAGCGCGAACACGAGAAATCCCGCCACCATGTCTTGACCGAACAAGAAGTACACGATGCCCGTGAACCAGCGCACGAAGTTCGTCTTGCGGATGTCGTCGAACCGGGATGCCAACTCGCCGGTGTTGTGCAGCCAGAAATTGCTATAGCGCCGGCCCCACATGTCGTAGTTCGGCGCGTCACCCTCGGTGCCGATCGTGCGGTACCGCAGGATCGACGCGATCTCCTTGGCGATGACCGCGAACACCAACCAGCGGGCGAGCCACGGTTCTTCGGGATGCTTGCGTGCGAGCCGGGCCCCGATCGCGATCGTCGCGCACAAACCGGTGACCGGCACCACGACCCGCGTCAGCCGCGCCGAGGCGAAGTAGTGGACGCTGAGCATGAGCACAATGACACCGAGCACGGCCAACCAGGTCGCCATCACCCCCTGCGAGCCGGAGGCGACGGCCTGGCGCATCCCGTTCGTATCCGGCGATCCGTCGTTCGCGTCACCGGCGACGTTTCCGACTCCCCCGCCATCGCCGCCGGACACCGGGGCCGCGGCGTCGTCGCGTCGGGACCGGTCGCCGGGCAGATCCGGTCGCCGGTACATCCACCATGACGATCCCCGGCCGGCGTGTTCGACGGACCCCGTCGACGGCGAACCGGACGACCCGTCGCGATCAGGCGTCTCGGGACTCATCGGCTCGCGGCGCCGGAGCCGCACCTCGGACGCGGAGCCGCGAACGCCGCATCAGATCCCGTTCGAGCGATGGCCGACCATCACGACCCCGAAGGGAACCACACCCGCCAGCTCGAGGCGCGCCGCGGCCGCGCGCGCCTCGGTAGAGGTGATCTCACCTTCGACGATGACCCAGAGCACGCAACGCGTGGCCCACGCGACGATCGTCGCGTCGGCGTCTTCGAGCAGGGCCGGTCCGGAGACAACCGTTATGTCGATACCGGCATCGGCGAGCGCCTCCAGCAGCGGGGGCAGCCCGTCGACCGGCAGGTGCGTCGGAGCCTCGTCGGCCGGCGGAACGACGACGAGATTGGGAGCGCGGTCGTCGCTCGCCAACTGATCGAAGATATGACCGTTGAGCGTTCCGGCGTGCGCCGCGACGAGCAGCTCCGGAAACGTCGAACCCGCGTGATCGGACGAGGTGCCGTGCGTTGCGCCCTCGACGGAAGAGTCGGGGCCGACGCCGTTGTGAACGCCGTCGAAGCGTTCTGCATACCATGCCTGGTCGGGGCCCGTCGCGATCAATGCCACCTTCAACCCGAATCGCGAGAGCGCGGCCGCGTAGTTGGCCGCGACGTCTTCGTGCGCGTCGCCGTGAGGCGTGCTCACCATGATCGCCTTCGGCAGGCGGTCGGTGGCGATCGATGTCGCCGCGAGACCGCGATAGGCCTCGGCGGCGTTGGAAAGGGGATCGGAGAGGATCACGTAGTCGCTGCGGCTCGTCCAGGGTACGAGCGAAAGCACCGGTGCGCCGAAGGCCGTGGCCGCGGCGCGCGGATCGCGGATACGGCGATCACGGCGATCGACTGCAACCGCGGCAGCGAGGCCGAGAGCCAACCCGCCGAGCAGCCCTGCCGCCGCGGGCACCCGGACCGGACGCCCCTTCACTGTGAGCTGCGCGGGGGTTTGGTTCAGAACTCTGGCGAACGCGTCGGGCGTGACATTCGTCAGGGTGAGCTCCGCGGTCCTCGTACCGACATCGGTGATCTGTTGGATGAGCTGCGGCCGCTCGAGGGCGAGGTTCAGCACATATGTCGACGCGCCGTCCGGAACCTTCGGGACGTCGCCCGCACCGGAGCTGCTGGACGAGGGCGGCTTGTTCGCCGCGCTCGTTCCGAACCCGCGATCGATCCGGAAGACACCGCCGTAGATGCCGGGGAGCAGCTTCGCCAGCTTCAGGTCGACGGCCAGGAGCTCGTCGTGCAAGAGCAAGGCCTTTTGGTGGAGCTGCCGCTGCTGGGCCAGGATGTGATCGTGCGCGGTCTGGCGTCGAGCGGTCGCGAATGCCTTTCCCCAGCTCGTCGCAACCGTGCTCGCCAACACACGAGTCGGTGCGGTAACCGACAGCGCGATGTATTGATCACCCGACAGGACGTTCGCGCGGAAGCCGATCGTCTTGATGGTCGGGGCGACATGTGCGCCGCGCAGCGCCGACGCGCGAACCGGCGTGGAAGTTGCGAGCTTGCCGACGCCGCTGGCCGTGATCACGGGCGCGGTCGTCGTCGTCGCCTTTTTGCCCGCGCTCTCTTTCGGCGTGGAGGAGGTTGCCGCGATCTGGACGGTCACGACCGCGCGGTAGCGAACCGGAGGCTTGTCTCGCTCGCGCGTGAACACGAACACGCCGACTCCGATGCAGGCGAGCAGGAAGATCCCGGCCGCAAGCCGCCACCGCCGCCGAACGGCGCGGAGCACATCGTCAAGACTCAGGGCTCGCCCTCCAACTCACCGCGTTCCGACCCGTGAGGCGGGCTCCGGATCAGTGCGCGCGCCGGCGTCCCGTCCCCACGAACTCGGTCTCCGTTCCGAGTGCACGATACTACTGTGCGTGACGCCAGCCAACGCCGCGCACAACTGTGACAGGCCCTCCTGTGTGCTCCTTGTGGCTGCCGTCAATCGGCGCGAACTCGCGCGACCCACGGCGCTGCCGACCTGGAACCGCCGGAACGCAACCGGGTCCACGCCGCGGTCAACGCGGGCGGCCGTAAAATCGGGTCGTATGCAGCCCGACCGGGCGCCCGACATCGAGCGTCTGTGACCCCGTCGGGCGGGTCCGGCCCCCGTGTCCTGCACGTCATCAAGGGGCTGGGCCCCGGCGGCGCCGAACGGCTGCTCCTCTCCCTCGCGGGCGCGCGAACCAGCCGCGACGGGTCCGTCGACGTCGCCTACCTCCTCCCCTGGAAGCGGCACCTCGTCCGCGAACTGGAGGAACTGGGCGTGGCGACCCACCTCATCGGCGGTCGGATGGGGATGGCCGATCCCCGCTGGCCCGCGCGGCTGCGGCAGCTCGTCCGCACCCTCCACGCCGACGTCGTGCACCTGCACTCCCCGGCCGTCGCCGCCGTCACCCGGCCGACGCTGCGAACCATGCCGCACCGGCCGATCATCGTGTCGACCGAGCACAACGTATGGCCGTCCCATGGTGCCACCACCCGCGTTGCGAATGCCGCGACGCTGTTCTTGGAGGACGCCACCTTCGCGGTGTCGGACGAGGTGGTTCGCTCCGCGGGCCGGTTCGGGGGGCGCATGGAGACCGTCGTGCACGGCGTGCCGCTGGCCTCGCTGGCGGGTCGCAGGGCCTCGCGGGCCGCGGCCCGCGAGGCCCTCGGCGTCGTCGAGGGCGACGTCCTCGCCGTTACGGTTGCCAACCTGCGTCACCACAAGGATTACCCCTCACTGTTCGCGGCCGCGACGATCGCGACGGCAGCCGAACCGCGGCTTCGGTTCGTGACGATCGGACAGGGCCCACTCGAGGAGCAGCTGCGCGCCGAACTCGCCCGGACCCCACTCGGCGACCGGTTCCGCATGCTCGGCTTCCACCCGGATCCCGCGGCAGTCGTCGCCGGTGCCGACATCTTCGTCCTCGCCTCCACCCATGAAGGGCTGCCGATCGCGCTGCTCGAAGCGATGGCGCTCGGGGTTCCGCCGGTCGCGACCGATGTCGGCGGCGTGTCCGAGGTGGTCGTCGACGGGCGCGACGGCGTGCTCGTACTGCCGTCGCGACCCGACCTGTTGGCCGCGGCGATCGTCGACCTCGTCGCCGACTCCGACCGACGGGCCGCGCTCGCCCGGCGCGCGGCCGAGCGCGCGGGTGCTTTCGACATCGCGACTGCCGCCGCCCACCTCCGGCGGCGCTACGAAGCCCTGGCCGCCGGCCGACCCGCTCGCCCGTAGGCTCCGCGGGGATGTGCGGGATCGCGGGACTGCTGGTCGAGCAGCGGACGTCGGCGGACGAGCTCACCCACGAGCTCGCTCGAATGCTGCCGCCGCTGGCTCACCGCGGGCCGGACGGCGAGGGCACCTGGACCGATGAGGAGGCCGGCATCGCGCTCGGCCACCGGCGCCTCGCGGTCGTCGACCTGTCGACGACCGGTGCGCAGCCCATGATCTCCGCCGATGGCCGCTGGGTCATCTCGTTCAACGGCGAGGTCTACGGCTACCGCGAGCTGCGAACCCGGCTCCAGGCGCGCGGAGTGCGATTCCGGGGCAGCAGTGACACCGAGGTGTTGGTCGAGCTCGTCGCCCGCGACGGTGTCGAAGCTGCGCTCGCCCAGCTCAACGCCATGTACGGGTTGGCGTTGTGGGACAGGCGGGAACGCGAGCTGTGGCTCGCGCGCGACCCTGCCGGCGAGAAGCCGCTCTACGTCTGGGAGGGGCCGGACCGTGTGGTCTTCGCGAGCGAGATCGGTGCCGTGCGGGCCGCCTCCGGCTTCCGCGGCGCGATCGACCCCGCCGCGCTCAACGCCTACCTCCTCCTCGGCTACGTGCCGGCGCCGCTCACGATCGACGACGGCATTACCAAGCTCGAGGCCGGCGAGTGGCGTCGCTACCGCCGAGACGGGACGGCCCGCACAGGCCGCACGGACGGGGCGATCCTCGAATCGGTCGAGGTCGGCGACGACGCCCTGTTCGAGGCGATCGCCGACGCGGTCGCGATCCGGACGGTGGCCGACGTACCGGTCGGCGTGTTCTTGTCCGGCGGCGTCGACTCGACCCTCGTGGCCGCCCTCGCCGCGCGCCGCGGCACCACGCGCACGTTCACGGCCGCGTTCGACGAGCGCAGCCACGACGAGTCAGTGCACGCGGCCGCGGTGGCCCGGACGATCGGCACCGATCACACCGAGCTGCTCGTCGACGTCGCCGACGGCATCGTCGCCGCCAAGGCGATCCCGCGGCTGTACGGCGAGCCGTTCGGCGACCCATCCGCGATCCCCACCCACCTCATCGCGCGCGCCGCCCGCGCCTCGGTGACCGTCGCCCTCACCGGTGACGGCGGAGACGAGTTGTTCGGCGGGTACAACCGGCTCGTCGCCGGCGCCCGCCTCGATCGCGTGCGTCGCCGGCTTCCAGCTCCGCTCCGCCTCCGGCTCGCACGTGCGGCGGCGTCGCTCGCCCCCGCGACCATCGATCGATGGGCTCGGCGAAGCCCCACGGTGACGAGGCGGCCCGCCATCCCGAACGCCGGTGAAAAGCTCCATAAAGCCGCGACCGTCCTCGGCGCCGCAACGACATCTGAAGCCATTGCCGCGCTGGTCGGCCTCTGGCCCGACCCAGGCTCGCTTACGGGCAACGCCGACCACTACGACCTCCGCGTCAGGACCGCTCGTTTCGAGGACGACCTGCTCGAACTGGACCGACGGCTCACTCTTCCCGAGCTGATGCTCACCAAGGTCGACCGGGCCACGATGGCGATCGGTTTGGAGGCCCGCCCACCGCTCCTCGACCCGCGGGTCGTCGCCATCGCCCGCGCGGTTCCCTTCGCCGAGCACGTGTCGCATGGGCAAGGCAAGCAGCTCCTCCGGAGGGCGGTCGCCCGTTTGGTCGACCCGGCCCTCCTCGACCGGCCGAAGATGGGCTTCGACCCGCCGATCGGCGAGTGGTTGCGCGGTCCCTTGCGCTCGTGGGCCGACGAATTGCTCCAGCCGGACGCCCTGCGAGCTTCGGGCATCACGGGCACCGCCGAGGCCACGCGCAGCTGGTCCCGGCACCTCTCGGGCACATCCAGCGAAGAGCAGCGCCTCTGGACGCTCCTGCAGTATCAGCTGTGGTTCCACGAGGTGGGCGACCGGCCGGCACCGCTCCCACGCCCCAGGCCGGCGCGGGTGAAATCCGGCGCCGAGCTCGAGATCCGGCCGTACCGACGGGAGGACGCGGA
This sequence comes from Acidimicrobiia bacterium, assembly GCA_038213435.1. GTDB lineage: Bacteria > Actinomycetota > Acidimicrobiia > IMCC26256 > PALSA-610 > PALSA-610. Next base: position 17,194 of record JBBQTI010000032.1, read on the forward strand.
GCCGGTCAATCAGCTGCTGGCCGCGGCGATGCAGAGCAGCCCGACCGACGACCGCTACCGGCGCCTGTTCGGCTGGAAGCACGAGGCCAATCCTTTCGGACGGTCGCCCGCCTGGGTGGCCGTGGACGACGACCGGGTGGTCGGCTACCGAGCGTTCCTACGCTGGCGCTTCGAGGCCGGCCGCCGGACGCACGAGGCGGTGCGGGCGGTGGACACCGCAACCCACCCGTCGGTCCAGGGCCGCGGCGTGTTCCGCGCCCTCACGATGCACGCGCTCGCCGAGCTGCGCGCGCAGGGCATCGGGTTCGTTTTCAACACGCCCAACGACCAGAGCCGCCCTGGATACATGAAGATGGGCTGGCGCCCGGTCGGGCGCCTCACGCCTTGGGTACGGCCGGGACGGTTGCGCTCCGCCCCCGCCATCGTGCGCGGCCGCGCTCCGGCATCGCTTTGGGCCGAGCCGTGCGGCACGGGCGTGACGGCTACCGACGCGTTCGCCGACGACCCCGCCGTCGAGCGGCTGCTCGCGACCGCCGACCAAAGTGACGACCGCCTTCGGACGGTTCGCAGCGCGGCGTACCTCCGCTGGCGCTACGACCACGAGCTGCTCGGCTACCGGGTGCTGACCCTCGGCGCCGACATCGAGGAAGGAGCCTGCTGCTTTCGGCTGCGGACGCGGGGCAAGGCGATGGAAGCGACGATCTGCGAGCTCCTCGCGCCCGGCCACGACGGCGGTGCGCGACGCGCGCTGATTCGGCGGGTGCTCGCGGAAACCGGCGCCGACTACGCGATGCTGGTCGGCGGCCGTCCCGCCGATGCCGTCGTTCCGCTGGCCGGCCAGGGGCCGATGCTCGTGTGGCGCGCGGTGTGCGAGGACGAGATGCCGGAACGCGCGGCGTGGGATCTCTCGCTGGGCGACATCGAGCTCTTCTAGCTCGCGCCGCGTGAACAGGCGTGATCGTTTCGCGCAGACGGCGCTACCATCACGCGTTGATGGACGCCGCGCGCGACACGAGCGACGGCGCCCCGCCGACGCGCCCTCGCCGCGGCGCGATTCTGGTCCTGCCGACCACGCTTGCCGGAGAGCGGGGCCCGGTCGCCGCCGGAGTGAGCACCGCGGGATGGGCCAGCGGATTCCGCCGGGCGCTCGGCGAGGCCTGGATCGTGACGCCGGCCGGCGTCGTGGACTCCGAGGAGCTCCGACGGCGCGCGTCGGATGCGAACCTCGCGCCCCCAACAGGCACACGATGGCGACACCGCATTCCACTGGTCCCCAAGACGGCGGTCAAAGACGTCCGTGAGTGGGGACGCGCGCAGGCGTTTCGGATCGATGCATCCCCATGGCGCGACCACGACGTCGCTTTCGTCTGGCAGCGCCACGAGCTGTTCCAGACCGGGGGTCTGCGGCTCGCGGTCGCGCTCGGTGTTCCGTCGGTGCTCTTCGTTCCGGCACCACTCGTGTGGCAAGCGAGCCAATGGGGCGTTCGGCGCCCGGGGTGGGGACGATGGCTCGAGCGGGTCGGCGAGCGCACGCCGATGCGCAGCGCCGACATCGTCGCGTGCGGCTCGGCGGCGGTCGCCGAGCAGGTCAGCCGGATCGGCGTCGAGGATCGCCGAATAGTGATCACGCCGAACGGCGCCGACCCGGGGTTCTTCCGCAGGAGCCCCGACCGGGATACGGAGTCGATCCGGCGACGCCTCGGTCTCGAGGGCCGGTTCGTCGTCGGCTGGGTCGGGAGCTTCCGAAGGTTCCACGCGCTGGAGCACGCGGTCGATGCGCTCGTGGGAATCGAGAACGCGACGCTGTTGCTGGTCGGCGACGGTCCCGAGCGGGCGCGAATCCAGCAGCTCGCCCGAGATCGGAACGTGAACGTGGTGTGCACCGGGACCGTCCCGCACGACGCGGTCCCCGAACATCTCGCCGCGATGGATGTCGCGCTCGTGCTCTCGGCGGGAGAACAGCCGTTCCACTACTCGCCGCTGAAGCTGGCCGAGTATCTCGCGGCGGGAGTTGCAGTCATTGCGCCGAGGGTCGGCGACCTTCCCGACCAGATCGAAGACGGTGTCGACGCGGTGCTCGTGAACCCGGGAGACACCGGGCAGCTCGCGTCAGCACTCCGACGCCTGCGGGAGGATCCGGACGAACGCGACCGGCTGGGCCGGGCGGCGAACGTTGGCGCCGCCGACCGGTGGTCGTGGGATCGTTCGGTGCAGCTCGTACTCGCGGCGGCCGACCGATGTCGCGACAACTGGGGGGCGCCGGCAACGCTCCGATCCGATCCGAACCGCGGACGCGAGCAGAATCCGACGAAGATGTCGTCCGAGGAACATGACGCACGAGGATCGCAGACCAACTCCTAGGAGGCGCGGGTTCGGGCCGAGCCGTCGAGCGCGATTGCTCCGCTCGCTTCGTCGGAGTCGTGTCGCGTCGATCGCCAGGCGCGCGGCCGAGCACGGCGACGCGCTACGGCAGCGGCTCGCAGCGACCGACGACGGCGCGCGGCGGCTCCGAGATCGATCAATGCTGGCCTTTCGAGCCGCGCGCTCCCGCCGCGGTGCGGTCGCCGGCCTCGAGGCGCTCGCTGCGGAGATCGCCCGACTGCCCCCACCGCCCCCGACCACCTCGGCCGTTTCGGTCGTTCTCCTGATCGACGGCGCCTACGCGGCGACTCCTCTCTGCGATGCGGAGGTTGCTGCGGAGGTGATCGCGGTGCTGCACGGGCCGGGTGCGCGCGCGCCGAGCTTCGCGACGACAGTGCTCCCCGCGCGCGACGGCGAGTCGCTCGCCGCGGCCGCCGCTCGGGGTGCGCGGCGAGCGCGCGGTGATCGCGTCTTCTTCTCCCTGGCCTCGAGCGAGCCGGCACAAAACGATCTGCTCGCACGCCTGTGTGCCGCGCTCGGCGGCGACACGGTCGCCGCGGCCGCGCAGCTCGTGCACCCGGTTCGCGCTCGTTCGCGCGCGACGCCGTATGACGGGCGCGTCCGGCAGCTCGGCTTGGAGCTCGCCGTCGAGGGCGACGCACCCGTCCTCGCGGCACGCGCCGCGGGGGAGATCCCGAGGACGTCCCAGCAACCGACGCCGGTCGCCGGCGCGTCGGCCGCGTGTGTGCTCGTCGATCGGGCCGCGTACGAGACCGCCGCCGGACTGCCCGACTACGCCGACATCGACGTCGCGATGTTCGAGCTCTGCCGGCGGATCCGCGCCGACGGCGGAACGGTCGTCGCCCTCGCGGGCGCGATCGTGCTCGACCATCGTCCGGTACGGACGGCGAAGAGTCTCTCCCGGCCGATTCGCCGGAACGCGCCGGCATGGACGGACCTCGTCGACGACGCCGGTCCCGCACTGCTGAGAGAAGCCGCGCCGCTCGCGGACGGGTGCCTACGCATCGCGATCACCGTCGCCGCCCCCTCACCCAAGGTTGCGCCGCGCTGGGGCGACTGGCACCTCGGCCACGCGTTTGCCGACGCGCTCCGGCGCACGGGTCACGTCGTGCGCCTCCAGACCACCGGCGCCGCGAACGACGCGGCCGGTCGGTCCTGCGACGTGCATTGTGTCGTGAGAGGGCTCGCGCCGGTTCGCCGAACCCGCGGGCAGCATCACGTCCTTTGGATCATCAGTCATCCCGAGGCGATCGAAGTCGCCGAGCTCGAGGCAGCCGACCTCGTCCTGGTCGCGTCGACCCGTTTCGCGGCCGAGCTGCGCACGCGTACGCGAACGCCGGTTGAACCGTTGTTGCAGGCGACGGACCCGGCGCGGTTCCGTCCGGTTCCGCCGGAGCCGGATTACCGACACGACGTCACCGTCGTCGCCAAGAGCCGCGACGAGTACCGCACCGCGGTCGCCCACGCGATCGCGAGCGGGCTCCGGCCTGCGATCTACGGAAGCGGGTGGGAGCAATTCGTCGATCCCGCTCTGATCGAGCGCGACTACGTCGACAACGAGGATCTCGCCCGCGTCTACTCGTCGGCCGGCGTCGTGCTGAACGACCACTGGGACTCGATGCGCGATTGGGGATTCGTCTCGAACCGGATCTTCGACGCGCTGGCATGCGGCGCGCCGGTGATCTCCGACGACGTGCCGGAGGTCGCGCAGCTGTTCGACGGGGCAGTCCCGACGTTCCGCGATGCCGCTCAGCTGCGGGAACTCGTCGACGAGGCCCTCGCCGATCCCGCCGGGGCCCGCACCCGTGCGCGCCACGGAATGGACATCGTGCTCGCGCACCACACGTTCGACCGCCGGGCGCGGGAGTTTCTCGACGCCCTGGCGCGCCACGGACTCGACGCACCGCCGCGGGGAGAAGCGGGGAACGCCGAGGGTTAGGTCGGCGCTCGACGGCGACCCCACCATCTCGATCGCGTGTCGGCGATCGAGGTCGCCGGGCCACGGCCCGCGTCTTCCTCGCGGGGCTCCCAGCGCGAGAGATCGACGTCGAGGAGCTGCTCGAGACGCGCGACGTCGTCTCGGAAGTACCTCCACATGTCGACGCGATCGGCGTGCGTCAGCTCATAGAGACGACCCGCCTTGCCCCTGCGGTTGCTGAATATGACCTTCGACAGCTCCGACGGCTGGAAGTCGGGCGACGCGCCGATGTGGCGGAGTGCCGCGTCGTAGACGCCGACCGGATCCGCGCCGATGTCGTCCTGCCAGAGAACCAGAAGGCGGTCGCCGAACGCATCGAGGAACGGCTGGAGACTCGCCGCGTACCAGCCGCCCGCCACAAGGCACAGCCGATCCTTCTCGGGTGGCGTTCGCTCCCGCACCACGTCGACGAGGCGCGAGTCGGCCGGCAACCGCCCTCGCCGAATGTGGTGCACCATCGCCGAGTTCGCGCGATCGATGGGGTTGCGCAAGAGCGCGATGAGCCGCGCGTCGGGACAAAACTTCTTCATGCGCGCGGCGACGCGCTCGGGTTGATGCCGCCAGATCATGTAACCGGGCGTCGCTTCACCGACGATCGGCTCACCGTTCCAGCCGTTGAACTGGTCGCGGTACCAGTCGAGCCCGAGCTTCATCACGCGATCTTCTCGGTTCCAAAAATGCAACTCGGAACGCGGCGTGAAGACGTCGGGATGCTCACCAAGATTCTTGCGTAACCAACGGGTCGCGCTCTTCTGCGCGCCGATGATCACGAACCGGGGAACTGGAGGCGAGGGTGTGTCCATGTCGGGAATGCCGATCGACACGGGCTCTACCGGCGCCGCACACGCTTTATGGCGCGCGCGACTCGGATCGGGAAACTGCGCTCGCGCGCTTCCAGGCGTCGCGTCGTTACCCGCAACGCCTTCTCGGCGTTGCGTCGTCGCGTTTGCACCTCGTCGAGATCGGCCTCGACCTCAGCGAGGCGCGCCCGAACCGCCTCGAGCTCGCGGCCGAGTCGATCCCTCTCGGCTCGGGCCGTCTCGCTCAACGCGTCGAACTCGAGGTTCCTCGCGCGTAGCTCGAGGTTCCGCGAATGTAGTTGGTGACCGAGCGCCTCCTTCTCGAGCGCGTTCTCATCGCGCTGTTGGACCGCGACCTTGATCTCCTCATCGGACTCGTTCGTCGCCGTGCGAAGGCGCACGAGCCCGGTGCGTCGCTCCACGAGCAGCGCGTCTTCCCACGGCGAGGGTGGCGGGTGGCCGGGCTCGAACACGCTGTGCGCGCCCGCCAGATCGGCGAGGAACTTCGCGAGCCGTTCGATCTCGCCCGGAACTTCGAGGGCATCAGCATTGTCCCTGGGCCAGGTGTTGCGACGCAGCTCGGGTTGGATGCGCGCGGCCGCCGGTTCGACCTGGGCATCGGCGGACAGCTCGTTCCACAACTCGAGGCTCGCCCGGATCGACGTCACCGTGGCGAGGGGTGACGAAACCAGCTCGTCATAGCTGCAGACGTGTACCGGCAATCCGCTCAACCCGACCAGCGCGCGGCGGTTGTAATCCGACCACAGGGCGAGCCCGCTCAGGATGGGCATGCCGTTGCGGAGCGCGAGCGACCACGCGACTTCCATGGGATCGCGAACGATCAGGATCGCCGCGCACCGGTCCAGCACCGCTCGTCGCCAGAGCGGCAGGAGCGGACCGACCCGCGGATCCTTGATCAGCCAACGGTCCTTGGTGAGGCGCTTCCCGACGATCGCGGCCGCGCGCCGGTAGTAGGGCGTCATCCCCGGTTCGCGCTCCCACCCCGCCGCCAGCTGCGGCAAGCCGTCCCACGCTCCGCCGAACAGTGCCAGGATCTCGTCGTTGAGATCACTGGTCTCCTGCAGCTCGTAGTAGCCCGCCGGGTTCGCCGCGTCCGCCGCCATCCGGCGCTCGGCCGCCCCGACGTCGAAACCGAGTGCCTCCAGGGCCGCGGCGACCGCCGAGGTTCCCGAGCGATGCATCCCTACGACGAAGACTCCCACGGCCAGCCCAGCGTAATCGGCCCAAGTGGCATCGTGGCAAGGCGTCACGCCGGCGAACGAGCGCCCGTGACCGGGCGACGCGAACCGGCCGCCAACCGCACGTGTCACACCATCAGGAGCGGTCCGGATCCCAGATGGAGAGGTCGCGGTCGATCATCTCCGCGAGCCTCGAGATGTCGTCCGCGAAGTACGGATGGAGCTCCCGTCGTTGCGCGACGGTAAGCCGTCTCGCCCCGTTCGTGTCGGTACTGGGCCGGTCTCGGTAGCTGAAGCGAACTTGCTCGAGGTCGGGCGGAGCAAAGTCGGGTCGCGCGCCGATGTGTCGTAACGCGCGGTCGTACACGCCGCGCGCATCGTCGCCGACGTCGTCGTGTAGTACGACGAGCAGCTGGTCACCGAATCGTTGCCGGAACGGCTCCAGGCTCTCTGCGTACCACCCGCCCGAGATCAGCCCGAGTGGGTCGCGATCGACGGGCGTCCGGCGAACGAGGTCGAGAAGATCGGAATCCGGCGCGAGCGCGTTGCGAGCGATGTGGTGAAGCATTGCCGAATGGGCCCGGTCGATCGGGTTGCGGAGGATCGCCACGAGCCGCACCTCCGGCACGACGACCCGAATCCGCTCGGAGCAGATAGGCGGCTGATGCCGCCAGAACATGTACCCCGGAGTCGCCTCGCCGACGATCGACTCACCCGACCAATCGTCGAACTGCGAGCGGTACCACGAGACACCAAGGTCGTTGAACCGCGGACCATTGTTGAAGAACTGGACTTCGTCCGCCGCGGCGTAGACGTCGGGATGGAGTCCGAGATTGAACCGCAGCCACCGCGTCGCGCTTTTCTGCGCGCCGATGATCAGGAAGGTCGGAAGCGGTGCCTCGCGGGACTTCGTCATTCCATGATCTCTCGTCCGTGAGGGGATGTCTCGTCCGTGAGGGATATCTCGTAGAGACCGCTCGTGAAAGCGCACCGTACCGCGGGCACTAACGTAGCGCGTCATGGGAGGGGACGTCACTGGCGCGGCCAGGCGAACAACCCCCACGGACCTCTCCGTCGTCGTGCTTGCGTGGGACAACCTGCATCACACGCGAGCCTTCGTCGAGTCGGTGCGGGAAAACACCGATTCTTCATACGAGCTCATCGTGATCGACAACGGATCGCAACCCGACGCGGCCGAGTACGCGCGGGGGGCCGCCGATCACGCGATCCTCAATCCCGAGAACCGCGGCTTTGCTCCCGGCATGAACCAGGGACTCGAATGCTCGCGCGGTGAATACATCGCGTTCTGCAACAACGATTCTCTGCTGCCGCCCGCGTGGGCGTCACGACTTCTGGAGACGGCTCGGGCGCATCCGCGCGCGGGGATCATCGTGCCGGCCATCACGGCCGCGTCGAATCCGGTGACGGTCCGAGCCGAGCCGGGCGCCGACGTCGTGGTTCTCGATCCCTTCTCGGCACCACCTGCCGCCGTCGTCTACGTGATGCGCCGAGACACGATGCTGGCACTCGGCGGCTGGGAGGAGGAGTACGAGATTGCCAGCGGCGAGGACGTCGATCTGTGCTTCAAAGTGTGGGTGAACGATCTCGACGTGGTCTTCGACGAGCGGGTGCTCGTCGCGCACGTCGGCCATGCGACGGCGTCGAGGTTGGACGACTGGCCGCACCTCTGGGCGCTCAATCGCCGGCGCTTCCTCGCCAAGTGGATGGGCGCGACCGATCCGGCGCGGTTGCAGTCTTGTCCGCCGGACCGCTTCGACCGCAACCGGGCGACTGCGCGTGCGGTCGCCGGCTGGATGGACAAGTACTTCACGATTCGTGATCGACAACGCGAGCGACAACCTCGAACCGGCGACGTCTCGCGCGCACGCGGCCCTCGGGCGCGTTCCCACGAAGTGATCTCGGGCTCCCTACGACGGCTCCGCGGTGTCTTCACCGTTGCCCGGACGGCTCCACGGGCCAACGACGAGACCGCAGACCGCGAGCCGGGAAGCTGACGCGCGTTGTCACCTCGGAGCGGGTGAACCCGCGATCGCGGCGAGCACCTCCGCCGTCGCACGCGCGCTCCGCCGCATCGAAAAGTCCCGGCTCGTGGCGAGGGCTCCCGCCCGCAAACGCTCGTGGAGAGCGTCATCCGAGAGCACTCCGACGATCGCGGCCGCCGCGAGATCGGGATCGTCCGGTGCGACGAGCAGGCAGTTCTCGTCGTGGCGCGCGTACTCCTGCACGCCGCCGACGGCGGTCAGGACCGACACCGCTCCGCACGCCATGGCTTCGAGTGCAGGCAGGCCGAAGGCCTGGAACTCGGAGCCGTCGAAGTGCACGCGCGCCGCGGAGTAGAGCCGCGCCAGCTCGTCTCGATCGGTGACGACGCCCACGGAACGGTATGGGAAGGGAAGAGCCATGGCACCCATGTTCTCCCCGAACAGGACGATGTCGACGGAAGGCATCCCCTCGTGAACCTTCGCGAGCGACGCAACGACGAAGTCGAATCCTCGGCGCGGCGTCCGAGGACGCGCCATCGCCAAGACGACCGGACGCGACCGCCGCTCGACGGGCCGCGGGTAGAAGAATCCGAGATCCGCGCCGAGGGGAATCGTCCGCGCGTCGTAGCCGTCAGCGCGCACGAGGTCGCGTAGCCACGCGGACGTCGCGATCTTGTCCGGGATCAATCCGTATGTCTTCTTCACCGTTTCACGCGCGGCAGCGTCTTCTTCGGGGAAGAACCAGGCTTCGTAGTCTTGCAAGAAATACACCGCGTGCTTCGCCCGGCGTGCGTCGACCAGAGCTCGAACCCACTCCGCCGTACGCCAATGCGTCGCGATGAGCACATCGGTTTCCGGCATTCCTTGCATCATCGCCTCGACGCTGGGGAACAGCTTCGGACGAACGAACAGCCGCCAACGGAACGACTCGCGTCGAACTGCCGGGCGCGCGTCCTTCAGGGCGACGACTCTGGCATCGACGCCGAGCGATCTCAGCTCATTGACGAGTTGCATGACGACGATCGCGCCTCCCGAGAGTCTCAGCTCGGGCAACAGATAGGTCACTCGCAGGCCGCCTCGGACGGGCGCGGGCGAGGGCTGTTCGGCCGCGAGACGCGAACGCAACTCGGCGACAGCGCGTTGGCGCGCAAGGATCGCGCCCGAGGCGCGAAACGACGCCTTCTTGCGCAACACGTTGCGAGCGAGGCGAACGACTCGTGTCCCGAGTCGGAAGCGGAATGACCGCACAACCGCGTGCCCGTCGTGTTGGGACTGCTCCAAGAGCTCGAAGAGGGCGAATTGACGGGCGACGAGGTCGAGCCGTTCCTGATGCGCGAACCGCAACGCATCGAGGAGCGCACGGCGGCCGCGCAGCCATGCGTCCAGACGTCGTGTCATCGGCGATGGCAGGAATACCCCGGCACCCCGGCCGGGAGCGCACCAGAGGGCGGTCGGGTCGGCATCGAGCTGTGCGGCCAAATCAGTCAGCGCGAGCCGCACCCCCTCCTTCGCGCTCTCCACCCACGGGAACTGGGAGGCGTACAAGGGGCCGCCCTCGAACAGGAGCGCCGGCACCGGACTCACGCCGCCAACGTGGTGAGCGAGAACGCTCTCGGCGAGCGAGCGCACTGCATGCCAGGTCGGGTAACCGCGTATCCAGATGGCGTCCGGACCATCGCCGAGGTCGAGGGCTTCGGCGAGATCAGTCGGTCCGCAGACTCTCAACGCGGACGCGACGCCGGCGGGAAGCGTCTCGTGACGGTCAGGCGGCTGATCGATCCAGCAAACCAGCACCGATGCCGGCTGCAAGTTCTCGAGGAGCGGCTCGATGATCGCTCGGCGGCCGAGATCGTCGAGGTCGCGCGGACCGCCTGCGACGACCCCCGCCTCGCGTTCCGAGCCGCTCAACCGGCGCCTTATTTCTTGCTCGTCTGCGCGGATTGGCGAACCGACCGCAGCAGGCGCCGAGCCGCGAAGCCGAGGATGGTCGCACCGGCGCGCGCCGGACCCTCGCGCTGCACGAGTGAGCGCGCTCGCGTCAGTCCGTCGGCGCGTCTGTCGCCGCGACCGCCATGAATGCTGCCGACCCGCAACTCCTCGCCTTCGGGGAATTGCAGCATCTCCTCCGCCGTGACGGGATGCGGGAGCGGCAACCCGCGAATGGGGAGCCGGCGCCCGGCGACGATGATGAACGCGGGTCCCGACGCGGCCTCGAGCACCTCGACCGGTGGCCCTTCGGCGAAGCGATCGATCTCGGCGTCTCCCATGTCTCGGGCGGGTCCGATCACGCGTTCCAGCGCGACGAGGAGGATGGCCGCCTTGACCTGACGCCGAAGCGGACCTTCGACGAGGAACGCACCGCGACCCGGACTCCGCACGAGGAACGGATCGGAGACACCGCCGAGGAGTTGGAGCTGTTCGATCCACTCGCTGCCGGTGGCTGCACGCCGGATCGTGAGCATCGACGGCTTGAAGCCGGTGTCGTCGACCCCCCCGAGGATGTCGGCGCGGGCGCGTCCGGGATCGACCGCTCGCAGCGTTCCGCTCTCGAGCTGCGCGTGCAGCTGGCGGTTCACGGAGCTCAACGCGCGGAGATGGCGTCGGAGACGCTCGGTCTCGTCGGCCGGGGACTTCTTGGCGCTCATGCGATTTCCATTCCTGCGAGGCTCGAATTCACCGCGTCGGCCGGCACGACCTCGTCGCGGCCGCGCGAATTGGCGCCGTTATACAGCGAGGCGTACCGGTGGGCGGTGTCGGCAACGGTCTCGAGCTTCACCTCCAGAACCCGGCGACTGGTCCGCATGACCTCGTCGCGGGAACGGTCGAGACGCTCGATCAGGGCTCGGATCCCCGCGGGATCCATCGGGTCGATAGTCCAGCCCACGCCGTAGGCGCGAATCCGCTCGCCGAGCGCGCCATAACGGGCGCCGATCACGGGCAGTCCCGAGGCGAGCGCTTCGGACATCACGATGCCGAACGTCTCCGCGTACGCACCGGGAAGGAGCACGATCTGTATCCCGGCACGCTGCAGCAGCTCGGGAAGGAACTCGTTGTCGTAGGGGCCGTGCGTATGCAGCTCGGGCGACGCGGGCTGCTTGAGATCCCCGAAGTGATGGATCTCGACCGTGGCGTCGCGAAACGCTTCGGCGAGCTCGTTCACGACGTCGAGTCCCTTTTTCGCCCAACCGAGCCCGACGAAGGCGAGGCGCAACGGCTCGTCGTAGATCAACGCCCGATCCGGTGCGGACGCGCGCCGCCCGAGGCGGATTACCGAGCCGTGCTCGATGATCTCCATACGCGACGCGTGCGGCTCGTACACACGCATGAAGTAGTCGGCGACGCTCTGACTCGCGAACAGCCAGTGGTCAACGGAGTCGATCCGCGCCGTCGCAGTCGAACGGAATTCATTCAGGTAGGTGCGCGAGAGGTTTCGGATCATCGGTGATCCCGGCATCGGAGCATCCGCGATCGTCTCGAGACACCGGTCGCAGGACGAGAGGTCTTCGGGGATTCCGCATGGCTCCACCTTGCGGTACAGCAAGGAGAAATTGGGACACGCGAGAAACAAGTCGTGCACCGAGCAAAGGACGGGACCGTCGAAACCGGCGAGGACGTCGAGGGGTGCGAGTGAATGGCCGATGAGGTTGTGTATGTGAACCGCGTCGAAGTGGAAGAGGTCGAGCGCCATCTGCAGCGCGGCGCCGGCGAGCTCGTCGTCGATGCGCGTCACACGGCGAGGTCCGCCGGGGAGAAGGAACTCCTCGACGACGGTCGGGCCATCGGGACGGAGCCAGTACGTCTGCAGCGCGAAGCCGGACTGCACGGGAAAGATCACCGAGAAGTCGAATTCGTCCCGGAGCGCGTGCATCAGCGCGTCCAAGAACTTCTCCGTACCTCCGGTATCGCCGGGCGCGCTGTGCATCATGTGCAGGACGTGTGGCCGATCGGGATCGCGTTCCCGCAGGCCGAGCTCCAGTGCGGCGAACGACACCCGAGAAGGGTCCTGCGCGCGTTCGCGCGTGTTCGTCGGTCGAAAGTACGGGTAGCGCTCGTCGAGGAGCCGAGAACCGCGAGCCAATCCTTCGTTCTGCTCGTCACCGAAGGAGCCGCCGCCGCGGTGGTACACGAACGTCGAGTCGTCGACGAGGTGCCGCAGCCCGAGGCGCGTGGCCCGCAGGCAGAAGTCGACCTCCTCGCCGTAACCACGACCGAACGTCTCCTCGTCGAGCAGACCGCACGAGTCGAGGGCCTGGCGCGTCGTATACATGCAGAACCCGACCCCGGTGATGACTTCCGGCAACAGCCGCAACGAAGTTTTCTTCACGAACTCGGCGCACTCGTCGATCTGGGGGTTCGGACCGGCGAGCGCAAAGGCATCGATGACGCTCCGCGGCAATGTGCAGATCGAACCGTGACTCGTGACGGGTGTCACGGTCGCGACGTCGGGAGATTCGTAGGCCGCGGCGGAGAGGCGGTCGAGCCAACCATCGGTCACGGCGGTGTCGGCATTGAGAATCACGACGTCGCCCGAAGTGCGACGGAGCCCGCGATTGACCGTGCCGACGAATCCGAGGTTCTCGGGGTTGTGCAGCAAGGTCACCGAAAATTGAAGGTCCCTGCTCGCGAACTCCTCGAGATACATCCGCACGGCCGGCTCCGGCGACCGGTCGTCGATCAGAACCAGCTCGAAGACGAGCTCGGTGCGGCGCGCGTGGAGCGCGACGCTCTCGAGACAGCGCGTCAGGTCGTAGATGCCGCGGTATACGGGCACGATCACCGTGACGGGCGCCGCGCTCACGGCTTCCCTTGGTAGTGCGCCCAACCGAGGAGCCGGTTCACGCTCGCTCGGCACGCCGGCGAACCGTGCACCGTGCGCGACCACCGGCGCGCCTCGTGCGCACCGACCGCGCGGGTGTGATCGTCGCCGAGCAATCGGGAGAGGGCAGCGGCCCAACCCTCGGGCTCGTCGTGGCGGGAGACCACGAACTCCTTCGAGGCGACGCCGTCCATGGCCCGACGCGCGGGCAACGGCAACAGGCTCGGAACGCCGGCGAAGCTCGACTCGACCAGCCTTCCGAGGTCGTCCACGAGCTCGCCGCCGACGAGGCGCGGCGTCCACACGTGGACAGCCCATCCCGCGATCGACTCCGGTTCCGGTGAGGATGTGTCGACCGACACCCGATCGTGGCGGCGTAGAGGCAACGGGATGCGGTCCTCGTCACCGACGACATCGATACGCACGTCGGACCGATCGGCGACGACCTTCGCCAGCCCCTCCGCGACCGCATCGAGGTAGTCGGGCAGAGTCTCGCCTGCCCAGCCGACGTACCAGCCAACTGCGACGCCTTCGTATGGTGCCGGTGCACCGTCCGCGTTTCGCAACGCCGCCGCGCGCCCCCGGGTCAGCATCGCGGGCACGACCAGGGAGCGGACCGGTAGATCACGCAACGCGGTACGCACAGCTCCCGTCGGCGTCAGCACGTATCCGCACTCGACCGCGAGCTGCGCGAACGTCCGCGAGACCGAAGGCGCGCTCGATCCGCCCTTACTCGCCGACACCGCCGCCGGATCAACTTCGAGCACCGTCGCGCGGCGCTGCGAGGCCCGCGCCTCGATCAGCTCCGTCACGGCTGCGGATCCATCGATGCCCACGAGGACCATCAGCGCGGCCGAGCGCGCGCCGGGAGGCACGGTCTGCTCGACCGGCACGTTCACCACCCGAACCCCTGAGGCCTCGAGATGATCGACGAGACCGTCCAATCGTGCCGCCGCACCGCGGCTCGGCGCGCCCGTGACAACCACACACATGGGTCGCGCGGCGACCCGCGACCCCCAGTTCTCGCGAACGGCGCGCGCCGACCCGGCTTCGACCGCCTGATCCGTCGGCGGCGCCGGATGCGGACCGGCCGAGAGTCGGTGCACGAGCCGTGCCAGGCTCGGCGCGCCGACGCGCCGGCTGATCTGCGCACGAACCCGGCCCCGAGCATGATCGATCTGCCACGAGACGAGCTCCTGCACGATGGCGGGTTCGTCGATGAGCTCGATGAGCACGGTCGAACGGTCGGTGCGGCACCAATCCGCGGCCTGCTCGGCTGCGCCCGCGTCGAGGGTCACGATCACGTCGGGTGCGAGCGCTCGGATCGACGCCGCGCCGGACTCACACGGCCGTGTGAGGTGGAACCCTTCGGCGAGTGCCGCGAGCGCCAGCCGCGCCTCCACCTCGCGCCGGACCAACCGGTTCACCATGCGCCGGGCCCAGTCGGCTCCGGCCGGGTCGATCTCCGTTGCCGCGAAGACCACAACCGGGCGGCGCGGAAACGGCGGGCGGCCGTTGCTCGAGGCGTCGAGCAGCGGATCGACCGGCGACCACGGATCGTGCACGTGCGCGCCGCCGTCGATGACGAAGGCTCCGTCCACCCCGACGAGGCCGTCGCTCACCTCGAAGCGCACGTTCGGCCGCAAGAGCACCGCGCCGCGAACTGCGGCAGTCGCCGCAGTGTGTGCCGAGAGCGGCTCGAGCGAGCGCCACTCGGCATGAACCCGGTAGCTCGCTCCGGGCGGGAGCGAGCCCACTTCGGCCGCGACGCCCTTGACCTCGGCGGGCTGGCGTTCCAGCTGACGAATCAGCCGCTCGCGCGCGACCTCGTCAATGACCAATCCCTCGGGAACGACCAGTCGGCCGTCTGTCACTTGCCCACCGTCTGTCTTCCCGATCGTTCCGCCCGGCCCGAAGATTCCCGTCCCTCGGTCCCGACCTCACAGGGTAGGGAGAACTGGGCACCCGATGCCAGAGTCGGCACGAAGTCCGTCGTCGAGCAGGATCAAGATATGGTCTTTCTCCTCGGCGGCAGAACCAAAAGGAGCCTGGCGAATGGGCGAGCGAGAGCTGCCACTCCCCACGTTTCTGATCATCGGCGCACAAAAGAGCGCAACCCGATGGTTGCGACTCAACCTCGGACTCCACCCGGACATCTTCACGGCCGGCCGCGAAATCGAGTTCTTCAACAGCGCCACGCACTTCAACGGCCGGGGCACCACCTGGTATCGGGAGCAATTCGAAGGCTGGGACGGGGAGTCGCTGGTCGGCGAGGCAACACCGGGCTACATGTTCTGGCGACACCAACCCGCCGTCATGGCGGAGCGCATCCAGCAAACCGTTCCCGACGCGCGGCTCATCGCGATTCTCCGCAATCCGGTCGACCGCGCGCAATCGGCGCTGATCCACCACATCGAGGGCAGGTCGCTCCCCGCGGATACCGACTTACTCGAGTTCGTGAACGCGTCCCCACCCGAACGGGAGCGGCTCGGCATCATCGCCGGCGGTTGGTACGCGGCAAGCCTCGAGCCCTTCCAGGCGCGATTCGGTGAACGCCTGCTCGTGTTGCTCCACGACGACGCCGACGACGACCCTCGGGGTGTTTACGATCGGGCCGTGAAGCACGTCGGTGCAGACGCCGACTTCTTTCCCCCCGAGCTCGAGCGTGTCCGCTTCAGCTATCAACAGCGGGCGTCCGGCGACGCGCACGCCGAACGCAAGCTGACCTTGGCCGGGCGGCGCGAGCTCTTCGATACCTTTTACGCAGACGACATTCGCAAGTTGGAGGAGATGATCGGTCGCGACCTCTCCTGCTGGGATCCGGAGCTTGCTTCCGGTTGAACGTCTCCCGGTCCGCGGGCGCGTGCTGGTCACCGGCGCGGGCCGCGGTATCGGGCTCGAATTGGTTCGCCAGTACGCGGCTGACGGTTACGACGTCATTGCCACCTGCCGGGACCCCGACCGAGCAGACGAGTTGCGGTCGATCAATGAAACGAGAGACCACACCCCCGCGGGGGCAGTCGCGATCGAGCGGCTGGACGTCGGCTCGGAGCCGGACCTCGACGCGCTCGTCACGAAGATCGGCGACACGCCGATCGACGTACTGATCTGCAACGCGGCCGTCTTCGGCGGAAACCGATCGCGCTTCGCGGATGTCGACTGGTCCGCGTGGCGGTTCGCTCTCGAGGTCAACCTGCTCGGCAGCATGCGCGTCGCGCTCGGTCTCTGGCGGAACGTCGCCGAGAGTCACGAGCGAAAGATCGTGTTCATTTCGAGCCGTGCCGGCCTACCGCGCGAGGCGCGACCCGGAAGTTCCTACATCTACGGATCGAGCAAAGCCGCGCTCAATTTCGCGGCCCGCGCGCTCGCCCTCGACCTCGCGGCCGAAGGAGTGATCGTCGCGATCCTCAACCCCGGCCACGTGCGGACCGGAATCGGCGGCGCGCAGGCACCCATGACGCCGACCGAGAGCGTCCGTCTGATGCGAGATCGCATCCGCGCGCTCACCCCGGCGGACGCGGGGAAGTTCCTGCACTTCGACGGGAGCGACCTGAAGCTCTGAGCTGCGCCGGCCGTCAGGGTCGGCCACATGCGGCTTCGGCAGGATTGCGTGGCGTGACGTCGTAGATGACACCGTCGGACCGACGGATCACCGGTGTGAGCCGCAATTTCGTACGCAACTGTGCGGGGTCGTACATGTAGGGACGCGTGTTCGGCAAGAACCAGACCAGCTGTACCCTTTTTTCGCACTGGACGCGGCGGACGAAGGCCGGAAGATCTCCCGTTTGCGTGTCCGACTGGAAATGCGTCTTTTCCACGCTCGGGCGAGCGCGCAAACCAGTGAACAGACCGATCGCGGGTACGTCGTTGCTGAAGGTCGGTATCGAGAAGTCGAGGTGCCGGACATCGCCCATCAGCTGCGAGTCGTGCCAGCGCGGTTTCGCATATCCGCCCGCGCCGTTTTGCGCGGAGTTCACCGCCCGCGCGGCGAACCACACGACGTTGATCCCCACCCACACCAGCGCGACCGCAGCCACCGTTCGCCGCACCGACGCGTGCCGGACGACGGGACCGAGTCGCTCGAAGAGCCAAGCTGCCAGCACCACGAGCGGCACGAAGACGGGAACCATGAGCCGCGTATTGATCGCCGCGAACGCAACCACTGAAGCAGATGCGACGAGATAAACGACATAGAGCGCGACGAACGCCGTGAGGGGCAGAAGTGATCGCTCCTGACGCGGCGACCAGCCGCTGCCAACCAGCGCGACGAGGCCCGCGACGACGGCACCGAATACCGCGACGACCACCACGCCGCGCAGGAAGGACGGCGGGGCATCGGTTGCCAGCCAGGTCGAGAGCTCGTTGGCCGCTCGCGAGACATTCTTGAAGATCGACGCCGACGCTTGCGCGCGAGGACCGAGCGGCCCGCT
The DNA here is from genome assembly GCA_038213435.1 of Acidimicrobiia bacterium. Classification (GTDB taxonomy): domain Bacteria; phylum Actinomycetota; class Acidimicrobiia; order IMCC26256; family PALSA-610; genus PALSA-610. Next base: position 34,802 of record JBBQTI010000032.1, read on the forward strand.
ACCCGCCTCGACGTTGCGGACCATCCAAACAATCGGGACGCTGACCGCGGCCACTGCGAACGCGCCCCCACGTAAACATGCCGACAAGTGGCCGCGTCGCCAAGCCGCGACGATGACAGCGAGCGCGCCAACTACGGCCAGCACGACGCCCGCGTACCGCAAGTAGAACGCGGCCCACGCCAGCAGGACCATCGCGCCGGTCAGAACCCCGAAACGCGTGCGGGTCAAGGCTTCCTCGGCGACCAGCACGAACAACAACAGCACGGGTAGGAACAGGTGCTCGCTGAGTGCCTTCTCGTAGATCTCGAGCAGGACGGCCGAACAGCCGATGCTCACCGTCGCGACCGCCCGCACGCGTTCGGAACGGACGTGACGGCACAGCACGACGTAGCCGAGCACGATCGTCGCGACCAGCGCCGCGACGCTCACCCCGCGGGCCAGGTCGAGCGCGTCGATCCCGGCGTGTTCGCCCAGCGAGAGCACCCAGGAATAGCCGGGCGGAAAGTCGCTGATGGCATGACCGTTTGTCGTGTACCCCGCGCCCACGCTCAAGCTGCGGGCCCCATTGATGTACGTCACCGAATCCGGAGTGAGACCCATGCCGTATCGGAAGGTCGCGACCAGCACACCTGAGACCGCAGCAACGGCGACGCCGACCATGACGGTTCGCGATGACACGACCATCCGCGGCCCGGCGTCTGCGCCGTCGGTGGGGAGCGGGCTACTGACCTCGTCGGAATCGATGGCCACCCGATCCACAGCTCCCCATAGGGCACGCCTGACCCGATCTACGACCATGTAGACGGCGGCGCAGTGTCGCCGACGCACTTCCGAGTCGTCAAGGCCGCACGACGCGTCCGTTTTGGTCGGAGCCGGCCGTTACCAGCTTCGCGGTTGGCGGTGGTTGCGTTCGCGGCTTGCTTCCGTCCTGCGCGTTTCGCGCCGACGCGACTGCGCCACCACGAACCAGAGCGCCACGCCGGCGGCACCGGCGGCAATGAGCGCCGGAACCGGATCCTTCCGTGCATCGATGTGCACGAAGAAGCCGAGGATGCCGAGATACCAGGTCATGCCACCGCATCCTTTCTCGGGTTCTCAGGATACCGCTGCCGAACCCGGCACCCTCGCCTGATGGGACGCTTCCGATGCCCGCGCCGGGCTACTTCGCCGTCTGATCACGACCCGGGTCTCGCTCGGCGCGCGGCCCGACCCAACCCGTTCGCGAGCCGAGGAGGCAGGTGCGGCCGGACGCGGCGCCAGCCCCAATGCGCCAAATCGAGAGCTCCCGTCCGCAACGCCCCGTTCTTTGCGAAGAATCGTCGGTTGCGCCGGTCTTCGCGATCGCGAGCCGCGAAATAGCGATCCATCCACCCGGCGGCGGCGCGGGCGATCTCGCGATTGCGCGCGAAGCGCTCGGGTTCGCAGTTCGAGACGTTCGGGACCTCCGCGTCGCCGCTCCACTTGTCGAGAAAGTGCCGGCGGTTCCTCGCCCAGAGCCCCGGCCAGTCGTCGAGGCGTGATGCCGAGCCCTTGCCGACGTGCTGCACGAGCACGCGCTGGTCGTACACGACGTCGAGATCGTTGGTCCAGACCTTGAAACACAGGTCGACGTCCTCTCCACTCGCGATCTCGTACTCCTCCTCCCAGCCCCCGAGCGCGCGCACGCGGTCGGCGGGCGCCACGTAGACGATCGCCGCCGGCGGCGTCGAAAAGGGCGGAAGGACAACGACGGCATCTCCCGGCTCTGCCCGCACGTTCACGGGGTCCCGGGCGTTCGTCACCGCCGGGACGACGATCACCGCATTCGGATGCGCTCGCGCGGTCTCGACGAGACGTCGGGCCCAGTGAGGAGGTAGCTCCGTGTCGTTGTTGCAGAACGCCACATACCGGCCCCGCGACTGCGCGAGACCCTGATTCATTCCCCGCGCGAAGCCGAGGTTGGTCGGGTTCAGCACCACGCGATCCGCAGCGACACGTGCGTAGTTCGCGGCCTCCCACGCCGAACCGTTGTCGACGATGACGAGCTCGTAGGGCACGTCCGTGTTGCGACGCACCGATTCGACGAACAGTTGGGAGTAGACGAGGTTGTCCCACGCGAGTACGACCACGGAGACTTCGGGCTCCACCGGCACCGGACATCGCGGCGGAGGTGGGGCCGACCCGGAACCGGCACAGACACCGTCGAGCACCTCCGCGAACTCGTCCGTGCGCCGCTCCCAGTCGAAGTCGCGCTGGACGACCTCGAGCCCATTGGCCGACAGACGCGCCGCGAGCGGGGTGTCGTCGAGCAGGCGGCGCACGGCGGCGGCCATCTGCGGCGCGTCTCGCGGCGGCACGACGAGCGCGGTCTCGCCGTCAACCGCGTACTCACGACATCCGCCGTTGTCGGTCGTGACGAGCGGCGTGCCGCACGCCAGGGCCTCGAGTCCGGGCTGGCAGAATCCCTCGAACCAACTGCCGACCGCGAAAACCCGGGCGGTCGCATACTCGCGCCCGAGCGCCTGTTGATCGAGGTCCTTGCCCGCATACCGTTCGACGGGCACGCGAAGGAGTCGTCCGGCCTCGATGAGCGTGTCGGTGCCCTTCCATGCGCGCTGTTGCTCGCCACTGATGAGCAGCCTGTACCGCTTCGGTCCGGGATAGGGATGAAACATCTCGCGGTTGACGCCGCCGAGCTGCACCGTCGGCCGGTGTCCGGTCTCCGCACCGATCCGGTCCGCGGTCCAGTTGCTGTTGGCGAGCTGCAGATCGACCGGTACCCGAAGACTTTCCCAGCTGCCCTCCTTGCCGTAGAGATGGGCGTAGTGGAGGGCGTAGAACACGCGTCGCCGGGCCCGCTCGAAGCGCTCGACCAGGTGCCACTGCGGCTCGTGGTTGAACAAGATCACGTCGAGATCGTCGCCAAAGCCCGCGGTCATCGGTTTCACGTCCGCGGCGCACGACATCCATGTACAGCGCAGATCCACGCCGTCGGGGAGGTAGAACGTCACCTGGTGGTTGCGATCCACGAGCCGGTTCGCAAACTCCACCATTCGCCGGATACCGCCGAATCGGCCGAGATGCGGCTCAACGAAACCGAGGCGCATGCCCCGCCCAGGATTCGCCATGGCGCGCCAGAATACTCGGCCGTATAGGGCCCAAAAACGCCGGACCGTGGTCGGCCGCGTGGAAGTTTGCACCTGGCCTTGCCTAAACTTGACCCTTCATCGGATTAATCGCGGGTGCGAGGAGCAAAGAATGGCGACGTCAACGCGGAGCGGCGGATGGCGACAGCGGTCGTCCGGCTTTCTTGCCAGCATCGCCGCGATCGTGCTGGTCGTCGTGCTCCTCGGAGGTATGGCAATCGGCTACGAGATCGAAAAGAGCCGGGTCAAGACCACGAAGACGACGAAGACCACTCCGAAGAAGACCGCCACGAATCTCCCGGCTCGCGTCGTCGGCACAGTGAGCCTGACGTCGGCGACATCGCTCTCGATCACCCCCGCGAAAGGTGGCTCGAGTCGCAAGATAGCGGTCACCAAGCAGACGGTCGTCGTGAAGGCGGGATCAGGTGCTGCGAGCGACATCGCCCCCAAGGTCAAAGTCGTCTTTGCCGGCGCCGATTCGTTCGATAAGGCGAAGGCAGTCATCGTTCTCCCCGGCAATGCCCACCTCGGCTCGATGGTGACCGCGGCCGACGGCAGCACGATGAGCCTGAAGAACGGCGCGAAAACCACGAAGGTCACGACCACCGGAGCGACCGTCGACAAGGTCACAGCGGCGAAAATCGCCGACGTCATCAAGGGTTCCAAGGTGATGGTGGCCACCGTCAAGACCAAAGCGGGCGTGGTGGTTGCGACGGAGATCATTCTGCTCACGGCGAATAGTCCCTTTCAGTAGATCGAGCCGCGGCGTGACCCCCCGCCTGTACCGGCGGGTGCCGCTGCTTGGGCCAGTCGCCGGAAGCCAGTTCCTATTGCTTGCTCGCTGAAGACACCGACTGCGGCACCGGCTCGCCCTTCCAAGTTTGGGGCGATCTTGCTACCGTCTGTGGTCAAACACCCTCTCGGGTGGGACGCTGGGGACAAGGGGAAAGAACGGCATGAGTTTTTCTCGAGACGTCGTCATCGTCGGCGGGTGCGGCCGAGTCGGCCTTCCCTTGGGCCTCGCCCTCGCCGACTCCGGCTTGGCCGTGACGCTCTACGACCGCGACGCGTTCGCCGTCGACCGGGTGCGCGCGGGAAAGATGCCCTTCTTCGAGCGGGAGGCGGACGCCGCCCTCGAGCGCCTGATCCCGACCGACCGGCTCCACGTGACGACGGAACCACAGTCCGTAAGCGAAGCCGAGCACGTGATCGTCGTCGTCGGCACCCCCGTCGACGAGCACCTGAATCCCGATCCGAGTTGCGTGCTCAACGTGATCGAAGGGCTCCTGGACCAGCTTCGTGACGGTCAGCACCTCGTCCTGCGGAGCACCGTTTACCCGGGCGTCACGGGGATGGTCGAGAAGCTGCTCAAGGCCGCGCACCGCACGATCGACGTGTCCTTCTGCCCGGAGCGTCTCGCCGAGGGCCGGGCGTTGGAGGAGTTACGCACGCTCCCCCAGCTCGTCTCGGCTCGTACGGAGCATGCGGTACGGCGGGCGGAGCAGCTCTTCGGCGGCGTCTCGCCCAAGCTCATCCGGCTCGACGTCGAAGAGGCCGAGCTTGCCAAGCTGTTCACCAACACGTGGCGCTACATCAAGTTCGCAGCGGCCAACCAGCTGTTCATGATCGCCAACGACTTCGGTCTCGACTTCGCGCGCATACGCGGCGCCCTGAAGGAGGACTACCCGCGGGCGGCCGACATGCCCGGCCCGGGATTGGCCGCCGGGCCGTGCCTCCTCAAGGACACGATGCAGCTCGCGGCGTTCAACAACAACAACTTCACCCTCGGTCACGCCAGCATGACCATCAACGAGGGCCTGCCCATGTACATGGTCGCCCGGATCGAGCGCGAGTTCGACATCGCCGATATGACCGTCGGGATTCTCGGCATGGCGTTCAAGGCGGAGTCCGACGACACGCGATCGAGCCTCAGCTACAAGCTCAAGCGTCTGCTGCGCTTCCGCGCCGCGCGGGTCCTGTGCACCGACCCCTACGTGGCGACCGACCATGAGCTGTGGCCGCTCGACGACGTGCTCGCGGAATCGGATCTCCTCGTCATCGCGACGCCCCACGAGGCCTACGCCGATCTCGGGTCCGACATCCCGATCATCGACATCTGGAACCTGCTCGGCCGCGGCGAACGCGTGTGACCAATCTCATATCGGTCGTCGTCCCCGCCTACAACGAGGACGAAGCGATCGTCAGGTGCCTCGACCAACTCGTCGAGGAGATCAAATCCCCGTTCGAGATCCTCGTGGTCTACGACTCGCCCGACGATTCGACGCGCGTCCCGGCCGAGAAGTATGCGCTCGAAGACCCGCGCGTCGTACCGACGCTGAACACCGACGGTCGCGGCCCGGCCCACGCCATCCGCTTCGGCATCGCCGCCGCCCGTGGTGACGTCGTCGTCGTCACGATGGCGGACGGGTCGGACGACGCGAGCCAGGTCGACCAGCTCGCGCGACTCGTGCGCCGAGGGGTGGTGGTCGCGGCCGCCAGCCGCTACATGAAGGGCGGCCAGCAGATTGGCGCACCGTTCCTGAAGTCGACGATGTCGCGTCTGGCGGGGTTGTCGCTCTGCTATCTCGCACGAGTCGGGACCCACGACGCGACGAGCTCCTTCAAGGCCTACGACCGCGCGTTCGTGCAACGAGTCGGCATCGAGTCGACGGCGGGCTTCGAGATCGCGCTCGAGCTCGTCGCGAAAGCTCGGCGCCGTCGCCTCCCCGTCGCGGAGATCCCGTCGATCTGGCTCGAGCGCACGACCGGAGCGTCGAACTTCAAGCTGTGGGCCTGGCTTCCCCGCTACCTGCACTGGTATCGCTACGCATTCGGACCGAGGATCACGTGAGCACGATCGTTGTGAGTGGTTCCGCCGGCTTCATCGGCGGCTATCTCGTACAAGAGCTCCTGGAGCGCGGCCACGAGGTCATCGGGGTCGACAACTTCTCGAAGTACGGACCGGTCACCCGGTCCTACGACGAGCACCCGCGGTATCGCCTCGTCGAGGGCGATTGCCGCGACCTCGGCCTCATGACCGAGCTGATCTCGGACTGCGACCACTTCGTCGCGGGAGCGGCGATGATCGGCGGCATCTCGTACTTCCACGCCTACGCCTACGACCTTCTCGCCACGAACGAGCGCATTCTCGCCGCGTCGTGCGACGCAGCAATCAAGGCCTTCGGCGACGGCCGCCTGCAGAAGGTCACCTACCTGAGCTCCTCGATGGTGTTCGAATCGGCGCCCTCCTGGCCGTCGTACGAAGGGCAGGAGCGCCAGATTCCGCCCCCGCTGTCGTCGTACGGCTTCCAGAAGCTTGCGGTCGAGTTCTTCGCTCGCGCCGCGTTCGACCAGTACAAGCTCCCGTACACGATCGTGCGCCCGTTCAACTGCGTCGGCGTCGGCGAGGGGCGTGCGCTCGGTGACGTCGAGGTGCTCAGCGGGAACGTGAAGCTCGCGATGAGCCACGTCGTGCCCGACCTCGTGCAGAAGGTGGTGAAGGGCCAGGACCCGCTCCATATCCTCGGCGACGGGAGCCAGGTTCGCCATTACACCTACGGCGGCGATCTCGCCCGCGGCATCGCGATTGCGATCGAGCATCCCGAAGCCCTCAACGACGACTTCAACCTCTCGACCCGCGAGTCGACGACGGTTCTGGAGCTGGCCGAGTTGATCTGGAAGAAGATCCGGGGCACGGACGTCCCGTTCCGCAGGGTGTCGGATCCCGCCTTCGAGTACGACGTGCAGCGGCGTGTCCCGGCGACCGAGAAGGCGAAACGCGTGCTGGGGTTCGAGGCGACGACCAGCTTGAGCGACATGCTCGACGAGGTGATCCCCTGGATCGTGACCGCCATCGATGACGGCCGTATATGACCGAGATTCACTACTCGTTCGTGATTCCGGTGCTCAACGAGCAAGAGACGCTGCCGGAGCTGATACGCCGGCTGCAAACCGTGATGGACGGGCTCGCGGAGTCGTCGGAGGTCGTGCTGGTCGACGATGGTTCGACCGATGGCTCGTACGACCTGATGTTGGACCTCCACCGACGCGATCCGCGCGTCAAGGCATTGCGGCTGACGCGAAACTTTGGCCACCAGATGGCGATCACAGCCGGCTTGGACCACGCGCTCGGACGCGCCGTGATCATCATGGACGGAGATCTCCAGGATCCGCCCGAGGTGGCCCTCGAGCTCATCCAGCGCTGGCGTGAGGGCTACGACGTCGTCTACGCCGTTCGCGCCACTCGCTCCGGTGAGTCGTGGCTAAAGAGGAAGACCGCCAAAGCCTTCTACCGGTTGATGAGTCGCTTGGGCGACATCGACATCCCTCAAGAGACCGGCGACTTTCGTCTCGTCGATCGTCAAGCCGTCGACGCAGTCACCGCGATGCGGGAGCATCGTCGATACCTGCGTGGGATGTTTGCATGGGTCGGCTATCGCCAGACGGGTCTCGCGTACGAACGCGATGCCCGATACGCGGGCACGACGAAGTTCTCGCTCGCGCGCATGCTCGCCTTCGCGATCGACGGGATCGTCTCCTTTTCCGAGGCGCCGCTTCGCATTGCACTGGCGGGAGGCTTTGTGGTTTCCGCGTTGTCGTTCCTACTCGGTGTCGTCGCCGTCGTACTGAAGGTCGCCGGGTTGTACACGGTGCCCGGATGGGCGTCGATCGCGGTAGGGGTCGCCTTCTTCAGCGGAGTCCAGCTGAGTGTCACGGGAGTCATGGGCATCTACGTCGCGCGGATCCATGAAGAGGTGAAGCGCCGACCGCTTTACCTCGTGCGCGATTCAGTCGGTCTGACGTACACCCAAGCGCGTGGAGACGGGATAACCCACCAGCAGCTCGACCTGTTCCGCGATGCCGGCGCGACCACCGCGTCACCTCGATGACCAACTTCGATTCCGACACGGACGCGTACGAGGACGCGGTCAACAAGTCGATCGCCTTCTCGCGTCAGGGTGTCGGATACTTCGCGCGACGCAAAGCTGCGCACTTGCTCGACATCTGCCACCGGCATCTCGGGAAACCAGAGGTTGCCTCGATCGTCGATGTCGGATGCGGTGTGGGCCTCACCGATGAATACCTCGTTCGTCACGTGAGTGCGCTGCATGGTGTCGACGTATCCGTGAAGGCGCTCGAACAAGCGTCGACGCGCAATCCGGCGGCGAAGTACCAACCGTGTTCGACCGACGCGCTGCCGTTCGAATCTGCAAGCTTCGACCTTGCGTTCTGCTCTTGCGTTCTTCATCACGTCGATGACGGCCGGCGCCACGCGTTCGTCTCCGAACTGGGCCGGGTCGTGCGTCCCGGCGGCCTGGTCCTGATCTTCGAGCACAATCCCATGAATCCGCTTACCCGGCTGGCCGTGAACCGCTGCGACCTCGACGACGGTGTCGTGCTCCTGGAGCGCCGTGCGGCATGCGAACTGCTCGAGCGGACCGGGCTTCGCCCGGTCGAACGTCGATACATCATGTTCTTCCCGCGAGGAGGCGCCCGCATCAATGCCGTCGAGCGCGCATTGCGCTCCGTGCCCCTTGGCGCGCAGTACTACGTCGCCGCGCAGCGCTCATAGGCGTCGCTGCCTCCTCCCGTCGATCGGCACGTCGATCGTCTCATCCGCAGAGGGTCGCGGACCCGTTGCCGGTCGTCGAGGTCGGCGTGATCCGCAGCTGCAGCGGCCCGGCCAGAGCGATGAGCGTCGACGGAGCGAACTGCTTCGGTGAAGACGGTACGCCGGCGTCCGGAAGGTAGACGATGCTTGCCTTCCCGCTCCGGAGCGTGATCGCCTCTCCTTTCTCCAGCAGGCGCGAGGTGGGGCCAAGCAGTCGGTGGCAGCGCGTCGTTTGCGGCGTGTGCGAAGGCTGCAGCGCGAGGTCGAGCGTCTCTCTCGCGATCGCGGCCGGCGGACGCGGTCGCGGCTCGGGGATCCGACCCGACGGGAGGCTGTCGATCAGCCAGCCGATCGTGAGATCCGTGCCGAGCGTCAGGGTGCGCGGGAGTTGACCTGCAATGGGCAACCTCGGCGCGGTCAGGACGTACGGACGGCGCGCTTGGACCAGTGCGGACCGGTTCGTGTCCGCGTAGTGGGCAAGCTTGTCGATGTTGCCGGGGAGGCCAACGAGCAAGAGAGCGACGACGGCGATCGTCGCCTGCCGCCAATGTCGGATAACGGCTTGAGCCGCGAGAGCAAGAGAAGGCAACACCATCGCTGCAACGATGTGGATGTAGCGCGGTGTACGCGCATGCTCCGGTCCGAACCCCTTGAACAACAAAGCCAGGCCGTTCGACTGCCCGGAGCGATAGAAGCCGGTGATCACCAAGAACGTGATCGCGCCCGCGAGCAGGGCAAGCGGCGCGGCAGCGCGACGCCGGAACGCCCGTCGGTCTTCGGAAAGCAATGCCACGACGAGCCCTACGACGAGTAGCAACCCGAGTCCGATCCCGACACCGGGCAGCTGGCCCAAGCCTCGAAAGGTCGCGCGCATCCCGACCGCGACGAAACGGACCACTTCGGTCGGCGAGTTCGCGTGGTAGTAGGCGGGGGAAGTCTCCTTGGGCGCGAACGAGCGCCACAACAGGTAGACCACCCCGAGCGGCGCGGTGTGCAATAGCGCAACCCGCCAGCTCCGGCGCAGCAACATTGCGTACCCGACGACGATGATCATCGCCACCGCGACGCCCGAGCACATCAGGCCGGCAAATCCGGCGAGCAGACCGAGCACATCGCGGCGGTCGACCGGCCCGTCGTGATCGGCGAGCAACAGCTGAACGAGTCCGAACGCCAGCGCCCCGACGAACGCGATCTGGAACGCGACGAGGATGTTCTCGGCGCCGGATCCCAGGAACACGAAGAGCGTGGCCCCCACAGTCGAGAGCCACGGTCCCACCCCGGCTCGTCGCATCACGATCCTCAGCAGCGCGGCAACCGTGAGATGCGCGCCGATGACCAGCGCCTCATACGGCACGACGCTGCGAAGACCGAACAAGAACCACATGAGCCGGTAGGCGAGGATCGGCAGGGTCGTCCAATGCTCGAAGTGCGGACGCAGCAGATCGCCGACGTTGCCGCCCGTACGCGCGGCGAGGAAGTCCCAGTCGTCGAGTTGGAACCATGTGCCTCGGTCCCACCACAACATCAGGGGAAGGGCGACTGCCTCGACCGCTCCGAACGTGACGAGCGCAGCCCGATTGCCCGCGAACGAACGGTGACGCGGTGGAGACGGCGACTCGGCATCGATTCGAGGCAAAGTGCGACCCTCGATAGACCTCACCTCGGCGTTGCCCCCAGCGCTCGCCACTCGATTGCCCTACCCGGGTCGGCCGAGTTGTGCTGCCTCCGAGTATCACATACAGCCCGGTCGGCTGCCCAGCCGCGGAACGTATCGGCGCGACTAGGGTTCAGCCCTTGCAGGTCCCGCACAGCAACCACATCGCCGAGACGCTTGCCCAACGGGTCGCGGGACGGTACGCCGATCTGTTGCCGCGACCCGAGTATCACTTTGCGCTTCCGCCCGAGCTCGTCGCGGGGAAGCGAGTCCTCGTCACGGGGGCCGACGGGTTTCTCGGGCGCCGGATCGCAGAACACCTCGACGACCTCGGCGCCGAGACGTACTTGACGGATCTCCCGGACCTCGACATTACGAACGCGGAGCTCGTAGATCAGACCATGCGCCGACTGCGGCCTGAGCTCGTCATCCATCTCGCGGCCATGAAGCACGCGCCCGTGGGAGAGGTTCACCCGCTCGGGACGACACAAGTGAACGTGCTCGGTACGAACAACATCGTCGAGGCAGCAACGGTTGCCGGCGTTCTTCCCGGCAATCTTGTCTTCGTGTCGACCTGCAAGGCTGCGGCGCCGGAAACCGTTTACGGCGCGACGAAGCTGCTCGGCGAACGGATCACACTGCGCGCCGGATACTCGGTCGTTCGGTTGGGCAACGTGCTCGGATCGAGTGGTTCGGTGCTCGAGACGTGGGTCGCCCAACGCGAGAACGGCGACCCTCTCGCCGTGTCTCCCTGCTTGCGCTACTGGCTGACGCCCGACGAGGCCGTCGGCTTGAACCTGTCGGCGTTCCACCTCGGTCCTGGTCTGTATTACCTCGACGCGGGCGAGCCGGAACCCGTCGAGGAGCTCGCCCGGCGTTTCGAGCCCGGGGTCCCATTGCAACGCATACCGCCTCGCCTCGGTGACCGGCTCGTCGAAAGGTTCGTATCGGACGGCGAGGTGTCGCAGCCGACTGCGATCCCGGGCGTCCTTCGTATCCGCGAAGTGTGGGAGTCGTAACGCGGTCCTGATCCCGCTGCCGCGAATCAGCGGGCCATTTTCTCGTACAGCGCGAGGTAGTCGCGTGTGACCGCGTCGATCGAGAAGTGGTCGACGACGAATCGGCGCTGTCCTTTTCCGACCCGGCGCGCCAGCTCGGGATTGTCGAGGAGTTGGTGGATCGCGTCGGCGAGGGCTTTCGGGTCGTTCTCGGGCACGATGGTGATGTTCTCGCCCGATCGGAGCTCGAGTCCGGGAAAGTTATCGGTGGACACGACGGACACGACCGGCACTCCTGCCGCCATCACCTCGAGGGTCGACGTGCCAAGCCCGAAGTAGTGGAAGTCGTGCGCCTCGACGTCAGCGGCTGCGACGAAGCCGGGAACCTCGTCTCTGGACACTTCGCCGGTGCAGCTCAGGTGGTCGCGCACGCCGAGCTCGTCGGCCAAGCGGAGGAACGCTTCGTCGAACACGTGACCGACGACGAGCACCACGAGGTCGGGATGCTTCTCGACGAGGTGGGGCATCGCCCGCACGAGCGCGAGCCGATCGCGGATGAGCGGGATCACATGTCCGATCGACAGAACGATCGGCCGGTCTCCCAGGCTGAGGCGCTCGCGCACTTTCCGCCCGTCGACGCCGACGAAACGGTCGGGCTCCACTCCGATCATCACGGTCGCGATGCGGTCGTCACCGACCCGGTAGCGACGCCGAACGTATGAGTCGATCCATGTGTCGATCACGACGATCGTCGGCCGCCCGATCGCGAGAAAAGGGCGAACGAGGACCATGTCGCCGAGCCACAGGATTTTGCGCGCGATGCGATCGCTGTGGACGAGCGCGGTGTACACGGTCAGCACGGTGGGCACCTTGCGCCGGCGGGCCCAGATGGCGCTCATCCACGTGAGGTCGAAGAATTGACCGCCCTGATGCACGACGTCGGGACGGAACTCGTCGAGGAGACGGAACAACCGGCGCAGGTTCCGCGGCGACAACGTCCACGGGATCTCGTAATTCATGCCGAGACGCGATGGTGGTGGCGTCCAGCTCGGGAGGCGCACAACCCGATATCCGTCAGTCCACTCTTCGCTCGCGGCGCCCCGATGCGCGGCAGTGACCACGAGCACGTCGTGGCCGAGCGCGGCGAGCTGGCGTGCCAGGCCCGCGGTGTGGTGCGCGCTGCCGCTCGGGCGGGGTAGGAAAAAGTTGTTCGTCATCACGATGCGCATGACTCAGCACTGATCCCAGGGTGAATTGCGGTCGGACGGCGAACACCTTTGTTCAGCCTCATTGGATATTTTAGTGGGCAGTTTATTCCTCGAGACCGAGATGTGGTCCGTGTGGGGTCGTCCCTGGAGCGCTCGCGTGTTGCGATTGTCTCCTACTGAGGCACGTAGTCCCGGAATCCACAGAAATCCTTGCGCGTGTATGCGAGGCTCGTCGGGCGCTGGATGCGCGGCGATGCAGGTTTGCCGCGCCAGGGCCCGAGGAAGTACCGATCGACACCCACCCCTGTGCCGGTACCCATGAGACCCGGTGGGCGCGTGTCGCGGTAATCCCGCCAGAAGCGCTCTGAGAAAAAGAGTGCGCAGTTGGACAGGTGAACGTATTCATCGAAGAACACGTAACCCTCATCGGTCAGGTGCTGCCACAGATGTCACGACGTCGAATCCGGACGTCGTGACCGCGTCGCGGACGCTTCGGGCCGGTCGCTGCTCATAAGGGCTGATGAGCAAAACATCCGCGTATTGGACGACTCTCGCGATGAGGCCGCGCGGCGTCTTCCCGAAGCGTTCCGGGTCGTGAAGGCGTATATGCCATCAACGTAGATTCAAGGGGATGTCTCACCACACGGACACCTTCGCCGAATCGCCACCAAACCCTCGCCGGTGCATCCGCACCATGCGCCACGGCGCAGGTCTCACTCTTGCCATCGTCGCCGAGCACGCCGGGATATCCGTCGGCTACCTCAACGATTCGAACACGACCGCACCGTGCGGTCGTTCGAACGACTCCAACGGATCGCCGGAGCGTTCAGACTGGATAGTTGCCGCCCTCTTGAAGGCGTTCGCCCGTTCGGGAGGGTTGGGTCAGGAGTCGATCGACGGACGTGGCAGGATTGCAGTGTGCGGGCGCTGTGTTACGGGGAGGCGCACCTACCGATGACAACGGAATCGGTAGATCGAACGGGCTATTCGCGAAAACCGCGAGCAAGCAGGGCGTGATCGGCATGTCCTGGGAGGCAGGCGGCGACCGCCGGGGTCTCACGCGGTGGGACCGTCGAGGAGATGCCGCCGCGACGGTCGTGTGCGTCGGCGATTCCATCACCCGCGGGAATGCGGGCGACCCCGCTCTCTCGGCGAGCACAGTCGGCTGGGTCGAACAGTTGGCACGTTCGCTCGAGCAGTGCGCAGGGTTGCGAACCAGTGGCGGGTTCCGTGGTTTCTGGCGAGGTGACGAGTGGACGCGTGTCGGCGACTGGACGCAGGTGACGAATACCGACCCGTTCGACGTTGCGCCGTTCGGGCGGGGCTTCTTCAGCTCTGGGTCCGCGTTCGACGTACTTACGTGGAACAAACCAGCCGCGCTGACCGTGGCTCGATTCGATCTCTACTGGTTCGAGATGCCCGACACCGGCGACTGGCAGTACCGCATCGATGACGGCACGTGCAAGAGCGGAGGTGCTTCGGTCGCGACGGCGGACAACAGGCTGCACAGGCTTTCCGTCGAGGAGCCGATCTCCACTCGGGTCGAGATCAGAGGATTCGACGGTACGCGTCCCTGCATCGCTCCAATCGCCGGGATCAGTACATACGCCGCGTTCTTGCCATCGATCCGAACCGTGGTTCATAATCTCGGATGCCCGGGTGAACTACTGGCTGTGTTCTGTCGACCGTCGGCCGGAGATCCGCTCACCCTGCTCGATGATATTGAGCCTGATCTCGTGACGGTGCTGTTCTGCAACGATGGGGACGGCGCGAAATGCCATGGCCGCAGGTCAACCCGTTGCTCCTAACCCTGATCTTGCAGTAGCGAGCCGCTGATCGGTTGGTCCGCGTCCGCGAAAAGGCCCTTCTGGTGGGAGAAACTGCGGTTGTCGAAGCTGCAGAACCCCGACCCAGAAGGGCACTTCCGAGATGAAGCGTAATGCG
>JBBQTI010000033.1:0-47890 GCA_038213435.1 Acidimicrobiia bacterium
TGCTGGTAACGTGCATCTGTCAGGTGCCTTTCTCGTTGGTGCTTCTTGTTGTGTCGCAACACCAAGAATGCCTTACGAGAAGGGCACTTGTCGCGCTCAGCGACCGACCTCACCCACGAACCCGTGAACTATCGGGGTTAGGTGCGCGCGATCCGGCTTGCTAACCCAGTTCGAAACGAGCCGCGCGCTCGCTGAGGAGCGGGTCGTCGGGCAGTTGGTCCTCTTCGTGTCGGCGACTCGTTCCGTGAAGGAAGTCGATCCACCATGCCAGCACGTTCATTTGTGTCCTCGCCGCTCAGCCTGTCGTTTTGTTGACCGCGCTATACCCATCGTCGAGCTCCAACTCGTCTCGGCTACGAACGCATCTGATTGCGAGAGCATGCTGATGTGCGATCACGGGTACCTAATCGCCGTGTCCGATCAGCCGCCGCGTCTGCCTGCTCCTCGCGGCCCGATCAGCGAGGCGATACTCGAGGCTTTGGGCCGGGCGCCCGGCCCCGTCGGACTGCCGTTTCTCGGCGACGTCGACATGCTCGATGACGACGATGCGCAACTCGCCTTGTGGTGTTGTTACCAGCTCCACTATTTGTCGTTCGCTGGGGTCGACGACGCTTGGGAATGGGAGCCCGCCCTCCTCGCCACGCGCCGAACCCTCGAGCGGCAGTTCGTCGCTCGCCTCACCGACGAAATCGGACCTCCGTCCGCCGTACCCGCGGCTGCGGTTCGATCGACATTGCAGGCCCTTGTGAAGGGTGACGGTCCTTCGCTGTCGACATTCCTGCTCGAACATGGCTCCCGCGATCAGATGCGCGAGTTTCTCGCGCACCGTTCCGTCTACCAGCGCAAGGAGGCCGATCCGCACACCTGGGCCATCCCCCGGCTCCGTGGTCGCGCCAAAGCTGCGATGGTCACGATCCAATACGACGAATACGGGAAAGGCGTCAGTGACGCCATGCACGCCGAGCTCTTCGCGACCACGATGAGAGCATTCGATCTCGACCCGGCCTTCGGGGCATACCTGGACGTCGTACCAGGCAGCACGCTCGCCACCGACAACCTCGTCACAATGTTCGGGCTGCACCGAACCTGGCGAGCTGCATGTGTCGGCCATCTCGCGCTGTTCGAGATGACCTCCGTCGGACCGATGGGCAGATACGCGCTCGCACTGCAACTGCTTGGCGTCGACGTCGCGGCTCGACGCTTTTACCAGGTCCACGTCGTCGCCGACGAACTGCACCAGCATCTCGCGCTCGAGGACATGGTCGCGGGCCTGCTCGAAGAGGAACCGGCCGTCGGTGGAGAAGTGCTGTTCGGCGCGCAGGCACTTGCGTTCGTCGAGAGCCGGTTCACCCGCCACCTGCTCGACGCGTGGACCGACCGCCGAACATCGCTTCTCGCACCACTCCTGTCAGAACGCGCCGCGTCATAGCTTGCCTGCATGCATTCGGACGGTCCGGGCCGAACGAGAATCGGTGCTTGATTCGAGCGTCTCAAATGCGGTCGACACAACGATCATCCCGCTCGCATAAGACGACGTGCATTTCAACCGCGCTCGTTCGGTGAACATCGCCATAACGTGCCGGATGACCTCGAGCCGCGGCCGGCGCGTGTCGTCGCCTCGTGACGCAACACGTCGTTTGCTGAATGGCGGGCGCGGGTAACCCAAGCCCCATGGCAGCGACAAAACGGATCATCAAAACGGCGCAGAAGAGGTCGCGCGGCGCGGCGACGAAGGGAACGCGAAGCGCGACGAAAGCGGTGCGCAAACGCGTCGTGAAAGCGGCGAAGGGTCGGACGACCGCGCCGCCCGCGACCGCGGGCGGCGCGAAACAGGCCGGCGCTTCACGCGCGACTGCTTTGCGCAGCAACCGCACAGCCAAGAAGCCAAGTGCTCCTCACAAGGGTCGCGCCCGCGTCGACCACGGTGATGCAGTCGCGGTGCTGAAGGCAGACCATCGCCGTGTGGAGCAACTCTTCAAGCGTTTCGAGAAGGCTCGTCATGGAGCGCATGGAACGAAGCGTGCACTGGTTCATACCGTCATCGAGGAGCTTTCGCGACACGCCGCGATTGAAGAACTCGTGTTCTATCCCGCAGTGCGCCGAGAAGCCGGCGGCGCCGACACCGCGGTCCTGGAGGCTCTGGAGGAGCACCATTTGGTGAAGGTTGGGCTGCGTGAGCTCGAGGACCTCGATCCGTCGGACGAGCGGTTCGACGCGAAGGTGTCCGTGTTGATCGAGAACGTCCGTCACCATGTGAGGGAAGAGGAACGGGAACTCTTCCCCGAAGTTCGCGACCAGTTGGGGCGACGTCGCCTCCACGAACTGGGTGACGAACTCCGGGCCGCGAAGCCGCGCGTTCCGACTCGTCCGCGTCCGGCCGTTCTTGACGCGCCGCCCGGCAATGTATTGATCGGGGGGGCCGTCGCCGTCATTGATCGCGCCCGGACCGTTGGTCAGCGCGTCGTCGATCGCATGCTCTGAGACGGATGTTCTGGTGTGGCTGCGATTCAGCGAGTTCGCAAACTTGCTCGAGTCATCTTTTCGAAGGGATGTGCAATGACTGAACGCAATGCACCGCGATCCGGCATCGCTGATCGGATCATCGGCAAGGTGAAAGAGGCGGCGGGGTCGGCATTCGGCAACGCGGATCTCGAACGCGAGGGCCTGCTGCATCAGGATCGGGCCGATGCCACCGCGATCGCAGGACAGCTCCAGAAGCAGGCCGAACAAACGCGCACTGAGGCTGAACTCGCGACCCGGGAGCGCGAGCTCGTAGCAGAGGAGCAGGCGATCGGCGTGGAGGCTGCGGCCGACGCCCGTCAAAGCCGGATCGCAACGGAGCGCCGCCAGTCGGAACAACAGATCGCGCGAGAGCACAAGGTCGTCCGGGCGCAAGCCGATGCGGCCGAGCACGCAGCTACCGCCGCTGTTGCTCGCGATGAGGCGCAGGCCGGCCGACACCGCGAGGCAGCTCGTCACTCGGCCGCGGCGCTCGACGCCGCCGCCGAGCGCGCCCGCGCCGCCGCCGACGGACTCGACCGCGCCGCACACCGCACGACGGAAGGAAAAGATTGATGCCGGTCACCCGCACTCTCGTGACCGCAGCGTTGTTTGCCGCGCGCTTGCCACTTACCCTCGCCGGCGCCACTCTGCACCGCGGGGAAGATGCCGAGTGGTTGCCGGCGCTCGCATTCGAGAGCTTCGAGGCGACGGTGAAACGATGTGTCGGCGTGTTGACGCACGACGACGCGCTCGCCGAGGAGGGTCGTTTGACTCAGGCGAAACTTCGACAGTTCCGAATGGGAGTCGAGCTCGAGACGCTGGCCGATGCGCAGGAGTCGAAAGCAGACGCCGAGTTCAACGATCGGCTCGAGGTCGATGCCGAACGACGACGGACCGTGAGCGCGCAATCTGAGCAACGCGAGCGAGCGGCCGACGATCGCCGTCGTCAACGGGAACGAGAGGCCGCCGCGCAGTTAGAACGCGAGGCCGCTGCCGCCGAGAAGGCATCGGTACGCGACAAGACAGCCGTGGCGAGGCGCGAACGAGCCGCTCGCGCCAAGCAAGTCGAAGCTGAGCGCGCAGCCCTTGCCGAGGCAAGGCAAGCGCTCGAAGCCGAACAACAAGTCGACGAAATCGGCGCGGAACTCGAAGCATCCAAAGAGGGCCGCCGAGCCGCCGAATGACGTTGCCAGTCATCACGACACCCGGGTTGCATGGGTGTCGCTAGGACACGCGCACGGAGACGAGCGCGATGTCGTCACGCGGGTAGCCCGCTTGGAACTGCAGCACGTCGTGGAGGATCCCGTCAGTGAGAGATTGGGCGGACTCGCGATGGTTCTCGATCGCGGTCTGGAGACGAGCCTCTCCGTAGAAGGTGTCGCCGTTTCGACCTTCGGTCACACCGTCGGTGTAGAGCAAGATCGCGTCGCCCGAGTGCAGGACGACCTCGCTGTCGTCGAATGACCCCTCGTCGAAGACGCCGAGCAGCAATCCGGGCGGCCCCAACTTCGTCGGCACGCGTCCGTTACGGATCAGCACCGGCAGCGGGTGCCCGCCTGAGCTCACGGCGGCGGTCCACATGCTCGCCACCTGGCGCAATCGCATGACCGCAACGGTGCAGAACCGGTCGGTCTCGTGGCGGAGCAGGACAGTGTTGAGTGTGTCGAGGATTTCCCGCGGCTGTGGGTGTCGCATGGCTGCACCGCGGATCGTGTAGCGGGCCAACGCGGTGACGGCGGCGGCTGCGACTCCTTTGCCGCAGACGTCACCGACGGCGATCACCCAATCACCTTTGCCGATCTCGAAGATGTCGTAGAAGTCCCCTCCGACCTCGTCGCCGGTGCCGGCTGGGCGGTACGCGGCGGCGACGTCGAGACCGGGGATGTCCGGCGGCGTCGGCGGAATGAGCGTTTGTTGCAGCGTCCGGGCGAGGAGCTTTGCCTCGGCTTCGGATTTTTCGGCTCGTTGTTTCGCACGGAGAAGCTCGCGTTCGTATTTGCGGCGATCGGTGGCGTCGAAGATCGCGGTGCGAATGACGATGGGTGTTCCGTTTGCATCGCGCTCGAGGACCGAGTTGACAAGCGCTGGGAGTCGCTGGCCATCCACTCGGACGATGTCGAGGGCGACCTCTCGCGCCGTTCCTTGCATCTGCAGCATCGGGGCGTAGTGGGTTTCGTGATAGATCCGCCCGCCGGGCGTGAGGAGCTCGGCGAATGTCCGCCGACCGACCAGGTCGGTCCGTTCGTAGCCGGTCCAGGTCAGGAAGGTGCCGTTGACCTTGATGATCGTGCCGTCGGGAGTTGTCGACAGGTACCCGCACGGGGCTCGCTCATATAGCGCCTCGGCGTCATCGTCGAGAAGGGCGGCGTAGAAGGCCTCGAGCGCCTCCTCGCTGCTCGCGTCACCCCGAGGCCCGCAATCAGCCACCGACGAATGCGGCGATGGCGTCCGCCGTGGCGTCGGGTGCGCTCAGATTCGGGCAGTGTCCCGTCGCCTCCAAGAGCATGAAGCAACTGTTCGGCATGGCATCTCTCACGTACTCGCCGACGACCACCGGAGCGATGGCGTCATTGGTGCACTGCAGGACCAGCGTCGGGGTCGTCACCCGGGCAAGATCAGCTCGGTTGTCAGAGAGGAATGTCACCCGTGCGAAATGGCGGGCGATCTCGGGATCGGTACTGCAGAAGCTCTCGGTCAGCTCCTCGCCAAGCTCGGGTCGGTCGGGGTTGCCCATGATGACCGGGGCCATGGCACTGGACCAGCCGAGATAGTTGCTTTCCAGCGAGTCGAGCATATCGACGATGTCCTCCTCTTGGAAGCCACCGACATAGGAGCCCTCGTCGATGTAGCGCGGGGAAGGGCCGACGAAAACCAGCTTCGCGAACCGCTCGGGCTCCTCGATCGCCGCCAACGCGCCGATCATCGCCGACACGGAGTGGCCTACGAACACGACGTCTTGGAGATCAAGCGACCGGCAGATCTCGAGGACGTCCTCTGCGTAGGCGGCAAGCGACGTGTACCGCTCAGAGTCGTAGGCGGCCAGGTCCGAACCGCCGGCACCCACGTGATCGAAGAGCACCACTCGGAATTTGTTCTCGAATCGGGGTGCGACGTACCGCCACATGTTCTGATCGCAACCGAATCCATGCGCGAATACGAGCGGCTGACCGTCGAGCCGGCCAGTGACCTTGACGTTGTTCCGGCCCGTCACATCCACGGGTGAAGAATACGCCAGGGCCGGCATCTGCATATCTCTCGCGCGCAAGTCGTCCGGCCGATATCGAGGAGCCGGACTCCTTGTGGGACGCGCTCAAGGGATGTGACCCGGCGTACTACCTGGTGTCGCGTTGGTCGCCCCCGGCGCGTGCGGCGAGTAACGGCTCGAGCAAACCACCACCCACCACCACCCCGCTCGAGTCTCATGGCTACCTTGCGAGAAGCGGACCTCGGGGGCAACGTTTTTATACCCTCGCCCCGCCGACGCGCACACCGACTCGGCGCTATTGCGATCTGGGCGTCCGACAAACTTCTCCATCGAACGCGCACTGATGCGGTTGAACGCGGCGCGCGTGCAATGCGTTTACGTGCGCGTGAGTCGCCAGGAATCGCTCTGCATTCGGGGGAATCAGTCGGACGCGAGCGTGATGAGGTCGGCCACGATCTCATCGAAGCGGGTGAGCGCGAGCGAGAGGTGGCCTTCGTCCGGGTAGAGGTGCGCAATTGCTCCGGGCACGTGTTCCGACAGCCATTTCCCATGCGCGAACGGCACCATCCGATCCTGCGCTCCCTGCCACACCGCCACCGGTCTGGCGATGCTCGCGAGCTCGAATCCCCAGTCGCGCGCGAACGCCAGATCGTCGTCGCGCCAGCCCGCGATTCCCGTCGACAAAGCCCTGCGGAACACCGCCGCCATGAATGTCGCAAAATCACCGCTCAGCGCGGCCTTGTCGACCGCGGACACGAGCCCTCCGAGTGCGTCAGCCACGTCGGAGGCGGAAACGTTGCGCAGAACCGCGGCCGCAGCTTCGAGGAACCGGGTAAGCGCTTCCGCGCCATCAAACGCGGCAGAGAACTCCTCCACATTCTCCTCGCTCATCCCTGCCAACCAATCCGGCCCGTCGGCACCATACGGAGCAACGCCCGCAAGTGTCGCGGCCGCCTGGCATCGCTCGGGCAGCAGGGCCGCGCACGCCAACGCGTGCGGACCGCCGCCCGACCATCCGATGGTGACGAACGAATCGGCGCCGACCGCATCCAGCACGGCAGCCGTGTCGTCGGCGACATCGGCAACGGAACGGCCGGGCCTGGGCGTCGAGCCGGCATAGCCCGGACGCGAGAACATCACGACCGACAGCCCGTGGCGGCCGGCGGACTCGACAAGCGGGGGGAACGGCAACGCCGCACTCGGAGTTCCGTTGTGCAGCACCAAGGTCGTCGTGCTTACCGCGCCGCTCGTCACCAGCTCGACGACCCGGCCATCACTACGTTGGATCTGCTGCCACACCCCGTCCTCTGCCACACGTCCGGTCTATCAGCCCGGTCGGGTACGGTCGGTCCGATGTTGGTGTCACCGCGATATGACGGGCCGCCGATCATCTCGATCGAAGGCCGGCCGGCCGATCAGCTCGCCCCGGTGTTGCGACAGCGCAAACGCCTCGAAGCGACGCTCGTGGATCTCGGTGACGACGACTGGACCGCGGCGAGCCGCTGCGACGATTGGACTGTTCAGGACGTCGTTGCGCACATCGTCGGCGTGAACGTCTTCTGGAACGCTTCGGTGCGCGCCGGGCTCGGCGGCACGCCGACCCGCGTGCTGGCCGGGTTCGATCCCGCGACAACTCCGGCGGTGATGGTCGCGGCAATGCGTACGCTCGCGCCGACGGAGATACTCGACCAGTTCGTGACGTCGAACGACGAGTTCCTGAGTATCCTCGACCAGCTCGACGACAGCGGTTGGGCGATGCTCGCCGAGTCACCAGCCGGCCACGTCCCGATCCGTCTGGTCGCGCATCACGCGTTGTGGGATTGCTGGATCCACGAACGCGATATCGCACTCCCACTCGGGTCGACCCCGCCGGCCGAGCCCGACGAGGTCGGGTCGTGTTTGCGGTACGCGGCCGCGGTGAGTCCCGCGTTGGCGATCGGTACCGGGCACTTGCTCGCAGGCAGGTTTGCAGTGGAGGCCACCGATCCCTCCTTGTGCTGTGTCCTGGACGTCGGCGAGTCCGTCGTGGTGCGCGACGACATCGCCCTGCCCGACGTGCCGTGTCTGCGCGGTGACGCCGTGACGCTCGTCGAAGCCTTGAGCATCCGCGCACCGATGCCGCCATCAGCGCCGCCCGAATGGCTGGGACTGCTCGAAGGTCTCGCGACCGCGTTCACCGCCGAAACAAAGGCCGTTTGAGAGGGTGGTTCTGCTCTAGCGTTGGGCGATCGCCACCGTTCTGATCCCCGTGCCCGACCATGACTTCGACGTTTCGGAGGTGGCGGTGCCGTGGCGGCTGCTCACGCGCCTTGGGCATGTCGTGCGGTTCGCGACCGAGCACGGCGGTGACGCGCCCGCGGCCGACCAGCGTTTGCTCGACGGCGTGATCTTCGGTCAGCTCGGCGCGACGTCCGAGCCACGATCCTTCTATGCGGAGATGCAGTCCGACGAGAAGTTCTGCGCACCACTCGCGTGGGCTGACGTCCGAGTCGACGAGTTCGATGGTCTGATCCTGCCGGGTGGACACGCGCCCCGAATGCGTCAGTACTTGGGAAGCGAATCACTCCGCCGCAAGGTCGCCGAGTACTGGGCGCTCGATCGGCCGGTCGGCGCCATCTGTCACGGCGTGCTCGTCCTCGCTCGAACGTGCGATCCGACGACCGGGCGCAGTCTCTTGCACGGGCGACGCACCACGTGCCTGCCGAAATACCTCGAGCGATCCGCGTTCTTCGCGACTGCGTGGCGACTCGGGCACTACTACCGCACATATCCCGAGTACGTAGAGGATGAGATCCGCGGGGCCCTGCGCGACCCCGCCGACTTCCTGCGAGGCCCGAGGGTTCTGTCGAAGCGTGGTACCGACGCCGACGACGGCCCTGCCTTCTGCGTCGAGGACGGCAACTACGTCTCGGCGCGGTGGCCGGGCGATGCGTACCTGTTCGCGAAGCGATTTGCAGCCCGACTCGCAAACTGACGTGCCTCTTGACGCCTGTCGCGGGTCCGTACAGGATCGGCCCCACAGGTGGAGACGAGGGGGACGGCGATGAGTTTTAGTGAGGAACGTCTCGGCGAATTCATGGGGACGATGGCCGGCTACATGACCGGAGGCGCGCTGTGCTTCTCGGTCTTGCTCGGCGACGAGCTCGGCATCTACCGAGCGATGGCGGGAGCGGGCTCGCTGTCAGCCGGCGATGTCGCCAAACGGAGCGACTGCAACGTACGGCTCGTGCGCGAATGGCTCGACGGGCAAGTCGCCGGCGGCCTCGTCGGTTACGAGCCCGCGAGTGACAGCTACGAGCTGTCGGCCGAAGCGGCGATGGCGCTCGCCGACGACGCGTCACCGGCGTTCGTCGCCCGCGGTATGAATGCGTTCGCTTCGCTGTTCATGGACATCGAAAAGATCAAGGGCGCATACCAGGGAGACGGCGGGTTGAGCTGGGGCGCCCACCATCGGTGCCTGTTCAGCGGAACGGAATGGTTCTTCCGCACGGGGTACCGCGCCAGCCTCGCGACGCAATGGATACCCGCACTCGACGGCGTCGACGACAAGTTGCGCAAGGGCGCCAAAGTTGCCGACGTCGGATGCGGACACGGCGCATCGGTCGTCGTGATGGCTGAGGCGTACCCGAAGTCAAAGTTCTGGGGCTTCGACTTCCACGGGCCATCGATCAAGACATCGAAGGCGCGCGCGTCCGAAGCCGGCGTCGCGAAGCAGACCCGCTTCAAGGTCGCGACCGCCAAGGACTACGAAGGCACGTTCGACCTCATCTGCTTCTTCGATTGCCTGCACGACATGGGCGACCCGCTCGGGATCGCACGATACGCGCGTGAACATCTCGACGATGACGGCACCGTGCTCCTCGTCGAGCCGTTCGCGCTCGAGAACCGCGTCCAGAACCTCAGCGAGAACCCGATGGCCGCGCTGCTCTACACGGCATCGTCGGCGATCTGCACCCCCAACTCACTCTCACAAGAAGTCGGTCTCGGCCTCGGTGCCCAAGCCGGGCCCGGCAAGTTGCGTGAGGTCATGAGCGACGCCGGGTTCTCGCGCTTCCGGGTCGCGGCCGAGACACCACTGAACCTGATCATCGAAGCCCGGCCGTAACCGGCCGGCAACACAGCCCCGACAGATGTTCGGCGCCCGTGGGCGCGAGGCGCGAGATCGTGGGATGCTGGGCGCGTGCCCTCAGACCTCGCGGGCGGTCCCTCAGCCGCTGCACCGCTGCCCGAGGGCACTGTCACGGTGTTGTTCACCGATCTCGTTGAGTCGACTCAGTTGAATCAACAGCTCGGCGACGAGATCGCGAACGTCGTACGGCGTGAGGTCGAGCAGGTTGCGCTGGACTTGATCGAGCGCCAACGCGGCGTGGTGGTGAAGGGGTTGGGTGACGGCCTCATGGTCGCGTTTCAATCCGCTCGCCGCGCGGTGACCTGCGCGCGGGAGATCCAGGTCGCCGTGAACGACCGGAACCGCGACCACCCCTCACAACGAGCTGTGATGCGGATCGGCCTTCATACCGGCGAGGTGATCGAGGACAGCGGCGACCTCCACGGCGAGACCGTGATCATCGCCAAACGCATCGAGGGTGTCGCACCGCCCGGCGGCATTTTCGCGTCGGAGACGGTGTACGGCGTGCTCGGTACCGCGCGGGCCGAGTTGGTCGATCGCGGCGAGTTCGAGTTGAAGGGCATCGACGCGCCGTGGCGTCTGTATGAAGTTCCCGTCGCGTACGGACAGGCCGGCGCGGCGCTCGCCGACGCGGAACGTTCGCCGTATGTCGGCCGCGCGAGGGAGCAGGAAGCGTTTGCCGGGCTCGTGGCGCGCGCGACCGGAGGTCGCGGCGGGATGGTGTTCGTCACGGGCGAGGCCGGGGCGGGGAAGAGTCGTCTGATCCAAGAGGGCTCGGCGCTCGCGCTCGAACAAGGCATGGCGGTGCTTGTCGGCCATTGCCTCGACATGGACGCGCCGCCTCCGTACCAGCCGCTGCTCGAACAGTTGGAGCAAGCCGCACGGGGCCTGGCGCCCGAGGCCTTCCGCGAGCTGCTCGGCGACAACGCGCCCGAGGTCGCCCGGCTCATGCCGGAGTTGCATCAGATCTACGACGACGTCGGCGAATCGCCGGCGCTCCCGCCCGACCAGGAACGTCGCTACCTGCTGCACGGATTCGGGCGGTTCGTCGAGCGCGCCGCGCTCCGCCGGCCGCTCGTTCTCTGCTTCGAGGATCTGCATTGGGCGGATGAGTCGAGCCTGCTGTTGATCAGCGCGCTCGCGCAGATCGCCGTTGAGGTTCCGTTGCTCCTCGTCGGTTCCTACCGGCCCGGGGAGATCGGCCCACTGCACGGCCTCTCGCGCGCGTTGGAGGACCTGACCCGCCGCCGCCTCGCAACCGAGATCCATCTCTCGGCCCTGTCGGAGTCGGATGTGGCGTTGCTGCTCGCCGGCCGCGCCGGCCAACCGCCGCCCCCGGAGCTGGTGTCGCTCGTGTATGACGAGACGGAGGGCAACCCGTTCTTCGTCGAGGAGGTGTTCCTCCACCTCAAGGAGCGCGGCGCGCTGTTCGACGACTCGGGCTGTTGGCGCAACGGCGTGGAGATCGCCGACACGGAGGTCCCGCGCACGGTTCGTCTCGTCATCGAACGGCGTCTCGAGCGCGTCGGTGGCGACGTGCGCAAGGCGCTCACCGCGGCTGCGGTCGTGGGGCGGAGCGCGAGCTTCGACCTCTTGCTGGCCATCGCCGGCCTCGACGAGGACGCACTGCTCGACGCGCTCGAAGAAGCCGAGCACGCCAATCTGGTGCAGGGTCAGAACCGCGGCGGCGAGGTCGTGTACAGCTTCGTGCACGAACAGATCCGTCAGACGCTGCTCGCGGATCTATCCGCGCTTCGGCGCCAACGCATGCACGTCCGCGTTGCCGACGCCATGGAGGAGATGCTGGGCAACGCGGCGGACCAGCGTGCAGCCGACATCGCCCATCACCTTCACCTCGCGGGCACGACCGCGCCGCGCGAGCGCACGATTCACTACCTCGAGCTCGCGGCGCGCAACGCGGTGGCCGCCGTGGCGCCCGAGGACGCAATTCGTCACGTCGATGCCGCGGTCGAGCTGTTGGGCGACGGGGATAGCGCGCACAAGGCCGAGCTGCTGGCGATCCGGGCGCGCGCCCATCGGGCGATCCCCCGCATCGACGACGCCCTCGCGGATCTCGCCGCGGCGCTCCGGCTCGCGCCGACCGGAGCGGTTCACGACACCATCCTCCGTCAACGCGCCGGGCTGCACCTCGACCTGTTCAACGGGCCCGCGGCGTCCGCAGACCTCACGAGTGTGCTCGACGCGGTGCGCGCCGGCGGCGATCGGGCGGCGGAGCTCGACGCGTTGCTCGCTCTCGCCCGCGCGCATTACGTCCGCTCGCTCGATGAGCAGGAGTACGCGCCGATCGCGCGGGCCACCTACGAAGAGACGTACGCGTTCGCAGCCGCGATGGGAGACAAGCGGGCGATGATCGAGGCGCTCCTCCCGACCGCGTGGTTCACCGACTATTGGGCCGACTACCAATCCACCGCGCGGGCAAACGTCGAGGAGGCGGTTCGTCTGGCCGACGAGCTCGGAGACGAACGGCTCTCGATCGAGGCACAGACGGCGGCACTACGTTTCGTCGCCGGGCCCGAAGCCACCGAACGCGCCGAGCAGCTCCGCGACCGGCTGGAATCGCTGCACGACCCGGTGCGCCTCAAGGAGCACTACTTCTGGCTCATGTGGCATTACCTCGGGCGCGCGCAGCTCGAGCGATGTGTCGAGACGTGCGATCTCGGCATAGAGCTTGCCCGCCAGCTCGGCTCCGCGCCTGTCCAGTACGGGTCGATCAAGACGCTCGCGCTCGTCGAGCTCGGACGCTACGACCTCGTGGACGCCGCGTTGGGCGAGGAAGTGACCGACGACGCGCATCCGTTCGGGCAGGCGAACCGGGCGTACGCACGCGCGCACTATCTCGCCGCGATCGAAGCGTGGGAGCCGGCAGCCGCGGCGGTGCTGGCTGCCACGCAACAAGCGTCGGCGTTGTCTCGCGTGTGGATGCAAATCGGCCTACTCGCGGTCGCGGTCACACTCGAGGCGCGTGCCGGCGACGTCGTGCGGGCCGAGACGTCACAGGTCGAAGCGATCGCCGACGCCGCCGGGCTCGGACCACCTGTGCTTGCGCGTGCGGAGGCGGAGCTCACGGGCGGCCGCGCAAGCGACGCGCGCGACCTGCTCGAACGCAACATCGCGTTCTTGGCCAAGTCGGACGCTCAGCTCGAAATGTCGCACACCCTCGAATGTCTGGCCCGTGCGTGGACCGACCTCGGCAACTGGGATGAGGCTGTCGCCACTGCCGACCGCGGGCTCGTTCTTGCAACCCGCACGGGTCAGCTCCCGCTCACCTGGCGGCTCCGCGGCTGTCGCGCGCACGCGCTCGACCAGCTCGGCCGCATCGAGGAAGCGGCGGCCGAGCGCGCGCGAGCACGAGACGAGTTCGACACACTCGCGGGTCGAATAACCGACGCGGCTCTGCAAGCATGGTTCATTCGTCAACCACTCGCGGCCCGTTGGCTCGGGCACGCGGCCGAAGCTACGAACGAAGAGGCGGGAAAATGAACGAGAAGACGGCG
The DNA here is from genome assembly GCA_038213435.1 of Acidimicrobiia bacterium. Classification (GTDB taxonomy): domain Bacteria; phylum Actinomycetota; class Acidimicrobiia; order IMCC26256; family PALSA-610; genus PALSA-610. Next base: position 13,352 of record JBBQTI010000033.1, read on the forward strand.
CTGCGCGAAGGTGCGCCCGAAGAGGTCGGCATGGACCCGAAGCGGGTGCAACGCGCGCGCGACCTGCTTCACGCACACGTGGACGAGGGCAACGCACCGACCGTGGTGGCGCTCATCGCGCGGCGCGGGGTCATCGTGCTCGCGGAAGCGGTCGGACAGCGGGGTCCGGGTCTCGAACCGGTCGCGGTCGACAGTGTGTTCAACATCATGTCGGTGTCGAAGCCGATCACCGCGACGCTCGTGATGATGCTCGCCGAGGACGGCGTGCTCGGCATCAACCGCGCAGTGACCGACTATCTCCCCGAGCTCGCCGCCGGAGACAACGCGCGGGTGCTCGTGCACCACCTCCTTACCCACACGTCGGGGTTCGACGACGACGTGACGTCCGAGCTGATCGCCAAGCGGTTGAGCGCGGGCGAGCCGACGGCCCCGCCCGAGGGTGTGCACGGGCTCGAACACCTCTTGTTGTCGACGACGTGGGACGCGCCGCGCACCAAGGATGTCGGGCGGCAGATGATCTATGCCAATCACAACTACACGCTGCTCGGCGAGATCGTCCGCCGGGTCAGTGGCCAATCGCTCGACGCGTTCGCCCGAGCGCGTCTCTTCGAGCCACTCGGGATGCACAGCACCGGCTACGTGCTCGACGATCGCCAACGCGAACGTTTGGTGCACCGCGCGCCCGACGTTCCGTTCGGGTCACCGGATCCCGCCACGCTCAACCCGGGATGCGAAGGACCGGAGTGGGAGACCTTCGACAATGGCATGGGGGGCGTCAAGGCCAGCGCGCCCGACCTCGCGATCTTCGCCCAGATGTTCCTGAACGGCGGCGCGTACGACGGCGCGCGGGTCTTGAGCCGGGCCGCGGTCGCGGCAATGACGCGCAACCAGATTCCGGGTGTCCCAACCGACTTCGCCGGGGTCTGGCACGCCGAAGGCGGTTACGGCTACGGCTGGCTCGTCGACACGGCCGAGCGCTGGGCATACTTCCAGGGCTCGCTACGACCTTCGGGAACGCTGTCACATCCCGGCGCCGGGGGAGCCAACATCTTCTTCGATCCCGCGAACGACATCGTCGGTGTCGTGCTCGAGATCGCGACGGTTCTGAGCGAAGACGTCGAACCGCTCCTCGGCGTCTTCGATCGCTTCGAGAACGTGATCTATTCGAGCATCGAGGACTGACGCGCGGAAGGGGCGGCGAGAAGCGAAGCCGCTTCAGACGTTGAGCTCGCTCTTCGTGCGCAACTTGCTCGACCACCAGTTGTCGGTGCGACCGAGCCGGAAGCGTTCCGGCTTCTCACCGTCGGCGAGGAGGTTTGTCTCCAGCCAGAGACGCTTGAGGTGCCGGATGCGACCGGCTGCGCGGTCGTCTTCGTAGGACGCGCGCGCGTGCAGCACGTGATAGTTGTTGACGAACTGCATGTCGCCGGCCTGCATCGTCATCGACACGTGGAACCGGGGATCGGCGCACATCGCGTCGACACGGTCCATCGCCGCGCGCGCGGCGTCAGAGGGACGCGGCGCATCATCGTGGCGCCGCGTCGACTCGATGTAGGGGCGTATGTAGCGCACGAACAATCGGTCGCCGAGCCGGTTGAAGATGGGCATCGTGTACCAGGGTCTCGCGCCGGGCGCCTGCTCACCCCGCAGGTCGTAGGGGAACGGCGCATACAGCTCGGCCACGAGCTCGGGGTCGGTGCGAACCAGCTCGTTGTGGATCGTCACGACGTTGGCGACGAGGCTTGCCCCACCGCTCGCTCCCGCATCGAGACAGAAAAGACCGACGAGGTCGGAGCCATCGGAATGGAACGGGAAGGCGATGCCACCGATCTCGTTGCCGCGTGACGTCGGGTCGCCCGCCGCGCGGCCCTGGTCGGTCACGTCGCCGAGGAGATGCCCCTTGGCGTTCTGCGGCCACGGCCGGCCGAGGTGCATCCCGACACCCCAGTAGATCGCCGACGCCCGTTCCTTGCCGTAACGATCGACGGGTACGCCGCGTATGAGCACGACCCCACGCCCGTCGATGAGGTCGCGGGTGATGCGACCGAGCTCCGGACCGAGCATTGGGAGAGGGAACGCATCGCTGGTGATGTCGAGCACATCGTCGCAACTCTCCTCCGCATGCAGCAGCGCGGCGTCGAGCTCGTCGAGATGCGCGTCGGTGAGTTGGAAGACGTACGTGTCGCCGAGCTGGTCGGTGCGCCATTCACAGCCCGTTTCCAGCGGTGTGAGGCCGGCTGTGTTCATCGTGTTCACCGTGTTCATCGCGTTGCTCCGTCGGTCGGTGCGGACTGCGGACCGCGAACCAGACGGCCCGGCAGCGGGCCGCGCGTCTCGCCGTTCTCGTAAGTGATCTGGCCGGCGACGAGCGTGGCGACATAGCCGTCGGCCGACTGCACGAGACGCTTGCCGCCCGCGGGCAGGTCGTGGCGCATCTCCGGCCGGCGCGCGGTGAGGTGCTCGAAGTCGATCACGTTGACGTCGGCGCGGTAACCCGGCGCCAGCACGCCCCGGTCGAGGAGACCGACGGTGCGGGCGGTGTCACGCGTATGACGCTGTACCGCGAAGGGAAGGTCGAGCCGGCCGCGCTCGCGGTCGCGCGCCCAGAGCGTCAGCAGGGTCGTGGGGAAGCTCGCGTCGCAGATGGTGCCCACGTGGGCGCCGCCGTCGGCGAGGCCGACCACGGTGTTGGGGTGCGCGAGCATCTCGCCGACGGCGTCGAGGTTGCCGTCGCTGTAGTTGAGCGATGGCAGGTACAAGAACGACTGCCCGCCGTCGCGCAGCAGCACCTCGTACGCGAGGTCGAGCGCGCCGCGCCCCTCCCGCTCCGCGCGGGCGCCGATGCTCGATGCCGGATCGGGCTCGTAGTCGGGGGGATCGCCGAGCTCGTACATCTTGTGAAACGCGTGGATCAGCCGCCCGCCGACCTTGGTGTCGTCGCGCCGCGCGGCGTCCGCCGAGAGGACGTTCTCCTTGAAATGCGGGTCGGCCATGACGGCAACGCGTTCGGCGAGTGGAAAGGCGGCGATCTCGCGGTAGACCGGGTTCGTGAGCAGGGGATGCAACGTGCACTGCAAGCCGAGCACGAGGCCGACCGCGCGCGGGGCCACCTGAGCCGTCATGGCGACGCCGTCAGCGTTCGCGGCCGAGAGCAGCTCGAGCAGGTGGCGCCAGCCGTCCCCGCGGACTTGGACGAGCGAGAAGGACAGCGGCCTTCCCGACGTTTCGGCCATGCGCCGGAAGATCGCGAACTCGGCGTCGACGTCGGCGAAGTCGGACACGACTTGCAGCACACCCCGGCCCGTGCGGCCGATCGCGTGCGCGATGCCGACCAGCTCTTCGGCGTCCGCGGTGAGCGTCGGCGTGTAGTCGCCCCTGCTGGTGCGGTGATTGAGCGTCCGTGACGTGGTGAAGCCGAGCGCGCCGGCTTCGATCGCCTCGCGCGCGATCCGGGCCATCGTTTCCGTGTCGCGTGCGGTCGCGACGTCGCGTCGCGCGCCCCGCTCGCCCATGACGTGCAACCGCAGCGCGCCGTGCGGCACTTGAACGGCGACGTCGACGTCGAACGGCCGGCCGTCGAGCGCGTCCATGAACTCCGGGAACGACTGCCAGTTCCACGCGAGGCCTTCGTGCAAGACCGTGCCCGGGATGTCTTCCACACCTTCCATGAGCTCGATGAGGCGATCGTGATCGTGGGGATGCACGGGCGCGAACCCGACACCGCAGTTGCCTACGACCACGGTCGTGACCCCGTGCCACGAGGACGGGATCATGCGTTCGCCCCACGACGCTTGGCCGTCGTAGTGGGCGTGGATGTCGACGAAGCCCGGAGTGACGAGAAGACCGTCGGCGTCGATCGTGCGCGCGCCCGAGGCCTCGATCTTGCCGACCTCGGTGATGACACCGTCGTCGATTGCGACGTCGGCAGTACGCGCGGGCGCACCGGTACCGTCGACGACCGCCCCGCCCCGAATTATCAGTGCGTGCGTGCTCATACGCGGTGACTCCGTTCTCGCAACGCCGGGAGGAGCTCGCCCGTCAGCAACTCCGTTGAGGTACGAACGTGCTCACGGTCGGCCCGGAAGCTCGCGCCCGTGATCACGAAGCGTTCGATCCCGAGATCGGCGAGGCCACGCAATCGTTCGGCGCACACGTCCGGCGGTCCCACGACCGCGAAGCGGTCGACGAACTCCGGCTTGAGTGCCGACGTGTGTTTGGCCGCGTTGCTCAGATGTTCGTTGCTGTCGTAGCGGCGGCCGACTTCCGCGACGACGTCACGGTCGGCTTCGGCCAAGCCCGCGCCGGTGGAGCCCGGCATCGAGGAGAAATGCGCGAACGCGGCGACCGCGCCGCTGATGAGATTGCGCGCGGCGTCGAGGTCGGGATGGCAGCCGACGGTCACGTACGCGCCCAGTGAGATGTCGGAGGGATCGCGTCCGGCGTCGGCCGCGGCTTTGCGCGTCAGATCGATCGCCCAGGCAACGCGGTCGGGATCGGCTCCCACCGCGAGCGTCACGCGTTCGGCAATGCGACCGGCGAACTCGATCATCCGTGGGCCCGACACGGCGATGTCGAGCGGAACCTTGGCCTGATGGCACCGATCGAGCCAGTGCAACCGGCTCGCGTGACCGTTGCAGTCGACCGTGTCGTTGGCGAGGTAGCTCTGCAAATCCGTGACCGATGCGATGAACGATGCCACGGGCATCGGCTTCTTGCCGAGGTGGAACATGGCCGTGTCGCCCCGGCCGATGCCGAGGACGAAGCGGCCGCCCGAGGTTTCCTGCACCGTCGCCGCGATGTTGGCCAGCGCGGCGGGATGGCGCGTGTAGGCGTTGGTGACGCCCGTCGCGAAGTGGAGCCGTTCGGTGGCGGTTGCCGCCAGCGCGACGGCCACGAACGGATCGCCGACGAGGTTCTGCGAGTCGGTGAAGGTGATGCCGTCCCAACCGAGACGCTCGGCCCGCTCGGCCTGCGCAATCACGGTCCCGATCTCCGGGATTCCCATCGTCCACAACTCCATGACCGAGCACCATAGATTCGCCACGCCCGGCGCGGAAACGACGGGCGGCGCGTGAGGCCATTGCGTTTTGCGCGTCTCGGGCGACCGCCGCATAATCCCCCGTGGTATCGGGCGGCGGCAGACGCGAGAGGAGTGTCGATGACGGATTCAGGGGCCACGACCCAGCTGCGTTTCGAGCCCCCGGGCCCGGGCTCATGGTCGCGAGACCCCGTGCACTTTCCTCGCCCGGCGACCCGCTATTGGGCCGAGACCCATCCGAAGGCGTTCACGCGCGGCACCAGCGATTTCGCGCGCTTCTACGGGATGCTCATCGGCGGCCTTCAGTCGGGGTACGTGAACGGTGTCGCGTACAACTCGATGTTGCCGGTTCCGGAAGACGAGATCCCGCAGCGCTTTCAGCGCGCGGAGGAGGTCTTCGGCGGCAAGCTCTGGCGGGAGCAGCTGCGGGAGTGGGACGAGTCGGTCAAGCCGTCGTCGATCGCGACGCACCGCGAGATCCAGGCGATCGACCCGGACGCGCTTTCGGACGAGGAGCTGGTCGCGTACATCACGCGGTGCCGTGACCACCACGCGGCGATGATCACCCAGCACATGCGCTTCACGGCTTCGGCGGTCGTCCCGACCGGCGACTTTCTCGCGCACGTGGGCGACTGGACCGGGCTCCCGCCCGCCGAGCTGCTGGGTCTGATGCGGGGCGCCGCCCCGGTATCCGCGGGCGGCTCCGAGGAGCTCGAGCGGCTCACCACCGCCGTGGGCAAGGACCCCGCGGCGCTGGAGCTCCTCGAGTCGCAGGACGACCCCGCCCGCGTGCTCGAAGCACTGCGCGCACTGCCGGGTGAGGCGGGGGCGGCTGTGGCGGGCTATCTCGATCTGGTCGGATGCAGGCTGCTCGACGGCTTCGACATCTGTGAGCCGTCCGCGCTCGAGATGCCCGACGCGCTGCTGCGGTCGATCCGCGTCGCGGCCTCGGGCCGCGACCTCGAGACCGCCGAGGTCGACGAGCGCATCGCGGGTGTCCGCGCGAAGGTCCCCGAGGAGCACCGCGCCGAGTTCGACGAGTTGCTCGGGGAGGCCCGGCTCCTCTACCGGCTGCGCGACGAGCGCGGGATCTACAGCGACATCTGGGCGTCGGGGTTGATGCGACGGGCGGTCCTCGCCGGCGGTCGCCGCCTCGCAAAGAAGGGACGCATCCACGACGCCGAGCATCTCGTCGACGCCGACGTCGGCGAGATGAGCTCGCTGATCACCGATTCGAAGGGACCGTCGGCCGACGAGCTCTTGGCGCGCTTCCAGCAACGCACCGATTACAACACCAAGGACGCGCCGGCGACCTTGGGTCCTCCGCCGCAACCACCGCCCGACCCTTCCGGTTTGCCGCCTACGGTCGCGCGACTGATGCGCGCGGTCGGCATCGCGTTGGGCTCACTGTTCGGCAGTTCCGAGGAGGAGCACGAAGAGCATCTCCTGCGCGGGCTGGCGGCGAGCCCGGGCGTCTACGAAGGACCGGCCCGGCGCGTCTCCGGTCCGTCCGAGTTCGGGCGGATCGTGCAGGGCGACGTCCTGTTGACGGAGTCGACGACCGAGGCGTTCAACATCTTGTTGCCGTTGCTCGGGGCGATCGTGACCGACAACGGTGGCTTGCTCTCCCACTCCGCGATCGTCGCGCGTGAGTACGGCATCCCGGGTGTCGTCGGGACACGCGAGGCGACCGACCGGATCGCCGACGGGACGCGCGTGCGCGTCGACGGAACCGCCGGCGAAGTCAAGTTCTGACGTGAAGGAGCAGAAGGAGAAGGGGGTCGTCCCGCTCGAAAAGGCGCGGGAGACCTCGATCTTCGGATCGAAGGCAGTCGGGCTGGGCGACGCCATGCGGGACGGCTTGCCGGTCCCGCCCGGCGTCGCGCTCTCCGGGCCTGTCGTCGAGGCCGTTGCCGGCGATGAGGAGCGCGCGATCGCGAAGGTCGCGAAGGCGATCCGAGACTTGCCCGTGCCGCTCGCGGTGCGGTCGTCCGCCGTTGACGAGGACGGCAAGGAGGCCAGCTTCGCCGGCCAACACCTCACGCTGCTCAACGTCCCGTCGGCCGACGAGGTGCCCTCGGCGTTGCGGGAGATCTGGTGGTCGGCGAACTCGGATTCGGCGATCACGTACCGCCAGCGCGTGGGCCTGTTCACGCGTCCGAGTGTCGGCGTCGTCGTGCAGTCGCTGCTCGATCCGGACGTCGCCGGGGTGATGTTCACCCGGAATCCGGTCACGGGTGCCGACGAGAGCGTTATCGAAGCAAGTTGGGGACTGGGCGAGGCGGTTGTCGCGGGCCTCGTGATCCCCGATACCTACCGGGTCGACCGCTCGGGTCAGGTGCTCGAGCGCAGCCCCGGACGCAAGCAGGTGGCGATCCGCTCCGTCGCGACCGGAGGCACGGTCGAGGAGAAGATTGACGCCGAACGCGCCGAGCAGCTCTGCCTCGACGACGACCAGCTCGAGGAGCTCGCCCGGCTCGCGCTCCGGTGCGAGCAGGTGTACGGCCCGGCACGCGACATCGAGTGGGCGTTCGCCGGCGGAACGCTCTACTTGCTGCAGTGCCGGGCGGTCACGACCGGAGCGTCACACGAGAAGGATGCCGCTCCCCGACCCGTGACACGCGACCCCGTCGAAGCCCTCGAGCGGGTGCCGCTGTTCGCGGGGCTCGAGCCGGACGAGGTCCAACAGATCGCGCGCCTGTTCAAGATCCGCCGTTTCGCCGAAGGAGAGACGGTCATCAGAGAAGGCTCGGGCGGCGCCGCGTTCTTTCTGATCGACTCCGGCGAGGCAACGGTCTCGATCCGCGGCGAACAGCGAACGACGCTGAAGCAGGGCGATCACTTCGGTGAGATCGCGCTGATCGACGAGGGTCAGCGCCTGGCGACGATCACCGCGACGAGTCCGCTCGTGTGTTACGGGCTCACCTACTGGGAGTTCCGTCCGCTCGTGCACGAGAACGGCGCGATCGGCTGGAAGCTGTTGCAGTCGATGGCGAAGATGCTCCGTGCTGCGCAGCAAGTCCGGCCTCCGGTGGTCGCGGCCGACGCCGACCCTCCGCAATGGGACCAACCGTAGAACGAGCCGATCGAATGGGGTGCGCCTGCGGGAGCGGGTGCGCTTGATCGGGTGGCGTAGTCTGCTTCGATGGTCGAGGGCGCAGCGAGACCTCTCGATCGCAACGGAATCATCCTGTTCGCGATACCGATGGCGATCACGACGATTCTCGCCTGGGTCGGCGACGCATTCGCTCCGACGTTGCTCGTCTCGGCGCCGATCGTCCTGATCGTCTGTAACCCGCGGCTGCGTAATCTCGTGCTCACGGCACCGACGCTCGGCGCAGTGCCGTTCATCACGGTCGCGGTCGCGCGTCTTGTCCTCACCGATCCGTTCTTCTACTGGTTCGGGCGCCGCTACGGCGACGTCGCGATCCGCTGGATGGAGCGCAAACTCGGCCCCGGCGCGGCCATCGTGCTGTGGCTCGAGCGGTTCTTCGCGCGCACGAGTCACGTCGCCGTTGCGCTTGTTCCCAACCAATGGATCTGCCTGCTCGCGGGCGCGACCAAGATGCGCGTCTGGGTCTTCGTCGTGCTCAACGTCGGCGGAACCGTCGCCCGGGTCGTGGCCATCTGGATGCTCGGCGACGTGTTCGCCGACCCGCTCCTCTCGGTCAACCATTGGATCGGCGACCATCGCCTCCAACTCACCCTCCTCACGTTCGCGCTCGTCGCCGTCGGCGTGTGGCGCAGCCTGCGCAAGGGCAAGCACCCGATCGAGACGCCTACCGAGCTCGTCGAAGAGCTCACCGCCACAGAACGCGACGACGTGCCCTGAGGCTCGAGCACGAGGTCCGTGTCGTCGGCGGCCCGGCTCAGCGCCGGATGCGACGCTTGACCACTTTGACGGCGGCCGCGGGACCGCGCACCGGATGGAACGCGTCGGACGCGGCCGTCAGCTCGGCGATCTCGTCGCCACTCAGTTGGAGGTCGGCGGCGGCGACGTTCGATTCGAGCTGTGAGAGCGAGCTGGCGCCGGGGATCGCGACGACGTTGGGATGGCTGATGACCCACGCAAGCGCGACTTGCGACGGGGTGGCGTCGTGGTTCTTCGCGACGGTGCGCAATGTTTCGATGAGGTCGTGCGCGGCGACGACGTTCTCTGGCAAGAACAGCGGGTCGTTCTCACGCGCGGGACCCTTCGGGAGGTTGGTCGCGTCGTAGCGACCGGACAGCAGGCCCTTGGCAAGCGGACTGTACGCGATCACGAGGCGATCGCTTGCCGCGGCGTAGGGCACGAGCTCGGCGTCGGGCTTGCGCACCGCCAGGCTGTACTGCACCTGGTTCGACAACACCGGCGAACCGAGCGCGCGCTCGGCGGCGCGCCACCGCGCGAGCGGGAAGTTGCTCACGCCGACGTGCGCGACGACGCCGCCGTCGACGAGTCGGCGCATTCCCCGCATCTGCTCGGCAGTCGGCACGGCGGGGTTGGGGAAATGGATCTGGTACAAGTCGATCACGTCGATGCCGAGCCGCTTCGCGCTCGCGCGCCCGTGGCGCTCGACGACCGATGCGAGGGGCATGATCGGCAGCAGCTTCGTCGCGACGAACACTTCCTCGCGACGGCCTGCGATCGCCCGGCCGACGATGCGTTCCGATTCGTTGCGCCCGTAGATCTCGGCGGTGTCGACCAGGTTCACGCCGAGATCGAGCGCGCGCGTGACGATCGGGCCCGCCTCGTTCTGCGCGTAGTCGACGCCGTAGCCCCAGTCCTTCGATCCGAACTGCCACGTGCCCAGTCCGATCACCGAAAGGCGGACTCCATTGACTTCGACGTATCGCATGCGCGGAGAGTAATCGTTCGTGTATCAGCCGTCACCGCTCGAGGGTTCACGCCGTGTCCGGTTCGAGGACGCGGGATGGCTCGGCAAGGTCGTTACCGGTCCGCGGTTCGCCAATCGGTGGCGATCGCTCGCTGGGCGGTCGCCAGTCTCATCGATTTGGCGCAGACGCGCGCGTGGAGCTCGTTCTCGATGTGGTCTTTGGTGCGCGCGCCTTGCGTACCGGTCCATAGTTCGGGCCACAGGTTCGCGACGGCGGCGGGTGCGCCGCCCAGCTCGAGCGGGATGAGGTGGTCGAGCTCGAAGGCGGAGAGCGGTCCGCGACTGCCGTAGGCGGCGAGTCGCGCACGTTTGATCGGTGTCGTCACCGACGTCGAGGGCCGCACCCTCTTGGTGTAGCCGGCAACGCAGATCGTGGCTGAGATGTTGGCTTGGGTAACGCGCGGATCGGTCGCCCCCGGCGTACAGCGCGCGTCGGGGAGCCCGCCGCGCTCGACACATCCGAACGACACGGCCGGTGCGGGCGGGACGTACCGAGGCGCGTTCGCGAGCCGTCGTTGTTGCGCGGTCGTCGACCGGGGTGCGGTCGCGACCGGTTTTGTCGACGTCCGGCTCGAGGATGACGAGGTCGAGAGTGTGGATGACGAACAGGCGCCCTGAATCGCCATCGTCAAGGCGAGTGCCGCAGCGAGACAGGCGCCGCGAACGCGGGACCGCAGACACAGTGTCGACGATCTCGGCAACACGACCTCCTCCGACCCGGCGCCGGTTACAGGATCCCATGGCGACACTGAGACGATGCGCCGTCGCATCGAGATCCTCGACCTCACCGCCCTACAACGCCGCGCGCGCTGAACTCCGAGCGCGCTGAACGCCCTGCAGAACCATCGAATGGTGCATCGGGCTCAAATTGTCCTGCGGCTGCACTCGTGAAGGGTGGGCGCAGGGGCGAGGTGTCCACGTACGGTTTGCGGCGGCGGGACCGGACACGGCAGAGCCTACGCAATGTCGTGCAGTGCTGCATTCCAGTCCGGCTGAAGTATCGAGAGTCGCCCATCAATAGGGGGAATGGAATGACCAGAAAACGAGTACGACCTGTCATGGTCGCGTGCGTGGTCGCGGGGCTTGTCGTGACGATGGCGACGCCCGCGCACGCGAGCACCGTGTTCCATGCGAGGTTCAAAGGACTCCAGGCGATCGCGGAGTACTTCCGCGTGAACAACTGCATCGAAACGGACGCGTTCGTGATTCCCGAAAGAGGTGTTTTCCGTGAGGGCACGGGAAGCCCGACCCGACAGACCGATGTGGTGGTGGAAGTCTTCAAGTTCAACTTTTGCACCTTCACGGTCATCTCCGACGCGTTCGGCACCGCGGTGATCCCCGACAGCGCCTTCACGATCGACAGCCAGCTCACCTCGGCTCACCTCGATGCATCGGTACGCGTCACTGATTTCGTCTCTACCGCGAGCTACAACGTGCACGTGAACATGACGTGGACGGGAACGGGATCGACAAGCACGACCAAGAGTCACTATCAACAAAAGTTCGGCAATTTGACGTTCATGGAGAACTTCCATGGCACAACCCGCGACGCGCGGGCGACCGGCTCGATAACCCGAGGCACCACAACACTGATCTCGGGTACGGCCGACTTCGCGGCGATGGGCAACTTCACCGACAGCTTCCAGGAGTTCTCCCGGTCGTAACAGCTGCGCACGTCGCTTTCGACGGGGTGGGGGCTGTGCGAACAGCCACAGCTCCCACCCCGCGATCGCTTGGCCCATCACCAATGACCTGGCCCGGGCCCGGCGATGTGCGCTCGGAGTGCCGTCGCCGTAGCGTGACGTTCGACCGATTCGAGAAGCCGGCTCGTGCGAGGAAGCGGCATGTGGTCCCGTTGGTCGGGCGGAGTGATCGTGGCGATGGTGGCGATCGCACTGTGTGCCGGCCTTGCCGTGAAGGTCGCCGGCGCGCCGCATTCGTCGGCATCCCGAGTGAACCGGGAATCGACCGGCCCCGTTGTCGTCCCCGGTCGGACGTTGCGCGCCGCGCTTGCCGCCGCGGTGACCTTCGACCCCGAGCCCGGTGCCGTCGACGTCGCCCTCGACGATCGGGTCGTGGTCAACGCCGGTGCCGGTCGCCTGACCGGGGTGCGGATGACGACGACGGCGAACGCCCGGGTTCTCGGCACCCTCTCGTCTTCGGGGAAGCGCTGGCAGTCGAGCGGTCCGCTCGCGCCCGGTGCCTCGTACCGCGTGACCGCGACGGTGTCGGGATCTCCGGACGTCGCGGCAACATCTACTTCGACGTTCCGTACCCTCACGCCCGTTGCGACCGTGACGGCCACGGTCTTTCCCGACGCTCTCACCGTCGGCGTCGCTCAGCCGATCGTGATTCGTTTCAACCACTTCATCGCCACGGCGGCGGCGCGCGCCGCCGTACTCCAACGCTTCACCGTCACCGAGTCGCGGCCCGTCCCCGGAGGCTGGCATTGGTTCAACAATCGTGAGCTTCACCTACGACCCCAGGTGTTCTGGCCGGTCGGCGAGAAGGTCACGGTCACCTCGGACCTGAACGGTTGGAACGCCGGCGACGGCATGTGGGGCGAAGGCACGTTGCGCGCGCGCTTCACGATCGGTGACGCGCACCTGGCCCTTGCCAACTTGGAGACGCACCAGATGACCGTCTCCGACAACGGTCGACTCATCGCCACCTACCCGTTCAGCGGCGGCCGGGACATGTATCCGACGATGAACGGCGTCCATATCGTTCTCGACCGGCAGAGCGTTGTTCACATGGTGTCATCGACGAACGGGATCCCGGTGAACTCGCCGGACGGCTACGACGAGCTCGTCTATTCCGACGTGCACATCACCGACAGCGGCGAGTACGTGCATGCCGCGCCGTGGTCGGTGGACAGCCAGGGTCGCAGCAATGTCTCGCACGGCTGCATCAACCTGAGTCCGGCCGATGCCCTGGCGTTCTTCGGCTTCAGCCGCGTCGGCGACGTCGTCGCGGTCGTCGGAGGCCCCCGGCCTCCAGCGCCGGGTGATCACGGGGTGATGGACTGGGAAACCAAGTGGAACGACTGGACCCCCGCGGTTGTTCACCGCGTCAGCCCACCGCCGACGGCGAAGACTCGAGCTCACGCATCGCGAACACCGCCTCGACTCGCGAGATGACCCTCGTCGCATACCTCATGTGAAGCGTTTCGGCCAGCCGCCCCACGTGGGGGAGGGCTGGCCGGTCTCGTACGCGTTGCGCAGATTGTCGAGCCAGGCGACGCTGTCGACGAGCCCGCCGGGACGGTTGCGCGCGAGCCACAGCGCGCGGTGGCGATCGGTCAGCGCGGCGAGTCGCATCGCGAAGTCGTCGCGTCGCGCCTGCGGGACGGACCCGAGCGTGTTGTTGCCGGCGACGCGCGCGCGTGCGTCGTCGGTCAAGAGCTCGAGCACGTCGATGGTCCACAGGACCTCGTCGAGGAGTAGTGCGCCGTCGCTGCGCCCGGGCTCGGCACGCGCAACATCCGCTCGTGCCTCGGCGAGGCGGCCGGCAACGGTGTCGAGCTCCGCGTCGGTGATGCCCGTGGTGATGCCGCGGCCGACGCGGATCTGTGGGAAGTACAGATGCAGCGCGAGGATCGAATGGTTCGGGATCTGCGGGGTGACCGCGCGGTGCGCGTCGCCGATTGTGAGGAGCGCGGCGGCCAGACCGCCGGTCGGGTCGTCGAACGCGTGGGCGCTCAACGCCGCGGCGAGATCGAGCTCACGGTTGGAGGCGAGGCACCACGACACCGCGGCGCCGTAGGCAAACCCCGGATCGCTGACGGGCCACTGCTGGAGGTGACCGCGATCACCCCAGTCGGTGTTGAGGAAACCGAGCCCACCGTGATCGAGCGCGGCCTCGGTCGCGTTTCGACAGTTCTCGACGGCGTTGGTGAGGCGACCGCCGATGCTCAGCCACGCCGACGTGCCCGGCGCGACCCAGAACGGCAACCGGGCGTGTGCAAGGCACGCAAGCCGTTCGTCGAATGGGTACTCGGCGTCGTAACCCCATTCGCACACCGTGACGCCGTCGGGCACTTTCGCGACGAGCGCCGGATCACCCGAGAACATGTCACCCCAGATGATCACCTCGCGGCCGTCGAGCTCAGGGAGGGCGCGCAGCGTCGCGATCCAGGCGAAGTACTCGTCGAGGCGATCGCGCGGCAACTCCCACGTCTCGTCGAGGCCGACGTTCACGCGCCGGCTCGAGAACAGCGGTAGCAACTCGCCGAGAAGCTCGCGGACGAGCGCGAGTGATCCGGGGTTCGCGGGATCGAGCGTCATCGCTTCGTGACCGATGCCGTACGGATCGACGAAGCCGTCGGGCGCGAGCGCGAGCCCGCGATAACGCGGGTGCTCGAGCCAGCGGTTCATGTGCCCGAGGCAGTTCTGATTCGGTACGAGCTCCACGTGACGTGCGCGACAGAACGTGTCGAGAGCCTCGATCTCGTTGGGAGTGAACGGGCTCGCGTCGGCGTGCACCTCGGGATGATTGCGATACGCGAACGTGTGCTCGCTGTAGAGCTGGACCTGGTTCACCTTCCACGACGCGAGCCGGTCGACGAGCGCGTAGAGCGTGTCCATCGTCGGGACCTTGTCGCGCGATACATCGAGCATGACGCCGCGGATCGGCAGATCGGGATGGTCGCGGATCGTGCCGATCGGCAACCTGCCGTCGTGCTGGCGCGCGAGCTGCGCGAGGGTGGCGCGGCCGTAGAAGCATCCGGCGTCGTCGCCGCCCACGAGCGCAACGCCGTCGTCGCCGATCGTCAGTGTGTAGCCCTGCGGTGGGAGCGACGCGTCGACGTGCTCCGTCAGGGTCGTGTTCGTGGTGAGGTGATCCTCGAGGTCGACGAACCTCGGCTCCGGCAACAGGATCACGACAATGCCTTCCGATACACGAAATAGACGCTGCTGACGCGGCCGCCCAGCCGCGCGTACGGGACGATCGGTCCGACCCACGTGACCTCGATGCTCGAGCGCCCGCGCGCGCGAAGCTCCCGGAGCGCGCCGACGAGCACGGGAGTGCCGGCGCCCCGACCGATGACGTCGGGACGGGCCGCAACCGGACCGAGAAAGCCCGCGCGATTCACCTCGAACGCGCAGAACGCACTGATGCCTTCGTCGTCGCGCTCGATTACGAGGTTCCCCTTGTCGAGCGCGCGCAGCACCTCGGCCTTCCAGTTCGGCCAGTGCTTCGCCATGAACGTCGCGATCTCGTCGCGATCGACGGGCGCCGCCATGTGGCCGCCGGAATCGTCCGCGATCGCCGCAAGATCGATCGTCATATCGAAGTTCGCCTCGATGCGCGTGTAGTGATGACGCTCGAGCAGGCAGAGCAGGGCCGTCTCGGTCGTCGGCACGCCCGGCCACAAGAAGAACGGTGCGTCGGCGCCGGTGGTGATCGACGTGTGCCCGCCCGCGCGGGCGTCGGCGTGCGCCGCGCGCAACAGCGCGTGTCCGTGGCCCCGGCCGCGAGCCTCCGGATCGACGACGAGCAGGCGCAGGTAGGCGCCGTCGTCGCCTTCGACCGTCGCCACCACACCGACGGCGGGGTCACCGCGAACAACTGCGGGTTGCTCGGGCGTGAACAGCGCGGCGTCGAGCTCGTCGACGGAGGGGAAGTCGTGCACGCCCCGCCGGCAGAGCTCCGCAATCGCGGGCACGGCCGAGCGGTCGAGCTCGGGCAGCTCCGTCACGATGCGACCGTACCCTGCATCGACGCGAGCAGGGTGAGCCGACGGCGCGCTAGGTTTCGCGTTCTTGTTTCGACCTCTGGGCGTTGCACCGAGCCCATCCCCCCGCCTCGAGGACACGATCCGGCTGAAAGACGGTCGACGACTCGGTTACGCCGAGTACGGCGATCCTGCGGGACCGTTGGTGTTGTGGTTCCACGGGTCGCCCGGAGCTCGACGCCAGGTGCCGGTCGCCGGACGCGACGCCGCCGAGCACCTTGGATTGCGGGTCGTGTGCGTGGAGCGCCCCGGAGTCGGGAGCTCCACCGACCATGCCTATCACCAACTCCGCGACTGGGCGGCCGACGTCGCGGCCGTGGCCGACCACCTCGACCGCGACCGCTTCATGGTGCTCGGACTCTCGGGCGGCGGACCGTACGCGCTGGCATCTGCACACGAACTGCCCGACCGCGTCGTCGCGGTCGGGCTGCTCGGTTCGTTGGTCCCGACCGCGGGTGCGGACGCGACCGCCGGCGGCATCGTCATGTTGAGCCAACGGTTCAACGGCGTGCTCCGCCGGTTGCGCCGCCCAATCGGTCTGGGTATGTGGGGCTTCGTCCGGGCGCTGAACCCCCTCTCCCATCTCCTCGTTCAAGGGTTCGCTCGGCTGATGCCCGAAGGCGATCGCAGGGTGCTCGGCGACCCGGCCGTCGAGGCCATGTTCGTCGACGATCTGACCAACTCGAGCAAGCGCCAGTTCCAGGCGTTCGTCAACGACTTCATCTTGATCGGTCAGCCCTGGGGGTTCCGTCTTGCGGATGTGAAAGTCCCTGTGCGGTGGTGGCACGGCGACTCGGATCCGTTCGTCCCTCTCGAGCAGGCTCGGCGCGCCGCCGGACTACTCCCCGACGTCGAACTCACCGTGCGCCCGGGAGAGAGCCACCTGGGTGACTTCGCCGCGGCCGACGAGGTGCTCGCAACCCTCGCGCACGTCTGGCGGGACAAACCCTGACGTCCGTCGGCACTCAGCAAGCTCGTTTGCTACGACTACGTCAAGATCGAGGGCGGCAAGTCCGTGCCCGTGTACGACGGCCCAACCCGGAGCATCCGAGCTTCGCACCGGGGTAGGCCGACCCGGTGTGAGAAGCTGCGGACCTGCGGCGGTAACCAGGAGACGGGGAGCCGGTAATGGTCGCGACGAGCGGAACCCGCTACACGCAAAGCGGTGACCTGAGCATCGCGTATCAAGTGATCGGTGACGGTCTCGTCGACACCGTGTTCATTCCCGGTTTCGTCTCGCACCAGGATTTCCTCGAGGACTCGGACCTCTACCGCGGTATCTGCCATCGACTCGCCGCCTTCTCGCGTGTCATCACGTTCGACAAACGGGGCACGGGAGCATCCGACCGCAGTCTGGGTTTTGGTTCGGCCGAGGAGCGCATGGACGACATTCGCGCGGTGATGGACGCGGCGGACTCCGAGCGCGCAGCCTTGGTCGGACTCTCCGAGGGCGGTCCGCTGACGTTGTTGTTCGCGGCGACGTATCCCGAGCGCGCGACCGCCCTCGTGACGTGGGACACGTTCGCGCGTCTGCTCGTTGCGCCCGACTACGAGATCGGTGTCGACCCGGTAGTCGTGAAGGCGTTCAACCAGCTCGTCAGCGAGAAGTGGGGCACCGGCCAGGCGCTGCGGTACTTCGCCGCGAACATGTCCGAAGACGACGCGACGAGCAACCTGCTCGCGCGCGTGGAACGCGCAGCATCCACGCCGGGCGGCGTGCTCGACATCCTCAACCACAATGCTGCGATGGACGTGCGCGCCGCGCTGCCCGCGATCTCGGCGCCCACCCTCGTCGTGCATCGGTCGGGCGACCCGCTGCTGCCGCCCGCGCTCGGTCGATACATTGCCGATTCCGTCGCCGGCGCGCGTTATGTCGAGCTGCCCGGCGACTTCCACAGCAATGGAGCGCTCAACGGCGAGGACGACTGTCTCGATGTGATCGAAGAGTTTCTCACCGGGCATCGACCGATCCGGCCGGTCGAAGTCGATCGTGTGCTCGCGACCGTGCTCTTCACCGACATCGCCGGATCGACCGAACGCGCCGCGACGCTCGGCGATCGCATGTGGCGTGAGCTGCTCGACAGCTTTCGGGCGCGCGTCCGGCGCGAGCTGGACCATCATCGCGGCCGCGAGATCAACACGCGGGGCGACGACTTCCTCGCGCTGTTCGACGGGCCCGGGCGTGCCGTGCGGTGCGCGCAGGCCGTCGCCGAATCCGTGCGCCCGCTGGGTCTCGACGTGCGATCGGGACTCCACACCGGCGAGGTCGAGCTCCAGGGGGACGACGTCGCCGGAATGGCGGTTCATATCGGTGCACGCGTTGCCGAGATGGCCGGACTAGGCGAGGTGCTCGTGACCTCGACCGTCAAAGACCTCGTCATCGGGTCCGACCTCGTATTCGCGGCAAAGGGCAACTACACGCTGAAGGGTGTCCCGGGCGAGTGGTCGGTCCACACGGCGGTGTCCTGAGCACGAGGAGGATGGCCATGGCCGATGCAACCGCGTCCCTCGCCTGCGCGCCGGCGCGCGCCGCTCGCTATGGCGCGGCGGTTCGGCGGCGGTGACGGCTCCGCGCCACGAGAGCAATCAACGCCGCGCACATTGCGAGCACACCCGATCCCAGAAGCCACAGAATGGCGTTCCCGTCATGGCCGGTTCGGACAATCGGAGGCGTCGCTAGGTTCGAGCGCGTCGTCGTGGTCGTGGTGGACGTGGTAGTCGCGATGCGGCGGGCTGACGTTGGACGAAGTCGGTCGAGCGCCAAGGTGTACGGACGAGTGTTCGTGCACTCGTTGTCCTCGTATTTGGCATCGAACGTTCCCGAGCCGCCGCGCCGGGCGGGCTCGCGGATGAAGAAGAGATACCGGGTTCCCACCACGTACGTGCGGTCCACAGACGTGATCGTGCCGGGTTGATCTGGTCCGCCGGCAACCTCAATGTGGCTGTCGGCCTCGCCTTTCCAGATGTCCTCCACGGCGACGCCGGCGATGCGGTCGCCACTGCGCGCCGCGGTCACGGTGCCGACAACGACCAGGTCGGAATTGCTCACCGCGTCGGCTATCGGAAGTGGTGGCGCGCAGGAGGCGGCCGCGGGCGGCGCCCCTGCGACGACCAGACCGATCGCCATGAACCCTGCCATCAGAACTGCCCTCAGAACGCCGCGTGCTCCCGCCATGCACCTAGGACGGCGTCGACGGCGAGGTGGTTCCACAGGCCTAGGAGTCTGCGGCCGGGTTCGAGTAGATGCGCATGGGTCGAATCAGCGCACGGTCAGCCATAGTGCTCGGGCGCGGCGACGAACTTCTGCAGGCACGCCTGCGAGCAGAACAGCACTTCGCGCTCGGCGAGCTGGAGACGCGCGGCAGCATGACGGGCATCGATGGTCATGCCGCACACGGGATCGATGGTGCGTTCGCCGGTGTCGTCGTCACCCGGTCGGCGGGCGTCGAAGACCTCTACCGGCTGCGCGACGTGCTTCACGGCGCGCCTGCCGGCGGGTGCGAACACGAGGTCGTCCGCTTCGCCGACGGCGTCGCGCAGGTCACGGCTCACCAGCACCTGGTCGGCGGACGCCTCCGCGACGATGCGTGCGGCCAGGTCGACGGTGGCGCCGTAGTAATCGCCTTCGCGGTACAGCACGGGGCCCCAATGCACACCCTGGCGCGTGCCGAGGAACTGCGCTTCGGTGACCGCCCGGGCCCGGATGTTCAACGAGCATTCGACGGCTGAGCGGGCGTCGCTGAAGACGAGCATGAAAGCGTCACCGATCTGTTTGACCACTCGCCCTTCCGAGCTGAGCACACACTCGCCTGCTCACGGTTGTGCCGCCTACGTCACGTTGACGTTGATGCGCATCCCGAGCGCGTAGTGGTCTTTTTGGTGGCAGCCGACGATGGTGTTGCCGGCGTTGGCGAAGCTGTGGCTCAACGTGCCGGTTTGACCGGGCTCGACTGTGGTGCCGTCGCCGCCGTGACCGCCGTGGCCCATCTCATCCGACATGCGCATCTCCTGCTCGTGTGCCGATTGCGCGGTCTCGTCACCGATGTACGCGTCGTGGGCGACCGCTCCCTCGTTATGGAATACGAACTGCACCCGTTCGCCGGCCTTCACGCTGATGCCTGCCGGTGAGAAGTCGTTGTCGCGCATTTCGATGTCGACCGTGCGAGCACCCCGGGCGTCGTGCACGGAATGGCCCCCACCGCAGGCCCCTACGACGAGTGCGAATGCGGTAGCGGCTCCGACGGCGAGCATCATTCTTCTCACTGAGGTTGGCCCTCCGATGTCACCGGCGCTCATGGTGACGTACGCCGGGGTCATGAACGAACCAGACGGGCGATCGCCGCGGACGCCTCGGCCACCTTCTCGTCCGCGGTATCGCCTCCGGTGGTGAGCGCATCGGCGACGCAGTGCGAGAGGTGATCGTCGAGCAACTCGATGGCCACCGCCTGCAACGCCTTGGTCACGGCCGCGACCTGATCGAGCACCTCGATGCAGTACTTGTCCTCGTCGATCATGCGCTGCAGACCCCGTACTTGTCCTTCGATGCGCCGCAGCCGCTTGTGCACCGCCTCTTTCTTGTCCGTGTAGCCGACCATGGTAGAACTATACCCCTACCAGGTATACTGAAGACGGTTCATGGTCGAGGAGGCGGCAATGGAACACCACCAGCACGCCCACGACCACGCGGACCACGCCGAGATCTTTCGCCGGAAGTTCTGGGTCAGCTTCGCATTGACGATTCCGACCGTGGTGTACAGCGCCATGGTCCAGGACTGGCTGGGCTACACCGCGCCGCGGTTCTCCGGTCACACACTGGTTGCGCCGTTGTTCGGAACCGCGGTGTTCGCGTACGGAGGTCCGGTTTTCCTACGCGGCGGGTGGAGTGAGCTGCGATCACGGCAACCCGGGATGATGCTGCTCATCTCGATGGGCCTGCTCGTTGCCTTCGGCGCGTCGGTGGCGACCGAGTTCGGATGGATCGACGTCGACTTGTGGTTCGAGCTGGCCACGCTCGTGACGATCATGCTGCTCGGGCATTGGTTGGAGATGCGGGCCATCGGTCAAGCGCAGGGTGCGCTGGCCGCGCTCGCCGAGCTGCTTCCCGACGAGGCCGAGCGCGTCGTCGATCATGTCGTGCAGACCGTTGCCCTGCACGAGTTGCGCGTCGGTGACGTCGTGCTCGTACGCCCAGGTGGGCGCGTGCCGGCCGACGGCGTCATCGCCGAGGGTGACGCGGAGGTCGACGAGTCGATGATCACGGGCGAATCGAAGCCGGTCGACAAGCACGTGGGCGACCGAGTCGTCGCCGGAACCGTGTCCACCGACTCCGCGATCCGGATTCGGGTCGACGCCGTGGGTGCCGACACCGCCTTGGCCGGCATCCAACGGCTCGTCGAGGAGGCGCAAGCCTCGCGGTCACGGGCCCAGGCGTTGGCCGACCGGTTCGCGGCGTGGCTGTTCTACGTGGCGACCGCCGCCGGGACGACGACGTTCATCGTGTGGACCGCGCTCGGTCACGTCGACCAAGCCGTCGAGCGCGCCGTCACGGTGTTGGTCATCGCATGCCCCCACGCCCTCGGTCTCGCCATTCCCTTGACCATCGCGGTGTCGACCGGCATCGCCGCTCGTGCCGGAATCCTGGTGAAGGACCGCATCGCGCTCGAGCGGATGCGCACCATCGACGCCGTGTTGTTCGACAAGACCGGCACGCTCACCACGGGCAAGCACGCCCTCACGGGAGTGGCCGCCGGCCGGATCAGCGAGGATGAAGTGCTGGCGCTCGCGGCGGCCGTCGAGTCCGACAGTGAACATCCTCTGGCGCGCGCCATCGTCGCCGCCGCCCGGGAGCGCGGACTCGACACCCCCGTCGCATCGGACTTCACGGCGATCACCGGGCGCGGCGTCGAGGCCGTCGTCGACGGCGTCTCGGTCGCGGTCGGCGGTCCCACGCTGTTGCGGGAACGACAACTGCCCGAGCCCGAGTCGGTCGCCTCGCACACGACGAAGTGGCGCGGGCGCGGCGCATCCGTGCTCCACATCTTGCGCGGCGACGAGATCGTCGGGGCGCTCGCACTCGAGGATCGGATCCGGCCCGAGTCACGGGAAGCGATCGACGAACTGCACGCGCTCCGTGTGCGGGTCGTGATGATCACCGGAGACGCCCAACAGGTCGCCGACGCGGTCGCAGCCCAACTCGGTGTCGACGAGGTCTTCGCCGAAGTGCTGCCCGAGGACAAGGACCAAGCGGTGGCCGGCCTGCAGTCGCGCGGCTTGCAGGTTGCGATGGTCGGCGATGGCGTCAACGATGCCCCCGCGTTGGCCCGCGCCGATGTCGGGATCGCCATCGGGGCCGGGACCGACGTGGCCATCGAGTCCGCCGGTGTCGTGCTTGCCTCGAGCGATCCGCGCAGTGTGATCGGAGTCATCCGCTTGTCGCGGGCGAGCTACCGCAAGATGATCCAGAACCTCGCTTGGGGTGCCGGTTACAACCTCATCGCCATCCCGCTCGCCGCCGGGGTTCTGTCCTTCGCCGGCATCACCCTTTCGCCCGCGGTCGGCGCCATCCTCATGTCGGCATCAACTGTTGTCGTGGCGTTCAACGCTCAACTCCTGCGCCGCCTCGACCTCCGCCCACCGACGACCCGGGCCCCGACCATGACGGATCGCGCGTCGGCCGCCCGGATCGCCGCATGACATACGAACAGACCTGTCCCCGCTGTGGGCGAGACTTCGTCGGCGAGGACAAGAACGCGGTCGCCGACGCTGTGATCGAACACGCCCGTGATGAGCATCACCATGCCCTCGACAAGCACGTCGTGCTGGCCCACCTCGAAGGGGTGCATCCCCACGAGCGCGAGGAGTGACCTCCCCGCGGCTTGAACCGAATAGGCACTCGGTGGTAGATGACGCGCGTCTGTAACGCGCGATCGGCAGCATCTCGGGGAGGTACTCGATGCCGATCGCATCGAGCGTCCCAGTCTCCCGGGAGGACAGATGAAGGCTTACGCATCGGGTGTGTCGGAGCGGCCGTTGTCCGGCGAGACCATCGGCGATTGCCTCGCCGCCACTGCGCTGCGGATTCCGGATGGTCTCGCGCTGGTGAGTCGCGCGCAGGGAGTGCGGTTGACGTGGCGGGAGTTGTCCGACCAGACCGAGACGCTTGCGCTTGGTCTGTTGGGGATTGGGATCGAGAACGGTGACCGGGTCGGGATCTGGTCGCCGACGTGTGTCGAGTGGACGCGGTTGCAGCTCGCGGTGGCGCGGGTCGGAGCGATCCTTGTCAACGTCAATCCGTCGTACCGGCCCGCCGAGCTTTCCTACGCGCTGCGTCAGTCAGGTGTGCGGGTGCTGGTGACCGCACCCCGGTTCAAGACGTCGGACTATCTCGAGATGGTGGCCAAGGTTCGTGACGAGCTTCCCGCGTTGGAGCGCGTCGTCGTGATCGGGTCCGATCGAGCGGCTGGTGCCGATGATCTGCTCTTCGATGAGCTCATTTCCGCCGGACGTGAAATTGATCCCGGCCGCTTGGCGGAGCAGGAAGCGGGACTCGATCCCGACGATCCCATCAACATCCAGTACACGAGCGGCACGACGGGAAACCCCAAAGGCGCCACGCTCACGCATCACAACATCCTCAACAACGCGCGCTCGGTGGCCGAGGTGCTCGGGTATACCGAGGCGGACCGGGTGTGCATTCCCGTACCGCTGTACCACTGTTTCGGAATGGGCCTCGGCACCCTCGGTTGCGTCACGTCGGGCGCGACGATGGTCTACCCGGCCGAGTCGTTCGCGGCCGACCCGACGCTCGACGCCCTCGCCGAGGAACGCTGCACGAGCGTCTACGGGGTCCCGACGATGTTCATCGCGATGCTCGAGTCGCCGCGGTTCGGTGACGTCGATCTTTCGAGTTTGCGGACGGGGATCATGGCCGGGGCGCCCTGCCCGATCGAAGTGATGAAACGCGTCGTCTCCGAGATGCACGCGGAAGAGATGACCATCGCCTACGGCATGACGGAGACGTCGCCGGTCTCGACGATGACCCGCCGCGCTGACGATCTGGACCGTCGAACGTCGACGGTCGGCACGGTCCTGCCCCACGTCGAGGTCAAGATCGTGGATCCCGCGACGGGCGCGAAGGTTCCGTTGGGGACGCCGGGCGAGCTCTGCAGTCGGGGCTATCTCGTAATGGCCGGCTACTGGGAGGATGTCGACGCGACCAAGGCCGCGGTGGATGACGGCGGTTGGATGCACACCGGCGACCTGGCCGTGATGGACGCGGACGGCTACGTGAACATCGTGGGGCGTTCCAGGGACATGGTCATCCGAGGTGGCGAGAACATCTACCCGCGAGAGATCGAGGAAGTCTTGTTCCAACACCCGACCGTCGCGGCCGCGCAGGTCATCGGCGTGCCCGATCTCCGCATGGGCGAAGAGCTCATGGCCTGGGTCACGTTCCGCGAAGGAGACAACGCGACAACTGACGAGCTGCGGGCCTTCTGTCGAGAGCACCTCGCCCACTTCAAGGTGCCGCGCTACTGGAAGGTCACATCCGAGTTCCCTATGACCGTCACCGGCAAAATCCAGAAGTTCAAGATGCGCGAGACGGCCATAACCGAACTCGAGCTCACAGAAGCCGCCGCCGTCCAAACCGCCTGACGATAACGGTGGCCGAGAGAGACGGTCTACCTGCTACACGAAATCCTCACGGCGGAGGTATCTGAACGCGATCCAGCCGGGGAGGATCGGAAGCCAGAAGGTGGCGAGCCGGAACAGGAACACTGCCGGGACCGCTGCCGCGTTGGACATGCCGGCGGCGACGAGACCCGCGATCACCGCGGCCTCGAGCGCGCCGAGCCCGCCGGGAGTGGGCGCGACCGTGGCGATGGCAGAACCGACGAGGTACGCGGCACCGACCTGGGCGAGGTTGAGGTCGCCTCCGAAGGCGACGGTCGAGAAGTAGAGGGCCAGGACGTAGCTCAGGGTCAGCACGGCGGAGCCGCCGAGCAACAGAGCGACTTTGCTGGGATCCCGCATCACCGCGGCGAGGCCGCTCAACGCCCGGCGTAGCACGGGCAAAAGCCGAGTGGCCAACAACCCGCGAGTGACGGGGATCGCGAGGGTGGCCGCGACGCACGCGGCGGCGACTGCGATAGCGACGAGGACGACCGACCAGCTGGGCACCGAGATCGAGCCCACGTGAGATTGTCCGGCCCATACGAAGAAGGCGAGCAAGAGGCCGAGGTGCACCGCGAAGCCGGCCACCGCGTTGAGCCCGACGCTCGACGCCGCCACGGGAGCATCGACGCCGGACTTCTGCAAGTACCGCGCGTTCAGGGCCATGCCGCCGACGCCTGAGGGCGCGAGATTGCTCGCGAAGGAGGCTGCGACCTGCGTCAGCAACGTCGGGATGGCGCGCAGGCGCACGGGCACCGCGCCGCCGATACCGAGCGCGGCGCCGAGGTAGGTCAATGCGGAGAACAGCACGACGAGCGGAACCCAGGCCCATTCGGCAGCACCGATCTCGCGAATGACGCCCGGCAGGTCGGCGAGCTTCGGAAGGAGAAAATATGTGGCCGCGACGAGCATCGTCGCCGTGAGGACGCGTTGTTTGCTGATCCGTTCGAGGGGGACGTAGCTCGGCTCGCTGACCGCGCATCGTCGCGCGACCGTGTCCTGCAGTTCCTCGAGGAGGCCCGGGCGTTTCTTGAGCGCGGCCCGGGTCGAGTCGCCGAGCGCGTTGGGTTGCAGCCGTGGCAGTGCGGAAGCCACCGTGTGCGGACCAAGAATCTCGACGGCACTTGTCACGGAACGGTCCGCCCCGACGGTGAGGGAGAGGGCGGCGAGGAGTTGCGCGACGTCACCGTCGAGGAGGTCGTCACTCGCGGCGACCTCGCTGAAGGCGAAGCCCGTAAGCCACGTATCGCCGGCGCCGTCGACGAGCACGTTGGCCCGTCGCAGGTCGCGATGTGCGATGCGGTGCGTTCGCAAGCACGTGACGTGCCCCCACACTTCGCGTAGAACCCGATCCGAGACCTCGTCGCCGTCCATGTGGTCGAAGCGACGGGCGTCGATCATCTCGTACGCGATGAGCATCGAGTCTTCACCGACCTGGGCGATGGCGCGCATGCGAGGCGTACCCACGCCGACATCTCGCGCCTGGAGCGCGACGAACGCTTCGTGCTCGACCGATCGACGCAGCGATGAGAACGGCCGCTCGTCGCCCACGTTTTTCAATCGCAGGTAGCGGTAGGTGCGATACAGGAGATCGACCGAGCGCTCGTCGGGGCTGAGCACCTTGATCAGTAGCCGGACGCCGTCGGCGTCGGATGCGGCGTACCACCGGGCACCGCGTACGCCCAACGAATACGGCTCGAGAGAGAGGGGATTCAACGCACTCGACGCGAGCGCGACACCGATCGAGGGCACGGTGGGGCGCCGATCGGGGCGGCCGAAAGCGAGGAGCACTGCAACCCCGACGGTCGCACCGATCGCGACGACGAGGAAGATCTCGGCGGGCAGGCCGGATACGAGGACGATGCGGCCCAGCACGAAGGTGGCGAGGATCACCATGCCCGCCTGCCGCCAGCGCCGGCCGACGAACGGGGCGAGGATGACGAACGACGACGTGAGCTCGGCGAGCGTCCAAAGGTTGAGCGCGCCTTGCGAGGTGGCGCCGAGCCGGTCGACGACCGTTGCGAGCAGCGACCGGGAGGCGGCCTGGTCCAACCACCACGTCGCCAGACCTACCAAGAGCGCGGTGGCAGCATTGCCGACGACGACGTAGCCGATCAGCCGATAGCGCTTCAACAAAAACGGCGGGACGTATACCGCCAGACCGACGACGCCGGCCGCGATCGAGAGCAGCACGTTGAACGCATGTTCAACCGACGGATTCAGACCGCGAAACAGGGCGACCACGTCGTTCTCGAACGCGCGGACGGTACTCTCGGCCCATCGTGTGAACACGAGCAGCACGACGGTCGCGAGGCCGAAGAGGATCAGCCGCAGCACATCGCTCGGCGAGCGCCGATAGCCAACGATGTCGTCGACGCCGAAGACCTCGGCTGCAGTGGTCTGGGACGACTCTCGGGCTTCTGCGCGCAGACCCATCAGTCTTTCTTGCGCCCGGGTGCGCCGCAACGCAGCGTGAGTAAGGTCACCGCCATGAGCCAGATGCGCCCCTTCCGTTTTGCGGTTCACACCTCGGACGCGGCCGACGGTGCGACCTGGGCCGCCGCGGCCCGCCGGTATGAAGCGTTGGGCTTCTCGAGCCTCTTTGTTCGCGATCATTTCGACGACCAGCTCGCTCCGGTCGTGGCGATGACGGCCGCCGCGTGCGCGACGACGACGCTACGCGTCGGTTGTCTCGTCTTCGACAACGACTACCGCCACCCGCTCGTGCTCGCCAAGGAGATGGCAACGCTCGACGTCCTTTCCGGCGGGCGCGTCGAGCTGGGCATCGGTGCAGGTTGGATGGGCTCGGACTACGAACAGGCCGGCATGCCGTACGACCGGCCCGGCGTACGCGTCGATCGCATGATCGAAGCGGTGCACATCATCAAGTCGCTCCACGGCGACGGCGCCGTCGATTTCGAGGGCGAGCACTACACGATCAGCGGCCACGACGCCCTCCCCAAGCCGGTGCAGCGCCCGCATACGCCGATCATGATCGGCGCCGGTGGCAAGCGCATGCTCACGTTCGCGGCGCGCGAGGCCGACATCATCGGCCTGAACCCGAAGAACCTCGGAAACGACGCGTGGGCCGATACGAACGTCGGCGACGCGACCGACGAGGCCACCGACCGCAAGATCGCCTGGATCCGTGAGGCCGCCGGGCCGCGCTTCGACGCGATCGAGCTTTCGATCGTGGTGCCGTTCATCATCGAAACCAACGACCGCGCGGGGATGGCCGAGGGCATCGCGGCCGGGCTACCTGCGGCCAACAATGAAGTGGCGACGGCGGCACGCGTGCTCGAAAGTCCTTATGTGCTACTGGGGACGCTCGACGAGATGGCCGCGACGATCGAGGCCCGGCGCGAGCGTTGGGGCATCTCGTACTACGTGTTCAACGCCGACTCGGTCGACTCGGCCGCGCCTCTCGTCGAGCGCCTCGCGGGGAAGTAACCGACGACGCGGTAACTGACGGCTGCGGGCGCCTGACTAACCCGGGATCCGCGATGGCTGGGCGAACGCGAGCAGGGCGTCGCGGTCGTCCGGCAATACGAAGCCGGCCTTGATCGTCGTATCGGCGTCAGCGTCGTAGCGCGAAACGTACTCGGCGCGTGATGGATACAGCTGCGCGAGCCGCGCCGCGGAGAACGGCTTGGTCGAACCGAGGAGCAAGCAGATCGTCGACCGGTTCGGTCCCGGCAATCCCGACAGGTCCGCGACCGGCACGTCGACCGGCGGGGTGCGGATGCCGCCGAGTGCGATGCCGTCGGCGCTGCGGCGGGTCTCGGGTGACGCGCCCGTGGCCACATCGATGCGCGGCGCGATCACCGGGACCGTGCCGGTCTCGATCCAATTCATGAGTGCGTTCAGCGCCGCTTTGGCGACGAGGTGCATGGGACCGTTGTTGATCGGCACGCCACACTTGATCGACGCGGCGGTCGGCCCGACGAGATGCAGGTCGGCGTGCGCCGTGCCCGCGACCTCCCAGAGCCGGAAACGATCGGTGTCGGGTTGGCGGGCTGCATAAGAGTTGAGAATGCTCGCCACGTCGGACTCGGTCTGGATGTCGAGCACGGGCGCGTCTTGATCGGTGCGGAAGATCGTCGCGGTACCGCTGATCGCGCCGACGATGTCCGCGGACTTGCCCCGTGCGACGAGCGGCAGCGCGACCGCGCCCCGGCTGTGCACGAAGAAGCCGTCGAAGGCGCGTGTCAGCGGCTGCACGCCGTTGTAATACGTCACGAGCGCGAACGCCGATTGCGATTCGCCGGCCGCGATGAGTTTGCCCGGCCGCAACCCGTCCAAGCCCGCGCCCGCACGAATCGCGCGCGCGACCTGCGTGAAGATGTCGAACGAGAAGCCATCGCCGGGGTGGTCGAGCGAGCCGTACCGTGCCGGGTCGATCGCCCTCAGACCCTTGCCCTGGAGATCGGCGGCGCCGGGCACCTCCACCTTCACGAGCACCGGCCCGCCGATCACGCCGATCCGCTGCGCCGACACGCCGACCCACACGTCGCCCCGGCGCACGATCTCTTCCCGCAGGCTCACCCAGTCGGGGTTGGCGTCGACCCCGCCGCTGACGTTCAGCCATTCGAGGATGACGGTGCCGCTGAACTTTTCGGGGTCCGCCGGTTGCCGCACGAGCACGCGGGTCCGGTAGGGCGCAGTCGCGTCGGGCGCGAACTTCCAGCGGCCGTCACGCGTGACCGCGCCATCGAGCTTGTACGACGCCGCGGTGCCGGCCGCGACGTAGTCGTGCTGGGCGTACCCGACTTGCCCGAGGTTCGTTGTCGTCGCCTCGGCGATGAACACGCCTTTGCCGCCCACGATCTCATGCGAGATGTCCGCGGCCGGACCGGCCGGACGCGGTTGTGTGGTCGTCGTCGACGTCGCGGCGACGCGCCGGGTCGTGGTGGATTGGCTCGTCGCACCTTTTCCGCTCCCGCTCGAACAGCCGGCAGCGACCAGCGCCGTGAGCAAGAGGGTCGCGGTGAGTATCCGTCGGGACATGGCGCCTTCCTGACGCGCGGCATCGGCGCGGCGCGGAACCGGTCGGAAGTTAAGCTAATTCTCGATGCGACACCACTGCGTTCTCGGCTCGCGATGACCGTGATTCCCGTCGAGTTCGATCCGTTCTCGGACGAGTACTTCAACGACCCGACCGACGTGTACCGGCGGCTCCGAGACGACGCGCCGGTCTACTTCAGCGAGAAGTACGGGTTCTACGCGCTTTCGCGATTCGCCGACGTGTTGGCCGCCCACCGCGATTGGGAGGGCTTCTCGAGCGCGCACGGCGTGGATCTCTCGACGCTCTCGAAAGATCCGGAGCTGATCCAGATCCTTCGCAGCATGATCATGATGGACCCGCCCGAGCACGACCGGCTCCGAGCACTTGTGAGCCGCGTGTTCACACCCCGAGCGGTCACGACACTGGAGCCGATGATCCGCGAGGTCATCTGCGCGTTCCTCGATCCGCTCGACGGCGCGACCGAGTTCGACGTGGTGACCGATTTCTCCGGCCCGTTTCCCGTCGAGATCATCTCGCGCATGCTCGGCGTACCGGAGGCCGATCGGCAGCGGATCCGCGAGTGGCTCGATGTCGGACTGCATCGCGAGCATGGCCAACTCGACGTCACGCCTGAGGGCGAGCAGGCCATGTTCGAGATGGGCGCGTACTTCTTCGAGCTGGCGGCGGAGAAGCGCAGGACACCGGCCGACGACATGATGTCGCGGCTTACTCAGGTCACCGTCGACCGCGGCGACGGCGTGGAGACCGGCCTCGATGACGTCGAGATCGCGGGCTTCTCCACGCTGCTCGGTGGCGCCGGCGCTGAGACCGTGACGAAGCTGGTCGGCAACGCGGTGGTGTTGTTCGCACGCCACGGCGACCAGTGGAAGAAGATCCTGGCCGACCACGCGGCGATCCCACGCGCAGTCGAGGAGATCCTCCGGTTCGTCCCGCCGTCGCAGTACCAGGGGCGCTTCTCGGTCGCCGATCGCGAGTTCGAAGGTGGGACCATCCCCGCCGGTTTCCCGGTGCTGCTCATCACCGGCGCGGCGACTCGAGATCCGCGCGCCTTCGAGCGAGCGGACGACTTCGACATCGAACGGGCGCCGGGCATCTCGATCGGGTTCGGCCACGGCACGCACAGCTGTCTCGGTGCGGCCCTCGCGCGAATGGAGAGTCGCATCGCCATCGAAGAGATCGCGAGGCGATGGCCGCAGCTGGAGGTCGACGAGGCCGGGCTCCGCCGGGTTCACATGTCGAACGTCGCCGGCTACTCGAACGTTCCGGTTCGCGTCACCCGAGCTTCGTAACCCCGTCGCCCGAAGGCGCGCTCACGGCGGCGCAGACACCCCGTCGTCGAGCCACCCGAGCGCGTTCAGCTCGGGCTCAACCGCATCAGCAGCGCGCGTTCCTGCGTGTGCGCGGGTGGGTCCATGGTGACCATGTGTTCGTGCATCGGCAGTTGGTCGCGGTAGCGATCGATGATGTCGCTCACGTCACTGCGACCACGCCGTGATGGGGGAGCGGCAGCCCGGGCACGCCGCGCGCAGCTGCTCGAAATAGGGATACGGGTCCTCGACGAGCGACTCGTCGCTGAAGAAGTCGATTGTCTCCCAGTCGTTCGCCCTGTAACGACTCAAACGCGGTCGAGCTCGAGCATGCGGATGGCGTTGCCGCGCAGGATCTTGTACCTCTGCTCGTCGTCGACGCCCTCGAGCATCTGCTCGCAATACTCCTTCGAGTTCGGCCACGTCGTGTCGGTGTGCGGGTAGTCGGTTTCGAAGCAGATGTTGTTCTCGCCGACCTCGTCGAGCGACTTCACGCCGTGCCGGTCCCAGGTGAAGCAGCCGAACACGCGGTCGTAGTAGTAGGTCGACGGCGGCTCCGGGCACAGGCGCTTGGAGTTCTGCCAGGCGTTGTGCTCCTTCCACACCGTGTCGGCGCGCTCGAGCGCGTACGGCAACCACCCAATCTGGCCTTCGGAGTACGCGATCTTCAGCTTCGGGAACCGGTGCATGATCCCGCCGAAGAGGTAGTCGCCCAGCGACGCCATCGAGTTGTTGAAGCCGACCATGCTCCCCACGCCGGCGGGCGCGTCCTTCGACGAGAACGGATCGGTCGACGACGAGCCGACGTGCATGCACACGGTGGTGCCGGTGTCGTCGCAGACCGCGAACATCGGGTCCCAGGAGCCGGTGTGGATGCTCGGCAGGTCGAGCTTGGTCGGCAGCTCCGAGAAGCACACCGCGCGCACGCCGCGCGCGGCATTGCGCTCGATCTCGCGCGCCGCGAGCTCGGCATCCCAGAGCGGGATGATGCAGAGCGGGATGTTGATGCCGATCGAAGGATCGCACCACTCCTCGACCATCCAGTCGTTGTACGCCTTCACACAGGCCAGCGCGAGCTCGCGGTCGTCGGCCTCCTTGAACGTCTGGCCGCAGAAGCGCGGGAACGTCGGAAAGGGGAGCGACCCGTCGACCCAGTTGATCTCGAAATCCTTCTTGCGCTCCTTGGCGTCGTAACAGCCGGTGCGCATGTCGTCGTAGGTGACGGCGGTCATCGTCATGACCGTCTTGTCGAACGTCGACACGTCGTCGCCGGACGTCGCCGATTTCGGGATCGCGACGAATTTCTTCTGCACGTAGATGACCTTGTCCTCGTAGATCCAGGCGTCGCCCCACTCGCCTTCGGGATCCTCGATCATCTCGTACTTGGCGCCCTTCTTGAGCCGGAACGCGCCCCAGCGTTTGCGCTCCACGCGCGGCCCCTTCTCCCGGTACTTCTCGGGCAGCCAGGTCTGCCAGACGTGCGCGGGCTCGACGACGTGGTCGTCGACGCTGATGATCTTCGGCAGCTCCACATGTCCCCCCGGTACGGCTCGGCACATGACGTGCGTGTCAGGTGGTCAGGGTACTCAGACGCTACGGCACGAACTCGGCCGCCCGACGGTGGAACCGCCACAGGCCGTCGTCGTGATGGAGCGTGTCGTGATATCGGCCCACGAGCTGAATCGTCCAGCCGGAGTCGCCCTGCCGGATGAAGTCACGTCGCTGATCGCGCTCGCCTCCTGGTCGTTCCAGTGGGTGACAAGGGTGTTGACGACGAGGTGACGCTGAGGCCGCCGCGGAGTCCATCCGGCGTACGCCTCGCGGAGCCAGGACTGCTCGCCGACATCATCGCGGTGCCGGGCAACCCGTCCCGAGGACATCACGATGACGCAGGACGTGCGCTTCGTGATGAAGGGCGGCCGCGTCTACAACGGCGCGTGAACGTGTGTCCGGAAGAGACGTTCTCGCGCGAAGGCCCTGATACCGTCCGCTCTTGGTAAAGCGGGTTCCAGCTGTGGCGGACGAAACTCCCGATGACGCGAACATGCCTGCCTGGCGCCGGCGGGCGGTTTCCCGCAGCCTGAACGCGGCCCGGTCGCGCGCCGAGCAGCGCGTCCAGCGATTCCTGGATGCCGCGTTCGCGCTGATCGACGAGAAGGGGACGACCGACTTCACCATCCAAGAGGTCCTCGATCAGTCGAAGCAGTCGCTGCGAGGCTTCTACCAGTACTTCGACGGCAAGGACGAGTTGCTCTTCGCGCTGTTCGAAGAGACCCTTCGCGAGGCGACCGAAGATCTCGAGCGCGTGGTCGCTGCCGAATCCGATCCGCTCGAGCGTCTCCATGTGTTCGCGATCCGCCTCCACGAGTGGTGCGATCCGTCCGAGACACCGCGCAAGCGCGGCGCACGATGGTCGTCGACGCCGCTGGCGACGTGTTGGCGTTCACGCCGTTCCCCAAAGAACACTTGCGCAAGATCCGTTCCAACAATCCGCACGAGCGGTTGAACAAAGAGATCCGGCGCCGCACCGACGTCGTTGGGATCTTCCCGAACCGTGCCGCAATGATCCGCCTCGTTGGCGCGGTCCTCGCCGAACAACACGATGAATGGGCCGTCGCTCGCCGTTACATGAGCGCCGAGCTGCTCACCAAAGCCCGCATGCGCGTCATCGACGGTGACCAACAACCCGAACTCGAGGAGGCACCCACAAGCGAACTTGCACCCACAGGATAAAATGCAGCTACGAGGTTGACGTGGTCGTCGTCATACACACCACGCCCCTGGACGTGACCTTCTCAGCCCGCAACTCGGCGAGCTCAGCCGTCAGTTCGGCGCGAGAAGGATCCTCTGCGATAACAAGATCATGGCCGGACTTCCAGTTACCACGCACGATTGCCGCCGTACCCCTTCGGGACGACGGCCCTCACCGACGTGTGCAATCGCGGCCCGCGATGTGGGTAGAGGTCTCCGTGAACGATCGGGTGGCGATCCCTTGACGATCAATGACTCAGAATCTCTCGCGTTCACGGAACGCGTCGGCTCGGTGACGGCAGCGCCGCGCCGCCTCTAGCCGGAGGGCGGGGAGCGTTCCGCTCGCCAGCGTCATTTGTGTCCCGTCGGTACTTGCCGTTTCCGAGGTTCGGTACAGAAGCGCGACGATCGGCTGATTCGATGTTCGCTGGCTCGGCCACGAAGGTCCTAGAGCGCGATCGCGTAGAGCGCGTTCGGCTTTGTCTCTGGTGGATACGTCACGTCCGCCGCGACCGCATCTGACATTGCGTGGGATGCGAAGTTCGCGGGAGCGACGAGCCAGGTGGCGACGTGGCCTGTGTACCGTTGGGCGAGGTCGTCGAGGACCGTGCCGAGTACGAGCTTGCCGTATCCCTTTGCT
Organism: Acidimicrobiia bacterium; assembly: GCA_038213435.1. Taxonomy (GTDB): domain Bacteria; phylum Actinomycetota; class Acidimicrobiia; order IMCC26256; family PALSA-610; genus PALSA-610. The sequence goes on from JBBQTI010000033.1 coordinate 47,401, forward strand.
TGTTGGTCGCTTCGAATCGCCAGCGCGTTGATGAAACGGTCGCCGTCATCGTCCTCATGTACCACGATCCCGACTATCTCGCCGGAGTCCTCGAGAACGAGCACCTCGCGGTCAACGCCCTCGGGATCCTCGAGCCAACCGATGGCGCCGCGAACGAATTCCTGGACGTCGATCTCGAACTGGCGCTCAGGGCGCGCGCATTCGAACCGAGCGAGCTCCTCCTGATCAGCGCGAAGTGCGGGACGAAGGAACGTCACCGCTTGATGGGAAGGGCCGCCTCGCCGAGTGTTGGCCGCTTCGCCGCACCCGACCGCGCGGTCCTTCGAATGTTCTCGCGCGTCTCGGCGGCAAGTGCAGGACGAATCGTCGTGGGAGCCGAAGTCAACGAGAACGTCTCACCAAGCGCGTTGATAATCCGGTTCACCGTCGACCAACGCGGATCGATGCCACCTCGTTCGATCCGTGACAAGTCCCCCTGGTCGATATGGGC
>JBBQTI010000034.1:0-46388 GCA_038213435.1 Acidimicrobiia bacterium
GCTGACATTTGAACCCGGTGACCATGGCGGCGGGGACACACCCGTTCCCATTCCGAACACGGCAGTTAAGACCGCCCGCGCCGATGGTACTTGGAGGTAGTCCTCCTGGGAGAGTAGGTCGTCGCCGGGTTTTTTCGCTGAAGCGAAGATGCCCGCCCATCGTGGCGGGCATCTTCGCGTACGCTGCGTCACCCCCACGGAAGCGAATCCGACTGTGAACGACCGCAACCCGCGCCGCCCGAGTGACAAGACGTCGCGCGCCCCGCGCTCCCGCGACGGAGCGCGGCGCGAGGCGCGCGGCGACGACCCATCGGAGCGGGGATCGCGCAGTGGGGGTGCTCCGAAGCGGGCTGCGCGTGGCGCCGGGGCCTCGAAGCGGGAGGTGCGTCGCAATGGTGCTCCGAAGCGGGCATTGCGCAGTGATGGCACGTCCCGACGTGAGCCGCGCTCGGGTGCGCCCGAGCGGGAATCCCGTGGTGGGGTGCCGAGCCGCGAGCTGCGCCGTGACGGTCCGCAAAAGCGGCAGTCGCGTGGGAGCGCGCGGAAGGGCACGGGGAAATCCGGCGGCGCTCGCAAAGGGACTGCCCGCAGCAGCGCCGAGCGCAGTCCCACCCGCAGCGGTGTCGACTATCCCAGCCCCAAGTTCCGGCGGAAGAACGACGATCTCGAGCCCGTCCCGCAGGTCCCGCGTTCGTCGCTACGCAAGGTGCGACGGCCCACGACCGAGGCGGTGTCTCGCCCGAGCCGCGAACGCAAGGCGCGCACGCCGGCGCCGACGCGCCGCCGGAGGGTCAGGACGACGGGGGCCGGCGACGAGCTCGCCCGGCTCGCGGGCCGGGGTGCGCGCCGCGCCGAGACCGAGCTCGCGCGCGCGGCCGACGCGTTCACGGCAGGACGCGAGCGCGATGCGGCCCGGTTGTTGCGCCCGCTGCGCGATGCGTACCCCGACGCGAGCGCCGTGCGGGAGCTGCTGGGCCTCTGCCAGTACCGGCTCGGTCAGTACCAGGCCGCCACGAAGGAGCTCGAGGCATTCGTCGGGCTCACCAACTCGGTCGAGCAGCACCCGGTGCTGATGGACTGTGCTCGCGCGCTGGGCAAGCACCGCCGAGTGGAGGAGTTGTGGGAGGAGCTCGCCGCCGCATCGCCATCGGGCGCGCTCGTGACCGAGGGGCGCATCGTCCTCGCCGGCGCGCGTGCCGACCAGGGTCGGCTGACCGAGGCGATCGCCACGCTCGACCGGCGGAGCCCCCAACAACATCGCGTGCAGGACCACCATGTCAGGGTCTGGTACGCGCTCGGCGACCTTTACGAGCGCGCCGGCGACCTGCCGAAGGCACGCGATCTGTTCCAACGCATCCGTCGCCACGATGCGGGCTTTGCCGACGTCGCCGAGCGACTCGCCGCGCTGGGTTGAGCGCGCCCTCGCCTCGCACCCCGTTACCGTCACACCCTCCGCGTAACGTGCGTCTCGCTTCCCCGGCGCTTCCCCGTGGAGCGGTTCGGCGCCCGCGCGCCGCGAATCGGGGAGTTTGTATGGATGCGGAATCATTCAACGTCGCGATCGTCCGGGGCACCTGTTCGAGCGCGCCGGAGCTGCGGGTGTTGCCGTCGGCCCAGCGGTTGGCGCAGCTCCAGGTAACGACACGAGTCGACGGTCGGGCCATGTCGGTGCCGGTGTCCGTGATCGACCCGCCGGCTTGGCTCGAGGAGCTCGACGCGGGCGACGAGCTGGTGGTCCTCGGTGCGGTGCGGCGGCGGTTCTTCCGCGCCGCCGGCACCACCGCCTCGCGGGTGGAGATCGAGGCGGAGGTGGTATGCCGGGGTCGTGACCGGCGCCGGTCACGCGGGCTGCGGCGACGGGTCGAGGAGTTGCTCGAGGCCCTGGAGCGGTGACCGGCTTGCCCGGTGGCGAGCGTCGCAGAATCGCCGGCCAACCCCGGACCCCGACCGCCGCGACGGTACAGTGTCCCCGCGCGCGGCCGATGAACACGCGTGGGCGTTACCCCGATGGTGTGGTGTCGCCCGTGATGCAAACAGGCACTGGGAAAGCTGGTGGTCAACGGTGACCGTAGAGGCGACCTCGGCCCGGAGAGCGGAGACGCTCCCGCAGGTCGTGATCAGGTTCGCGGGGGATTCGGGCGACGGCATGCAACTCGTTGGCGACCGATTTACGGAGTTGTCGGCGATGTTCGGCAACGACCTGGCGACGCTGCCCGACTTCCCGGCAGAGATCAGGGCACCCGCGGGAACGATCGCCGGCGTCTCCGCCTTTCAGGTGCACATCTCCGACCACGACATCGTCACTCCGGGCGATACCCCGAACGTGCTGGTCGCGATGAACCCGGCCGCGCTGAAAGCGAACCTCCGCGACCTCGCGTCGGGCTCGACGCTCTTGATCAACGTCGACACCTTCGAGCAACGCAACCTCGACAAGGCGGGCTACGCGCAGAATCCGCTGCACGACGGGTCGCTCGCCGCGTACCGCGTCTACGAGGTCCCGATGACATCAATCACCGTCGAGGCGACGAAGCCGCTCGGCGTTAAGCCCCGCGACGCGGAGCGTTCGAAGAACTTCTTCGCACTCGGGCTCATCTGCTGGATGTACACCCGCCCGACCGATCCGCTCGTCGACTGGATCAAGAAGCGCTTCGCGAGCCGACCCGAGGTCTTCGAAGCCAACGTTGCCGCATTTCGCGCGGGATACAACTTCGGCGAGACCGCCGAGCTGTTCGACCACGCGTTCCAGATCAAGCCGGCACCGCTCTCACCCGGCGAGTATCGCCAGATCACCGGGAACGTCGCGCTGTCCTACGGGCTCGTCGCGGCCGCGCAGGCCGCCAAGCTGCCACTGTTCTACGCGTCCTACCCGATCACGCCGGCGTCCGACATCCTGCACGAGCTCTCGAAGCTCAAGAACTTCGGTGTGAAGACGCTGCAGGCGGAAGACGAGATCTCGGCGGCCGGGATCGCGATCGGCGCCGCCTTCGCGGGGAACCTCGCGATCACCGGCACGAGCGGCCCGGGTGTCGACCTGAAGTCGGAGGCGCTCGGCCTGGCGGTGAGCCTCGAGCTCCCGATGATCGTCGTCGACGTGCAACGGGGCGGGCCGTCGACCGGCCTGCCGACGAAGACCGAGCAGGCCGATCTCCTGCTCGCGATGTACGGGCGTCACGGTGAAGCGCCGATGCCGATCGTGGCGGCCAGCTCGCCGAGCGACTGTTTCGCGGCGGCCTTCGAGGCGGCCCGGATCGCGATCAAGTACCGAACGCCGGTGATGCTGCTGACCGACGGGTACCTCGCGAACGGCGCCGAGCCGTGGGTGCTCCCCGACGTCGACGCGTTGCCCGACATCTCGGTGCCCTTTGCCACCGAGCCCAACCACGGCGACGAGTTCTGGCCGTACCTCCGCGATCCCGAGACGCTCGCACGTCCGTGGGCGATCCCGGGAACGCCGGGGCTCATGCACCGCGTCGGTGGCATCGAGAAGGAAGACGGCACCGGCAACATCAGCTACGACCCGGACAACCACGACCGGATGACGCGCCTGCGCGCCGCCAAGGTCGCCGGTATCGCCAACGACATCCCGCTCGTCGACGTCGACGATCCCGACCGAGCCGAGTTCCTCGTGCTGTCGTGGGGCGGCACGTGGGGCGCGACGACCGAGGCAACGCGCCGCATCCGGGCGCGCGGCAAGAACATCGCGCACGCGCATCTGCGGCACCTGAACCCGTTCCCGCGCGATCTCGGCGAGGTACTGCACCGCTACGCCAAGGTGCTCGTGCCGGAGCTGAACCTCGGCCAGCTGTCGAAATTGGTACGAGCTGAGTTCCTCGTCGATGCCCAGAGCTTCACGCGTGTGGCCGGCGTGCCGTTTCACGCGGCCGAGATCGAGAACAAGATCCTGGAGATGATGCAGTCGTGACCGACGGCAATGGCAATGGCGCGGGTGGTGTCGCGGTGAAGCTCGCGCGCAAGGACTTCCAGTCGGATCAAGAAGTTCGGTGGTGCCCGGGTTGCGGCGACTACGGCATCCTCACCGCGATCCAGCTCCTCTTGCCCGAGACGGGCGTGTTGCCCGAGAACCTTGTGTTCGTATCCGGGATCGGCTGCGCGGCGCGGCTTCCCTACTACATGAACACCTACGGCGTGCACAGCATCCACGGCCGCGCGCCCGCGGTCGCTACCGGCGTCGCGTTGGCACGCCCCGACCTGGACGTATGGGTCATCGGCGGCGACGGCGACATGCTGTCGATCGGCGGTAACCACCTCATCCACGCATTGCGCCGGAATGTGAACCTCAAGATCCTGATGTTCAACAACCAGATCTACGGTCTCACCAAGGGCCAGTACTCGCCGACCAGCGAGGTCGGCAAGATCACGAAGTCGACGCCGTTCGGCTCGCTCGACCACCCCTTCAACCCGGTCTCCATCGCGTTGGGCGCCGAGGCGAGCTTCGTCGCCCGCACCCACGACATGGACCGCAAGCACATGACAGAGATGTTCCGCCGGGCGCATGAGCACCAGGGTGCCGCGTTCGTCGAGGTGTACCAGAACTGCAATGTCTTCAACGACGGTGCCTTCGACGCGATCCTCAACAAGGACGCGCGTCCGGACATGCTCATCGACCTGAAACACGGTCAGCCCGTGCGATTTGGTACCGACGGTCAACTCGGCGTGACGATGAACGAGTTCGGCGAAGCGAAGATCGTCGAGGTCGCCGACGTCGGCGAGGACAAGCTCGTCGTCCACGACGAGACGCGCGCCGATCCGTCGCTCGCGTTCTCGCTCTCGCGCCTGGCAGACCATCCGGACACGCCCACGCCGGTCGGCGTGTTCCGCGCCATCGATCGACCCGCCTACGGAGCTTCGATGCAGCAGCAGCTGGTCGCGGCGGTCGAACGCTCGGGTCCGGGCGACCTCGGCGCACTGTTGCGATCGGCGCCGACCTGGACCGTCGAGTAACCCCGACCGACGAGGCTCACCGGGCGCTCAGTCGAGCGTCCGAAACGCCATCCCGGTGCGCGGCTTGGGCCAGAAGAACGTGGTCTTCTGCGGCATGCGCACGCGGTCGACGGCCGCCGCTCGCGTGCCGGCCACCGACACCGGCGAGCACAGGATCGCCGCGGTAGCGGCGCGCTTGTCGACGAGCGCGGCGACGTCTCGGGCGTCATGCCGGTACTGCCACGTCGCGTTTGGGAGCCTGGGAACGACCAGCGCTTCGATGACCGCCGTGTCGGTCGCGGCGACGGCCGGATGCTCGCCGGTGAGGGCCGCGGCGCGGGCGCCGGGGTGTGGGACGGCGAGCGCGAGTCCCCGGAGGTCGACGAGCCCGAGCGCGTGCTCGGCTCGCATCGCGGCCTGAAGCGTGTCGACGCCGTCGGGCGTGTTCGCACCCGCGTCGCGTACGTCGAAGGCATCGGCGAGCGGGGCGCGCACGTCAATGCCGGACGGCACCTCGATCAGGCGATGGATTGGCTCGATGCAGAGTTCGTCGTCGGCGAGCTCGACGACGAACGTCATGATTGCGGCCGCGCCGCCCGCGGCAACGCCGGCGGACCGCAGCTCGTCGCGGTAATTGAGCGCCGTCTCGAACCGATGGTGCCCATCCGCCAAGACCAGCGGCGCGGCGCCGACCACTCGCCCGATCGCGGTAATCGTGTCCCGGTCGTCGACCGCCGCGATCTCGTGGCGGACGCCGTCGGGATCAACGCAAGCCGCCAGTGGCGCCGCGTGTTCGAGCAATGCAGTCAAGCCCGACCCGAGCGTCAGACCCCAGATCGGGTCGACGTTGACCCGCATCGCGCGCAAGAGCGCAAGCCGGTCGGACTTCGCCTTCGGCAGAGTGCGCTCGTGCGGGAGGACGTCGTCGTCGCCCGGTTCCGGAAGGCTCAGCGCCCCGATCACGCCGCGGGTATGCCTGCGATCGCCGTGCGGACCGGTGAATTCCATGCGGTACGCATACAGACGCGGCGCCGGATCGGGCGCGAGCACGCCGCTCGCCTGCCACTCGGCGAAGGTCTGAGCCGCACGGGCGTAGCGATCTCCCTCGACTGAGACGTCCCTGGGCAGGATCAGGCGCACCGCGTTGTGCTCGTCGGCGGCCTCGAGCGCGGCGCGCTGATCGTCGTCGATGACGTCGTATGGTGGGGCCACGAGTGCCGCAAGGTCCGGGGACGCGCTCCGATACCGGACTCCGGCAAAGGGCGAGAAGTCGGCCACGTCGGTGCTCCGGGTTCCGGGGTGCTCGGGAATGCGATTGGGTTGTATCACAGGGAAACCCGTGAACGTCCCCGAGAGAGGTCAAGGAGGCGAACCCATGTCGATGTCAGGCGATCACGAGGCATACACCGCCTTCTCCGAAGGCATGCGGCTTCTCGCGGACGACAACGCGCACGCGGCGGTGATCGCGCTGGAGCAGGCGCGGGCGCTCGAGCCGACCAAGGGCTCCGTGCGCGAGGCCCTGGCGCGCGCGTACTTCCGGAGCGGCCGCTTCGCGGCCGCGGAGCAGGAGTTCGTCGCGGCACTCGATATCGAGCCCGTCAACGACTACGCGCAGTTCGGCATCGGACTGTGTCGCCTACGCGCCGGCGACCGCACCCGCGCCCGCGGGCACCTACGCCTGGCGACGGTGATGCGGCCCGACAATGCCGACTACCAGGCCGCGCTCGAGCAGGCCGCGGAGACCGCGTCCCCCGAGGCTGCATCCCCGGGGGCCGACTGGTCGTGAGCAGCTCGGGCGGGGACAGCCGTCCGGTCGTGTGCTGCGACCTGGACGGCGTCGTGTGGCGCGGCGAGACGCCGATCGAGGGCGCGGCGGCCGGCGTCGCACAATTGCGCAGCGCGGGACTACGCGTGGCCTTCCTGACGAACAACTCGAGCGGGCGCGTGCGCGACAACCTGGAGCGGCTCGCGGCGGCGGGCATCGCGGCCTCGCCCGACGATCTGGTGACGAGTGCGCAGGCAGCCGCGGCGCTGCTCGCGCGCGAACAGCATCGCAGCCCGTTGTCGCCTGCCGGGCGCGTGCTCGCGTGCGCGGGACCCGGAGTCGTCGAGGCGTTGCGGGCGCACGGATTCGATCCGGTCGATTCCGCGTCCGAGCTTGCCGCGGTCGTCGTCGGCTGGCACCGAGAGTTCGACTTCGAACGGCTGCGGCGCGCGGCCGACGGAGTGCGGTCCGGGGTGCGCTTCGTCGCGACGAATCTCGACCCGACCTATCCGGGCGCCGAGGGGTTGCTGCCGGGAGCGGGCTCGCTCGTCGCCGCGGTGGCGACGGCCGGAGGCCGCCAACCCGAGGTCGCCGGCAAGCCCGAACCCGCGATGGCCGCGCTGGTGCGCGCCCGCTACGACAACCCGGTAGTGATGGTCGGGGATCGCCCGTCGACCGACGGCGCGTTCGCGACGGCGCTCGGCGTGCCGTTCGCGCTCGTGCTGTCAGGGATCGCGGGGACGGCAGGTGAGGAGTCGGTGCCCGATCCGCCGCCCGCGTTCGTCGCCCGCGACCTGGGCGAGCTCGCGCCGAAGCTTGCCGGTGCGTTCGGAGGAGCGTCTCAGTAACCCGGCCGCGGCGACGGCGCGCGTCGCGGGAAACCGGCCGCCTGCGCGAGGGCGGACGCGACGAGCATGCCGAACACGAATCCACCGATGTGCGCGAGCGTCGCGATACCGCTCGACGATTGCGTGAAGAGCTGGAGAACGAACCAGAGTCCGAGCACGAGGATCGCCGGCAATCGCACCGGCCACAAGATGAAGACGATCGGCACCAGCGTGAGAACGCGGGCGCGGGGGAACCAAACGATGTACGCCCCCATGACGACCGCGATCGCGCCCGACGCGCCCAAGAAGGGCGTGGTGGAGTGGAGGTTGCCCACGATATGAACCAGAGACGCGACGACGCCGCCGACGACATAGAGCACGAGGAACCAGACGGGACCGAGCTGGTCCTCGACGTTGTTGCCGAAGATCCACAAGAACAGCATGTTGCCGAGCACGTGCAGGATCGATCCGTGCAGGAACATCGAGAACACGACCGCGAGCCAGACGTTCTTGTGCGGAAAGGCGCGTTGCGGGGCCGCGATCCCGGCCGCGGGGATGACGCACGCGGACGCCGGCGTGATCGTGCCGTCGGGAACGAGCACGATCGGCTTGCCGGTTCGGACCTCGCAGGGAACGCCTGCCCAGTGGTACTCGAAGACGGCCTCGGCATTCGCGTCGGCGTGCTTCGGATACTGGATGCCGAAGTAGATCGCGATGTTGACGGCTATCAGGAGGATCGTGACGATCGCCCGCCGCGCGGTCGGGTTGTCGTCTCGGATCGGGATCACGCCCGGACCCTACCGATGGTCCGGGCCCGTTCTCGCGGTCGCTCGGACGCGGCAGGTCCTAGGCTTCATGGCCGACCCCGTTGTGCGCGCCCGCGCGCCCCGCACGGAGAGGCCCACCATGCCGCCGAAGATCCTGACGATGCCGCAGGCGTCGGACTGGAAGCGAGCTCTGGAGACCGGCATGCAGTTCACCGAGCTGCGGCGCTCGCAGGCGCGGGCGATCGTCTCCGATCTCGTCGCGCAGGGGCATCTCGCCCGCGAGCAGATGACCGCCGCGATCGACGAGGTCATCGACATGAGCCGGCGTCGCAGCGAGGAGCTGCGCAAGGTGGTGCAGAAGGAGGTGCAGCGGCAGCTCGGCGCGCTCGGCCTCGCGACCAAGGCCGATCTGGTCGCGCTCGAACGCCGGCTGACGCGGGCGAATCGTGAAGCGATGAAATCCGGCCCGTCGAAGAAGTCCGGATCGTCGAAGAAGCCGCCCTCCAAGAAGGCCGCGTCCAAAGCGGCCAAGGCAGGCTGACGGCCGCGTGCGGCGGCGGCTCGATGTCGAGCTCGTGCGGCGCGGCCTCGTCCCCAGCCGGACCCGCGCGGTCGAGGCCATCGACGCGGGCCGGGTGCTCGTCGGTGGTGCGCCGGCCTCGACCCCGGCCCGCCAAGTGGATGGGGGAGAGGCGATCGCCGTGCTCGCGCCGGACGGTCCGGCGTATGTGTCGCGCGGAGGTCACAAGCTGGCCGGCGGCCTCGACGCGTTCGCGATCGACGTGCGCGGGCGTCGCGCGGTCGATGTGGGCGCGTCGACCGGTGGCTTCACCGACTGTCTGCTGCAGAGCGGCGCCGAGCACGTATACGCGATCGACGTCGGGCGCGCCCAAATCGCGTGGTCCCTCCGCCAGGACGCGCGCGTGACGGTGATGGAGCGGATGAATGTCCGCGAGGTCGAGCCGGGCGCGCTCGACCCGCGCCCCGATCTCTGTGTCGCCGACGTGTCGTTCATTTCCTTGGGTTCGGTCGCCCCGCATCTCCTCGCGCTGACGACCGACGACGCCGACTTCGTACTGCTCGTGAAGCCGCAGTACGAAGCCGGCCCGGCGCGTGTCGGCCGTCGGGGCATCGTGCGAGAGCGCGCCGTGCATGCCGCGGTGTTGCGAGAGGTCGTCGCCGGGCTGGATGCCGCGGGCCTGGGTGTCGGCGCGGTGGTGCCGTCACCGTTGCGTGGCGCCGACGGCAACATCGAGTTCCTCGTGCACGCGCGGCGGGGCCGAGCGACGGTCCTGCCCGGCGCCCTCGACGAGGCGGTCGAGCGCGCTCATCTTGCCGAGGATGCGCGGTGACGAACTCGGCCGAGACGCGCATCGTCGGTCTCGTGCCGCACCGCGACCGACCGCTCGCACACGAGCTCGCGCAGCGCACGGCGTCCTGGTTGGTCGAGCACGACGTCGAGGTCCGTGTCCCCGGCGACGACGCCCGCGCCTCGGGTCTGGACGCGTACGCAACCGACGCCGATCGATTCGCGCCCGGTCTCGAACTGGCGATCTCGCTCGGCGGCGACGGGACCATGCTGCACGCGGTGCAGCTCGTATACCCGTCGCTGGTGCCGCTCGTGGGTGTCAACATGGGCATGCTCGGTTATCTGAGCGAGCTCGAGCCCGAGGAGCTCGAGGTCTGGCTTCCTCGGTTGCTCGCCGGCCAGTACGAGGTGTCGGAACGGACGATGCTCGCGGTCGACGTCGAGTCGGCCGGACCGGCGCGCGGGAGCTGGTACGCGCTGAACGAAACGGTCGTCGAGAAACTGCGCTCCGGCCACCTGATCTACCTCGACGTGTCGATCAACGGGAGCGCGTTCACGTCCTATGCGGCCGACGGTCTCATCGTCGCGACGCCGACCGGCACCACCGCCTACTCGTTCTCGGCCGGCGGCCCGATCGCGTCGCCGGACTTACGCTGCATCGTCCTGACCCCGATCTCGCCTCACATGTTGTTCGATCGCTCGCTCGTTCTCTCCGAACATGATGAGGTCGCGTTCGTCGTGGTCAACGGGCGCAACGTGGCGCTCACGATCGACGGTCGCGAGCTCGGCGAGCTGTGCTCGGGCGATCGTGTCCGATGCCGGGTGGCCCGGGAGCCGTTGCGGCTCATCAGCGTCCGGCCGCGCGACTTCCATCAAATCCTCAAGTCGAAGTTCTCGCTTCCGGATCGGTAGAGGAAATGCTTTCGGAGCTGCGGGCCGAGAACCTGGGGATCATCGTCGAGCTTCAGGTGAGGCTCGGCTCGGGTCTGACGGTCATCACCGGCGAAACCGGTGCCGGCAAGACGCTGATCGTCGATGCGCTCGAGCTGCTCTGCGGTGGGCGGGCCGATCCGCAACTGGTGCGGGAGGGCGCGGCGGAAGCCCGCGTCGAGGGTCGCTTCGAGGACGGCGCCGAGGAGGTCGTGCTCGCGCGGGTCGTGCCGGCCGACGGACGGTCGCGCAGCTATGTGAACGGTCGGCTCGCGACGGTGGCCGAGCTCGCCGAGTGCGGACGCCGGCTTGTCGACCTGCACGGGCAACACGCGCACCAGTCGCTGCTGGCACCCGTGGAGCAACGCACACTCCTCGACCGCTTCGCCGGCGCCAAGGCGCAGGCGGCGCTCGCGGAGTTGCGGGCGGCCCGAGCCGAGTGGCGCCGTCTCGCCGACGAGCTCGCGTCGCTCGGGGGCGACGAGCGTTCGAGGGCTCGTGAGGTCGACCTGCTGCGCTACCAGATGGCGGAGATCGACGCGGCCGCGATCGCCGGCCCCGACGAGGACGCGCGGCTGCTTGCCGAGGAGGAGCTGCTCGCCGACGCCGAGGCCCACCGCGAGGCGCTGGCCACTGCGTACCGCGAGCTCGAAGGTGCGGGGGAGGACGCGCTCGGCGCCGCGCTCTCGGCATTGGTCGGGCGCGCGCCGTTCGAGGCGCTCGCATCGCGTCTACGCCTGCTCCAAGCAGAGATGCAGGACGCCGCCCATGACGTGCGCACCACCCAGGAGTCGATCGTCGCCGATCCGCAACGTTTGCAGGCGGTCCAGACGCGCCGCGCGCTGCTCGCCGAGCTGAGACGCAAATACGGGTCCACGCTCGACGACGTCATCGAGTACCAGGCCCGAACGCGCGAGCGCGTCGAGGAGCTCGAACAGCACGACGCGCGGGCCGCGCGCCTCGATGCCGCCTGCCGGGCAACGCAGGCCGAGGGGGGGCGAGCCGCAGGCGCGCTGTCGAAAGCGCGCCGGGCCGCCGCACCGCGGCTCGCGGACACCGTGACCCTTCATCTCCGCGAGCTCGCGCTCCCGGCGGCGACGTTCTCGATCGAAATCGAGTCGTCGGTGATCGACTCGAGCGCGTTCGACTCGGGCGCGATCGGCGACGACGGCGCCGACGACGTCACCTTCCTGCTGGCACCCAATCCCGGCGAGCCCGCGCGACCCCTGGCGAAGGCGGCATCCGGCGGGGAGCTGTCCCGTGCGATGCTGGCCTTGCGCGTCGTGCTGTCCGAGGCGCCGCCGACGCTCGTCTTCGACGAGGTCGACGCCGGCATCGGCGGCGAGGCGGGCGTCGCGGTCGGACGCGCGCTGGCCACCTTGGGCGGACGTCACCAAGTGCTCTGCGTCACCCACCTCCCGCAGGTCGCGGCCTTCGCCGACGCGCACCTGCTGGTGACGAAAGACGAGGTGAAGGGGCGGACGGTCGCGGCTGCGTCGTTGCTGCTCGACGACGCCCGCGTCAACGAGATCTCTCGGATGCTCGCGGGAGTCGGCGGGTCGGCTCACGCGCGCCGGCACGCGCGTGAGCTGGTCGCGCGTTGCGGCGAGGTCCGTCTCGAAGCCCGGACCGGAAGTGGCGCGAGGTGAGGTTGTTCCGATTGCGGCGCCGACGCCCTTCGCCGCTGCGCGTCCTGGGTACCGCGCGCGTCGGTACGCGCACGAAGGATCTGGCCAAGCGGATCGGAAGGGGCGAGATCGCGGTCATCGACCACCGCGATCTCGATCGCATCGCGGCCGAGAGCCTGCTCGCCGCAGGGGTGGCGGCCATTGTCAACGCCGATCATTCGATCTCGGGCCGCTATCCGAACGGCGGTCCGGAACGGGTCGTCGCCGCGCGCGTGCCGTTGCTCGACGCGGTCGGCAGTGCGGTCATGGAGACCGTCCGCGACGGCGAAGTCGTCGAGATCCGCGACGACGCGCTGTGGCGCAACGGGGAGAAGCTCGTCGCGGGGGAGTTGCTGACCGCGCACGAGGTCGAGCAGCGGATGGAGGATGCGCGCCTGCGCATCGGTACCGAGTTGCGCTCGTTTGCGCGCAATACTCTCGAGTTCATCGACAAGGAGGCCGAGCGGTCTTTCGAGCCGCTCGAGATGCCGCCGCTCTCGACCAAGATCCGCGGCCGCCAGGCGCTCGTCGTCGTACGCGGACTCGACTACAAGCACGATCTCCGCGCGCTGCGAGCGTACATACGCGAGTACCGCCCGGTGCTCATCGCCGTCGACGGCGGCGCCGACGCGTTGATCGACGACGGCCGCACGCCAGACATCATCATCGGTGACTTCGACTCGCTCTCTCCGGTTGCGCTGCATTGCGGCGCCGAGCTCGTGCATCATGTCCATCCCGACGGCCGCGCCCCCGGTCTCGAGCGGCTGCGGGAGGCGGGAGTGCGCTACGAGCGTTTCGTCGCCGAGGGAACGAGTGAGGACGCGGCGCTGTTGCTCGCGTTCGAGGCCGGTGCCGAGCTCATCGTCGCGGTCGGTACGCACGCAACCATGGTGGAGTTCCTCGACAAGGGGCGGCGCGGGATGGCTTCGACGTTCCTCACCCGGCTCCGACTCGGCCCGATGCTCGTCGACGCCAAGGGTGTCAGCCGGCTCTACCAAGGGCGCGTGCGCGGGCGCGACATGGTGTTGCTGGTCGTCGCCGCGATCGCGGCAATGGTCGCGATGGTGTACGCGTCGCATTCCCTGCGCGTCTTCCTCGACGGTTTCCGCCTGATGTTCGACGACACCTGGTCGCGGGTGCGCGGCTGGTTCTGACGATGATCAACTTCAGGTTTCATCTCGTCTCGCTCATCGCGGTCTTTCTGGCCCTCGGCCTCGGCATCCTCGTCGGGTCGACCGTCGTCGATCAGGTGATCGTCGACCGGCTCGATCGCGAGATCCGAAGTGTCTCCCGCGAGTCGAGCCAGCTCAACGCCGAGAACAGCCAGCTCAAAGACGAGGTGTCGAAGCTCGACGACTTCATGCGCAAGTCGTCGGCATACGTCGTGGCGCAGCGACTCAATGCGGTTCCGGTCGCGATCATTGCCGAGAAGGGCGTCAATGCAGGTGCTGTGAGCGCGGTGCTCGCGTCGGTGCGCGCCGCGGGTGCCGACGTGCCCGGCGTCCTCTGGCTCGACGACAAGTGGCGGCTCGACTCGCCGAAGGATCTCCGCGCGTTGCAGGCCGCGTCGAGGATCCCGCCGGGCAACGTGGCGGCCTCTCGCCTCGCGGCCCTGCGCGACTTCGCGACGCGGCTGGCGGCGCCTCCGGTGGCGCGGTCCCGTCCTGCACGCGATGTCGTTGAGCCCCTGCGGTCGGCCGGCTTCCTCGATTTCACCGACGGCAAGCGGACGGCGCTCGCGGCGTTCCCCGCGCGCCCCGCGCGCGTCCTCGTGCTCACCGGAACCGACGGCCACCTCTCGGCCACTGACACGATTGTCGACTTGGTGGAGGCCTTGCTCGCCGCGAACGCCCCGACCGTGGTCGGCGAGGTCTACGACGCGAGCGGGGGCACGGTGTCGCCGCCCAAGCGCGGTGGCGCGCTCGAACCGGTGCGCGGCGATCCGGCGCTCGCGAAGCAGGTCAGCACGTTCGATGACGCCGAGCTCCCGCAGGGAGCCCTGACCGCAGTCATCTCGCTCGAGCAGATCGCCGACGGGCGGATCGGCCAGTACGGCTACGGCCAAGGCGCGAGCGAAACCATTCCGCCGCTTCCCTCATGAGCGTGCTCCTCGGCGTCGGCGTCGGCCTGCTCGCCGTCCGGCTGCTCGTCGGCGCGGGTCATGACCTCCTGCGCACGCAGGCGCTCGAGCGCTCGAACCACCGCGGACAGGCGGTCCCGACCGCGATGGGCGTGCTGGCCGTCGTCACCGTCGTTCTCGTCGAGGCGGGACGTTCCCTTTTCGGCGCGTTCGGAGTGGGGAACGCGCCCGGCGATGCGGCGCGTTTGCTCGTGTTGCTGGCCTGCGTCGGATTCGGGCTGCTCGGCCTGATCGACGATGTCGCGGGCACGCCCACGGACCACGGTTTTCGCGGCCACGTCGGCGCGCTGCTCTCCCACGGACGCATCACGACGGGCCTGATGAAGATCGTCGGTGGCGGCGCCCTGGCCGTTGTTCTCGTCGGCGCGGGCGCGCACGTGTCGGGCGGGAGAGTCGTGACCGACGCACTGATTGTCGCGCTGGCTGCCAACCTGACGAATCTCTTCGATCGCGCGCCCGGTCGAGCGATCAAAGTCGGTCTGCTGGCCTGGGTGCCGTTCGCGCTCGTCGCGCGCGCGGACAGCGTCGGTGTTGCGGTCGCGCCGGTTGTGGGTGCGTTCGCCGGATTGCTGGGTGACGACCTGCGCGAGCGACTGATGCTCGGTGACGCCGGCTCGAACGTGATCGGCGCGGTGCTCGGACTCGGAGTCGTGCTCGAGTGTGATCCGGGGGTTCGTGCGGTCGTGCTCGCGGTTCTCGTCGCGTTCACTGTCGCGAGCGAGGTGATCTCGTTCAGCCGCGTCATCGAGCGCGTGTCGGTGCTCCGTTGGCTCGACGAGCTCGGCCGCGGAGCGTGACGACAACTTCCGGGCGACTCCACGCTCCGCTCCCCTTCGGTCGCTGCGCTGTCGTCTCGCTGCCACCGCGCGGCGAGTGTGAGAGCGGCGGCTGATCACCGAAAACGGCGCAGGCGAGTGCTACCGTCGCCGTGGCGGTGTCGGCGTCTTCCGAAGGGGCATGTGCGTTGGCCAAGCACGTCTTCGTGACCGGTGGAGTTGCATCGAGCCTCGGCAAGGGGCTCACGGCGTCGTCGCTCGGGCGACTGCTGAAGAGTCGTGGCCTCAAGGTCACGATGCAGAAGCTCGACCCGTATATCAACGTCGATCCCGGAACGATGAACCCGTTCCAGCACGGCGAGGTGTTCGTCACCGACGACAAGGGCGAGACCGACCTCGACCTCGGCCACTACGAGCGCTTCGTCGACGTGCCGCTCACCCGAAGGTCGAACGCCACGACCGGCTCGATCTACCAGTCGGTCCTCGCCAAGGAACGCAAGGGCGAATACCTCGGTGAGACGGTGCAGGTGATCCCGCACATCACCAACGAGATCAAGCAGCGGATCCTCGCGCTCGCGAACGACGATGTCGACGTCGTGATCACCGAGGTCGGAGGCACCGTCGGCGACATCGAGATCCTGCCTTTCCTCGAGGCGATCCGCCAGTTTCGCAAGGACGTCGGTCGCGAGAACGTCTTCTACGTCCACGTCACCCTCGTGCCGTACATCGGCCCATCGGGCGAACAGAAGACCAAGCCGACCCAGCATTCGGTCACCGAGCTTCGCGGGCGCGGCATACAACCCGACGCGATCGTCTGTCGCAGCGACCGACCGATCTCCAAGCGGCTCAAGGAGAAGATCTCCGCATTGTGCGACGTGCCCGAGGCCGGCATCGTCACCGCGGTCGACGCCGAGATCCTCTACGAGATCCCGCTCGTGCTACACGACGAGGGATTCGACGACTACGTGTGCAAGGTGCTGCACCTCGATCAGCACGAGGCCGACCTGACGGAGTGGACGACCCTGGTCGAGCGCGTGCGAGCGGCACGGGACGACGTACGGATCGGGCTCGTCGGCAAGTACATCAACTTGCCCGACGCATACCTCTCGGTGGTCGAGGCGCTGAAGCACGGAGGCTACGCGTGCGGCGCCAACGTCCTCGTCGACTGGATCGCGGCCGACGATACCGAGGGCCTGCTCGCGGAAGGGCGGCTGCACGACCTCGACGGCATCGTCGTTCCCGGCGGGTTCGGTATGCGCGGTATCCCCGGCAAGATCGAAGCCGCGGGATACGCGCGGCGTAACGGGATTCCGTACCTGGGTCTGTGCCTCGGCCTGCATTGCGCGGTGATCGAGTTCGCGCGCGATGTGTGCCTGCTCGAGAACGCCAACAGCTCCGAGTTCGACCCGAGGTCGCCCCATCCCGTCATCGACTTGATGGACGATCAGAAGGCGGTCGTCGACATGGGCGGCACGATGCGGCTGGGTGCGTACCCGGCGAAGCTCGCGGCCGGGAGCCGGGTCCGCGAGATCTACGGCGAAGAGGTCGTGTACGAGCGTCACCGTCACCGTTACGAGCTCAACAACCGCTACCGGCAGGTGCTGGAGGAGCACGGCATGGTGCTGTCGGGCACCTCGCCCGACGATCTGCTCGTGGAGTTCATCGAGCTTCCCAAGTCGAAGCACCCGTTCTTCGTCGCGACGCAGGCCCATCCGGAGTTCAAGAGCCGTCCGAACCGGCCCCATCCGCTGTTCGCCGCATTCGTGCGCTCCGCGCTCGAACGGGCCGAAGGCCGTCTGCCCCGGCTCCCGATCGTCGAGACAGCACCCGCGCTCGGGACGTAAGGCCGAATCCGGCATGTGATGGCCGACGAGCTGGCGAAGCTCCTCGCGGAGCACGACGATTGGCTCGCCGTCGAGCGAGGGCTGGCCGTGAATTCGTTGGCTGCGTACCGGCGCGACCTCCGCCGCTACGCAGCCTTCCTGCGCGCGCGCGACGCCACCGATCCTTCCCGTATCGGCGAGGACGTGGTCCACGCCTACGTCCGCCATCTCGAGACACTGGAGGACGACGACGGCGGCCGACGGCTCGCGGCCTCCTCGGTCGCGCGCGCGGTGGTCGCGGTGCGGTCGTTCCATCGGTTCTGTGCGCGCGAAGGTTTCGTCGAGCGCGATCCGAGCGAGGAGGTGGGCGCGCCGCGCGTCCCGGCCGGGATCCCGAAGGCGCTCGACGAAGAGGAGATCGATCGTCTCCTGCACGCCGTCACCGGCGACGAGCCGCGGGCGCAGCGTGATCGTGCGCTCCTCGAGCTTCTCTACGGCACGGGGATCCGGATCAGCGAGGCGGTCGGTCTCGATCTCGACGACCTCGATCTCGACGACGGCACCTTGCGAGTGCTGGGCAAGGGTTCGAAGGAGCGGGTTGTTCCCATCGGTCGCGGCGCGCGCGTCGCCGTCGACGCCTACCTGCGAGACGGGCGCCTCGTACTGCGCCGAGCGCGGGCGCGGCGGGTCGAACGAGCCGCGGAGGCGGTTGTGCTGAACGCGCGCGGGGGACGCATCTCGCGGCAATCGTGTTGGGCGATCGTGAGGCGAGCCGGCGTTCGGGTCGGGCTCGACGCGCGGCTGTCGCCCCACGTCCTGAGGCATTCCTGTGCCACACACATGCTCGACCACGGAGCCGACCTGCGGGTCGTCCAGGAGCTCCTCGGTCACGCGAGCATCTCGACCACCCAGGTGTACACCAAGGTGTCGCCCGAACGGTTGCGAGCCGCGTACGACGCGGCCCATCCGCGCGCGCACACGACCACCGAACGCACCCGAGACGGTGGGGGCGCCGGGCGGTAACACGGACGCACCGGGGTAACATTGCGCCCATGACCGAGACGACCCACGCGAGCCGGCGCGCCCAGCTGACAGCCGAACGCGAGCGGGTCAACGACGAGCTGACCATCCTCGGCATCGACCGCGACTCGTACGACGAGGGCTTCGCCGACTCGGGTCAGGTGACTGCGGAGCGAGGTGAGGTCGACGCCCTCGTCGGGTCGTTGCGCGAGACGTTGCTCGACATCGACACCGCGCTCGGCAAGCTGGAGGCCGGAACCTACGGGCGATGCGAGTCCTGTGGCCAGGACATCGCCGAGGCCCGCCTCGAAGCGATGCCGGCCGCGCGGTTGTGCATGACCTGCGCGTCCAAACGCCGCTGACGCCCCTCCCTCGTGCACGTCGACAGCGTCACTGTCATCATCTTCTCCGGGCTGATCGCCGCGATCATCCTGCACGAGATCAGTCACGGCCTCGTTGCCTTCGTGCTCGGCGACGACACGGCCAAGCAGGCCGGTCGTCTCACGTTGAACCCGGTGCCGCACATCGATCCGTTCGGATCGATCTTCTTGCCGGTACTCGGCGCGCTCACCCAGCTGCCGGTCGTCGGCTGGGCGAAGCCGGTGCCGGTGAATCCGGCGCGATTGCGCAACGGACGGCGCGATCTCCTGCTCGTGTCGCTCGCGGGTCCCGGAAGCAACTTCGCGTTGGCGGCGATCGCGGCGTTCGTGGCCCGTTCTCAGTTCCATTCCAACGGAGACACCTTCATCGGTGCCACCTTCACCGGTGTCGCCGGTCTTCCGATGAGGGTGCTCGTGCCGCTCTTGTTCGCCGAGGTCAATCTCTTCCTCGGGCTCTTCAACTTTCTGCCCATCCCGCCGCTCGACGGAGCGGCGCTCGTCGAACGGCTGCTCCCGCGCGACTGGCTCGACGGTTGGTACCGGTTCCGGCCCTACGGCATCGTGGTGCTGTTCCTCCTCGTGTTCAGCACCGATATCACGAGTCGCTTGTTCCAACCCTTCCTCGATCACCTCTTCCGGTTCGTCCTCGGATGACCCGGCTGGGACATCTCGCGGCGCGATTCGTCGGCTCCGTGCGCGCGCGCCCGCTCGATCGCGCCGACCTCGCATTCGTCCGGCACCACCTTCGTCCCGAGGAGCTCGCCTGCTGGGAGCGCCTCGGGCCCGCCGATCGCGCCGAGTCGCTGGCGACGGCTCGGACGACCATCGGGGCACTGGGCCCGGATGCCGACCCCGCCTGGGTCGCCGCGGCCCTCCTGCACGACGTCGGCAAGGCCGAGACCAGGCTCGGCAGCGTCGGTCGGGCGGGGGCGACCCTCGCGGCCGGCCTCGCGGGCCACGGCCGCGCCCGGGCCTGGCCCAACGCCGTTGGCCGTTATGTCAACCACGACGAGCTGGGGGCACAGCGGCTGCGGCAGGCCGGCGCCCGGGCGGAGGCGGTCGTCTGGGCCGCCGCCCATCACCGCCGGCCGCGCTGGCCGGCCACCGGGATCCCGCCCGAAATCTGCGAGATCCTGGCCGCCGCCGACGGAGAACCGTTTCCGCGGTGAACTCGGGCGCGGATCGCGCCGATAGAGCGAATGTGCGGCAACCGACCGATGCATATTTCGTGCGACTCGACGTCGAGTCGCCCGACGGGCACGGCCCGTCCGATCACGGCCCGTCCGGTCACGCCCCGGTCGGCCGCGAGGGACTTGGGTCACCCGGACCTCCGACGCGCCACCGCGGGCGGCGAGGGCTGCACGGGCGGGCGGTGTGCCTCGTCATCGTCGCGGCCGGGCTCGGCACCTGGTTCTCCTGGGCCGCGCAGCGTCCGGGGGGCGTGTCGGGAACCGTGAACGGCTGGATCTCCAACGTGCGCGGCGACGTCGCCAGGATGAGTGCCGACCCCGATATCGCGCGGGCGCGTCGCTATTACAGCGGGCAGTACGAGGGCACGGGCGTCTACCCGAACTTGTCCGAAGCGGACCTCGCGGCGGTCGGTGTCGGCGTCGGAGTCAACGTTGACTGGTGCAAAGCTCAAGCCGTCGTGATCCAAGGCGCCTCGGGCGGCGGCAACTCGAGCCGCCTCCTGCTCTCGGGGAAGGATCTCGGCGAGGTGTCCGGCAAGATCGGGTGCCCGGCCGATCTCACCGACCCGGCCCCCTGGAAGCACAAGTCGCGGTAAACCGGTCTCACGCCTTGGGTCGCGGTAGGAGTCCCGCGGCACGGCAGGCGCGAGCGAGGATCGGCTCGGCGAGCGCTTCGGCCGCGTCGGCACCGACGCGCAGCCGCCGATCGATCTCGCTCGGGTTTGCGGCGAGATCTTGGAAGCGGGCGTTCACCGGCCGGAGGAACTCGACGACGGCTTCCGCGACCGCCGCTTTGAACGCGCCGTATTGCGTGGCGTCGAACTCACGCTCGACCTCGGCGATGGAGTGGCCGGTGACGGCACCGTAGATCTCGATGAGGTTCGAGACGCCGGGTTTGGTGTCTCGGTCGTGGCGTACCTCCGATCCGGAATCGGTGACCGCCGACTTGATCTTCTTCTCGATGGTCTCGGGCGGATCGAGAACGAGGATCGTTCCCTGCGGCGAGTCGTCCGACTTCGACATCTTGCGATCGGGATGTTGCAGGTCCATCACACGCGCGCCGACCGCGGGGAACGTCGCCTTCGGGACGACGAAGGTGTCACCGAAGCGGCCGTTGAAACGGATCGCGATGTCGCGGGCGAGCTCGACGTGCTGCCGTTGGTCGTCGCCGACGGGAACCTCGGCCGCGTCGTACAACAAGATGTCGGAGGCCATCAGCACCGGGTAGTCGAAGAATCCGACGCTGACGGTCTCGATGCCGCCCTCGCCCGATTTCGCGCTCTTGTCCTTGAACTGGGTCATCCGCCGCAGCTCACCGAAGGATGCCACGCAATTGAGGACCCACGTCAGCTCGGCGTGGGCCCGGACGTGGCTCTGTACGAACAGCAGCGATCGCGCCTCGTCGAGCCCGGCCGCGACGAGCATGGTGGCGAGCCGCCGCGTCGACTCGGTGAGCTCGGACGGATCCCACGGCAGCGTCATCGCGTGCAAGTCGACGACGCAGAAGATGGCATGGTGGTCGCGGGCCTCGGCCGTCCCGGCAGGAGGCTGGGTGTCGACCCACCGCCGTACGGCGCCGAGGTAGTTGCCGAGATGCATCTCACCGCTGGGTTTGATCCCGGAAAAGACCCGCGTCATGGGCGGCCACGCTAGCGGCCGTCTGTGGCCGCTCCTGGACGTTCTCGCTGGTCGCCGCGCGGTACCACAGGCCTGTGATTCGGCGCGGGTATCCTGATTCCGTGCCGTACGAGGTCTCGACGCCCGTTTTCGAAGGCCCGTTCGACCTCTTGTTGCACCTGATCCTCAAAGAGGAGGTCGACCTCTGGCAGATCTCGCTCGCGCGCATCGTTGACGTGTTCTGCGCCGAGGTGGAGCGCATGGAACGGGTCGACCTCGATGTTGCGACCGAGTTCCTGCTCATCGCCGCGACGCTCGTCGAGCTGAAGGCGCGCCGCCTGTTGCCCGGCCGCGACGACGTCGACCTCGACGAGGAGCTCATGCGATTCGAGGAGCGCGATCTGCTGCTGGCGCGCCTGCTCGAATGCAAGACCTTCCAGGACGCGGCGAGGGTCATGAACGAGCGGCTGCAGTCCGCGAGCCGCTCGATCGCGCGGGCGGCCGGGCCGGAGGAGCCGTTCCGATCACTCGCGCCCGATCCGCTCGAACGGGTGGCACTCGAGGCGTTCCTCGCCGCCGCCCGTAGGGGCCTCGCACCGAAGCCGGCCGAGGAAGTCGAGACCACGCACATCGCGCCGATTCGTGCGAGCGTGCGCGACGCGATCGACACGGTGCTCGCATTGTTGCCCGAGCGCGGATCGGTGCAGTTCCGTGAGCTCACCTACGGCGTGAGCGAGCGGCTCGAGATCATCGTGCGCTTCCTCGCGGTGCTCGAGCTGTTCAAGCAAGGCGTCGTCGATCTCGAACAGGTCGAGAGCTTCGGCGAGCTGATGGTGCGACCCCTGGCCGCGGGCGAACGGGTCGCACTCGACGTCTCCTCCCTCGAGGAATGGGGCGACCAGCCGAGCGTCCGGCCGACAGTGGAGCCGGCGGTGGAAGAGACGCGGGTTCGGGAGCAGGTGTGAGCGGACCGGAAACCTCGATCGACGTGGAGACGCGCCGGGCCGTGGAGGCGATCGTGCTGGCCGCGACCGAGCCCGTGCACCCGACGGTGATGGCCCAGCTCCTCGAGTTGTCCGTGGAGGCGATCGAGGATCTCTGCGCGCAGCTCGCGGTCGAGTACGAGGCGCAAGGCCGCGGATTCCAGCTGGCGCGGGTCGCGGGGGGCTACCGCTTCCAGACCCACCCCGACGCGTACGCGTACGTCGAACGGTTCGTGCTCGACGGTCAGACCGCACGGCTCTCGGGTCCGGCGCTCGAGACCCTCGCGATCATCGCCTACAAGCAGCCCGTCTCCCGCGCGCAACTGTCTGCGATACGCGGGGTCAACGTCGAGGCGACATTGAAGACTCTCGTGGCACGTGGATACGTCGACGAGATCGGGCACGATCCGTCGCCGGGGAATCCGTCGATGTTCGCGACCTCGCGACTCTTCCTCGAACGACTGGGCCTGAACTCGCTCGCCGACCTGCCCGCGCTCGCCGACTTCGTGCCCGAGTCTTCGATCGTCGAGGCGCTCGAGCGCGGACTCTTGATGTCGTCGGCCGAGCCGGCCGGCTCGAGTCCCTCCGACGAATCCGTCTAGCTCCATGGTTGAGCAGGGCGAGCGGCTCCAGAAGGTGCTCGCGCGTGCGGGCGTCGGCTCCCGTCGAACGAACGAGATGCTCATCGCCGAGGGTCGGGTCACGGTAAACGGCGAGGTGGCCGTGCTCGGCCGGCGCGTCGACGCCGAGCACGATCGCGTCGCGCTCGACGGGGTGCCCGTGGTCGTCGACGCGAGCGTCGTGCACTGGGTGCTCAACAAGCCCGCGGGCTACGTGACGACGGCGCATGATACGCATGGTCGCCCGACGGTGCTCGATCTCGTGCCCGTCGAGCCGCGGGTCTTCCCGGTCGGTCGTCTCGACATCGACACCGAGGGGCTCCTGCTGCTCACGAACGACGGCGAGCTCGCGCAGCTGCTCACTCACCCTCGTCACGGCGTCGAGAAGGAGTACTTCGCCGAGGTCGAAGGCAAGCCAGCGCCTTCCGACCTGCGCGCGTTGCGAGCCGGAGTGGAGCTCGACGATGGTCCGACCCATCCGGCTCGGGTGAAGGTCGTCCAGGAGTCGGCGAGTGGGACAACCGCGCTGACGATCGTCGTGAAGGAGGGTCGCAAACGGATGGTGCGCCGGATGTGCGCGGCCGTCGGCCACCCCGTCGTTCGGCTCGCCCGAACCCGCATCGGAACGCTTCGCGATCCGCACCTCGCACCAGGAACGTGGCGCGTGCTGGTGGCCGACGAGGTGCGCGCCCTCTATGCCGCAGCGCTCGACGGCATCGAGAAGGCATCCGAGTAACGTGGCGAGCCGTGAGATTGCTGGCACTGCGGGGCGCGACGACCTTCGACGAGGACACGAAGGCCGAGATCGACACCAAGACGCAGGCGCTTGTTCGCGAGATGCTCGAACGCAATTCCGTCGCGCACGATGATCTCGTGAGCATCATCTTCACTGCGACCGACGATCTCACCGCCGAGTTTCCGGCCACCGCCGCCCGCGCGCTCGGCCTTGGCGATGTGCCGTTGCTGTGCGCCCGGGAGCTCGGCATCGTGCACGGGATGACGCACACGATCAGGGTGCTGATGCATTTCTACGGCGATCAGAAGCGCGGCGATCTCCATCATGTGTACCTCGAAGGCGCACGGTCGCTCCGCGACGACCTTCCCGAGTAGTCGTGCGCGCCGCAGTCATCGGCACGGGCCTGATCGGCGGCTCGATCGGGTTCGCGCTCGCCGAGCTCGGACATGACATCGTCGGCTTCGACCGTGACCCCGATCGGTTGGGCCGCGCCCGGCAGCTGGGAGCGGTCGGATCGATCGCGGGCGATCTCGAGCAAGCCGCGCGCGGGGCGGACGTCGCGTTCGTCGCGCTGCCCGTGGGAGCGATCGGCGATGCGGTAGCTCAGCTGCTCGAAGCCGGCGTGCCGCTCGTGACCGACGTGGGGTCGGTGAAGGGTCCGATCGTCGCGGAAGTGGCTCGCCGCTGCCCCGGGAACGCGACCCGGTTCATCGGAGGCCATCCCATGGCCGGTTCCGAGCAAGAGGGCATCGACGGCGCGCGGGCCGACCTGTTCGTGGGAGCCGCCTGGGTGGTGACGCCGACACCGGCGACTGCGGAGGATGCGTACACGACGTTGCGCGGGCTCCTGCGCGACCTGCAAGCCGAGGTCGTCGCCGTGACGCCCGAAGACCACGATGTTCTCGTCTCGTTCGTCAGTCACGTGCCCCAACTCGCGGCGTCGACGCTCATGGACGTTGCGACGACGCACGAGGCCCAGCACCGCGCGTTGTTGCGGCTGGCCGCAGGCGGATTCCGCGACATGACGCGGATTGCGGCGAGCCAGCCGACGATCTGGCTCGACATCCTGACGTCGAACCGCGATGCGATCCTGGGCGCGCTCGACTCATATCTCGCCGGACTACAGAACGCGCGCGAGATCGTCGCCGCGGGCGATCGTGAGGCGTTGAAGGCATTGCTCGACCGCGCGCGCGCCGCGCGTCGAAACCTTCCGGTGGGGATCTCGATGGCGACGAAACTCGTGGAGTTGCGCATTCCGGTGCCCGACCGTCCCGGCGTGCTCGCCGAGGTGACGACGCTTGCGGGACGTCTCGGCGTCAACGTCGCCGACGTCGAGATCGCCCACTCGAAAGAAGGCGGTGCCGGTGTGCTGGTCCTGATCGTCGCCGCCGACGAAGCCGGTGCGTTCGAAGCCGGCCTGCACCAGCTCGGCTACCACACCGGTCGGACGGACATCGCGTGAGTGTCGGCCCAACGGGTGTGCCGGACGTCCTCGTCGTGGGCGGCGCGCGACCGCTCCGGGGGCGCTTGGCGGTTCCCGGCGACAAGTCGATCTCACACCGGGCGCTGATCTTCGGCGCGCTCGCGGAGGGTTCGAGCGCGATCACGAATCTCGCGACCGGTGCCGACGTACGAGCGACGTCGCGCGTGCTCGCGCAGCTCGGTACGACGATTGGGTCCGACGGCGATGCCGTGATCGTAGGCGGCGGAGGTGTCGAGGGCTTCACTGAACCGGGCGACGTGCTCGACTGCGCGAACAGCGGCACGACGATGCGGGTGTTGTCGGGTGTGCTCGCGGGGCGGCCGTTCCTGTCGGTGCTGAGCGGCGACGCGTCGCTGCGCGCCCGTCCGATGGGGAGGGTCGTCGAACCGCTCTGCGCGATGGGTGCCCGCGTCGACGGGCGCGCGGGAGCGACGTGCGCGCCGCTCGTCGTCCGCGGAGCAGCGCTGCGCGCCGTCCGCCACGAGCTCGCGGTCGCCAGTGCGCAAGTGAAGACGGCCCTGTTGCTCGCGGGCTTGCAGGCCGAGGGAGAGACCGAGGTCGTCTCCCCCTCGCCGAGTCGCGATCACACCGAGCGGATGCTCGCCGCCCTCGGGGCTCCGATCGTCGTCGACGGCCTGTCCGCGCGCATCGCGCGAGGCGCGCCGCGATCGTTCGAGCTCGACGTGCCCGGGGACCCGTCGTCGGCCGCGTTCTTCGCGGTCGCGGCCTCGATCACGCCGGGATCCGACATCGTCATCGAATCGATGTCGTGCAATCCGACGAGGGTGGGCTTCGTCGGGGTGCTGCGGCGTATGGGCGCCGACGTGGAGCTGAGGGTGAGCGGCGAGGTGTGCGGCGAGCCGGTCGGCGAGTTGCGGGTGCGGGCGTCCGAGCTGTTCGGCACGACGATCACCGGCGACGAGGTGCCCACGGTGATCGACGAGATCCCGGCGCTCGCGGTCGCGGCCGCCTTCGCCGACGGCGTGACCGAGGTTCGGGACGCCGCGGAGCTCATGGTGAAGGAGAGCAACCGCATCGGGACGCTGCACGAGGAGCTCGGCAAGCTCGGCGTGGGTGTCGAGGCCCGGGGCGACGGCCTGGTTGTCCGTGGTGGGCGCGCGGTCGCCGCCGACCTCAGCAGTCACGGAGATCACCGCATCGCCATGGCAATGGCGATCGCCGCGAACGCGCTGGCGGCGGATTCGACCGTGCACGGCTGGAGCGCGGTCTCGTCGTCGTACCCGGAGTTCGCGCGGGACCTCGAGCGTCTGGCCGGAGCCGGGACGCGGTGACGATCGTGATCGCGATCGACGGGCCGTCGGGCGCGGGAAAGTCGACGGTGGCGCGTGCCGTCGCGACGGAGCTCGGCCTCCCGGTGCTCGACACCGGCGCAATGTACCGGGCGGTCACGCTCGCCGCGCTCGAGGCGGCCGCCACAATCGACGACGCCACCGCGTGCGCAACCATCGCGCGGACGAGTCAGATCGACGTCGAGAACGGTGTGACGATGCTCGACGGTCGTGACGTCAGCAGCGAGATCCGGGGTCCGCTCGTCACCGGCGCGGTTTCGATCGTCTCGGCCCATGGCGAGGTGCGCGAGATCCTCGTCGCGCGTCAGCGCGCGTGGGTTACGCACCACGGCGGCGGTGTCGTGGAAGGGCGCGATATCGGCACGGTCGTGTTTCCCGACGCGACCGTCAAGGTCTTCCTCGTCGCGAGCGAGGACGAGCGGGCCCGTCGCCGCCACCGTGACGAGATCGCGGCGGCGCGCGCGGTCGCGGTCGCCGACGTCAAAGCCGCGCTCGACCGACGCGACGCGCTCGACGCCGCGCGCTCGGTCTCGCCGTTGCGTCCGGCCGACGATGCGATCGTGATCGACACGACGAATCTCGACGCCGACTCGGTCGTCACCGAAGTCGTTGCACGCGCCCGGTCCTCGGAGGCCCGCTGATGCTTTTCTACAACACCGTTCGTTTGATCGTCGCCGGCGGCCCGTCGGCGCTGTACCGGGCGCGGATGCGAGGGCGGGAACGCCTGCCTGCACAGGGCGGCTACGTGCTGGCACCGTCGCACCGTTCGATGATGGACATCCCATTCGCGGCGTGGCTGTCGCGGCGGCCGCTGCGGTACATGGGCAAGGCGTCGCTGTTCCGCATACCCGTGGTCGGCTCGTTCTTTCGGAGGCTCGGCGGCTTCGCGGTCGCGCGAGACGGGACCGATCGCAAGGCGCTGCGCGATTCGATCGCGATGCTGCAGGCGGGCGAGGTGCTCCTCGTGTACCCGGAAGGAACGCGCCAGCACGGCCCGAAGATCCAGCCGTTGCAGCCCGGTGCGGCCTACCTCGCCCTGCGTGCCGGCGTGCCTATCGTCCCGGTAGGGGTCGCAGGGACGGAGGAAATCCTGCGTCGTCACGGCGGAAAGCTGCCGCGTTTCGGCCGGGTCGTGATGGCCGTAGGCGAGCCGATCGCCGTCCCCCCGCGCGCGGGTGGTCTGGTGTCGCGCGAGCAGGTCGATGCGCTCACGGCTCGGCTGCAGGATGCGCTGCAGTTGGTGTTCGACGAGGCGAACGAGCTACGCGGGGCGCGTAGGGCCTCGTAGAGATCGCCGCGTCAGTCGCCGAGTGCGGCGAGGACCCTGGACGCGTCGAGCGTGCGATCGTCGGCGAACGGCCCGCCCGCACCTCGTACCGCAGTGACGTCGCCGCCGAGCATGAGCGCGGTGGCCGCGTCGAGCGCCGGGATCAGCTCGCGGAGCTCGCGGGGCGGCGGGAAGTACTCGTCTTCGTCGGTGACCCGCACCACCTCGACGCCGTCGCGCGGCGCGAGGCGGGCGATCACCGACTCCACCAGTTCCTCGGGCGCGCTTGCGCCGGCAGTGACGCCGACGGTGCGGGCGTCGCGGATCGCGCCCGCGTCGAGCTCGTCCGGCCCGTCGACGCGCCGCACGATCGGACATCCGGCCTCGCGCGCGACCTTCGTCAGCGCGATCGTGTTCGACGAGTTCGCGCTGCCGATCACGACGACGGCGTCGGCGCGCCGCGCGATGTCGATCAGCGCGTCCTGACGATTGGTCGTCGCGAAACAGAGATCATTGCGCGATGCGGTCCACACTTCGGGGAAACGCGCACGCGTGCGCTCGACCACACCCGCCCACTCGTTCTGCGCGAGTGTCGTCTGCGCGAGGACCGCGACGCGAGTGGGATCGCCGACGCTGGCCGCGGCCGCGTCGAGGTCGGCGTCGCGCTCGACCAGTCGCATCGACTCAGGTGCCACCGCGAGGGTACCGACGGCTTCGTCGTGTCCGGCGTGACCGACGTACAAGATCGTGAAGCCCTTGCGCGCGCGGACCTTGGCTTCGTGATGCACCTTCGTGACCAGCGGACATACCGCGTTGACGACATAGCGATTGTTCTGGCGCGACGCCTCGACGACGTCGGGCGCAGAGCCGTGCGCGGAGAGCATGACCGGCGCCCCGGCGGGGACCGCGTTCACGTCGTCGACGAAGATCACACCTTGCGCTCGGAAACGGTCGACGACGAGCCGGTTGTGGACGATCTCGTGGTAGCAGTAGACGGGCGGCTCGAAGACCCGGACCATCCACGCCAGCGCCTTGATCGCCATCTCGACGCCCGCGCAGAAGCCTCGCGGTTCGGCGAGGAGGACCTTTTCCACGGGCACGGGGCGAGGGTAGTGCGGGCGACCCCGTATCCTGCCCTCATGCCCGCTGCCCGCGTTGATGCCGTCGCGCCCGGATCACCGGCCGCGCTCGCGGGCGTGATCGTGGGTGACGAGGTGCTCGCGGTCAACGGTGAGGTGGTGCGCGACGTGATCGCGTACCAGATCCAGGTCGACGGCGGGCACGTCGAGCTCGACCTTCGGCGCGGCGGGCTCGAGCGGGTCGTGCACGTCGACAAGGCCGACGGCGCGCCCCTCGGTGTCGAGCTGACGAGCGCGGTGTTCGATCGCGTCCGCACCTGCGACAACCACTGCCCGTTCTGCTTCATCCACCAGTTGCCCAAGGGGATGCGCAAGAGCCTGTACGTGAAGGACGACGATTTCCGCCTGTCGTTCCTCTACGGGAACTTCACGACTCTCACGCGGTTCACGGAGGCCGACCTCGAGCGGGTCGTCAGCGAGCGACTCGGGCCGTTGTACGTCAGCATTCACGCGACCGACCCCGACGTGCGCACGCGACTCTTGCGCAACCGGCGCGGCGCGACGAGCTTGCGGTGGCTGGAGCTGATCCTCGACGCCGGGATCGTGGTGCACGGCCAGGTCGTCGTGTGCCCGGGAATCAACGACGGCGCGGTGCTCGACGGCACGCTGCTCGGCGTGCTCGACCGGTTCCCCGCGCTGTCGACGGTCGGCGTGGTGCCGCTCGGCGTCAGCGCGCACAACCACGAGGACGAGATGCGCGTCCACACGCTCGACGAGGCGCGGGCGGTCGTCGACATCGTCGAGATCTGGCAGGCGCGATTCCTCGCCGCGCTCGGCCGGCGCCTCGTGTACGTCTCGGACGAGTACTACCTCCTCGCCGAGCGGCCGTTCCCGCCGATCGACGCGTACGACGGATGCCCGCAACACGAGAACGGCATCGGGATGGCCCGCACCTTCGAGGCCGAGGTACGGGCCGCGCTCGCCGGTGACGTCCTGGCCGGTACCGGCCCGCGGTCGGGTTTCTTCGCGTGGGTCGACGGCGCTCCCGCCGACGGCTACCGCGCCCCCCGCCGGCCTCCGACCAAGACTCCCACCAAGACCCCCGAACTGTTTGGTGGGTCGGATCGGTGGAGTGTGATCGTGACGGGGGAGTTGGGCGCGGCGGTGCTCGAGCCGCTGCTCGACGAGCTGCCCGGGCGGGTGCGGCTCCTGCCGGTGAAGAACGCGTTCTTCGGCGGCAACATCGGTGTCACGGGGTTGTTGACGGGCGAGGACGTCGCCAATGCGCTCGCAGGCCAGTCCGAGCGTGACCGGTACCTCCTGCCCGACGTGGCCCTGTCGCGCGGGCGCTTTCTCGACGGGACGACGGCCGCGCAGTTGCCGCGCGTCGTCGAGATCGTGCCGACCGATGGCGCGGCGCTCGTGCGCGCGCTGCGCCGGTCGGAGACATGAACGCGGAACTCCCCGTCGTCGCGGTGGTCGGTCGCCCGAACGTCGGAAAATCGACCCTCGTGAACCGCATCGTCGGCCGCCGCGCGGCGATCGTCGAGGAACGACCGGGCGTCACGCGCGATCGCCGGGAGCTGGCGGCGGAATGGACCGGGCGCAGCTTTCGCATCGTCGACACCGGTGGGTGGCTCGCCGAGGGGGAAGCCGGCCTCACCGGTGAGCAGTCAGTGCTCGCCGCCAAGGTGAGCGCGCAAGCCGCCGAGGCCGTGAGGATCGCCGATCTCGTCCTCTTCGTGGTCGACGTCACGACCGGGATCACCGAGGAGGATGCGCAGGTCGCGCGGCTGCTCAAGCACACCAGCACACCGGTCATCGTCGTCGTGAACAAGGTCGACGACGAGCGGCATGAGGTCGACATTTGGGCGTTCCAGCGTCTCGGGCTGGGCGAGCCGATGCCGTTGTCGGCGATGCACGGACGGCTCTCGGGCGAACTGCTCGACGCGGTTGTCGCTGCGTTGCCCGATCCCGCGGCGACCGAAGAGGACGAGGAGGCGAAAGCCAAAGCCGCGGCGATCGACGACGGCATCTTCAACATCGCGATCGTCGGGCGGCCGAACGTCGGGAAGTCGACACTCTTCAACCGTCTTGTCGGTGAAGACCGTTCGGTCGTGCACGACATGCCCGGAACGACGCGCGACGCGATCGATACGGTCGTCGAGACCGAAGACGGGCCCTTACGGTTCGTCGACACGGCAGGCCTCCGCCGCAAGAGTCGCATCGACGAGCCGAGCGAGTACTACAGCCTCGTGCGCGCGCTCGAAGCGATCGACCGCGCTGATGCCGCGCTGCTCGTGATCGACGCCTCCGAAGGGGTGACGCATCAGGATCAGCGCCTGGCCGAGCGCGTCGACGCCGCGGGCACGGCGGTTGTGATCATCTGCAACAAGTGGGACCTGCTCGAGGCCGAGGAGCGGGAGAAGGTCCGCCGGCAGGTGGCCGACATGCTGGGCTTCCTCAGTTACGCGCCGATGATCCCGATCTCGGCCCTGAGCGGGCGGCGGGTCCACCAGCTCCTGCCCGCGCTGCGGGCATCCGAGGATGCCTACCACCAACGGATTCCGACCGCAGCGCTCAATCGGGTGCTGCGCGACGCGCAGAATGCCCACCCGCCGCCCGTCGTGAAGCGCCACCGGCCGAGGATCCTCTACGCCACGCAGGGCGCGACCGACCCGCCGACGTTCACGTTGTTCGCCAGCCGTCAGCTGCCTCCGCAGTACCTGCGCTACCTGGAACGCCGTCTGCGGGAGTCGTTCGATCTCGGTCCGACGCCGATCAAGCTCCGCGTGCGAGCCCGAACCGACTGACGACCGACGGCCGCGACCACTCGGGCGCGTAACGTGTCCGCCATGTCCGCTCGGCCCGCGCACGTCGACGTCCGTGAGGTCGGTCCGCGCGACGGCCTGCAGAACGAGGCGCCGGTGCCGATCGACCAACGCGTCCGGCTCATCGACGCGCTCTCCGACACCGGCCTACGTTTCATCGAGGCCGCATCGTTCGTCTCGCCGTACGCGATCCCGCCGATGGCGGGCGCGCGGGAGGTCATGACGCGCGTCGCGCGCCGGCCGGGCGTCGTCTACTCGGCGTTGGTGCCCAACCCGAAGGGCGCGGAGCTCGCCACGGCGGCCGGGGCCGACGAGCTCGAGCTCGTGGTCAGCGCGAGCGAGACGCACAATCAGAAGAACGTGCGCCGCTCGGTGGCCGAATCGCTGGTCGGCGCGCGTGAGGTCGTCGAGATCGGCCACGGTGCGGGCGTGGCCGTCGAGGCGATCGTCTCGACCGCATTCGGCTGTCCCTATGACGGCGACGTCGCGCCCGAGCGGGTGGCGCAGGTCGCCGGCCACCTGCTCGACGCCGGTGCGGATCGACTTTCGTTCGGCGACACGACGGGCATGGCGACGCCGCGGCGCGTCGACGACCTCGTCGACGCGCTGGAGCGGGCCGGGATCACGAACGATCGGATCGGCTTGCATTTCCACAACACGCGCGGAACCGCCCTTGCCAACGTCGTCGCGGCCCTCGATCGAGGCGTGACCCGATTCGACGCCTCGATCGGTGGGCTCGGTGGGTGCCCGTACGCGCCCGGAGCGTCGGGTAACGCAGTGACCGAGGACCTCGTGCACATGCTCGAGGACATGGAGATCGACACGGGCATCGACCTCGACTCGCTGGTCGATTGCGCCCGTCTCGCGCAGGACATCGTCGGACGCGAGCTCCCGAGCGCGCTGCTGCACGCCGGCGCACGGACCAGGCGGTACGCATCGTGAGCGATGCCGACCGCATCCGGGAGCATGCCGAGCGCGCACGCTCGGGGAATCTCGCGAAGGAGGGGGAGAAGCTCACGCGTCAGAACAAGCTGTTCGTGCGCGACCGGCTCGCGCTGCTCCTCGACGCCGACTCGTTCGTCGAGGACGCGCTGCTCGCGAACGCGTTGGCCGGCGATCTCCCGGCCGACGGCGTGGTCACGGGCGTCGGGCGCATCGACGGTCGTCCGGTGTGTGTGACGGCGAACGATCCGACGGTCAAGGCGGGGTCGTGGGGCGCGCGTACGGTCGAAAAGATCGTGCGACTGACGGAGTACGCGCTGCGTCACCAGCTCCCCGTCGTCTACCTCGTCGACTCCGCCGGCGCGCGTATCACCGACCAGGTCGACTTGTTTCCCGGACGTCGGGGCGCGGGTCGCATCTTCGCCAACCAGGTGCGCCTGTCGGGCAAGGTGCCGCAGGTGTGCTGCCTGTTCGGGCCCTCGGCCGCCGGTGGGGCGTATATCCCCGCGTTCTGCGACGTCGTCTTCATGGTCGAGGGGAACGCGTCGATGTATCTCGGTTCGCCTCGGATGGCCGAGGTCGTGATCGGCGAGCACGTGTCTCTCGACGAGATGGGCGGCGCGCGCATGCATGCGACGGTCAGTGGCTGTGGCGACAACCTGTGTGCGTCGGACGAGGAGGCGATCGCGCTGGCGCGGCGATTCCTGTCGTATCTGCCGTCGAACTGGCAGCAGCCGGCGCCGGTCGCGGAGCCCGCCGCGCCGTTCGCGGACGCGCGCCCGATCGCCGAGATCGTGCCGGTCGAGGAGCGACGCGCGTACGACATGCACAAGGTGCTCGACGCGCTGGTCGACGAAGGCTCCTTCTTCGAGGTGAAGCCGCTGTGGGCGCGCGAGATCATCGTCGGGTTCGCGCGCCTCGACGGCGCGCCGGTAGGAGTCCTCGCCAACAATCCGAAGCATCTCGGGGGAGTGCTCTTCGTCGACTCGGCCGACAAAGCCGCGCGTTTCATCTGGCTGTGCGACGCGTTCAACGTGCCGCTCGTGTTCCTAGCCGACGTTCCCGGGTTCATGATCGGCTCGCAGGTGGAGCGCGCGGGGATCATTCGGCACGGTGCGAAGATGATCACCGCGGTGGCCGAGGCGACGGTCCCCAAGTTCTCGATCATCGTGCGCAAGGCGTACGGCGCGGGCCTGTACGCGATGTGCGGACCGGCGTTCGAGCCCGACGCGTGTCTCGCGCTGCCCACCGCGCAGATCGCGGTAATGGGTCCCGACCCGGCAGTGAACGCGGTGTTCTACAACCGGATCCACGCGATCGAGGACGCCGACGAGCGCGCCGCGTTCGTCTCGGCGCGCCGCAGCGAGTACGAGGAGGACGTCGACCTTATGCACCTCGCGGCCGAGCTCGTGGTCGACGCGGTGGTACAGCCCGAGGATCTGCGCGCGGAGCTCGTTCGCCGGCTCGGTCTGGCCGCCGGCCGGGTGCGGGAGGACGTCGGCAAGCGCCACGGTGTCCCGCCGGTGTAGAGGGGTACACTCGCTCGCTCACGGGCTGTGGCGCAGATTGGTAGCGCGCTTGACTGGGGGTCCGAACCCTGCGTCCGAGCGCATCCGGCCCGATCCGAAAACGCCAGGTCACGTCCGGTGTCTCGTCCAAGGTGCGAACGTGAATCCGAGCCGGTCCGGCACCGTTCGTTAGAAGGTTTGATAGAAGCCCGCCACGCTTCGCGTCAGCCGCCGACGACGAGCCAGAGCACGGGAACCTCAGGTGTCCCATGGCGCGAACAGGGCGCGCCCGGCGGACGCCTCGGAGGGACCCCCAGACGCGACCCGCCAGACGCGACCCGCTGTGACCGTACCCAGCGAAGGAGTTGGACCCGCGCCGCCATCGTCGGGCCTTCACCTACGACGCCCGGGGCAATCCGAAAGAAACCCGAAAAGGGGTTTCTTCCGTCAAGGACTTCGCGAAGCTTGGTATCCACGGGCTCACGAAGCCCGACACCGTCGCCACGTTGTCTGGCGATGGGCCGCCATCGAAGGAAAGTGCGCGAACTCGCGCACTTACTGTCGCCGAGGTTGCGATCTCGCGAAAATCCAATGCCGAACTTCCGCGCGTTTCCGCGGAGGTCAGATCGCTGCCCTTGTGCGTCCTCGGTGAAACGCCCAGACGATCGCCGCTGGAAGGTGGTCCTCGAACTGTCCGGAAAAGCGGACAGTTGTCCGTTCGCGAGTTTGCCGACAGTGCGTCAGGCTACGAATGCCGTTTCGGCCCGATCTTCCGAAGGCGAGCCCCGAAGTCGCTGACACGCCGCGCAGGGCCGTCGTACCGACCTCTCCGGAACTCCCGAGAAGTCGAAGCGAACCTTGGCCGAAAAGGGACAAGGTTGTCGCGGGGCGATCGCCCAACTCGACGGACTCGACGATCTGATCACGGCGAAACAATGGACCCGCGCGGCGATCGTCTGGGGCCTTCACCTATGAAGGCACGAACCAGCATTCTGCCTCGCGGAATACCGCGAAGCAGGTGTCCATCTCACAGTTCACGAAACTCGGGTTCGGCCTGTTCGGCCGGTTCGACCTTCTTGGCCTTCACAACCTCAACGTCACCAGGCTTCCACGAGAACCGGCTCATGTCCCGCACCTTCGGTTTCTCAGACTTCGCCATCACGCTCCGCCGCGATGCGCTGCCACTCGGCAACGCGTGCCGCAGTAGCGAGCGTCGCGACGTGCGCTTGGGTTGAGCGCGCCGCCGCAGTGAGCGCAGTGACGCTCGATCGGCTCGGGCTGCTCGGGCTCCGGTGGCGTCCATTCGCGGCGCTCTTCCCATGGACGAGGATCGCAGTCGACGCACCGCAGCTTGTCGTCGTCGCCGACGACGGCGTGGCGCAAGTACTCGGTCCTGCCGCACTCGGCGCAGTCGGCGACCCAGACGTTGCGTATCTGGATGTCGAGGTGCGCCTGTGGGTGCTTCATCAGCTTCGCTGCGGGCATGCCGCCACTGTAACGGATGGAGCCTGGTGGAAATGATGCATCTAATAGCCGTTACGCATGGGTCAACGCCACACGCTCCAGGGCGGCGACTGCTCGTTAGAAGACCGTTAGAAGTAGTGCTCGGTGCCGGTCGGGAGCGGGAGACAAATCCACTGCCGACCGGCACCGAGCGAAGCGACGCGGGGTGCTGCGGGCCATGGAAACACCCGCTCCGCGCCGCTCCAAATCAGGACCCTTGTGGGCAGACCGTCCCGGTGATGTCGACCGGCGCCGACGTCGAGCCATCCGGGCACAACGTCATCGTGACGAGCAAGCTCTCGATGCCGCGCATCGCGACGTTCTCCATTGATTCGCTGAAGATCAAAAAGTCGTTCGTGCCGACAAGCGTCGCGTCGCGCACGACTCCGATGTTCAGCTCGCCGCCGTCGAGAAACAGCCACGACGAAGGATGGAAAAGGAGCGCAGGACACGTGCTCTGCCAGCCGTCAAGCAAACCGTCCGCCTGAGCGGCTGCGGGTTCCCAGTCCAAGCTCCATACCGGCGACACGTTGCGCGACGCGAGCATCGCATCGATCTGCGCGTATGTGACGCTGAGTTCGCTCGGTTCCGTGAAACTCTCGCGGGTCAAGTCGACACGGACGAGATCGCGCAGCCATGCGGGCGCGATGAAGGTGAGGATCTCGTCCGGTGCGAGCCGTTGCCTCGACCTGTACGCGCTCGCGGCACGGTCGATCGTCGTCAGCACGTCACGCGATGCGCCGAGCACCGCGTTTGTGACGGCGTTGATCGAGCCGGTGCTCATCGTGGTGAGGAGCGCGAGTTCAGCGACGCGGGCGTGCTCCGCCGAAAGCGCCCGCAACCATGCGTCGACCTGCTCGGGAAAATATCGCTGCCTGAAGTTGCCGACCTTGACTGACTGAGTGATCGCGTTGACGAGCACTTCTTGCACCTGACCGCATGTCAGGGTGACCGTCGGCTTCGTGGTCGGCGACGACGGGTTCGCGTCGTTCGCGGCGGTCCATACCGAGACACCGGCCGCGACATCGGAAAGGGTTGGCGGGCCGATGAAACGGACGCCGCCGCGGTCGGCGACGAACTGCACGAGCGCGTCGCGGACCGGCCTCGCATCCGTCGCCAACATCGGCAAGTCGTAGACGGCGGCGCTCGGCGAACAGATCCCGCCCGACGCACGCAACGCCCGCCCGCGCTCCGCGCACGCCGACGCAATCAGTCTTTCGTTCGTGCTCGGATCTTCACCGAGGCGCGTGATCTGGCCGGACGCCTCGATGGTCGCGACCCGACGTCGCCCGGCCGCACCGCGCAGGACATCGCGGGCCGCGTCGCCGAGATGCTCGCGAAGATCGTCGGCGGTGATGCGTGCGCCGCCCGCCGCGCGAATGTTCGCGACGCTGGCACGCGCGCGCGGACTCATGTTCAACGGCCGCGCGGCTCTGCTCGACGCGGCCGCCGGTGGGCGCTGCGGCGATCCCCCCGCGGCCGCGTCGATCTGGTCGTCCGCCGACGCGCGCATGATCCGGTCCGCCGCGGCGCTCACGACTTCCGGGTGCGCCTCGAGGGCGTCGAGGGTCGTTTCGGCCGCGTGTGCGGCACGGGCGAGCGCGTTCGGGTCGGCCTCCACGTTCGGCCTCCGGGCGCGGCAGAGCGCCAACAGGTCGCCGTGCAAAAGTCGAAGTTGCGAGGCTGGCAACTTGCCGAGCGCGTGCATGTCGAGACGCGCGGAATGCCGGTCGAAGATCGTTGCGATGTCGTCGTCGTGGTCCACGGTCGCTCCAAGGGTCGCGGGTGCGAATGAATCCCTGGGCGGGCTGGCCGTTGCGGCGGTCGCCGGGCGGGTGCTTAGTCAGCTCGCCGAACGATGATGCCGTGTACCAACCGACACACTACTCGGCGGCTGCGACAACTTCGATGAAGCGCCACTCGGCGCCATCGGCGTGGCGGTCGTCGGCCACGCGCCACGTGGTCGGGCGTTGCTCGACGAGGCCTTCGCGTTCGAGCCGCTCTAACCAGTACCTCGCGGTTCGGCGGGTCGTACCTGCCACACGCGCGACCCGCCAGCTGAGCACCCAGCGGTCGCCGTACCCGGTCGCGCACCACTCGATCGCCTCGCGAACCCTCCGTTCGTTCGGTCCCACCTATAGCTCCTCGTTGTCGTCGTCGACGACCATCTCATCGAATGATTCAGCCGCCGCGATCAGCCCGAACGCGTCGGCGTATTCGGCGGCCTTGACGAGGTCGTCGACCAAAAAACTCGGCCGTGGCGCGAACTCGATTGGGATCATGTCACCGTCGACCAGCTGCCAGCTCTCGACGTCCCGTCGCGGCTGGGCTCGACCGCGCGCGACATCGAGGTCGGCCATGGTGAGCGGCGCTCCGTCGAGTCTTGTCACGGCGTCGCCGTCGATCCCCCAGCCGTACGCCTCGGCGAGCCGCACGACGACGCCTTCTCGATAATGTCGCCGCCAGTGGGAGACGACTGCGACAGCGATCTCGCTAGGCGTCTCCATGCTGCCCTGCCTTCCGTCGTGCTACCTCTTCGAACCTGGCGCGCAGCTCGCGGTCGCTGATCGCGTCGAGGCGGGGGAGGCCGTGCTCGTCGCACGGGAGAGATTCCAGGACGAACTTCAACTCGTCGACCGTGAGGTCGTCGTCGATACCTTCGTTCGCGCGCGTTCTTGTCGGCTCGGCGTCGATCATCACCGCCGCCAACCTCCGATCCGGCGCTGCACGCTCCCGCGACGAACCGGCCGCACGCTCCCATCGAGAAACTTGAGCTTCGGTTGTGTCGACCCGCGCGCGCGCATCGCCGGATTCGGCTTTGCGATCTGCCGCGTCGACGGCCCCGGGACCCGCGCCGGACCCGAAAGTCGCCGCGCAATCCCGATCGTCGGATCAGCACGAACCGCAAGCGCCAGACCCATCGCTAAGTCGTCGTGGCCACGCCGTTCCGGCACGCTGATACGCAACACCCCCGCATCCGTCGCCTCGAACTCCAATGCGCTCAGCTGCATCAGCAGCGCCGGATGCGGCGGCAAGATCAACTGGCCCTCTTGTAGAAGAACTTTCACGCGCGCGAATGCGTCTTCCTTCAACCGGGCGTCGGTATGGACCGCCTCGACTTTCCAGCTCCCGAGCCTCGCCGCAAGCTCCTGCGACGGCATCGCGCCCACACCGTTCTGCTCCGACACGATCTTGCGGAGCTGGTAGCCGGTCGCCACTTCACACACGCGATCCACCCACGTCGAATAGCGCGTCCGGAACGCCTCCTCCACCAGCGGCAGGAAGAACGACGACGAATCACACCCAAACTGCTCGGCGCGCGCAACGCCGACGTTCGCCAGCACCACCAGGGTGTTCGCATCAGCACTGAAACCCCAGTCCACTCCCGCGACCGCCGACATACCGTGCGCGTCATGCGGTTGGATCAGCGGATAGTCACGAACCGCCGCATCAAGCTCATCCGTCGTGAAATATGCACCCGTATCGTCGGTCCACTCAGCGAGCACCTCGGCTCGGAAGATGCGGTCCGGATCGGTCGCACGCCACTCGTCGAGCAAGGTCGCGTCGACCAACGGCGACACCATCGACGGCCACTGAAAAGACGCATACCCCTTCGCCTTCGCCAATCCAGCACGGTACGCGACCGCGAAAAACCGGTCCTGGGTCCCCCATGGCGTGGACGCCATCACGATCCGCGAATCACGTTTCGCGACCGTCGAGAACTTCGCCGCGTTCCACACCGCATCATCGATCCAACAACACTCGTCCAACACGAGCAGGTCCACGCTTGGACCGCGGACCTGGCGCTGCGATTGCGGGATGCTCCGGATCCGCGACCCGTTCGACAACAGGATCTCGCTCTTGTTGTCATCCACCACGCTTCCGGCCAACAACGGATTCGCTGCCAACACAGAACACGTCGACAGCAAGTCACGCGCCGCCTGCTCACCAGCCGACAGGATCAGGACAAACGCTCCCGGCTTCGCGAACGCGGAATGCAACGCCAACACCGCCAACGTCGTGCTCTTGCCCGCCTGCCGACCGCTGCAGATCACCCGGTGCCGTGCCCGCGACTCGACCACCTGCTGCTGATGCTCCCAGAGCGGCCGACCCAGGAGCCGCTCCGCGAAAAACGCCACGTCGCGGCGCGCACGTCGCAGATCACTCATCCCTTAGCCCTTCCTCCGTCGCTTGCGGTACGCCGCCATGCGGCACGCAACGCCGCAATAGATAGCGTCGGCCCGCTGGTGCCGCAGCACCGCCCCACACGCCGCACACGACGAAATAGGCGTAACACGGGTGCTCTGCGAGTCATTCGGCATCGTCGTCTCCCAGGCTCGCCATGAGGCGCGCGACGTCGACCGAACCCGCCACGATGTCCCGGCCCAATCTCGCTCGACTCAACGGATCGAGCCCAAGCCGCGCACGCAGCGACTCGCTCCGTGTTTCGAGACGGTCCAGCAATCGGGTCGCCGGTCGCGGGATCCCCTCGTCATCGAGCAACCCCCGCGCACCGAGGAAGGCATCGAGGCGCTCGATCGACGCCTCGCATCTCGCCCACGCCCGCACTGCCGGGCCGTAACTCACGTCCGCCAGGTACCCGACCGGTGAGGTCGGCTCGCTCGCAAGGGCGACGAGGGCATCGGCGATGTCTGCCGCACGAGGCTCAATCAAACGCGGACTGAGGCCACCATGCGTCACCGCCGCGGTGTTGCCGTCCTCGAACGGCTCCCATCGGTAGCCGCGTGCCGGTCGCTGCACCCGCGCCTCGCGATCCTCGTTCACGCGCGCCCGCACCCGTACATCGGCGCGCCTCTTGATTCGCCGTCCAGGGCACACGCTCGGACCTGCGGCGATGCACCCCGGTCTTTCAGATTTCTCACCGCTCGCGCGGGCGCGCGCATCGTTTCGTCGGAATGATCGCGGCTCAGTCGCGAGGCCATGAGCGCCCCACGCCTCACGCTGCTCGCGCGGGTGCGCATCGTCTTCGCGCCAGCACCAACGGCTGAACGAACGGGCGGGTTGCCAAAGCTGGCAGATCTCCGTAGCGTCCGAGCGAGCTGCCCGTTAACCGTGATGGGTGGCGGAATAGGGGGAGGCCCTATGAAGCCGTTCAGCTTGAGAACACTCGCTTTAGTTCTGACCGTCGTTGCAGGCACGACCTTCTTTTGGGTAACTCCTGTGTCCGCCCAAGGGCCTGCAGAGACTTTATCGGTCACTACCACGCATAAAACGGGGGTTGGCGCGAACATCACTTGCACTTTAACGTTTACGATAATAACTGCATATCAGAATAACGCCAATAGGGTTTTCGCCAGCTACACCATTACGAACACTGCTCAGTGCCGGAATGCGTCCTTTGGCCAGTATTTACATTGGGTTACGCCTGCCGGTGGATCAGGCAGTGTATTCAATAACTTCGGAGGCACCAATCTCGTCCCAGCGGTTTCGCAGGCCGTCTATTCACCCGTCGCGGCGTCAATTTCGCGGGCGCAATTTACGGAAGAACAATACAACCCCACCTGGACCTTTGACGACTGCGTTTCAAATTGCACGATGCCTCTCACCCTGACCGCCGATGGCGTCGCATAGCTGGCCCTAAAACGCTGCCCGTTTCTTCACCGACGGCGGACCCCCCGTCGTCGTCGGTAAGAAACCCCCGTACGAGGTTGAGTCAGCGTACAAATCAACTCTTGCCTTTCTCGGGGTGCAAGCCCGCGCCCTCATCGTCCTGCGCCTTTAAGCAAGGTGCCGAATGCAATCGAGTTACGTCCACGGGGGTGGTGTATGGGCTTTGGCCCTGATGGGGTGATCCCCGCGTCGTTCCAGTCCAGCAAGAGCGCCAGCGCCGCACGCTGAAGACGGCCACGTTTCGTGTTCGGGCGTGCGAGTTGGCTCGCGACGTCAGGCGGAAGTTCCCAACCGGCGCCGCCGGGGACGGAGATGACGGCGGCCGCAATCGTCGCGCCGGTGTTCATGGTGTTTTCTGTTCGTGGTTGCGCGGTTGCGTCTGTTCACGGGGGTGTGTAATGAGACGTACGGCCTCTGCTCGGAGTTTTGCGATGTGGAGGCCGTGGTTTGGGTCGTTTTGGTCGAGTTGGGCGATTTGGTGGGCGAGCCAGGCCTGGGCGGGGCCTTCTTTCCCTTCGGGAGCACGCGCAACCGCGCAACCGTCGTCGAGGTCGGCCGGTTCGGGCAGGAGGTCGACGTCGTCGGGCATC
The DNA here is from genome assembly GCA_038213435.1 of Acidimicrobiia bacterium. GTDB lineage: Bacteria > Actinomycetota > Acidimicrobiia > IMCC26256 > PALSA-610 > PALSA-610. The sequence continues at coordinate 41,636 of JBBQTI010000034.1, forward strand.
CGGTCGTCGCCGAGGACCCAGCGACCAGGACGGCCCCGGCGGGTTTCGAGGTTCACGACGTAGCCGTCGTCGGCGGTGCGCTGGAGGCGACGAAGCGCATTGGACTTGTCGACGTCCAGCTGGGCGGCGACCGCTTTGGTGGTCACGCCGCCACCGGCCTCGTCGGGTCCGGTCTCGGCGTCGAGCGCGGTGAGGTCGTCGACAGCGGCGACGGTCTCGCGCACCGTCGCGGAGACCGTCGCGTTCACGCTCTCCGCGATGTTGGCGGCGACGAGGTCGCGTACGACGGCGTAGTCGTCGATCGTCGCGATGATCGCACCGGTGGCGTCGCGGTCGCGGGTCGCTTGGTGCAGCATCGCATGCGCGCGGACGAGGGAGAGGAGAGCGCCGAAGTCGCGACGCAACCGGACTGCGACGGGCGGGATCAGCTCGGCCAGTCGGCGCGCGTACGGGATGGCGACACGGTGCTCGGATTCCGCCAGCCATTCCTGGAGGTCGTGCCAGGCCGCGAGGTCGGTGCCGCCGTTGGTCTCGTTCGCGAGTTCGAGGAGTACGCGGGCGGTCTGTTCTTTCGAGTCGTCGGTGTTCAGCGAGAGGACGCGGGTCTCGTTTTCGGGGTGCACGGTTGTCTTCGTCGTGGTGAAAATCAGGTTCGTCGGGCCTTCCTTCACGATCTGCTTCGTCGTGAAGTTCCCGTCCGAGCCGCGCACCGTGACCTCGTAGTTGATGCGACCCTCCGAGAGAAGCGTCCTGACGAAGTACGAAGTGAGGTCGTCCTCGACGTTCTCGCGGAGCGCGGTCAGCTCGTAGATCACGAGCGTCCGGTGTCGGAAATCTCGGGTCGAATACACGAGCGCCTTCTCGGACATCGCAGTGAACTCGATCACCTCACCCGGCGGGAAGAACTTCACGACGGTCTCAACCGTGTACGACTTGCCCGACGACGAGTGTCCCTTGACGCCCGCGGACACCTGCCGGTCGAGCACCCGCGACGTGACGACGAGGTAGAGGATCGCAGCGTTGCGGTCTTCGCCTACGAGGCCACGAGCGAGTACCTCGCGGCGGAACGCGTCGAGGATGCGCGGCTCGAACGCAAGCGGCGGCGGTTCGGGAACGCGCTCGTGTTCGTCGCTCGTCGTGTGCCATTCGGATGTGGCGGCGATGAGCGCCTTCAACTCGTCGGCGGTTCGGCCGCCCGAAAGCCAGTCGGTTACGTCAGCGCGCTCCGCGAGCCCGTCGAGCTTGATGATCTTCACCGCTTCAGCGACCGGAGCGAGCATCGCTGCCACCTGCTCGGCATGTTGTCGACCCGCGTCGTCGTTGTCGGGGAGGATCGCGACCTTCGCGCCCGCGAACATCGGAGCCCATTCGCTTCGCCATTTCCCCGCGCCGCCCGCGTTGGTCGTCGCAACGAACCCGCGAGCACGAAGATTGTCGGCGTCGCGTTCACCCTCGACCACAACGATCCAACGCCCAGCAGCGACGCCCTCGATCACCTGCGGCAACCGGTACGGCACGCGGCGCACATCGCCCAGCTTCCACACCCATCCGGTCGCGGTCGGCCGCTTCTGCACGAAGCGTTTCGGATCGCGGCGCTCGACGATGTACAGCGTCGCGCCCGCCTCATCGACGTATGAATACTCCGCTACGACGCGAGATGTGCCGCTATCGGAGCCCTTCGCCGGGAAGAGATCGCGGACGTCGAGGCCCAGCGCGCGCACGACGTCGTCGGTCGCGCAGCCCGCGTGGCAGTGCAGTAAAACACGACCGTCGTCGCCGATGCTCACGGCGAGCGACTGCACGCTGTCGTCGTGACCGGGACAACGTGCCATCGTGGTCGCGCCGGTGCGCTTCACGCCGTCGAGCCGATCCAAAAGCCGGTCAATCGGAGCCAGGGTCGCGGTCATGGCGACGTTCTTCTCGCGCACTCGGCGAGTTCACGTTCGACGCGCACGATGCGAACGAGCCCGGCGCCGAACAACGCGTCGCGACCGTCTTCGCGCTCCATCAGATCAAGGCCGAGAACCTCGGCGCGGTCGAGACCCTCACGCGACCATGGTCGGCCGTACGCGATCTTCCCGACGACGCGCCGATCGTCGACACCGTCGCCGACGACGCATCGAAGCTCGCGGCCTACGTCGGCGCCGTACCTCATGACGCGTCTAAGCCGAGCATGGCGCGCAACTCGCGATTCTTGAGGAAGATGCGCGAGCCGAGACGGAGCACGGGCAGCTCACCCCGGCGAGCGAGTTCGTACGCGGTGCTGCGTGACACGGGCAGCACGTCGAGCACGTCGTCGATCCGCACCAGGGGCGTCTCGGCCGGGTCGGGGAGCGGCACGACTAGTCGCCGCCCTTGTCGAGCGCGAGCAAGAGTTCGACCCACCGCACTGCGGCCTCGTGACGCGGGACGCGCTCGGCTCGCTCCCAGCGGCCGATCGTCACGTGCGTTGTACCGATCGCGCGCGCGACTTCCGGTTGCGACAGTCCCGCCGCTTGCCGAATGCGACGGCCGTCTCCGTTCTTCGCGAGACGTCGGGCTTCGGCGAGACGTTCAGCCTCGCGGCGCATTCCACGGTTCGTAAGCATCGATTCATAGAACCACGCCTGGACCCAGGCGGGCTGGGTCCTTATCGCAGCCCCGGCTAAAGCACCCAGCCACTCGGTCTGGCCCATACCTGGACCGTCGTGGTACCTTCACGTCATGGCACGCGCTGACGTGAAGAAGTACGTCGCCGTCGCGCCGTTCGAGAACATCGCGGGGACCTGGGAACTCGGCGCGTTGCCCAGGTCCCTCGGAAACAGCTTCTGGGCGTGGTTGCCCGCCGTCGCGACCTACGACGATCCAGGTCGGCCGTACGTTGCGACGCTCGTCATCGACCTGACCGAAGACGGCACGCCCGTCGCGACCTCGATCAGCATCGAATCTCGGCCGCCCTTCATCCGGCCGGGTGACGAGCGACTGCCGCTGTCGCTGATCTTCGCGGAGGTGCTGCGGCGTCTCGCTTATCGGCAACCGCTAGATCTGGAGCCTGGCGCGTTCCTCCCGCAGACGTTCAGCAAGCCGCCCGCACCGACCGATCTCGCCGCGGCGACACGGCAGGCCGCCCGCGCCGCGTCGCCACGGCGAGGCCGACGTGCCCTCACGCCCGAGCGTCTGCAACAGGTCGCCGACGCGTACCGGAATCCTCCCGAGGGCGCGTCTCGCCGAAACGCGGTCGCCGACGCACTCGGGGTGAGCGAAAACACCGCGCACAAGTACATCGACCGAGCCCGCACCGAGGGCTACCTCGGTAAAGCGCCGGGTGAGCGTCGTGGGGGCGAAGCACCGAAGAAGAGGACCGAGCGCAAGCGCGCACCGAAAAAGAAGGGAACACCATGAAGGGACACGTGGCAAAGAAGGGCGCGAAGTTTTACCCGGTGGCCGATCTCGGTGTCGTGCCCGCGCAAAGGTGCATCGAGTGCAATCGGCGCGCCTGGCTGGATGGCCGACGGCTCGACACGTGCGCGAAGTGCGGTGGCGGAATGCGCGACACCGAAGAACGTCGCCAGCTCTGGCTTCCGGGCTGCACGAAAGAACGCGATGCCCATCGGGCTCTGCGCGAGCGACTCACCGAGCGGGACAAAGGCTCACTCGTGGTGCCGTCAGCCCGGACCCTCGATGCGTACGTGCGCGACGAGTGGCTCCCGGAGGCGCGAACGCGTCTACGTGCGACAACGATCCAGAGTTACAGCTACGTGCTCGACAAGCTCGTACTGCCGCGGCTCGGTCACCGTCGCCTCGACTCGCTCAAGCCGGTCGACATCGGCGAGCTGTATCAGACGTTGCTCGCGTCGGGTGGCCGTTACGGCCGTGAGCTGTCGGGTCGCAGCGTGCAGCTGACCGCGCGGGTGCTTGGCCGTGTCCTCGCGGACGCGGTCGTGCGGAACTACATCGCGAAGAACCCGGCCGCGAATGTCCGCGCGCCCTCACCGAACACGCGCGAGGTCCGGCCATGGGACGCACAGACGGGCCGCGAGTTCCTCGCGCACGTCGGCGGTCACCGCCTTCGCGCGTTGTGGGCGTTCCTGCTCGTCACCGGCTGCCGTCGCGGCGAGGCCCTCGGCCTCGGATGGACCGACCTTGCCCTCGACGAGCGCCGGGCCAGCTTCCGACGCAGCCTCGTGAACGTCGGCTACGAGGTCGCGTGGTCTGAACCGAAAACGAAAGCGGGACGGCGGACGATCACCCTCGACCCGGCGCTCGTCGACGTGATGCGCGCGCACCGCCTGCGACAGCTCCAGGAACGTCTCGCGGCGGGGGAGGCCTGGCAGGAGCACGGACTCGTGTTTTGCCAGGAGGACGGCACGCCGTACAACCCACAGAATGTCTCTCGGGCGTTCGAGCGTCTCGTCGTCCAGGCGAAGCTTCCGAAGCTGTCGCTGCACGGGCTCCGACATTCGGCGGCGACGACGATGATCGAGCGCGGCGCGTCACCGCGGGACGCGCAAGAGCAGCTCGGTCATGCCAACGTCGGGATCACGCTGGCGATGTACGTGCATCCCGGCGACGAGCAACGGGAGCGCACCGCGGCGACGCTCGCGAACGCGTTTCTGGGCTCGCGATAGAAATCGGTTAGAAAGCCGGGGTCGCGGGCGTTGTTCGGAGCCGACTCGGATGGCCCACGGGAGGCCGTGACCTGGTAGTTTTCGTCCAACGGGCTGTGGCGCAGATTGGTAGCGCGCTTGACTGGGGGTCAAGAGGTCCCGGGTTC
>JBBQTI010000035.1:0-40886 GCA_038213435.1 Acidimicrobiia bacterium
CCGCCGCCAACGCAGGACGGTCTTCTTCGGGGATGATGCCACCCGCGAACACCAGCACGTCGTCGAGGTCGCGAGCACGAAGCGCTTCGACGATCTTGGGGATGAGCGTCATGTGCGCGCCGGACAACACCGACAGGCCAACAGCGTCAGCATCCTCTTGCAGTGCCGCCTCCGCCACGAGCTCGGCCGTCTGGAACAGGCCGGTGTACACGACCTCGAACCCCGCGTCGCGCAGGGCCCGTGCGATCACTTTGGCCCCCCGATCGTGTCCGTCCAGCCCGGGCTTGGCGATGACGACGCGGTAGCGTCGCAGCATCGGCTCACCATAGCCAAGGACCCGCAGTGGCCTCCTCTCGTGCCCGCACCTCTGACATCAAGCTCATCGTCTCGGCAACCGTCGCCGTGGTGTTGGCAGGCTTGTTCATCGCCGGTGGCATGCTCATCGCGACCTCGTCGGGCTCGAAGAATCCCACGTGCGGACAGCTCGACCTCGGCCAGGCATCCGATGTCCGTAACCGCCTCGAGTCGCAAGGATCGTCCTTCGTGACCGGCGGCGCGAACTGCGGATTCTGGCTCGCCCTCGACAACGGCGACATCGTCGCGTACCGGGTTCACCAGCCGGCGGGCTGCGCACTGAACCTGCGCGACCGCGGCACTCACTGGGTGTGCGGCGCCGGCACTGTCGATGCCGCGCACCTCGCCCAGTACCCAGTCCACATTCAGACCGTCGGCCAGACCGACGCGATCATCGTCGACCTCGACCCGCCGCAACTGTCGTCGACGACCACGACGACGACCACGACGACGACCACGACGAGTTAGACGCGCGCCAAAGGCGCCCACGACAGCAGCAGCGTCTTTTCGCCCGCGTCCCGGAACCGCACCCGCGCCTCGGCCTTGTCACCGACGCCCGTGATGTCGACGATCACACCGTCGCCGAATTTGTCGTGGTGCACGTCGTCGCCGACCCTGAGCCCCAGCTGCTCGGCGCCGCGCGCGCCCGGAGGCGGTTCGTTGTCACGCCGCATCGCCGCCGCGACGACCGCCTCACGATGCGCTCCCAGCCCACCGCCGACACCTCCACCACCGACGCCGCCACCTCCCCGCCGTCCGCGCCCCGGTCGCTCGTCGCCGCCCACCGACGCGATCAGCTCGGCGGGAATCTCGTCGAGGAACCGGCTCGGCGGCCGGTAGTCGGTCGTGCCGAACATCATGCGGCTCCACGCGTGGCAGAGGTACAGCCGCTCCTCGGCCCGGGTCAGCCCGACGTAGCAGAGTCGGCGCTCTTCTTCGAGCTCGTCGGGATCGCCCAAACTCCGGACGTGCGGGAAGACGCCGTCTTCCAACCCGATGAGGAACACGACCGGGAACTCGAGACCCTTCGCCGAGTGCAACGTCATCAAGGTGACGGAGCTCGCCTCGGGATCGTTCTCGTCGAGATCCGTCACGAGCGAGATCGCTTCGAGGAACGCCTGCACGCGGTCGAGCCCTTCCGGACTTCCACCGCCCGCGGTGCCCGAGGGTTCTCCGATGCCCACGCCACCGATCGCCGCGAGCCCGCCAAGTTCCCCGCGCTCGATCTGCTCGTCGAACGCACGCGTGGATCCGACGAGCTCCTGCAGGTTCTCGATGCGACCGTGCGACTCGACCGACCGCTCCGCCTCGAGCTCGGCCAGATAGCCGCTGCGCGTCAGCACCGCCTCGAGCGTCGACCCGACGCCGCCCTCGGCCGCCAACTCGACCTCGTGCATCAGATCGAGGACGTCGCGCAGCCCGCCGAGCGCCTTTCCGGTGACGCCCGCCGCTACGGCCTCGCCCGCCGCCGCCCGGAACGTGACCCCCGCACCGTGCGCGTACGCATCGATCTTGGCGATCGACGTATCGCCGACCCCTCGCCGAGGCGTGTTGACGATCCGCTTCCACGACACCTCGTCGTCGGGGTTCACCAACGCCCGCAGATACGCCAACGCATCCTTGACCTCGCGCCGGTCGTAGAACTTGACGCCTCCGAACACGCGATAGGGCACGCCCGACCGGACAAGTGACTCCTCGAGCACGCGACTCTGCGCGTTGGTGCGGTAGAAAACCGCGATGTCGCCGTAGCGGTGTTCAGCGGCGTCGACGATCCGGTGCACTTCTCGCACGACGAACTGCGCTTCGTCGCGCTCGTCGTCGCCTTGATAGCGCACGATCTGCTCGCCCACGCCGCGGTCGGTCCACAAGTGCTTCTTGCGCGTGGACGCGTTGTTCGCGATCACGGCGTTGGCCGCTTCGAGGATTCTCTGGGTCGATCGGTAATTCTGGTCGAGCACGACGATCGTCGCGTCGGGAAACGCGTCCTCGAACTTCAGAAGGTTCCGGAAGTCGGCTCCGCGGAACCGGTACACGCTCTGTGCATCGTCGCCGACGACCATGATGCTGCGATGCTCCAACGCGAGCAGGCGCACGAGCTCCCACTGCGCGGCGTTGGTGTCCTGGAACTCGTCGACGAGGACGTGCCGGAATCGCTGCTGGTAGCGAAACAGCGCCTCGGGGTGCTCGCGGAAGAGACGAACGGTGAGCACGAGCAAGTCGTCGAAGTCGACGGCTGACGCTTCGGCGAGCCGGCGCTGGTACTCGGTATACACCTCGGCGATCCGGCGCTCGGCCGGACCGACCGCCTGCGCGGCGTATTCCGCGGGCAGGATCAGCTCGTTCTTCAACGAGCTGATCTGCGCGTGGAGCTGGCGCGCGGGGAACCGCTTGGGATCGAGGTTGAGATCGCGCCGCACCCAATCAGTCAGTCGGGTGGCATCGGCCTGGTCGTAGATGCTGAAGCTCGACCGGTAACCGAGCAACGACGCTTCCCGTCGCAAGATGCGGGAGCAGGCGGCGTGGAATGTCGACACCCACATCCGGTGCCCGACCGGACCGACGAGATGCGCGACCCGTTCTCGCATCTCGCCCGCGGCCTTGTTCGTGAAGGTGATCGCCAGGATCTCGAACGGCGACGCACCGAGCTCGGCCACGAGATACGCGAGGCGGTGCGTCAGCACCCGGGTCTTCCCGGAGCCCGCGCCGGCGATCACCAGGACCGGGCCGGCCGGCAGCGTCACGGCCTCGTACTGGGCCGGATTCAGCCCCGAGAGATCCAGGCTCCGCCCCCGAGCCGGGACGGCGGGTTCCGTGTCGACCATGACCCCTGCATGGTACCGGGGTCGAATTACACGCGTGTCAGTGGCGCGCCTACGAAGCGGCCTTCTCGGCGTCGGGTGCGTAGGCGCCCGAGCGAGCAAGGCTGTTCATGTGGGCGCGGTGCCGGTAGGCGGCCTGACCGGCGCTCACGTTGGCGTCGTCTCCCTTCCACGCCTTCAACGCCGCCGATTGCAGCGCGCGTCCGTACGAGAACGACAGCTGCCAGGGGTGCGGGCCCTTGGCGTTCATCGCGTTCAGGTTCGCGGTGGCTTCCTCGTCGCCTTGACCGCCGGAGAGGAACACGATGCCCGGCACCGCGGCGGGAACCACCATACGGAAGCACGAGATCGTCGCATCGGCGACGGTCTCCGGCGACACGGGATAGCTCGCGTGCCCCTTGCCCGGCAGAACCATGTTCGGCTTCAAGAGCATGCCCTCGAGCTCGACGCGCTCGTCGTAGAGCTCCGCGAAGACGCGGTGCAACGTGTCGCACGTCACCTGGTAGCAACGCTCGAGGGAGTGATCGCCGTCCATCAACACCTCGGGCTCGACGATCGGCACGATGCCTTCGTCCTGGCACAGCGCCGCGTAACGGGCGAGCGCGTGCGCGTTCACGTCGAGGCAGAGTCGCGACGGGATGTGCGCACCGATCGTGATGACCGCGCGCCACTTCGTAAATCGGGCGCCGAGGTCGCGGTACTCGACCAGGCGCGCGCGCAACCCGTCGAGTCCGTCGGTCACGAGCTCGTCGGGTGACTTCGCGAGCGGCACCGCGCCCTTGTCGACCTTGATGCCGGGGATGATCCCCTGCGACTCGAGGATCTTCGCGAGCGGGCGACCGTCGGAGGCGTTCTGGCGGATCGTCTCGTCGAACAGGATCACACCGCTCACGGCGTCGGCCGCGCCGGGCGACGTGAACAGCATCTCGCGGTAGGCGCGCCGACGATCCTCGGTCGACTCGCACCCGATCGAGTCGAAGCGCTTCTTGATCGTCCCGCTGCTCTCGTCTGCGGCCAGGATGCCTTTGCCGGGTGCAACCAGTGCCCGCGCCGTCTGGTTCAGTGCCGCGTCCATCGCGATTCCCCTCGTGTCATGCCATCGTTGCGCCCATTTCTACCCGGCGACCGCCGAAAAGCGGAACCCGGACCGGGGTTCATTCCCATTCAATGGTCCCGGGCGGCTTCGACGTGATGTCGTACGCCACACGGTTCACACCGGGAACCTCGTTGATGATCCGCGAGGAGATGCGCTCGAGCACCTCGTACGGAAGGCGGGCCCAGTCGGCCGTCATCGCGTCTTCGGAGGTCACCGCTCGCAACACGATCGGGTAGGCGTACGTGCGGTCGTCGCCCATCACACCGACGGTCTTGACGGCGGGCAGCACCGCGAAGCTCTGCCATATCTCCCGGTAGAGACCGGCCCGCCTGATCTCCTCGACGACGACGGCGTCGGCCTGTTGCAGGATCTCGACGCGTTCGCGCGTGATCGTGCCGATGATGCGCACCGCGAGACCCGGACCGGGGAACGGCTGGCGCCAGACGATCTCCTCGGGGAGACCGAGCTCCTCGCCGATCGCGCGCACCTCGTCCTTGAACAGCGCGCGCAGCGGCTCGACGAGCTCGAATTCCATGTCGTCGGGGAGACCGCCGACGTTGTGATGGCTCTTGATGTTCGCGTTGTCGCCACCACCGGACTCGACGATGTCGGGGTACAAGGTCCCCTGCACCAAGTAGCGCGCGTCCCCGAGATCCTGGGCGGCTTCTTCGAAGACGCGGATGAAGAGCTCGCCGATCGCTTTACGCTTGCGTTCGGGATCGATGACGTCGTCGAGCGCGTCGAGGAACCGATCCTCCGCTTTCACGTGTACGAGGTCGACCTCGAACTGGTCGCGGAACGTCTGTTCCACCTGTTCCGCCTCGCCGAGTCGGAGCAGTCCGGTATCGACGAAAACGCAGGCGAGTTGGTCGCCGATCGCCTTGTGCACGAGCGCGGCCGCCACCGCCGAGTCGACACCGCCGGACAACCCGCAGATAACGCGCTCGGTGCCGACCTGGGCCCGGATCTCCGCAACGGCGTGCTCGATGATCGAGACATTGGTCCACGTGGGTCGACAACCCGCCGCGTCGAACAGGAACGCCTTGAGCATCTGCATGCCGTGCTCCGTATGCACGACCTCGGGATGGAACTGCACGGCGTAGAGGCCCCGATCGCGGTCTTCGAGCGCGGCAACGGGGACCGCGTCGGTGCGTGCGGTGACCGCGAAGCCGGGCGGCGCCGCGGTGATCGAGTCGCCGTGGCTCATCCACACGATCTCGTCGACGGGGAGGTCGGCGAACAACAGCGAGGAGCCCTCCAGGTGCAGCTGGGTGCGCCCGTACTCGCCCTTCCCGGTTTGGGCTACCTCCCCACCGAGATCGCGTGCGACGAGCTGGGCTCCATAGCAGATGCCGAGGAGCGGAACCCCCGCGTCGTACAACGCGCGATCGATACCGGGCGCGCCGGGCACGTGAACCGACGCCGGGCCGCCCGAGAGGATGATCGCCTTCGGATTGCGAGCGAGCATCTCCGCGATCGGCATCGAACGCGGAACGATCTCGCTGTATACGTGCACCTCGCGTACCCGCCGCGCGATCAGCTGCGCGTACTGCGCCCCGAAGTCGACGACGAGGACGAGGTCGGGGGAGTCGTTCACGCGTTGACGAATTCCATCAGACCATCCCGATGCCCTGCGCGCGCTGCAACGCCTTGCCCTCGGTCTTCAACGCGGGCGCGACCATCACTTCCGCCTTCTGGAATTCCTTGACGGTCTCGTAGCCGGTGGTGGCCATCGAGGTGCGCAGTCCACCGAACAGGTTCAGCGATCCGTCGTTCTCGTGCGCGGGCCCGGCGAGGATCTCGGCGAGAGTCGCCTTCTGACCCGCGAAGACGCGCGCACCACGCGGCAGCGTGGGATGGAAGGTCGCCATGCCCCAGTGGTATCCCCGACCGGGCGACTCGTACGCGGTCGCGAGCGGAGAGCCGATCATCACCGAGTCGGCGCCGCATGCGATCGCCTTGGCGATGTCGCCCCCCGTCGACATACCGCCGTCGGCGATGACGTGCACGTATACGCCCGTCTCGTCGAGGTGACGGATACGCGCACCCGCCGCGTCGGCGATGGCAGTTGCCTGCGGTACGCCGATGCCGAGCACGCCGCGGGTCGTGCACGCGTGACCGGGACCTACCCCGACGAGGACGCCGACCGCGCCCGTGCGCATGAGATGGAGCGCAGTGGAATACGACGCGCAGCCGCCGACGATCACCGGTAGCTCGAACTCGCGAATGAACTTCTTCAAGTTGAGAGGTTGGCGCGCGGGGTCGCGGGACACGTGCTCGGCCGACACGACGGTGCCTTGCACGACCAGGACGTCGAGCTCGGCGTCGAGAACGTGCTTCGCGTATTGCTCGACCCGCTGCGGCGTGAGCGAGGCCGAGGCGGTCACGCCACTGGCCTTGATCTCGCGGATGCGCTGTGGGATGAGCTCTTCCTTGATCGGCTCGTCGTACAGCTCCTGCATTCGGCGGGTCGCCTTTTCGGGCGCAAGCGCGGCGATCTCCTCGAATACCGCGTCGGGATCCTCGTAACGCGTCCAGAGACCTTCGAGATTCAAGCACGCAAGTCCGCCGAGACGTCCGATCTCGATGGCCGTCGCCGGCGAGACGACTCCGTCCATCGCGGCCGCCATCATCGGCAGCTCGAACTTGTACGCGTCGACCTCCCACGTGATGTCGACGTCCTCGGGATCTCGCGTACGCCGGCTCGGCACGATCGCGATGTCGTCGAACCCGTACGCACGGCGCCCGGACTTTCCGATCCCGATCTCAACTTCCACGGTTCCTCCGGCCTTCGTGTCAACTGCGGATGTCGTCCTCGGAATCTTCCAGGATATCCACCTCATGCGGAGAACTCGCGATGCCGAGTGGACGACTCCGCAAGGGCCGATGCCCATTTCGACCGTGGGCAGGTAGAGAATTGGGCGGTCGACTGCGATCGCGAGGTGTTCTCGATGTGCAGACGACGAATCTCACCTTCCAGAGCGCCTGAGCCGGCGCCTGAACCGGCGCCTGAACCAACGCCTGCGCGCGGGACTTCAGGCGCTCGCGCCCTTGCAGAAGCCGACCTTGTCCGTGTGATCGGTGCCGTCCCCGCAATGCAGGTCGACGTTCGCGTGCGAGAACACGCCCTGCGGACTCTCCCAGCTCGGCACGACCCACGCGTGCACCATCCACAGCGTCTGGCGCATGAACTGGCCGTGGAGGGCGTCGCACGCAGATTTCTTCACGTCCGAATCGGGCGGGAAGGGAACGCCGATCTTGCCCTTGTCCCACGTGATGCAGAGGTTCGTGTGGCGGTGCCAGCGATCGTTCGGTCCGGCGAAGCCCTCGGGCGCGGTCGTGGTGAACGACCCGTACATCAGCCCGGTGATGCGCGAGGTGGGCCCGGTGCCTTGGTAGATGAGGGCGAGCGGATTCGCAGGATCCACGACACTCGAGTGACTGGTGTACGACGACGCGCTCCTGCTGATCGAGACGTAGTGCGCGCCCGCACCCGGCGTGAACTGCCCGGCGAGGATGTAGCCCGCCTTCGTCGCATCACCGACTGTCGGGTATTGCATCGCGGTCGAGCGCGCCACGACGAGCTGGACCGCGAGCTGCTGTCGCTGGGCCGGCGTCAGGGGCTTGTCGGGACCGAGCTCCGCCTGTTCGTCGGCATTCGTGCGAAGGCCGATCGCGGTCGGCTGCGTCGTGGTCGTGGTCGCCGGTTTCGCGGGCGGCGCCACCCCCTTCTCGGTCGCCGAGTGGCCGCCGGACGACGAGCACGCGGCGCCGAGGACGACGGCCGCGAGTGTTGCCGCGAACGCGATTCCCCCCTGGCTTCGCATCATTTCCCGAGCCTACTGCCGACGAGATGAGCGAGAAAGCTGGTGAGGATGCGGGCGGTCGCGCCCCAGACCGTCTCGTCCTCGAGATCGTAGAAATGCACGTCGAAGTCGGCCGTGTGCGTGTCCCAGCGCTCCTCGCGGTACGCATCGGGATCGAGCAGCTCCGAGAGGCTGACCTCGAGGATGCGCACCACCTCGCGCGGGTTCGGGGTGAGCACCGGAAGCCCCGCCAGGAACCCCACGAACGGCGTGATCGTGAACCGCGTCGCAACGGTCCCGATGCCGTCGAGGCGCGCCACGATCTCCACGTCGTCGGGCGCCAGACCCACCTCTTCGTGCGCCTCGCGCAGCGCGGCCGCGCGGAGATCGCGGTCGACACCCGCCTCGAACTTTCCGCCCGGGAACGCGATCTCGCCCCGGTGCGACGACATCGTCTCCGGTCGCTTGATGAGCACGACCCTGGTTTCACCCTCCGCTTCGTACAACGGTACGAGCACCGCCGCGGCTTGACTGCCCTCGACGTGCGGACCCTTCTCGACCGCAGGCGGCATGTCCGCGAGCCGCTCCCGAACCTCGGCGAGCGTGAACCGGCGTTGCTCGGGGGCGAGCGCCGCCCACGGCGGCTGTCGGCCGGGACGGTACGACTGCGGACGCGGAATGCGCTGTTGACCCCCGCGTCGCGTCGCCACGGTGACGATCGTAGTGATGCCGCGCGAAACTCCTCCCCTCATGGACTGGAACCTCGCGACGGCGTTCGAGTCGGTCTGCGACGCGCTCCCGGAGCGCATCGCACTGATCCAAGGCGAACGCCGCGTCCCGTGGCGGTCGTTCGACGAGCGCGCCGCCCGCGTCGCTTCCGCGTTCTCGGCCGCCGGCTTGGGGCCCGACGCGAAGGTCGCGTCGTACCTCTACAACTGCAACGAATACACCGAAGGGTTGTACGGCACGTTCAAGATGCGCGGCGTACCGGTCAACGTCAACTACCGCTATCTCGAGGACGAGCTCGTCTACCTGCTCGACAACTCCGACGCCGAAGCGCTGTTGTTCCACGGATCGCTCGGCGATCAGGTCGCCAAGATTCGCGACCGCGCCCCGCGCGTGAAGCTCTGGATCCAGGTCGACGACGGGTCACCGCACCAGGAGTTCGCGGTGGAGTACGAAGACCTGCTCGCACGCCACGAACCCATGGATCGCATCGAGCGCAGCGGCGACGACCTCTATTTCCTCTACACGGGCGGCACCACGGGCCTGCCCAAGGGCGTCATGTGGCGCAGCGAGGACCTGTTCGGCGTACTCGGCGACGGCGTGTACCCGCTGGTCGGAATGACCCGCCCCGACACCATGGCCGAGGTCGGAGCCGTGGCGAAGGCACTCGTCGACGCGGGTGCGGAACGCGTGCACCTGCCCGCGTCGCCGCTCATGCACGGGACCGGCGCGTTCACCTCCTTTCAGGCTCTCTTCATCGGCGCCGCGCTCGTCACGCTCGTCGGCCGGCACTTCGACGCGCACGAGCTCTGGGAAACGGTGCAGCGCGAGCGCGTGACCCAGATGGCGATCGTCGGCGACGCGTTCGCCAAGCCGATGCTTCGAGCGCTCGAGGAGGCCGAGGCGAATGGCACTCCCTACGACGTGTCCTCGTTGGAGCTGATCATCAGCTCGGGCGTGATGTGGTCGGCCGAGGTCAAGCACGGGCTGATGGAGCGCGGCGCCTTCATCTGTTTCGACTCGCTCGGTTCGAGCGAGGGCGTCGGTTTCGCGGGCTCGATCAGCGCGCCCGGTGCCGAGCAGAAAACCGCGAGATTCGCGATCGGCGCGCACACCAAGGTCTTCGACGAGGCCGGCGTCGAGGTTGTCCCGGGTTCCGGCCATGTCGGCCGGCTCGCCGTCGGTGGCAACATCCCGGTCGGGTACTACAAGGACCGGGAGAAGTCGGACGCGACCTTCCTCGTCATCGGCGGGAGCCGATGGTCGGTACCCGGCGACTTCGCGAGCGTCGAGGCCGACGGCACCATCACGCTGTTGGGGCGCGGCTCGGTGGTCATCAATTCCGGCGGCGAGAAGATCTACCCCGAAGAGGTCGAGGAGGCCGTGAAGGTGCATCCCTCGGTCGCCGACTGCCTGGTCGTCGGCGTGCCCGACGAGCGGTTCGGCGAGGCGGTCACCGCAGTC
This sequence comes from Acidimicrobiia bacterium, assembly GCA_038213435.1. Classification (GTDB taxonomy): domain Bacteria; phylum Actinomycetota; class Acidimicrobiia; order IMCC26256; family PALSA-610; genus PALSA-610. The sequence continues at coordinate 10,266 of JBBQTI010000035.1, forward strand.
GTGTCGTTGCGTCCCGCCGCGCGGGCAACACCTGAAGACCTGGCTGCGGCGCTCGAGTCGCTGGCGCGCTTCAAACGCCCGCGCCGATTCGTGATCGTCGACGAGGTCGTGCGCGGCCCGAACGGCAAAGCCGACTACCAGTGGGCCAAAGCCGCCGCCGCCAGAGACCAGGCATAACGCGAAGCTGCGTGAGCATCGGCGACCGATACTCACGCAGATCACGACGACCAACGATTACTACTTCTTCTTGGTGCTCTTCTGCTTCGCGAGCACGTCGCGCGAGCTGAGGATGAGAAGGTCCTCGCCGTCGACCGTGATCTCTGTGCCGCCGTACTTCGAGTACACGACGGTGTCGCCGACCGTGAGGTCGATCGGGATGAGCTCGCCACTGTTCTCGGCGCGACGCCCGGGACCGATCGCGAGTACCTCGCCCTGCTGGGGCTTCTCCTTCGCGGTGTCGGGAATGACGAGGCCGCTGTGGGTCGTCTCCTCGGCCTCGGCCGGACGGACGACGATTCGGTCCTCCAACGGCTGCAGGTTCATCGGTGCGCCTCCATTTGAGCTGGCATCTGGACGCCCTTTTGAAGCGTCGCTTACAGGGTTCCGGGCGGGCACAACGATTAGCACTCGCCGGCTTCGAGTGCTAATCGTACCAAGGCGCGCTCCGGCCCGGCAAGCTCGGGCGCAACCGACCCCGCGCGACGGTGACGAGGGGCGCCCGGATCAGGCGAGACGAAGGTTCGGCACCACCGGGGTCTCCAGGGGGGTCGGTCCGTCGGCCGCGAGGCGATATGCCCCCACCGCCGCGACCATCGCCGCGTTGTCGGTGCACAGCGCGACGCTCGGCAGCACGACCCGCACCTCCCCGGCCCCGGCGACGTCGAGCAGCCGCTCTCGAAGCGCCGAGTTCGCGGCCACGCCGCCGCCCGCGACCACGGTGTTGATCCCAGTCTCGCGCGCCGCGGCGAGGAGCTTGTCGACGAGCACGTCGACGATCGCGGCCTGGAACGACGCCGCGATGTCGGCGACGTCGGTATCCGGGTGTTTCCGCACGTACTGCACGACCGCGGTCTTCAACCCCGAGAACGAGAAATCGAGCCCGTTGGCGTGCATGGGGCGCGGGAACCGGATCGCATCGGGGTCGCCCTCGCGTGCGAGTCGGTCGATGGCGGGACCGCCGGGAAATTCGAGCCCGAGGAGCCGCCCGACCTTGTCGAACGCTTCTCCGGCCGCGTCGTCGACGGTCTCGCCGAGCACGCGGTAACGCCCGTGGTCTTCCATCGCGATCAGGAGCGTGTGGCCACCGGAGACGACGAGGGTGACGAGCGGCGGCTCGAGCTGCGGATCCTCGATCATCGCCGCGTAGAGGTGGGCCTCGTGGTGATGCACCGCGACGTACGGCAGCCGGCTCACGAGGCTGATCGCCTTCGCCGCGCTGACCCCGACGAGCAGCGCGCCCGCGAGGCCCGGACCCCGCACCGCCGCCACCGCGTCGAGCTCGTTCAAGGACGTGCCGGCCTCCACCAACGCCTGTTCGATGACGTCGCAGATGAGCTCGACGTGCGCGCGGCTCGCGATCTCGGGAACGACGCCGCCGTAGCGCGCGTGCAGATCGGACTGGCTCGCGACGACCGACGAGCGGACCAGGCGACCGTCGTCGACGACCGCGGCCGCGGTCTCGTCACACGAGGTTTCGATACCGAGCACGCGCACGCGGCTCACGACCAGCCTCGGAGACGTTCGATCACCGTCGTGCCGCCGATGCCGCGCTCGATGCCCTCCAATAATCTCTGGAAGGGCGCTTCGCTCACCTCGTACGACCACATGACGAGCGCGTCCTCGCCCGTGTCGCCGTAGTACCCCTTGCGCACGCCGACGGCGTCGAAGCCGAACCGCTTGTACATCTCCTGCGCACCCCGGTTCGACAGGCGGACCTCCAGCGTCATCGCGAGCGCGCCACGATCGATCGCCTCGTGCGCGAGCGTGAGCAGGAGACGCGTGCCGATCTCGTGACGATGCCAGGCCGGATCGACGGCAATCGTGGTGACGTGTCCGTCGGTGAGCGACATCATCAGTCCGGCGTAGCCGACGACCTCCCGCCCGACCTTGGCGACGACGTACGACCGTGACGATCGCAACGCGAGCTCGCTCACGAACAGCGAGTGCGACCATGGTCGCGGGTACACCTGCGACTCGATCCGAACCACGCCGCGCAGGTGCCGGCGGCGCATCGGTGTGATGTGCACCTCGAGGTCGACGACCTCGCGCTCGGCCGCCATCACACGCCCTGGCGATTCCACGCGAGCTCGGCGTCGCTTCGGCGCAGGTACATCGGCAGGACCTCCGATGGTGTGCAGAAGTCCTCGCGTTCGTAACGCGCCGACGCGAGCTCGGCGAGAGCGGTCAGGCTGGGCGAGGCGTGCGCCGGACCCGCGAGCTCGACCCGGCGTCCGAGCGGCACGAACGCGTCGGCGAACCGTAACGACCCGTCGCCGCAGACCAACGCGTCCTCACCGCGGGCCTCGAGCTCGGCGACGAGATCGTCCGGCGTGCCGAGCTCGTACTCGGAGACGCGCTGCACCCCGCCCGGCACCTGCCGGTAGAGCGCCCAGTAGAGCTCATGGCGGCGGGCATCGATGGTTGCGACCACGAGCCGGCGCGCGTAACGGAGCGGGTAGGCAAGGAGGTCGAGGCTCGGGATAGGGATCACCGGCACGCGCAGCGACTGCGCGAGAACCTTTGCGGTCGTGACGCCGACTCGCAGGCCGGTGAACATGCCCGGTCCGATGCCGACCGCGACGGCCGACACCTGGGGGAGCTCGACGCCGCAACGCTCGCAACACCATGCGATCGCGGGCGCGAGGGTCTCGGCGTGGCGGGGCGGGGCGGTATCGGCGGTGCCGCCGAGCTCGACGCGCCCGAGCATGCCCTGTTCGCTCGCGAGCACCACGCCCACCCGGCGGGTCGCGGTGTCGAGACCGAGGAGCAACATCACGCATCTCCGAACGGAGCCAGCGCGGCGTCGAGGCCCGGGCGCCGAGGCAACCAGGTCGATCCGCTCGCGACGATCTCGACCACGCGACGGTCGTCGTCATCGTCCGTCACGCCGTCCATGCCGATGCGCACGTCGATGCGCTCACGAGGGAGCACGAGCGCGATCGCCTCGCCCCACTCGACGACGGTGACCCGGCCCTCGAGCAGCTCCTCGAAGCCGAGATCGTGCACCTCTTGGATCCGGTCGAGGCGATATACGTCGACATGCGCGACGGGGATGCGGCCTTCGTACTCTTGCACGATCGTGAACGTCGGGCTCGTCACCGGTTGCGTGACACCCAGCGCGCGCGCCAACCCTTTCGCGAACGTCGTCTTGCCCACGCCGAGGTCGCCGGTGAGCACGACGAGGTCACCGGCCTGGAGTTGCGATCCGACCGCATGACCGACCGCCGCCGTTTCGTCCGCTCCCCTCGTCGTCAATGATCTCATCGTCATCTCTCGGCAGGAGCGAGCGCGCGCTTCACGTGCACGAAGTCGGCCCGCGCCTCGGCCAGCGCACGACCACCCGAGCGCAGGACCGCCGAAGGATGCAGCGTCGGAATCAATACCGCGGCGTGGCCGGCGCGCGTGAACGCGAACTCGGTCCCGCGCAGTTTCGTGATGCCTTCCTTGGTCTGCAACAACAGCTTCGTCGCGAAGTTGCCGAGCGTGACGACGACGCGCGGCCGGATGAGCTCGAGTTGGCGGTCGAGCCATGGCGCACACGCCTCGATCTCGTCGGGCTGCGGATCGCGATTTCCGGGCGGGCGACACTTCACGACATTCGCGATGTATACGTCGGCCCGGGTCAGACCGATACCTTCGATGAGCTGGGTGAGGAGCTGTCCCGCCCGACCGACGAACGGCTCGCCCTTCAGGTCCTCCTGCTGGCCCGGACCCTCACCCACGAACATCACATCCGCGTCGGCGCGGCCGACGCCGAAGACGACGTGCGTCCGTCCGCCGGCGAGCTTGCACAGCGTGCAGGTCGACGCGGCGGCGGCGATCTCCCCCAACGTCGCACCGGCACGGGCGGGATGCGGCGACGCGGTCAGCGAGTCGGAGGTCACGGCACTCCCGGGGACGAGGCGCGCATGTTAGCGGCCCGACGGCGACGCGTGACCTGACGACGTGCGAACCGCCTCCGCGACCACGTCGGTGGCCGCGAGCCGAAGGAGATCGAGGTTCGGCGTGATCGTCCGAGTCGCGGTGGCCGTGGCGACGGCGAACGCGACATCGCCGTCGAAGCGCGTGTGCGCCGGTCGCAGCGCCCGCGCAAACCCGTCGTGCGCGCTCTGGCCGAGGAGAAAGCACGCAGGCTTGTCGAGCGCCGCGTCGGTGACCACGACCGCCAGCGTCGTGTTCGCGCGGCCTTCCTCGAACGGCGACGGGCTGGGGAAGCCCGGCGCACCGGTGGGCGCGGTCGACCCCGCAAGGGTCGTGCCATCGGCGGCGACGACGTCGCCGATCGCGTTGACGACGGCCAGCGCACCGACCCGGACGCCGTCGACCGTGGTCGCGGCGACGCCCACACCGCCGGGCACTGCCCATTCGCGGCCGCGCCACTTCCCCACGGTCGCCCCCGCGCCCGCCCCGACCCGACCCGTCTCGAGCTCCTCGTCGCGTGCCGCCGCGACTGCGGCTTCGTAGCCGTCGCTCGCGCCCGGGGCACATCCGTCGCCTCCACGAGGTCGAAGATGCACGCGGCGGGCACGATCGGCACGGGCCCGGCCGCAGTCTCGTACCCCTCGCCGCGCTCGGCGAGGTACTGCATCACGCCGTCGGCGGCGGCGAGCCCGAAGGCGGAGCCGCCTGCGAGCACGATCGCGTCGATGCGCGTGACGGTGCGAGAAGGATCGAGCAGATCCATCTCTCGGGTCGCGGGCGCGCCGCCGCGCACCTCCCCCGAACCGACCGAGCCCGAGGCGAACAACATGACCGTCACACCGGTGCCGCCCCGGGTGGCATGCCCGACGCGTACTCCGGGGACGGCGAAGCTCGGCACGGGGGAATCGTCGCGCGTGCGACCTGGTCAGGTCGCCACGCCGCGCACCTCGCGAGCGAAGTCGACGATCAGCCGGTCGAGCTGATCGGTCTGCTCGAGCATCAGCATGTGGCCGCCGTCGCGCATCAGCTCGAGGCGAGCGCCGGAAATGAGCTGCGCAATGCGCCGGGCCTCGAACGGCGGCGTGAGGACGTCGGCGGTCCCGACGACGACCAACGTCGGGATGCGCACTTTCGGGAGCTCCCGGGTGAGGTCGAGACCGACGAGCACACGCGGCGCCTCGCGCCGCGTCTCGGCCGGGCACTCGCTCATCATCTGGCGCACGAGATCGACGTGGCTCGGATGCGGGTTCTTGCCGAAGCCGACGCGGGCGGCGAGGAATCCCAGATTCGGCGCGTCCCACAGCCATTGTGCGTTGGGGGTCCGCTTCGAGATCTTCTCGAGCCGCGCTTTCGTTCGGGTCGAGCGCGACCCGAACGGGGTGTACGCGAGCGTCGACAGCAACACGATGCCGGCGACGCGCTCGGCCGCGATGTGCGGAAAGCGCGTGACGAACGACTGCACCGCGACGCCGCCGATCGAATGACCGACGAGCACGGCCCCATGCAGGTCGAGACCTTCGAGGACGGTCTTGACGTCGCGACCCAGGTTCTCCAGCGTGTGACCTTCTCGTCCCAGCACCGAGCGACCGTGACCGCGATGGTCGAAGGCGATCGCGCGGAAGCCCTCCTTTGGAAGTTCCTCGAGCTGATGGAACCAGGTGCGCACCGAGAGTGTGACGCCGTGTGAGAGGACAATCGGCGGATCGAGCTCATTGCCGCGCTCGACGACGTAGATCGTGCCGCGGTCGTGCGTATCGAGCCGGTGGTCGAGGTACGTGGGGGCATCGAGCGCGCGACGTGCGTCGCCGTCGTGCGCGCGTCGCATCCGGGTCGCAGCGAGGCGTTGCGCGCCGTACGCGAGCCCGGCCACACCGCCGAGCGTCCCGGCGGCGATACCGACCCGCCTGACGAGGCTCAGGAGTACCTCCGAGGAACGCGCGGGCCTACTCCACAGACGACCGTGTACGCGATCGTTTGCATCCGGGCGGCCCAGTCATCCGCACTGATCCGAACGCCCCCCTGGGTTCCGATCAGGACGACCTCGTCGCCCACGTCGACGACCTGGTCGCCGACATCGACCATGAGGTGGTCCATCGTCACCGTTCCCGCGATTTGGTGACGACGACCACCGATCAAAACTCCGCCGCCGCGCTCTGACAGCTCGCGCGGCACGCCGTCGGCGTAGCCGATCGGCACGGTCGCGACGCGCGTGGGTTTCGACGTCTCGTAACGCAGCCCGTACGAAAGACGAGCGCCCGCGGGAAGCGATTGAACGTACGACACGCGCGCCTTCACTGCCATCGCGGGAACAAGATCGACCGCGCCCGCAAGCGCCGGCGAGGGGGCGAGCCCGTAGATGCCGATCCCGATGCGCACCATGTCGTAGCGCGCGTCCGGCACCGCGATGGCACCCGCGGTGTTACACGCGTGCACCACGCCGGTCGGGAGGTGCCGGGCACGGATCTTCTCCAGTACGCGTTCGAACGTTCGCTGTTGCGCGTCGGTGTAAGCGTTGCCCGGCTCGTCGGCGACGGCGAAGTGAGTGCACACACCGGCGAGCCGCAGCTCCGGGCGACTGGCGACGTGCGCCGCGAGCTCGACCGCGTCGACAGGATCGCACCCGACCCGGTGCATACCCGTGTCGACCTTCAGTTGGACGTCGACGGGTTCTTGCGCGCCGAACGTGAGCACCGCTTTGGCGAGGGCGTCGATTCCGGTCGCGGTGTACACGACCGGGGTGAGGCGATGCGCGACAACCGTCTCGGCGGCGGCCGGAACGGGCTCCGACAGCACGAGCACCGGCGCGTCGATCCCGGCCTCACGCAACTGAACGCCTTCTTCCACGAGCGCGACCGCGAGACACCTGGCGCCGGCCTCGACCGCGGCCCGGCCCACCGCCACCGCACCGTGCCCGTACCCGTCGGCCTTCACGACGGCGCACAACGAAGCGGGCTCGACGAGCGCTCGCAACGTGCGGACGTTCTCGCGCACGGCTCCCAGGTCGACTTCGGCCCACACGGGCCGGAACGCCTCCACGTCAGCCGCCCTCGTCACGTGGTCCGAGCGATGAAGCGGACGACGTCGGCGCGGGCGACGATGCCGACGACCTTGTTGTCGGGGTCGACGACGGGAATGCTGTTGACCCCGCGGTCGTGCATGATCGTCGCGACGTCCTCCAAGGTCGCGTCGGGTGTGACGGTCGGCGGATCCGTCTGCATGACGTCTCGCACGGTGGCGCCCGCGATCTTCTTGAGCTCGCGCTCGAGATGCTTCATCTCGCCCGGGAACGCCATGCCCAACCCGAGAAAATTGATGAACGTCGGGACGTGCACTCGCGACTCCGACGCGATGAGGTCGTCGTCACGCAGGATTCCCAGCAGCCTGCCGTCGCCGTCGACCACGGGGAGGGACCCGACGTTCTTCGCGGCGAGCACGTCGGCTGCCTGCTCGACCTTGTCGTCGGGACGCAGCGTCGACACGGGGGTCGACATCACTTCCCGCACCAGCGTGGAGCCGGGCATTCATTCCTCCCAGGGATCGCGTCCGGAGCGGAGCCCGTCCAGCGTAGGGTGCAGCGCACCGATGAGGTCGGTTGCGACCAGATCGTCGCCGGTTCCGGCCACCGTCGCGGCCCGGCCGTGTACGTATGCACCCGTCGCCGCCGCATCGAACGGGGTCGCGCCGGCCGCCAGCAGCCCCGCGACGATGCCGGTGAGGACGTCGCCGGTGCCCGCCGTCGCGAGCGCGGAGCCGTCGGTGCGGTTCACCACCGCTCTTCCGTCCGGAGCGGCGACGACCGTCCCCGGCCCCTTCAGCAACACGATCGCGTCGAGGCGCGCTGCCAGATCGCGCGCCGCCGCCACGCGATCGGCGCCGATCGCGTGGCATGCGAGCCGCGCGTACTCACCCGCGTGTGGTGTGAGGATGGCGGGCGACAATCCCGCGGCGCGGCGGCGACGCAATACCTCCGGCTCGGTTGCAAGCGCGTTGAGACCGTCCGCGTCGACGACGAGCGGGACCGGACACTCGGCCACGAGGCGCCGCACCGCGGCCTGCGTGCGGACGTCGCGTCCGAGCCCGGGTCCGATCGCGACCGCCCGGAAACGATCGATGTCGGCGAGCACGGCGTCGGCTGCGTCGGCGTCGAGGGCGCCGTCCGGCGTCACCGGAAGCGCTCGGCTCACCAGCTCGCTCCCGTTCACGCGCGCCGCCGCGTCGGGGCCGGGGACGCCGCACACGACCATGCCGGCACCGCAGCGCGCGGCCGCATGACCCGCGAGCAACGGAGCGCCCGCCATTCCCGTCGATCCGCCCACGACGAGGGCGCCCGCCGACCACTTGTGTCCCTCGGGCGCGCGTCTCGGCAGGTGGAGATCGGAGACCTCGAGCACGTGCAACCGCGGCGACCCGGTGCCGATACCGGCGAGGCCGATACCGATATCGACGACGTGCACGCGACCGGCGTGGCCGCGTCCCGGCTCGAAGAGCAACCCAGGCTTGAGCGCGACGAAGCACACCGTCTCATGCGCCCGTACGGCGACGCCGCCCACCTCGCCCGTGGTGCCGTCGACTCCCGATGGGATGTCGATCGCCAGCGTCGGGATCCCCGCCTCCGCGAACGCCCCGGCGACGATGGCCGCGTCACCTTCGAGCGCACCCCGAAAGCCCGTGCCGAACATCCCGTCGATCGCGAGGTCGGCTCGGCCCAACGCGCGGCGAAACGCCGGCGACGCCGCGCCCGCGGCCGGCACCAGCTCGTCGACGCCGATACCTCGCCTCCGCAGGTGACGCGCCGCGACCTGGCCGTCTGCACCGTTGTTGCCGCGGCCGCACACCACGATGACGCGGCGTCCGTAGGTGCCGCCGAGCATGCGCAACGCGTGGCGCGCAACCGCGCTCCCGGCTCGCTCGACAAGAACTTCTTCCGGCGTGCCCGCTGAGATCGTGCGGCGATCGGCCTCGCCCATCTCCGCGGGAGTGACGACCGGCCGCACGTCGGGTTCAGGCTCTCCAGGAATCGGCGAGCAGTACGACCGGTTCGGTGAGGAGGTCGACGAAGTCGATCGTGGCGAGCACGTCGTCGCGCATCACCGGCTCCGTCTCCGTCACCTGGTCGGCGATCGCCTGGTAGCGATCGCGATAGCCCTCGAGCACCCGTCGTGCGACATCGCCCGGCAACCGATCGTGGAACCGAACGTGCAACAAGGTGAGCCCGGTCGTCTGGTTGCCTTTGACCTCGGGCACGAAGATCATCGTCCGGCCATCGGCCCGTCCGCGCACGACGGTGACCTCCCGCTCGGCCGCCGCCCGGTGCTTGCTGCCTCGGAGCACCGGGTTGGTCTCCGTGCGCGACGGGATGTCGCGCGCGATGCCGCCGCGATCGACGACGTTGATCGTCTCGCCTTCGATGTTGTAGCGCGTCCAGCCCGACACGCTCTCGATCGACGCATCGAGCGCGACGAGTGTCCGCAGCGCGCGGTAGGTGAGGCTGTCTCGCGGTGCACCGGCCGCGAGGACTTCCTTGACGATGGGCACGAGCAGCAAGGTTTCGTCGGAGCGCGAGATCCCGACGGTCACGGTCTTGGCCTGGTGCTTGATCGCGTCGATCGGGCGGGTCAGCTCGTCAATGGCTTTCGTGAGCGCGGCGTTCAGGTCTTCGACCACCGTGCTGGGCGTTCCCACCTTGCCGAACTCGATCTGGTACGTGTCGAGGTGCTGGAGACGGGTCGCATAGCGCAGCACCGACGCGACGCGGACAGCGGTGGCAGCCTCGAGACTCCCGTCGTAGTTGCGGGTCCGCAGTTCGTCGAAGAACCGCGCGGCATGCGGTTCGAGCGCGGTTGCCAGCGCGCCGAGAGGATCTTCGCCACTGCCCGAGGCCGCGAACGCGGTCTCGATGCAACTGCGGGCCTCGCGCAGTGGTCGGGCAGACGCGTCGATGGCCAGCGCGGCCTCGTATCCGAAGAGGTGCCCGGCCATCGTGCAAAGGACGAACGCGAGATCGGGGTGCACCACGGGAACCGAGATCGTGTCGACCGCGGCGGAGAATCGGTCTTCGCCGTCGTCGACGATTGCAATCGCGGCTGCCTTGTGCGCCCGGTAGATCGCGATCTCCTTGGCGACGTCGTCGGCGTTGGAACCGCGCAAACCAGCCGCACACACCAGGATCATCGGCTCGGCCGAGAGATCGATGTGCTTCTTGTCCTCGGTGACGTCACAAGCGATCGACTTGTAGCACAGCTCCGAGAGCTTGATGCGAATCTCGTATGCGGCAACGCGATTCGAACCGTTGCCGACGACCGCCCATGAACGGCGGCTCAGCGCGTTGCGTTGCGCGGTCGCACCTATCGTGGCGCGCCGGCCGATCAGCTCGAGCATCGCGCTCGGCAGCTCGCGTAGTGCGACGAGACGTTCGTGGCGATAGCGGCGGCGGTCGGCGTCGTCGTCACACAACTGCGCGGCGATCGCGAACGCGAGGAGGAAGCAGGCCGCGACCTGGGAGTAGAACGCCTTCGTCGACGCGACGCTCATCTCGACGTCGCGACCATCCGACGTGAACAGCACACCGTCGGCCTTGTCGACGAGATCGCTCTGACGCCGGTTCACGATGGCGACCACGAGTGCGCCTCGGGCGCGGGCGAGATCCACCGTCCGGTTCGTGTCGGTCGTGGTTCCGGATTGCGAGGTCGCGACGACGAGCGTGTCGCTCATGTCAGCCGCGAGACCGAAGCCCGAGAGCTCGGTCGCGAGCGTCGCCTCCATCGTGACCGGGCTTCCGGCGATCGCAGCACGGAGGGCCTGCACGAGACTCTGGCCGGCGATCGCCGCGGTTCCCTGCCCGATCACCAGCACGCGCCTGATCGCCCCCGAACGCAGGGCTTCGAGCACGGAGTCTGGAAGCGTCTCCGAGGGCAGGCGCACGTCGAGCAGACCGTCGCGTTCGATGATCTTGCCCCGCAGCGTCTTGCGAAACGACGCCGGCGCCTCGGAGATCTCCTTCAGGAGGTAGTGCGGGGCGTCGCCGCGGTCGACGTCGCGGGTGGTGATCTGCGGCACCTGCAGGTCGGCCTCGCCGACCGGCAGCTCGCGCCCGTCGTACGACAGCCGCCGCACGCCTGCGAGCGTTCCCGCTCGGCGCCGGTCGAGTATCACCACCTGGCCCTGGCTTGCCGGGTTGCCCGGATCGACCATCGTCTCGCCATCGAGCCGCACGTACGCGCCGCACTCGGCCACCAGTCCGTACGGCTCGCTCGCGACGACGAACGCGTCCGGCGCCAGGCCGACGTACAGCGCCTGGCCGCTTCCGCGCTGCGCGAGAAGCATGCAGTCGGTATCGGCGCTCGACTGGAGCGCGATCGCGACCGAGCCCTCGAACGACGCGACCGTCGAGCGGAACGCCTCGACGAGATCGACACCCACTCCCATGCGGCGCGCGACGAGCGCGGGGATCACCTTGGCATCGGTGGTGATCTCGGCCGGGAAGTGCAGCTCGTCGAGAGCCTTGAGATCGGCGTAGTTGTCGACGTCGCCGTTGAGCGCCGCGATCGTGTACGCGCGCGAACTGTCGACCCCGCCCTTACCGTCGAGCTCTTCTTGGTTCAGTGGATGCGCGTTCGCCTCGGAGATGATGCCGATGCTCGCCCATCGGGTGTGCGCGAGCACCGAAGCCTGCGCGGTCTCGGCCCGCAGCGCAAGGTGCAGGAGGTCGTCGTCGCGAATCTGCGCGCGCAATCGCGCGGTGTTGTCGCCGAGCTCACCGATCTCCGCGGCGGTCTTGTAGACGAAGGCGAGATCGCCGCCGGGCGTGCGGACGGAGCCCGCCATGAAGAGGGGATCCGCGTTGCGCTGCGCGACCAGACGGGCGATCGTGGGATCGTCGAGGTCGAGACCGTGGCCGGTCACCAGGACGTGCAAACCGGCCGAGTCGCGGCCCCGCACCTCCAGCCGGTCGATCGCGGACAATGTGAGCTGCACCGCATGGAAGGCTTCGAGCGCGGCCGAACCCGTTCCAACCATCAGATCCTCGATCGCGGCTGCGAGCTCGATCCGGTCCCTTCGGATCGACCAGAACGCGTCCTTGCACGTGATCAGCGCCGCGTTCAACGCTTCGATGCCGGCGGCGTCGATGTTCTTCATCGCGTCGAGCCGGGCCTCGATCTCGGCCAGGCGCTCCGCCGCGCGGTCGCAATGGTCGACGAGCCCGGCCCGCGCGATCGGGTCTTCGACGAGCGCGCGCACGCCGTCGCCCTCGCGCAGTTGGCGGTCGACCTCACGAAGGGTTCGAGCAGCGGCTTCGAGCGAGGTGACGGTCGGGTCGCCCATCAGCTCGAGCAGACTCTCGGCCTCGGCCAACGTTCGCCGGAGGGCCACCAGATCGGGCGGGAGACGACGCCCACGCTGACGAACCACTCCCACGATTCCGCACATCGTGGGAATTCTAGGTCTCCGCGCCGTGGCCGAATTCCGAGGTCACCACGCGACGCAGACGTTCGGCGGCCGCGTCGGCCATCGCCTGGGCGTCCGCTTCGATCATCACCCGCACGAGCGGTTCCGTACCCGACGCCCTCACCAGGACCCGACCACTTTCGGCGAGCTCCTGTTCGATGCTCCGCACCGCCTCGTCGAGTACCGCAGACGCCGCCACGTCGACCCGGCGCGCCACGCGCACGTTCACGAGCACCTGCGGAACCCGCGTCATCTGCGCCGCGAGCGCGGAGAGCGGGCGGTTCGTGCGCCGCAGCAGATCGGCCACGAGCAGGCCCGTGAGCAAGCCGTCGCCCGTCGTGGCGTGCTCCGAGTACACGATGTGGCCGGATTGCTCGCCGCCGAGGACGAGATCGTTCGTCTGCATCGCGGACACGACGTGGCGGTCGCCGACCGGCGTCTCGATCACTCGGATGCCGTCTGCTCGCATGGCCCGGCGCAGACCGAGATTCGACATGACCGTCACTGCGATCGCCGCATTGCGCAGCGTGCCGCGCGCGTGCATGTCGATGGCGGTCATCGTCATGAGCTGGTCGCCGTCGACCAGCTCTCCGCGCTCGTCGACCGCGATCACGCGGTCGCCGTCGCCGTCCAGCGCGAGACCGAGCGCGGCTCCCTGCTCCGCGACAGTGCGGCGCAGCAGCTCCGGATGCGTCGAGCCGCAACCATCGTTGATGTTGTGACCGTCGGGCGCGGCGTGGAGCACCCGCACGTGCGCGCCCGCCGCACGCAACACACGGGGCCCGATGTCGAAATTGGCGCCGTTGGCGCAGTCGAGCACCACGTCGAGACCGTCGAGCCGGCGGCCGTCGAGCGTGGAGAGCAGGTGCCCGACATACGCGTCGGCACTCGCACCGTCGGCCGCGAACGACGGGATGACCGCACCGATTGCTGCGAGCCCAGCGAGCTCGCCGGAGTCCTGAGCGCCGGCGAGCTCGGCTTCGAGCTCGGCTTCGAGCTCGGCTTCGATCGCGGCCTCGACCGCGTCGGGCAGCTTTCGGCCGTCGGCGCCGAACACCTTGACACCGTTGTCGCTCCAGAGGTTGTGGCTCGCCGACACGATCGCGGCGGGCACGCCTTCGGTCGCGGCGACGAATGCGATCGCGGGGGTCGGGAGCACGCCCAGCGACACCGTCTCGATACCTTCTCCCCGCAGACCCGCGGCAAGATCGGCCTCGATCCGCGGACCGGACGCGCGGGTATCGCGCCCGATGACGACCCGCGGCGGGTGCAACACGCGGGCCACCGCGCGGGCGAGCGCGACGACGAGCCGGCTCGTGAGATCGCGCTCGGCGTCGCCGCGCACGCCGTCGGTACCGAAGCGCAACACGCAGACGCCGGGAGCGCTACCGCTTCGAGTACTGCGGAGCCTTACGCGCCTTCTTGAGGCCGTACTTGCGCCGCTCCTTCTCCCGCGCGTCCCGCCGCAGGAGCCCCGCCTTCTTGAGCACGCCGCGCGACTCCGGGTCGAGCGCAACCAGGGCCCGGGCGATGCCGAGCCGAATCGCGCCGGCCTGACCGCTGACGCCACCGCCGCCGAGTGAGGCGTCGACGTCGTATACCTCTTCGGTCTGCGTGAGGCGCAACGGCTCCTTCGCGATGACCTGATGCGTCAGGATCGGGAAATACGACGCGAACTCGCGACCGTTCACCAGGATCTTGCCCGTACCCGGTCGCAACCGGACGCGCGCAACCGCTTCCTTGCGCCGGCCGGTGGTTTGGATGAGGGGCTTGCTCACACGGGGTCCTTCATGATTTTGGCCTTCACGATCTGGCCTTCACGATCTGGCCTTCACGATCTGGTGTTCACCTGTGCTCACGCGAGACGTGCCTTGCTGCGCTCGGGCAGCGCACGGAAGACGGGCTGCTGGGCCTGGTGCGGGTGGGTCGGGCCGCCGTACACCTTGAGCTTCTTCAGCATCTGGCGCCCGAGGGGCCCTTTGGGGAGCATGCGGCGCACCGCGAGCTTGACGACCCGCTCCGGGTTGCGGGCGAGCAGATGCTCGAGGTTCTCGCTGCGAATCCCTCCCGGGTAGCCGCTGTGGCGGTGATAGGTCTTCTGGAGGAGCTTGCGCGACCCGACCGCCAGCTTCGAAGCGTTGACGATCACGACGTGATCGCCCGTGTCGAGGTGGGGAGCCCAGATCGGCTTGTGCTTGCCGCGCAACAATGTCGCGATCTCGGTCGACAGCCGCCCGAGAATGGCGCCCTCCGCGTCGATGACATGCCATTGGCGCGTGATGTCGGCGGCTTTGGGAGTGTAGGTACGCACGAGACCTTCGCGTTTGGAACGGGTGTGAGGACCACGGTGTCGGGGCAGCGGAGCGCGCGCACACACAGCGGCGCCGAACCAGAGACAGTAGCCGTCCTGGCCGAGTCCGGACAACCGGGCCTACCCTCGCGGCTCATGGAGCGAACGGCGACAACGCACCCCCACCAGCTGCCCGAAGCCCACCGGGCCGCGGCGGAGGCCGCCCTCGACGTGCTCCTGGACGGCGCTCTGGACCACATCGTCGACATGGTGTGTACCGCACGCGACGGCGCGTACGAGGCGCTCGCCCACGATGGCCGGGTCACCTTTCGCCGCGGCGACGTCGACGGCTCGTACGAGCGCATCGCGGTCTCGGGGCGCGACCCGCTGGCCGACCAGTCGACGACCAAGTTCGCGCCGCTGGCCGACGAACGCGCGAACCCCTTTCCGAACCGATCGCACAACGCCTACCCGCATGCCTTCGATCAGATCGCCCAGCTCTTCGACGCCCCGGCCGCGCCGGATCTCTGCGTACTGCATTCCGCGGCGCACAACTGGGAGGACCAGGGCGGACATCTCGGCGAGCACGGCTCGTTGGGTCTCGTCCAGGCTCGGGCACCGTTCGTGCTCGCGGGGAAGGGCGTCCGCGAGCTCGGGCTCGTGCCGAGGTCGGCCCGCCTGGTCGACGTCGCGCCGACGATCTGCGCGTTGCTCGGCTGCGCGCCGCTCGACGAGGACGACGGCAAGTTTCTCGCCGTGCAGGACGGCCACGCCCTCACCGACCTGCTCGACCCGCACGACCGTCCGCGAAACGTCGTCGGCTTCCTGTTCGACGGCACCAACGCGAACGTCCTGTACGACATGGCGGCGCGGGGAGAGGCGCCGAACGTCGCGCGGCTCATCCAGATGGGCGTCGCGCTCGGCCATGGCGCCCTCGCTTCGCTGCCCACGGTGACGCTCGCGAACCACACCTCGATCATCACGGGTGCGCATCCTGGTCATCACGGCATCCTGCACAACGCGTGGTACGACCGCGCGGCGGGCAAGCAGGTGATCACGAACTCGTCCGCGACCTGGCCGTGGAGCATGCAGCATCTGTTTCCCGGCGTCGAGACGATCCATCACGCCGTGCACCGAACCTGGCGCGACGCGTTCACGGCGTCGGTGAACGAGCCGTGCGACACGGGCGCCGACTACTCGACGTTCGACTTCTTCCGGCGCGGCGAGATCCCGCCGATCCCCAGGGATCCGTTCGGACTTCCCCACACGACGGAGCGGTTCGTGCGACCGTCGAAGGACTACTCGTGGTCGTCGGTGGTCGACCATATGGGTGTCGATCAAACCCTCGGCATCGTCGCGGGGAACTACCGCGACACGTCCTACCCGACCCCGCGCTTCATGTGGTGCAACTTCACGCTCACCGACGCCGCGATGCACGAAGGCGGCCCCTATTCGGAGATCGCCGCCGCGTCGGTACGCGACAGCGACGGCCGTATCGGCGAGATCCTGTCGGCGCTCGAGCGCGCCGGGGTGTTCGACGAATGCGCGTTCGCGCTCGTTGCCGACCACGGGATGGAACAAAACGATCCGTCGTGTCGCGGCGACTGGGACGTTGCGCTGAGGGCCTCGGGAGTCGAGGCCCGCGACGAGGCCTACGGGTTTCTCTATTTCGGCGTCCCTCGCGATTCGAGCGAGTAGCCCACTTCCCACAGGCAAAGTCCGCGCGGCGGGGCGAGCTGCCCGGCGGCGTCGCGATCGCATGCGCGCAGGATCGCCATGATGTCACCGGGGCGGCGCTTCCCGAGACCGACCTCCACGAGGGTTCCGACGATCGACCGCACGAGCTGCCAGCAGAACGCGTTGCCGCGGATCTCGTAACGCAACACCCCCTCGCCTTCGTCGACCCAGCGGGACTCGAGCATCCGGCGCGTGGTCGAAGACCCCTCGGGTCCCTTGCGACAGAACGAGCCGAAGTCGTGCTCCCCGACGAAGGGATCGGCACCCAGGCGCAGGGCGCGCAGGTCGAGCGGGTCGGACACCCACCAACTGAAGCGATCACGGAACGGGTCGGGCGCGGGCCGATTGAGAATCGTGTATCGGTAGGTGCGCCACTGCGCGGAGTGGCGCGCATCGAAGGCCGGCGAAACGAGCTCGGCCGAGCGGATCACCACCTCCGGTCCGAGCATCGAGGTCACCGCCGCCTGGAGTCGCCACGGGTCGAGACCGGGCTCGGAGGAGAAGCTCGCGACCTGGCCCCAGGCATGCACACCGGCGTCCGTCCGGCCCGCGCACGCCAGGCGCACCTCGTGGCGGAGCACCTTGCCGATTGCGTGCGCGAGGACGCCGCCGACCGTCCGCACGCCGGGCTGACCCGGCTGCGCCGCGAACCCGCTGAAGTCGGTGCCGTCGTAGGCCACGACCAGCTTGAGCTGAGCGGGGCCCGAACCGGAGGCCGCCGCGTCGAAGAGCGTCACGCCGACAGTCTGCCAAGGCGGGAAGGCGCGGTACCCGTCGAGCCCGATCGCTCGCCGTCAGACGAATTCGACGCGCGCCATCGGCGCGTTGTCACCGGGGCGCGGACCCAGCTTGAGGATGCGCAGGTAGCCGCCGTTGCGGTCGGCATAGCGCGGTCCGATCTCGTCGAAGAGCCGGTGCGCGGCGTCCTTGTCGTGGATCCGCGCGACGACGATGCGCTGCTTGTGCACGCCGCCGTGCTTCGCCTTCGTAACCAGCTTCTCGACGTAGGGCCGCAGCGCTTTCGCCTTCGCCTCGGTCGTCGTGATCGCGCCCGCCTCGGAGATGATGAGGTGCGACGCCAGGTTCGCCAGCATCAGCTTCTGGTGTGCCGGGCTTCCGCCGAAGCGCTTGCCCTTCTTCGGAGCAGGCATGACTCGGTCTACTCCTTGACCCGGAGCGACAACCCGCGCTCGTCGAGCTTCTGGATGACTTCTTCGAGCGACTTCGAGCCGAAGTTGGTAATGGCAAGCAGGTCGTCTTCCGACTTCTGCACGAGCTGGCCGATCGTGTCGACCCGCGCGCGCTTCAGGCAGTTGCGCGGCCGCTCCGAAAGGTCGAGCTCCTCGATCGCGAGATCGAGATCGGGAGAGGTCGATGTCGGCGACGCGACCTCACCGAGCTCCAGGCCGCGGGGTTGCTCCGACAGCTCGGCGACGAGGTCGACGAGCTTGCGCAGCGTGTCGCCCGCCGACGCGAGCGCGTCGCGCGGCGAGATCGAACCATCCGTCTCGACCTCGAGCGTCAGGCGATCGAAGTTGGTCGACTGCTCGACACGCGTCGGGTCGATCGAGAACGACACCCGTCGCACCGGCGAGAAGATCGCGTCGACGGGGATCACGCCGATCGTCGTCGTCCGCTTGTTCCGCTCGGCGGACAGGTAGCCACGACCCTGCTCGACCGTGAGGTCGACCGCGAGGCGGCCGGAGGCGTTCACGGTCGCGATGTAGAGATCGGGGTTCAGGATCTCCACGTCGGAGGTCGTCTGGATGTCGCCGGCACGCACCTCGGCGGGGCCGCGCTTGTCGAGCCGCAACGTCACCGCCTCGTCGGACGTACAGCGCAGCACGAGATCCTTCAAGTTCAAGATGACGTCGGTGACGTCTTCCTTGACACCCTTGATGACGTCGAACTCGTGCAGGGCGTCGTCGAAACGCACCTGGGTAACCGCCGCGCCCGGGATCGACGACAGCAACGTGCGCCGAAGGCTGTTGCCGAGCGTGTGACCGAATCCGGGTTCGAGTGGCGAGATCATGAAGCTCTGGGTATTGCCCTCGGCCTCGACGGCTTCGATCTCGGGTCGCTGAATAATGAGCATGGGGGGAGCCTCGCTTGCTTACTTCGAGTACAGCTCGACGATGAGCTGTTCGCGAACGGGGATATCGATCTGCTCGCGCAGCGGTAGGTCGCGCACAGTCGCCTTGAACTCGCCGGCGTTGACGTCGAGCCACTGCGGCGCGATGCGATCGAGCGTGTCGATGTTGTGACGGATAACGATCATCCTGCGCGCCTTCTCGGACAGCGTGAGTACGTCGTCCTTGCGAACTACGTACGACGGGATCGTCACCCGTTTGCCATTCACAAGCACGTGACCGTGGCGCACGAACTGGCGTGCCTGGCTCCGGCTCGACGCGAAGGCAGTGCGGAACACGACGTTGTCGATGCGAAGCTCGAGCAGGCGGAGCAGGTTCTCGCCGGTGATCCCGGGCTGCTTGTTCGCCTTGGCGTAGATGAGTTGGAACTGCTTCTCGAGCAGGCCGTAGATGCGACGGCACTTCTGCTTCTCGCGCAGCTGGAGCAGGTATTCGCTGTCGCGGACGCGCCCGCGGCCGTGCTGGCCGGGAGGGTACGGACGCCGTTCGATCGGGCACCGCATCGAATCGCACTTCGTGCCCTTCAAGAACAACTTCATGCGCTCGCGCCGGCACAGCCGGCAGACCGCGCCCGTATAGCGCGCCATCAGACTCTCCGCCGCTTGGACTGGCGGCATCCATTGTGGGGGATCGGCGTGACGTCCTTGATCCCGACGACCTCGATGCCCGCGTTCTGGATCGAGCGGATTGCCGTCTCTCGACCGGAGCCCGGACCCTTGACCGACACATCGACCTTGCGCACGCCGTGTTCCATCGCGCGCCGGGCCGCGGCCTCCGCCGCGAGCTGCGCCGCGAACGGCGTGCTCTTGCGCGAGCCCTTGAACCCGACGTTGCCCGAGCTCGCCCACGAGAGCGTGTTGCCCTGCAGATCGGTGAACGTGATGATCGTGTTGTTGAACGACGACTTGATGTGCGCCATCCCGTAGGTGACGTTCTTGCGTTCTTTGCGCTTGGGCCGGCGTCCGCCGGCGACAGGTTTCGCCACTTCTCAGGCTCCGATTCGCGTCTTGGGACTTCGCTGCGTCACTTGCGGGCCTTCTTCTTCCCGGCGACGGTCTTCTTCGGGCCCTTGCGGGTCCGGGCGTTCGTCCGGGTGCGCTGTCCGTGGACCGGAAGCCCCTTGCGGTGGCGTAGGCCTTCGTAGCAGCCGATTTCCATCTTGCGCTTGATGTCCTGGCTCACCTGGCGGCGAAGGTCACCTTCGACCTTGAGGTTCTGGTCGATATAGGTGCGCAGCCGCGCCACTTCCTCGTCGGTGAGATCACGCACACGCGTATCGCGCGACATCGATGTCGCGTCGCATACTTGCTGCGCGGTGTTGCGGCCGATGCCGTAGATATACGTGAGCGAGATCTCGAGTCGCTTCTCGCGAGGTATGTCGACGCCGGAGATACGGGCCATCGTTGCGCGTCCTTCCTAACCCTGACGCTGCTTGTGGCGCGGGTCCTCGCAGATGACCCGGACCGAGCGATGCCGGCGGATGACCTTGCACTTGTCGCACATCTTCTTGACCGAAGGCCGAACCTTCATAATTCTCTGTCGCCTTTGCTGCTCGGCGGGGGCTTACTTGTAGCGGTACGTGATGCGCCCGCGGCTGAGGTCGTACGGCGTGAGCTCGACCTGCACCCGGTCGCCCGGCGCGATGCGGATGTAGTGCATCCGCATCTTTCCGGATATGTGAGCAAGAACCTTGTGCCCGTTCTCCAGCTCGACACGGAACATGGCGTTCGGCAACGGCTCGACGACCGTCCCTTCGACCAGGATCGTGTCATCCTTGGGCTTGGCCAGAGAGCATCACCTTCAGGTTGGGAGCGCGCCAGCGGACTTCGTTTTTCGTGCAACCTTGGGCGCGCCGAACGGGCAAGGAGCCGACCGAAGAGACTACCTGATCAGGCGGGTTGTCGCCAAGTGGCCCAGCCCGGGGAGCCCGGCACCTCACGGGAGCGTCAGCAGAGCCGACCGGATGGGAGGCGGAGAGCGAGCGACCCCTAGAGACGCGTCAACACTTCCGGGCCGTTGTCCGTGATGGCGACCGTGTGCTCGAAGTGCGCGGCCCGGGATCCGTCGGCGGTCACCACCGTCCAGCCGTCGTCGAGCGTGCGGGTCGCGGCCCGGCCCGCAGTGACCATCGGCTCGATGGCAAGGACGATCCCCGCCCGGAGCCTCAGGCCTCGGCCCGCCGGGCCGTAGTTCGGCACCTCGGGCTCTTCGTGCATGGCGGTGCCGATGCCGTGTCCGACGTACTCGCGCACCACCCCGAACCCCGCGGATGAGACCTCGCGCTCCGCCGCCGCGCCGATGTCGCCCAACCGGTTCCCGGCGAGGGTCGCCGCGATGGCCGACTCGAGCGCGCCGCGCGTCACGTCCATGAGCCGCTGCGACTCGGCGTCGACCTCTCCCACCGGAACGGTTATCGCGGCGTCGGCGTGCCAGCCCTCGATGATCGCGCCACAATCGATCGACACGATGTCGCCGGCCTCCAGCCTCCGCGGGCCGGGGATGCCGTGCACGATCACCTCGTTCGGTGACACGCACGCCACAGCCGGGAACCCGTGGTAGCCGAGGAAGTTCGAGCGGGCGTTACGGCGCTCCAGCACGTCGCGTGCCGCGCGGTCGAGGTCAAGGGTCGTCGCGCCCGGCACCGACACGCGGGTGCAGGCCTCGTGCATCTCGGCCACGACCGTTCCGGCGCGCCGCATCAGCGCGATTTGGGCGGCGGTCTTGCGCAGGACCATGGGACGGCCGGCTACGACAACTGCTCGAGGCAGATCTTGACGAGCCGCTCGAACACCTCGTCGCCCTCACCCACGCCGTCAACCACGACCAGGAGGCCCCGCGCCCGGTAGTGCTCGACGATCGGTACCGTCTCGATCTCGTACACCTCGAGCCGGCGCTCGACAGCCTCCTCGGTGTCGTCGTCGCGCTGGCGGACCGGCGAGCCGCACGTGTCACACACCCAGTCGTGGGTCGGTGGAAGGTTCACGTGGTACACGCGCTGACAGCTCTCGCAGACGCGCCGTCCTGCGATCCGATCGAACACGATCTCGCGCGGAACGTCGAGATCGATGACGAGATCGAGCGGGAACCCCGCGATCACCCGGTCGAGCTCGCGAGCCTGGTGCAGCGTGCGCGGGAATCCGTCGAGCACGAAGCCCCCACCGAGCGGACCCCCGGGTGCCATGCACTCCTCGATCACCCCGACGACGATCTCGTCGGGCACGAGATCGCCGGCGTCCATGTAGCGCTTCGCCTCCAGCCCGAACGCTGTTCCCTGCGCGGCCTGCGTGCGGAACATGTCGCCGGTGGAGACATGGCTCACGCCGAAGTGATCCGCGAGACGGATCGACTGCGTGCCCTTCCCGGCACCCTGCCTCCCGAGCAGCACGAGTCGGGGCTCTGCGCAGCTCATGTCGCTAGGAGAGGAAGCCTTCGTAGTTCCGCATCATCAGCTGGCTGTCGAGTTGCTTCATGGTCTCGAGCATGACGCCGACCGCGATGAGGATTGTCACTCCACCGAACGGATCCTGGATGTTCCACGCCTTCAGCACGATGAACGGGATGATGGCGATGACCGTCAGATACAAGGCTCCGGGCAACGTGATTCGGTTGAGCACCTTCGCGAGATAGCGCTCGGTCGGGGGCCCGGGCCGGATGCCGGGGATGAAGCCACCCTGCTTGCGGATGATGTCGGCCTGTTGTTGTGGGTTGAACGCGATGGCCGTGTAGAAGTACGAGAAGAACATGATCAGTACGCCGAAGGAGATGATGTAGAACCAGCTCGTCGTCGCCTGGCCGACGAGGTGGTCGTTGATCCACCTTCGGGGCCCGGACGGCAACACCGTTGCCGCGAGCGCGGGGAACGACAACAGCGACGTCGCGAAGATCACCGGGATCACGCCCGACTGGTTGACCTTCAGCGGGATGTAGGTGCTCTGGCCGCCGTACATGCGGCGGCCGACGACCCGTTTCGCGAACTGCACGGGGATACGCCGCTGGCCGGACTCGATCAGCACGATCGCATACACCAACATGATCGCGAGCACGAGGATCGCGACGAACTTGAACGTCGACTGCTTCAGGACGAGAGAACCCGAATACGGCAGCCGGGACACCACCGACGTGAAGATCAGGATCGACATGCCGTTGCCGATCCCGCGCTGGGTGACGAGCTCGCTCAGCCACATCACGAGCGCACAGCCGGTCGTCCAGGTGAGGACGATCATCATCGCCCGGAGGGCCGTGAAGTGCGGTATGAGCACGGTGCCGACGGGGAGCGAGATCCCCGACTGGCCGAGCAGGCCGCCGTTGCCGCTCTTCAACACGAACACGAAGGCCGTCGACTGCATCAGCGCCAACGCGACGGTGAGGTAACGCGTCCATTGCGTGATCTTCTTCTGCCCGGTCTGCCCCTCGTTCTGCCACTCCTCGAGCTTCGGAATGACGACACCGAGCAGCTGCATGATGATCGAGGCCGTGATGTACGGCATGATCCCGAGGAAGAACACCGAGACCGCGGTGAGCGCGCCACCCGAGAACAGGTTGAAGAGGCCGAGAACCCCGCCCGCCGACTTCGACTGCGATTGGAGCTCCTGAACGGCCTTGAAATCGACGTACGGCACCGGGATGTGTGAGCCCATCCGAAACACGAAAATTATGAAGACCGTGAACAGGATCTTGTTCCGCAGGTCGGCGACCCGGAACATGTTCTGGAGGCGCGAAAGCCCTGACATCACCGGGACCTCATCGGGTCGACGACCTCCTCACCGGACCAGGCAGTGTAGCTAGCGGTTCGTGAGGGCGTTCCCACGAGCCGGCGGCCGGCCGGTGGGCCACGGGAGCGCCAGTACCTCGACCGATCCGCCCGCGGCCTCGATCGCGCGCACCGCTGCGGCCGAGAACCCGTGGGCGCTCACGGTCAGCGACTTGGTGAGCTCGCCCCGGGCCAGGACCTTCACCAGCCCGCGCTTGGCCACGAGACCGCTGGCGCGCAGGGTGTCCGGCGTCACCACCGCGCCCGTGTCGAAGCCGTCGAGCGTCGACAGGTTGACGACGTGGTACTCCACCCGGAATGGGTTGGTGAACCCCTTCGCCTTCGGCGTGCGGCGGTGCAACGGCGTCTGGCCACCCTCGAATCGGGCCGGGACCTTGCTGCGCGCGCCCTGACCCTTGCTGCCGCGGCCGGCGGTCTTGCCGCCCTTGCCGCCGATGCCGCGCGCCACGCGTCGCTTGGGGCGCCGCGAACCGGGCGCCGGCTTCAAGTCGTGGATCTTCACGGCAGCTCCTCCACCTTGATGAGATGCGGCACGCGAGCGATCATTCCGCGCACTTCGGGCCGGTCGGGCAGCGTGTTGGTCGATCCGATGCGGTGAAGACCGAGCGCTCGGAGCGTGCCCCGCTGCTTCGGCTTGATGCCGATCTGCGACCGCACGAGCGTCACTTTTATTCCGGAATTTCGTATAGCGGTCATGCGACCTCCGTCACCTCGAGCTTGCCGCGTTGACGGTCGCGGTACGCCGCGAGCATTCCCGTCGTCGACACCTCTTCGGCCGACTTGCCGCGCAAGCGCGCGACGTCGTCGGGCCGGCGCAGCGAGCGCAGGCCCTGCATCGTCGCGCGCGCGACATTGATCGCGTTCGACGACCCGAGCGACTTCGCGAGCACGTCATGGATTCCCGCGGCTTCGAGGATCGCACGCGCCGCGCCACCGGCGATCACGCCGGTACCCGGCGCAGCCGGCTTCATCAACACCCGGGCCGCGTCGTGCTCCCCGAGGATCACGTGGGTGATCGTGGAACCGGCGAGCGGAACCGCGTAGAAGTTCTTCCTCGCCTCTTCCATGCCCTTCTGGATCGCGGCAGGGACCTCTTTCGCCTTGCCGTAGCCGAGCCCGACGTTCCCGTTGCCATCGCCGACCACGACGAGCGCGGTGAACGAGAAGCGCCGTCCACCTTTGACGACCTTCGCGACGCGGTTGATCGAGATCACTCGTTCGTCGTACTGACCTTCAGCCATGAGAACCCAATCCGTTAGAGAGTCAATCCGGCTTCGCGGGCGCCGTCGGCGACCGCCGCGACCCGGCCGTGGTACTTGAAACCGCCGCGATCGAACACCACAATGCTGATGCCGGCCGCTCGGGCCCGCTCACCTACCAGCTTTCCGACCTGCTTCGCGGTCTCGACGGTGGCCGTCGTGCCGCCCCGCAGGCCGGCTTCCATCGTGGACGCGCTGACGAGCGTGCGCCCGGTGAGGTCGTCGATCGCCTGGACGTAGATGTGCCGGCTCGAGCGGAAGACCGCGAGGCGCGGCCGTTCCGCGGTTCCGGTGACCTTCTTGCGCACCCGGCGGTGACGCCGGTCGCGATGATCGGATTTCGTGAGGCTCATGACGGTGCCTTCTGCTACTTCGCGGACTTGCCGGCTTTACGTCGGATGCGCTCACCGACGTAGCGGATGCCCTTGCCCTTGTACGGCTCGGGTTTGCGGATCTTGCGGATGTCGGCCGCGACCTGGCCGACGAGTTGCTTGTCGTGCCCCCGTACGACGATGCGCGTGGGCTGCGGCACCTCGAACGTCACGCCCTCCGGAGCGTGGAATCGGACCGTGTGCGAGAACCCGACCGACAGATCGATCGCGTTCTGGCCCTGCGCCTGGGCTCGGTAGCCCACGCCGATTATCTCGAGCTCCTTCGAGAACCCGTCGGAGACGCCGATCACCATGTTCGCGATCAACGACCGCTGCAGCCCGTGCAACGAGCGGTTCGACCGGGTGTCGTCGGCGCGCGTCACGTTCAAGGCGTCGCCGTCGCGCGCGATCGCGACGTCGCCGACCAAGCGGTGCTCGAGCTGACCCTTCGGTCCCTTCACCCGTACGGCCGAACCGTCGATCGTCACCTCGACGCCGCTCGGGACCGTGATCGGTTGCTTACCGATACGCGACATGACGCAGCTCCGCTACCAGACCTGGCACAGGATCTCGCCGCCGACGCGGCGCTCGCGCGCCTCGCGGTCGGTCAAGAGACCCTGATTCGTGGACAAGATCGCAATTCCCATGCCGCCGAGAACACGCGGGACCCCGTCGGCCTTCGAGTAGACGCGCAAGCCGGGTCTCGACACGCGCTTCAATCCGGAGATCGTCCGGCGGCGGTCGCTCGAGTACTTCATCTTGATCGTCAGGCGCTTCCCCGGGCGGCTCGGGTCAGCTACCACCTCGAAGCTGGTGATGTAGCCCTCGCGCTCCAGGATCAGCGCGACCGCTTCCTTCAGCTTGGACGACGGCATGGCGACATCGTCGTGGAAGGCGACGTTCGCGTTCCGGATACGGGTCAACATGTCGGCGATCGGGTCGGTCATCGTCACTGCGCGTCGCCTCCCGTCACCATGAGCTCTTCGTCATGCCGGGGATCTCCCCGGCGTGAGCCATCTGCCGGAGACAGAGCCGACACAGCCCGAAGTCGCGATAGACCGAGCGAGCCCGGCCGCAACGGCGACAACGCGTGTAACCGCGCACCTTGAACTTCGGCTTGGCCTGCTGCTTGTTGACGAGTGCCTTCTTGGCCATCGATTCACCCCTGCCCCTCGCGGCGGAACGGGAACCCGAGCACGCGCAGGAGCGCACGCCCCTGGTCGTCGGTCTCCGCTGTGGTCACGATCGTCACGTTCATGCCGCGAACGCTGTCGATCTTGTCGTAGTCGATCTCGGGGAACACGAGCTGTTCGTTGAGCCCGAACGTGTAGTTCCCATGTCCGTCGAATTGCTTGGGTGGCATCCCGCGGAAGTCGCGGATCCGCGGGATCGCGAGACTCACGAGCCGGTCGTAGAACTCCCACATCCGGTCGCCCCGCAAAGTCACCTTGGCGCCGATCTCGTTGCCCTCACGGAGCTTGAAGTTCGCGATCGACTTCTTGGCCTTGGTGACGAGCGGCTTCTGGCCCGTGATGATGGTGAGGTCGGTGACCGCGCCGTCGAGCAGTGAACGCTGCTGCGTCGCTCGGCCCACCCCCATGTTCACCACGATCTTGACCGGCTGCGGAACCTGCATGACGTTGGTGAGGCCGAGCTCGGTCTGCAGCTGGGCCTTCAGCTCGCTCTCGAACCGCTGCTTCAAGCGGGGCGCGGCAGTCGTGGTCGTAGCCATCAGATCTCACCTCCGCACTTGCGACAGATGCGGTGCTTCATACCGTCGTCGGAGAAGCGATAGCCGATGCGCGTGGCGCCGCACTCCTTGCACCACAACGCCACGTTCGAGACGTGGATCGGCATCTCCTTGTCGATGATGCCGCCCTGCATCACCTGGCCTCGGGGCTTCGTGTGCCGCTTCACCATGTTCACGCCGTCGACGATCACCTTGTCGGCGCCGGTGATGACGCGGGTGATCGTGCCGCGCCGGCCGACGTCCTTCCCCGCGAGCACGACGACCTCGTCACCCTTTCTCACCTTCATCGCTACAGCACCTCCGGCGCCAGAGACACGATCCGCATGAAGCGGCGGTCGCGCAGCTCGCGTCCGACCGGACCGAAGATGCGGGTGCCTCGCGGCTGCATCTGGTCGTTGATCAAAACGGCGGCATTCTCGTCGAAGCGGATGTAGCTGCCGTCGGGACGTCGCTTCTCCTTCTTCGTTCGCACGACGACGCACTTCACGACGTCGCCCTTCTTCACCGATGCGCCCGGAACCGCGTCCTTCACGGTCGCGACGAAGACGTCGCCGATACTCGCGTACCGCCGGCGGGTACCGCCGAGGACCTTGATGCACAGCACCTCGCGCGCGCCCGAGTTGTCGGCGACCTTGAGTCGGGATTCCTGTTGGATCATCTGGCGCGCTCCAGGACTTCAACCACGCGCCAGCGCTTCTGCTTCGAGAGCCGGCGGGTCTCGGCCACCCGCACGCGATCGCCCTCCCGCACATCGTTGGTCTCGTCGTGTGCGTAGAGCCGCTTCGTGCGCTGCATCGTCTTCTGGTATCGACGGTGGCGAACGCGGTCGACGACCGCGACCACCACGGTCTTGTCCATCTTCGTGGACACCGCGATGCCCTCCCGCACCTTCCGGGCGTTCGACCGCTTCTCGGCCGCCCCGTTCGTGCCTTCGTCGTTCGTGGCGGCGTCGTTCGTGGCGGCGTCGTTCGTAGCGGCGTCGTTCGTAGCGGCGTCGTTCGTAGGGTTGTCGTCGGCCATCAGGCCTCCTGCCGATCGGCTTCGTGCGCCAAGATCTCGCGCTCACGCATCAAGGTGTGGATGCGCGCGATCTCGCGCTTGTAGTTCGTGATCTCCGAGGTGCCGTCGAGCTGGCCCGTCGCGAGATCGAGACGCCGCTTCCACAGCTCCTGCTTGGCCTCCGACAGGCGGTCGACGAGCGTCTCGTCGGTCAGCTCTCGCAACTCGTCGGGCTTGGTCATCGCTACACCTCTTCCTCGCGCACGATGAAGCGCGCGCGCATCGGAAGCTTGTGAATGGCGAGCCGCATCGCCTCCCGAGCGATCGGTTCCGGCACACCGGAGAGCTCGAAGAGCACCCGGCCCGGCTTCACGACCGCGACCCACTTCTCGGGATTGCCCTTTCCCGAGCCCATGCGCGTCTCGGCGGGCTTCTGCGTGACCGGCTTGTCGGGAAAGACGTTGATCCACACCTTGCCGCCGCGCTTGATGTGACGCGTCATCGCGATACGAGCGGCTTCGATCTGGCGGTTCGTCAACCAGCCCGGCTCCAAAGCCTGTATCCCGAATTCGCCGAAGGCCAGCCGCGTCCCACCCTTGGCCATGCCGGTGAGCCGACCTCGCTGCGTCTTGCGGTGACGAACCTTGCGGGGCATCAACATCGTGTCGACTACTCCTCGCCGCCGCGGAAGTGCGGGGTCTCGTGGTGCTCACGCGTACGGCGCTCGATCTCTTCCTCTTCCGCGAGGAGCCGCTCGAGCTCGGGGTCGGCCTCGCCGAGCAACGGCTTCGCGGGAAGGTCCTCGCCTCCGTCGCCGGCGTCGGTCGTGCCCTCGGCGGTCGGAACGGGCTCGCCGTCTTCGGCTTTGCGCCGCCGTCCGCCACCCGCGCTGACCACCCGACGACCGCCGGGCTGGCCCGCGGTCTCGCCCACGGCCATTGCCGCCTCGCGCGCGATCTTGTCCTCGACCGCGCTCTTGTACGGGAGGATGTCTCCCTTGTAGATCCAGACCTTCACGCCGATGCGCCCGAACGTCGTGCGCGCTTCGGCGAGGCCGTAGTCGACGTCGGCTCGCAACGTGTGCAAGGGGACTCGTCCCTCGCGGTACCACTCCTTGCGGCTCATCTCGGCACCGCCCAGTCGACCGCTGCACTGCACCCGCACGCCGAGGGC
The DNA here is from genome assembly GCA_038213435.1 of Acidimicrobiia bacterium. Classification (GTDB taxonomy): domain Bacteria; phylum Actinomycetota; class Acidimicrobiia; order IMCC26256; family PALSA-610; genus PALSA-610. Next base: position 39,351 of record JBBQTI010000035.1, read on the forward strand.
GCCGGCCTTCATCGCGGTCTGTACCGCGCGCTTCATCGCGCGCCGGAACGACACCCGACCGGTGAGCTGGTCGGCGACGCCCTGCGCGAGCAGCATCGCGTCGACCTCGGGCTGCTTGATCTCTTGGATATTGAACTGGATCTTCGGGTTGCCGCTGATCTTGCGCAGCCCTTCCCGAAGCCGCTCGGCTTCCGCGCCGCGGCGACCGATCACGATGCCGGGCCGCGCGGTGTACACGTCAATGCGCAGTCGGTCGCCCGTCCGCTCGATCTCGACCCGGCTCACGGCCGCGCGCTCGAGCTGACGCCGCAGATAGTCGCGGATCTTCCAGTCCTCGATCAGCGACTCGCGGTACTCCTTCTTGCCCGCGATCCACCGTGACTTCCACTCGGTGGTGATGCCGAGGCGGAACCCGTACGGGTTGACTTTCTGACCCATGACTATTCCTTCTCAGCTTCCGGCTCGGCGACGTCTGTCTCGGTGTCGGTGATCTCGTCGATCGGCTCGACCTCGTCGACGGGGGCGTCGACCGTCACGGCGTCCACCTCGACCTCGGGCTCCGCTTCCCCGGGTCCGGGTCCGGGCTCAGGCGCGGTGGCACGCGAGCGCCGCACTCGCTCTGCTCGGCGGCGTTGCGCGACCGCCGCGCCGCGTCCGGTCGCCTCCTCGCGCCGTCGCCGCACCTCGAGCTCGTCGACCGCGAAGCGCTCGAGCACGATCGTCACGTGCGACGTCCGCTTGCGGATCCGGAAGTAACGCCCGCGGGCGCGCGGTTGGCCGTGCTTGCGCGTCGGACCCTCGTCGGCCCACGCGAGCGCCACGAAGAGCTCGTCGGCCGGCAAAGCGTTGTTGTGCTCGGCATTGGCGATGGCCGAGCCGAGCAGCTTCAGGACGTCGCCGGCCGCGTCCTTCTCGCAGAGCTGCAACCTGCGCTCCGCGTCACCGACGGGAAGACCGCGCACCAGGTCGAGCACTTGGCGGACCTTGTACGGCGATGTGTGCAGGTACCGAACCGTGGCGCGCGCGCCGGGGTTCGTGGTCGTGTTCGCCATCAGCGCCTGCTCGATCGCTCTTGGCCCGCGTGGTAACGAAACACCCGGGTCGGCGCGAACTCGCCGAGCTTGTGGCCGACCATCGCCTCGGTCACGTAGACGGGTACGTGCTTGCGACCATCGTGTACCGCGAGCGTGTGACCGACCATGTCGGGGGTGACCGTGCTGCGCCGCGACCAAGTCTTGATGACCTTCCGGTCGCCGGCCGCGTTCATCGCATCCACCTTCTCGCGGAGGTGGTCGTCGATGAACGGACCTTTCTTCAGACTCCTGGGCATTTACATGGCTCCTTCGCTGCGCCATCCGTGACTTCGCTGCGCCATCCGTGGCTTCGCTGCATCCGCACGGTCGACATGGCTCCTTCGCTGCGCCATCCGTGGCTTCGCTGCATCCGCACGGTCGACATGGCTCCTTCGCTGCGCCATCCGTGGCTTCGCTGCATCCGCACGGTCGACATGGCTCCTTCGCTGCGCCATCCGTGGCT
>JBBQTI010000036.1:0-37478 GCA_038213435.1 Acidimicrobiia bacterium
GACGCAGCCTTCGCACAAGATGCATTCGGCTTGGTCGATGTGGAGGAACTGCTTGGGTTTCACCGCTTGGGTGAGCCACTTCGGGTCGACCTCTTGCAGCACGTACGAGGTCGAGAACTCGGGCATCGGCGGGTTCGCGTCATTTCTGGCCATGTCTATGCGCTCTCTCGCTGCAAAGCGGGATACCCGCTTTGCGGACGCTCGATCGCCGTCGAGTTCGCTCCGCCTTCGGCTGCGCTCACCGCATCATGCGGTCGTCGCACGGGAGTAGGCGTCGTCATCATGATTCCGTTGTTGTTACCGGGCGGCCGTAGGCGGAGGTGCGCTTGGCGCGGCGGAAACGGGAGAAGACGGTTCCGCCGGTAACCGGGCCGGACGGACTGACGGCACTCTCGCCCTCGGCCGCCGGCTCGGCGACCTTTCGCTTCTGCCACGCCGCGAAGAACGCGACGTTCAGACCGAGCACGACGACGTAGATCAGCGCGGCGACCACGTCGAGGAACTTGTCGCGTGTTATGTCGAAGGGGAGTATCCGGTTCTTGTGCAACATGAACGATGAGCTGTCGAAGTTCAGGTACGAGTTGCCGAACGTGAGCCACTCGTGCGGAATCACTCCGTATCCGAGCGCGAACATGACCCAGACGAACATCGCGCCGATCACGCACTGCGCCCACGTCGGAGACTCGTTGGAGCGCTTCGGTGTACGGATGACTTTCGCCGCGGCGGCGAGCCCGATCGCGAACAGCACGATGGCGTACAACAACCGCGCGGCCTTGCGTAGCCACGGGAGGTGCAACCCGAAGATCGTCCGCGGCAGCAGGTTGGGAATGTGCACCGCGAGGAGATCCCACATGTGGATGTCGCGCATGCTCCCCGGCGCTCCTTTTCACGTCGGCCGTGCCGTTCTTGCTACCACGCTAGAGGCGGATCCGGCACATTCTGCGCCACGATCGATCACGCTTCGTTTCTGACCGGCCGAGCATGTGATCATGTGCTCGTGACGGCGCGCGTGCCGAAGGATTTTCTCGACGATTTCGACGTGTTGGTCGTCGGCGCGGGACCGTCGGGTTCCGCGGCGTCCTACTGGCTCGCGTCGCGTGGTCATCGGGTGCTGGCGATCGAGAAGAAGCACTTTCCGCGCGAGAAGACCTGCGGTGACGGGCTGACACCGCGTGCGGTCCGCCAACTGCACGACATAGGCCTCGCCGATCGCCTGGCGGGCTTCCAACGCTTCGACGGTCTGCGCTCCATCGCGCACGGCGTCACGCTCGAGCTCGCCTGGCCCGATCATCCGGACTTCCCGTCGTACGGCTATGTCGTACGACGTCGGGAGCTCGACGAGATGGTCGCCGAGCAGGCGGTCAAGGCGGGCGCGACGCTCTGGCAGGGCGCGGAGGCGGTCGCGCCGGTCGTCGACGGTGGATTGCTCGCCGGCGCGATGGTGCGCGACCACGACGCCGGCGCGCTCGTGCCGGTGCGGGCCCGTTACGTGGTGCTCGCCGACGGTGCGAATTCCCGCTTCGGCCGGGCGCTCGGTACGGCCCGCGATCGGTCCTATCCGCTCGGTATGGCGATTCGCGGCTATTTCACCAGTCCGTACCACGACGAGCCGTGGATCGAGAGCCACCTCGACCTCCGCGACCGTGACCGCAACCATTTGCCCGGTTATGGATGGATTTTTCCCGTCGGTGACGGGACGGTCAACGTGGGTGTCGGGCTCCTTTCGACGTTCCGCGGCTGGAAGAACGTCAACACGACCCACCTGATGGAGGCGTTCTGCGAGACGGCGCCGGCCCGGTGGGGCCTGTCGCCCGAGACCGCGACGTGCGCGCCTACCGGCGGCCGGCTCCCGACGGGCGGGTCGGTGACGCCCCGCGTCGGCCCGACGTTCGTCGTCGCCGGCGACGCGGCCGGGCTCGTGAACCCCTTCAACGGCGAGGGCATCTCGCTCGCCTACGAGACCGGGCGGCTCGCCGCCGACGCGGTCGATCTCGCGCTCACGACCGGCAACGGGCTGGCACTGCAGACCTACGACGACCGGCTCGAGGAGGTGTACGGCCTCTACTTCAAGTTCGCCCGCATGTTCGTGCGGGCCATCGGCAACCCCGCGGTGATGCGGGAGCTGAGCAGAGTCGGAATGCAGAGTCGCACCCTCATGGATTGGGCGCTGCGGATCATGGCCAACCTGCTGCGCCCCGACGAGCTCGGACCGGCCGAGGCCGTGTACCGCGCGCTGGCCGCGCTGGTGCGGGTCGCGCCCGAGCCGTGACGACACTCGTCATCGCGCATCGCACGGCTCCCCGCGACGCTCGCGAGAACTCGCTCGACGGCATCGCGACCGCGGCCCGGTGCGGCGCCGACGTCGTCGAGGTCGACGCGCGCCGCAGCCGCGACGGCACCGCCGTGCTCCTCCACGATCCGTGGCTCCTGCGCGTGCAGCACGTGCCGCTTTCCGTGAGCTGGGTTCGCGACGCGCGCCTGGCACGGCTCGGTGTTCCCACTCTCGCCGACGCGCTCGAGGTGGCGGGCGAGGTGGGGGTCCGGCTCGCGGTCGACACCAAGGACGCCGGCGCGGCCGACGCCGTGCTCGCCGCGGTGCGGGCCGGGAGTGGCGCCGAGCGGGTATTGCTGTGGTCGCAGCACATGCCGGTGGTCCGGTCGTTCGTGCGCGGCGTGCCCGATGCCGAGGTTGCGCTGTTGCGCGACACGTTCGACCGCGCGGCCCACGATCGGCTGCTCGCCGACGCCGCGGCCATCGGGGCCCGTGCGGTCTCGGCCCACGAAGACGTCGTCACCCCGTCGTTCATTGCCGCCGCCGGTGAGCGGGGCCTCGCGGTCTACTGCTGGTACCAGCATCTCGATGCCCAGAGGGATCGTCTCGCCGACGTTTCGGCGGCCGGCCTCGCCGGGGTCGTCACCGACTGGCCCGCCGATGCACGCGAACGGCTACGCGCCGACGGGTAACCTGCGGCCGATGTGCGCGCAGTGTGTGAGCAAGGCCGACGTCGTGGTTGCGAGCGTTGGATTCGCGGCGTTCTTGTTCAAGGCTCCGTGTGAGGACGCGCTGGTCGCGATGGGCGTGTTACCCGAGCCGCATCCGCTCGCCGTCGGCGTGCGCACCGTCAACTTCCTGCGCGACCTCGAGCTCGACCCGAGGGACGTCCTGGGTGACGAAGTGGTGGAGGCGGTCGACACGGTGCTCGCCTTCCCGCGTCAGGTGGTGTTCCGGCGGACGTTCCGCCAGGCGATCGCCTTGGTGCTACCGCTCTCCATACGTTCCCAGAGGGCGTTCGCGACGAAGTAGACCGCGCCGAGCAGGACCAGCGTGACCGGCAGCACGATCCACGGCGTGACGTGCGGCAATGTGACGTGCTGGACCCACCAGGGACCGGTCCACGAGAGGTCCCACGGGTATCCGTTGTGCTTCACGCCGTTGATGACGGGCCGCGCGACGACATGCGCCCAGGTCGTCCACGCGACCATCCGGCAGGCTCCGTAGAAGAAGACGCCGCGATACAGGGCGAGAAGGCCCCGCTCGTCGAGCCACTGCCCGAGCCACGACCACACGTGTGGATCGGCCGGAACGATCCTCGTGCGCCAGAACTCCCGCGTCAGCACGCGCCACGAGCCGAGGACCACGAGGAACCAGAAGAGGTCCATCGCGAAGCCGAGACTGCTGTAATACGCGGCCGCGTCGAGGTACTTCCCACCCTTGACGGTCGCGGCGTACGCCCACGTGTGGACGCTCCAGTTCAGCGTCGAGAACGGGAACAGGAGCATGGTGCCGATGCTGTCGTTGACGTCGGTCAGGGTGTGCGCCGTGAACCCGAGCAGGAACCCGATCGTCCAGGCCCGATTGTGCTTCCACGCCCAGATTCCGAGGCATAGGACCGCGCCCAAGAAGAGCGTGTGGCTGATGCCCAGGCCCGGCCAGCCCCGGTGCCACTGGTAGGGCTTCGTCGCGCCGTAGTGGTGACCGTTGAAGTTGAAGCCGTAGACCCAGAACTTCGCGAGGAAGTCGGGCGTGAAGTCGCCGAAGAAGATCGCGAACCAGCTGATCCGGCCGACCATCTTCTTGGGGAGGTGCGCCTCGACCGCGTAGATCTCGAACTGGTGGGCGGCCCAACTCATCTCGGCCGGCTCAATCCGGAGCCTCGGACGGGCTTCGTCGGGGCCGAACCGGCTGATGGCGAACCAGCTTGACCAGCGCGGGCAGGCCCCACACCCAGGCGACCAGCCAGAGCGGTCCGACGATCCAGTCGAGCAACCATTTGTTGTAGATCGACAGCGTGGTGTACGTGACCGCGGCCGATGCGTACAAGAAGAAGTCGACGTACTTCGAGGGGGTCCCGGGCGCCGGCGGCGGCGTAGGGCGCGTCGGCTCGCTCATCGCGAGCCAACGGTACAACGTGCAGACGCTTCGGTCCGCCGGTCGGGCGGTCGGGTAGCGTCTCGCGCAATGAGCGACTACCTCCCGATCCTGGTGATGGCCGCCCTCGTCATCGCGTTCGTGATGCTCTCGTTCATCGCGTCGCAGTTGCTCGCACCGCAACGTCCGAACTCGGCCAAGCAGGCTCCGTACGAGTGCGGAATCGTGCCCGAGCAGGAGCCCGCGGAGCGCTTTCCGGTCAAGTTCTATCTGGTCGCGATGAGCTTCATCGTGCTCGACGTCGAGATCGTGTTCCTCTATCCGTTCGCCGTCGTGTTCCGCGGCCTCGGCGCGTTCGGCTTGTTCGCAGTGGCCGCGTTCGTGCTCGTCCTGCTCGTTCCCTTCGCGTACCTGCTGTCGGTCGGCGCGCTCGAGTGGGGGCCGGTGCGCGACGTGCTCGAACGTCTGCCCGGACCGTTGCTGCGCACCGACGCGGCGGTGTACGACCCGAACGCCGACGAGGCCGACGAGGCCGACGACACGCCGCAGGGCGTCGAGGCGGCCTGATGGGTCTCGATCAGGTCCCGCACAACTTCGCGACCGCGCGACTCGAGGACATCGTGCGTTGGGGTCGGCGCAACTCCGTGTTCCCCGCGACCTTCGGTCTCGCATGTTGCGCGCTCGAGATGATGGCGGCGGGCGCCGCGCATTACGACCTCGCCCGCTTCGGTATGGAGGTGTTCCGCGCCAGCCCGCGTCAAGCGGATCTGATGATCGTCGCCGGACGCGTCTCGCAGAAGATGGCACCGGTGCTCCGGCAGGTGTACGACCAGATGGTCGAGCCGAAGTGGGTCATCTCGATGGGCGTGTGCGCGAGTAGCGGCGGCATGTTCAACAACTACGCGATCGTCCAGGGCGTCGACCAGATCGTTCCGGTCGACGTGTACGTACCGGGCTGCCCGCCCGGGCCCGAGACCTTGATGCACGGCATCCTGACGTTGCACGAGCAGATCCGCACGGGTGAGCTGTTGCAACGGCGGGAGGCGTCCCCGACCGGGGGCGCGGGGATCGATCTCGGTCGCGAGCCCGCCGGGCTCTCGACCTCCTGACCACCACTCGAGCAAGGCGACGGGAATGGCCGACGACACCCCTCGTGAAGAAGATCACGAGCCTGGGGCGAACGGCGTCGAGCCGGCGTCCGACGAGCCCGTATCCGACGAGCCCGTATCCGACGAGGTTGCCGCCGTGGTCGTCGCGCGCTTCGCGGGGTCCGTGTTCGTCGAGAGCCACGGCCAGGCGGTGGTCTACGTCGACCGGTCGGTCATGGCGGACGTCGCATTGTTGCTGCGGGACGAGGAGCAGTTCACGATGCTCGTCGACACCGTGGTGGTCGATCATCTCCTCGACGGGTCGCGCGTGAGCCTCGAAGGCGTCGTGCCCGAGCGGTTCGAGGTCGTCGTCAACTACTTGTCTCACGCTCGCAATCGCCGGATCCGTATCGTCTGCGAGGTGCCCACCGAGGATCCGACGGTCCCGTCGCTCACGCCGGTCTACCCCGGCGCGAACTTCCCCGAGCGCGAGTCGTACGACCTGTTCGGCATCACGTTCGACGGTCATCCCGACCTGACGCGCATCCTGATGCCGGACGACTGGAACGGTCACCCGCTGCGCAAGGACAACCCTGCCGCGCGGGTTCCCGTGACGTTCAAGGGAGACCCGAGTCCGCGATGACCTCTCATGACTGACTCCTGGAGCAAGGAAGAAGCGCGCCTCGAGCGCCAGACCGACGAGGGCGCGCAGGAGCTGCGCGCGACGACGCGGGAGATGGTGCTCGCAGGCGGCGGGATGTGGCCGCAGGACGATCTCGGTGACACCATGATCATCAACATGGGCCCGCAGCACCCGTCCACGCACGGTGTGTTGCGGCTCATGATGGAGCTCGACGGCGAGGATGTCCTGCGCATCAAGCCCGTCATCGGCTATCTCCACACGGGCATGGAGAAGACGGGTGAAGAGCTGACCTACGTGCAGGGCACGACGAACGTGACCCGCATGGACTACGCCTCGAACTTCGCCAACGAGCTCGTGTACTCGATGGCGGTCGAGCGGCTGCTCGACGTCGAAGTGCCGCCGCGGGCGGCGTGGATCCGCATGATGATGTGCGAGCTGTCGCGCATGTCGTCGCATCTGCTGTTCCAGGCGACGAACGGCATGGACATGGGCGCGGTCTCGATGTTGCTCTACGGTTGGCGCGAGCGCGAGGAGGTCCTGCGCCTCTTCGAGTACGTCACTGGGTTGCGGATGAACTGCAACTACATCCGGCCGGGTGGTGTTGCCGCCGATCTTCCCGACGGGTGGGAGCAACGCGTGCTCGACGTCTGCGACCTCGTTGCCGCCGGGGTCGCCGACTACGACGAGATGCTCACTCAGAACCCGATCTGGCTCGAACGCACTGTGGGGCTCGGCGTCATCACCACCGAGGAGTGTCTGGAGCTCAGCATCACCGGACCGATCCTGCGCTCGACCGGCTTCGCCTGGGACCTGCGCAAGGCGCAGCCGTATCTCGCGTACGGCGACGTGGATTTCGACACGATCTATACGACGAACGGCGATGTCTACGACCGCTATCGCATTCGTCTCTTCGAGATCCTCGAGTCGGCGAAGATCGTGCGGCAATGCGTGCAGAAGATGCCGGCCGGCGACTACCGCGTGCAGGACAAGAAACTCACGCCCCCGCCGCGGTCGCGTATCGACGAGTCGATGGAAGCGCTCATCCACCACTTCAAGCTGTTCACCGAAGGGTTCAAGGTTCCCGCGGGCGAGACCTATGTCGCGGTCGAGTCGCCCCGGGGCGAGATCGGCTGCTACATGGTGAGCGATGGCTCGGGTAAACCCGTTCGCATGCACATCCGGGGACCCTCGTTCTACAACCTGCAGTCGATCGGACCGATGGGCTCCGACAGCCTCGTTGCCGACGCGGTCGCCATCGTGTCGAGCATCGACCCGATCCTGGGAGAGGTGGATCGGTGAGCTTCTTCGACGAGCCGAATCTTGCGAAGTCGAAGGAGATCCTGGCGCGCTACCCGCGGCCGAAGTCGGCGATCCTGCCGCTCGCGCACCTCGCGCAGGACCAGCACGGTTGGCTCTCGCCCGAGGCGATGGAGCAGATCGCCGAGCTCACCGGCACGACCGCCGCCGACGTGTTCGGAACGTGTTCCTTCTACACGATGCTCAAGCGGCGTCCGTGCGGGAAGCTCGTCGTGTCGGTCTGCACGAACGTCACGTGCCTGGTCAGCGGCGGTCCCGAAGTACTCGACCATCTCGAGGAGCGCTACGCCTCCGAGTCCGACGTCACGGTCGAAGAGGTCGAGTGCCTCGCGGCCTGCGACGGCGCGCCCGCGCTTCAGGTCAACTACGAATTCCACGAGCGCGTGTCGCCGGGCTCGGCGGAGGACATCGTCGAGGGCTACCGGTCGGGCGTTCGCCGGGCGCGCACGGTGTCGGGAGCGACCGTTGCCTGACCTGGCCGATCTGTCCGGTGTCGTCGAGACGCGCATCGTCACGAAGCGGCTGCGCGATCGTCCCGGCGACTCGTGGACCATCGACGGCGCGCTCGCATCCGGCGCCTACGAAGTGCTGCGCGCGGTGCTCGCGAAAGGCGACGCGGCCGACGTCCAGGAACAGGTGAAGCTGTCCGGCCTGCGGGGCCGGGGCGGGGCGGGCTTCCCGACGGCGCAGAAGTGGTCGTTCCTGCCCCCCGACTCCTTCCCGCGTTACCTGGTGGTGAATGCCGATGAAGGCGAGCCGTCGACGTTCAAGGACCGGATGCTCCTCGAGCAGGATCCGCACCAGCTCGTCGAAGGAGTCGCGATCGCCTCGTACGGGGTGAAGTGCAACGTGGCGTATATATACATACGCGGCGAGTTCGCGCTCGGCTACGAACGGCTGACACGCGCGATCGATGATGCGCGCGCGAAAGGGTTCCTCGGCCGCGACATCCTCGGCTCGGGGTTCGACTGCGACATCGTCGTGCACCGCGGCGCCGGCGCGTACATCTGCGGTGAGGAGACCGCGCTGCTCGAGTCGCTCGAAGGCCAGCAGGGGATGCCGCGGATCCGGCCGCCGTTTCCCGCGATCGCCGGCCTCTACGCGAAGCCAACCGTCGTGAACAACGTCGAGACCTTGGCGACCGTGCCCCACATCATGCAAATGGGCGGCGAGGAGTACGCGAAGCTCGGCGTCAACCGCTCGACCGGCACGCGTATCTTCTCGGTCTCGGGCCACGTGAACCGGCCCGGCAACTACGAGGTCGAGCTGGGCATGACGTTCCGCGATCTGCTGTACGGCCTCGCGGGCGGCGTGCGCGACAACCGCAAGATCAAGTTCTTCATCCCGGGCGGCGCGTCGTCGCAGTGGCTCACCGGAAGCGACGAGCATCTCGACGCGCCGCTCGACATGGACTTCGTGCAGCAAACGTTTGGCGTGATGCTCGGGTCCGGGGCGATCATGGTGTTCGACGAAACCGTCGATCCGGTGCTCGTCGCGTGGCGGCTCGCCAAGTTCTTCGCGCACGAGTCGTGCGGCAAGTGCACGCCCTGCCGGGAGGGCACGGGCTGGATCGAGAAGGTGCTCTACCGCATGTCCCACGGCCTCGGACGCCCCGACGACCTCGACCTCCTCGTCGACGTCGGTGGCAACATCTCGCCGGGCGTCGTGAACGCGCCGTTCATACAGACCACGATCTGCCCGCTCGGTCCGTCGGCGGTGAGCTGCATCGCCAGCCTGAACAAGTTCTTCCGCGACGAGGTGCTCGAGCGGCTCCGCAACGATGCCGGAGTGGATGCCGGGGTGCACGCGTGACGACCGCCGAACCCGACGCCCACAAGACGACCGTCACCGTGACGGTCGACGGAGTGACGTTCGAGGCGGAACCCGGCGAACTGTTGATCAAGGCCGCCCAGGAGCACGGCGTCTACATCCCGCGTTTTTGCTGGCACGAGCGTATGGCGCCGGTCGGGATGTGCCGGATGTGCCTCGTCGAGATCGAGGGCGGTCGCGGCTTCCCTCCGGCGTGCACCACGCCCGTCACCGACGGCATGGTCGTGCGCTCGCAGAGCGACGCCGTGAAGCGGATTCAGGACGGCGTGCTCGAGTTCCTGCTCATCAATCATCCGCTCGACTGCCCGGTGTGCGACCGCGGCGGCGAATGCCCGCTGCAGGACCAGACGCTCGCGTTCGGTCCGGGAGAGTCGCGGTTCGTCGAGGAGAAGCGTCACTTCCCCAAACCGATTCCGCTGAGCGAACTGGTGTTGCTCGATCGTGAACGCTGTATCCAGTGCGCGCGTTGCATCCGCTTCGCCGACGAGATCGCCGGCGACACACTGATCGACTTCGTCGACCGCGGCGATCGCATGCAGGTCCTGAACTTCGAAGAGCAGCCGTTCGACTCCTACTTCTCGGGCAACACGGTTCAGATCTGCCCGGTCGGCGCGCTGACGGCGAGCCAGTATCGCTTCCGCGCCCGTCCTTGGGATCTGTCGACCGTCGAGACTTCGTGCACGACGTGCTCGGTGCATTGCCGCGGCGCCGTGCAGTCGTCGTCGAATCGCCTGGTGCGGTTGCTCGGCGTCGACTCGGAGCCGGTGAACCACGGATGGCTCTGCGACAAGGGTCGGTACGGTCTCGAGTGGGTGCACTCCGAGCACCGGCTGCTCGAGCCCCAGGTTCGGGAGGGCGGCGCCTGGCGCGAGGTGTCGTGGCCGGACGCACTCGACCGCGCGACCGACGCCATCGAGCAGGCCAAGAAGCTTCATGGCGCGGGAGCGATCGCGGTGCTCGGCGGCGCGCGCGGGACGAACGAGGACGCGTACGTCTGGTCGGTGCTCGCCAAAGGCGTGATCGGTACCGACCACGTCGACGCGCAGCTCGGCGACGGCCTACCGGCCGACTTCGTGCTGGGTATGGCACGGGCCGAGATCGCCGATCTCGATCGCGCGAGCGCGATCGTCATACTCGATCACGACCTGCGCGATCAGGTTCCGGTCCTCTTCTTGCGCCTCCGCCGCGCGCGGCTCGAGCTGGGTGTGCCGCTCGTCGACCTCGCGCCCGCGGCGCACGGTCTGTCGGAGCTCGCGGCCGTCGTGGCTCGCACGGTGCCGGGCGAACCCCTCGCCGCGAGCTTGCACGACGAGATCAGGCGCGTGTGCGAGGGACGGCAAGGACCGGTGGTGGTTGTCGTGGGCCGCGGCAACCTCGCGGCGGCAGCCGATTCGGTCGTGGGAGCCGCGGCCGAGCTCGCCCAGGTGCACGACGTGCGGTTCCTCTCGGCGTTGCGACGTGGCAACGTGCACGGCGCGCTCGACGTCGGTCTCGCTCCGGGGTTCCTTCCCGGACGCACGACCCTCGACGCGGGCCGCGCCTGGTTCACCGAGCGCTGGGGCGGAGTACCGGCGGAACGCGGGCTGGCGGCCGAGGGCATCCTGCGCGCCGCCGCCGACGGGAAGATCCGCGTGCTGATTCTCGTCGGCGCCGATCCGGTGAGCGACTTTCCGGACGCCACCCTCGCGCGCCGCGCGATCGACGCGGTCGACACGATCATCGCGGTCGACGGATTCGAGTCCGAATCGACGAAACGGGCCGAGGTGTTCCTCCCGTGCACGCTGTGGGGCGAGAAGGCCGGCACCGTCACCAACCTCGAGGGCCGGGTGCAGCGCGTCGGTCGCAAGGTCGCCCCCGAGGGCACCGCGATGGACGACTGGCGCATCGCGGCGGAGCTCGCACTGCGGCTCGGGCGCGACCTCGACCTCGCGACCGTCGACGAGGTCACCGACGAGATCGCGCGCGTCGCGCCCGCGTTCGCGGGCGTGACGTCCGAGCTGGTGAAGCGCGCGCGCGATGGAGTCGTGGTGCCGATGGCCGAGCACCTCGACGAGCTCGTGCTCCGTACGGGCGAGCTCTCGATCATGGCCGACGACGGATCGGGAACCTCGTGGGACCCGATCAAGGTCGAAGGCGTTGCGCCGGCGGAGCCTGCCGACGACACCGAGGTGAGCGCGCCGGCCGACGCGCCCGCGCTGTACGAGTGGGATCGCCGCGCGCCCAGGCCCGAAGCGCCGGCGCGCGACGCGTACGCTCTGCGCCTCGTGATCGGTCGCGCGTTGTACGACGATGGTCGCCTGGTGTCGGAGACCCCCCTCCTGCAGCGGCTCGTTCGCGAGCCGGAGCTGCGCGTCCATCCGAGCGATCTCGCCCGGATCGGCGTCGATTCCGGCGGGCAGGTGAAGGTGACGTCGACGCGGGGCTCGCAGGTCGTCGCGGTGCGGTCGGATGCAGGAGTACCGGCGGGCATCGCGTGTATGGACTTCTCGGCCGATGCGCTCGCCGCCGCACTGCTCGTCGACGCGGGCCAACCCGTGGTCGACCTGCGCGTGGAGAGCCTGCGGTGAGTCGGGTGCTCGCCCTCGACCCCCTGCTGAGGGGCTCCGTGACCGGGTCGGTGTTCCTGGTCGTCGTCATCAAGGTCGTGATCGCCTTCGTGATCCTGCTCGTCGCAGTGCTGCTCTACATCTGGGCCATGCGCAAAGTCATCGCCGACATGCAGAACCGCATCGGCCCGAACCGGGCCGGGCCCTACGGCGTGCTGCAGACCCTCGCCGACGGCATCAAGCTGTTCTTCAAGGAGCAGTCGATCCCCGATTCCGCCGACCGACCCGTGTTTCGGCTCGCGCCGTACCTGTCGATCATGCCGGCGTTCTTGATGTTCTGCGTGGTGCCGATCGGCGGCACCGTGTCGATACTCGGGCACCAGACCTTCCTGCAGGTCGTCGACCTGCCGATGGGCGCGCTCTTCATTCTCGCGATGTCGGGGCTGGGCGTGTACGGCGTGATGCTCGCGGGCTGGTCGTCGGGTTCGAAGTACCCGCTGCTCGGGTCGGTGCGCGCGTCTGCGCAGCTCCTGTCGTACGAAGCGGCGTTCGGCCTCGCAATCCTTGGCGTGCTGATCCAGGCCGGCACGCTCTCGACGCACGAGATCGCCGTACAACAGCAGTGGACGAACGCGTGGTCGTTCGTGTCCCATTGGTTCTGGTTGAAGACCTTCGTCGCCTTCGGGATCTTCCTCGTCGCGGCGACCGCGGAGACGAACCATCCGCCGTTCGACCTCGTCGAGGCCGAGCAGGAGCTCGTGGGCGGCTTCAACACCGAGTACACGGGCATCCGATTCGCGATCTTCTACCTCGCCGAATTCATGAACGTCATCACGATGTCGGCGATCGCCGTCACGTTGTTCCTCGGCGGACCGTCCGGACCGAGCCTCGGCTTCCTCGCACACAACAACGTGGTGAACGTGTGGCTCCTGCCGATGGTCTGGTTCCTCGTGAAGGTTCTCGCCTTGTTGTTCGCGACGGTTTGGGTGCGGGCATCGTTGCCGCGGATGCGTTACGACCGTCTGATGTCGCTCGGCTGGAAGTGGCTCATCGAGATCGCGATCCTCTGGGTCCTGGTGACCGCCACCGTGCAGGTCGCGATGGTCGAGGATTGGAACCGTCTCCTCGCGGCCTCGATCGCGGTCGTTGCGGCGGTCGCCGGCTACGGCGTGTTGTACGCGTCGATGCCCAAGTCGGGCGAGCAGATCGAGGAGTTCCGCTGATGGGTCGCTTCTCCGGATTCCTCGTGACCCTCCGCCAGATGGGCAAACCGCGCGTGACCACCGAGTACCCGAAGGTGAAGCACGAAAAGCCGGAGCGCTTGCACGGCCGGCACGTCCTCAACCGCTACGAGGACGGGATGGAGAAGTGCATCGGGTGCGAGCTCTGCGCGGGGGTATGCCCGGCGAACTGCATCTACGTGCGCGGCGCCGACAACCCGATCGACGATCCTGTGTCGCCGGGGGAGCGTTACGGCTTCGTCTACGAGATCAACTACCTCCGCTGCATTCACTGCGATCTGTGCGTCGAGGCGTGTCCGACCGAGGCCATCACGGAGACGAAATTGTTCGAGTTCTCGTTCACGAACCGCAGCGACGCGATCTACACCAAGGACCAGCTCCTGGTCGACGACGACGGCCGCGCGCGTCGCATGCCGTGGGAATTGTGGTTGGGTGGCGAGGACGACCATACGAGCGCGTGGATGCGGTCGACGTCGCCGTCGGGTTCGAGCGCATACGAAGGTCGCGTCAGCTGGTCGGGCGAGCTCGGTTTCGGTGTGCGGCCGCCCGAGCACGGGCAACAAACCCCGAGCCCGAAGCCGCAGGACGACTAGTGGAAGCCATCGTCTTCTTCGTCTGTGCCGCCGCCGTGATCATCGGCGCGCTCGGCGTCATCGCAGGCCGCAACCCGGTGCACTCGGCGCTGTTCCTGCTGCTCACGCTGGTCAGCATCGCGGTTCTGTACCTCCAACAGCACGCGGCGCTCGTCGCTGCGATCCAAATCGTCGTGTACGCGAGCGCGATCGTCGTGCTGTTCCTCTTCGTGATCACGCTGCTCGGGGTCGACAAGGAGGAAGCGCGCGACGACGCCCATCCGGTGCAACGGGTGGCGGCCGTCGTGCTGGGCGTGCTGGTACTCACGGGCATTCTCGTGCTCGTGCACGGCAACCGCTGGGTGACGGGTTCGCGCTCGGCGCGTGGTGGGCTCGGTCCCGCGGAATCGGGCAACGTGCAAACGCTCGCCAAGAGCCTGTTCACCGACTTCGTATGGGCGTTCGAGATGACGGCGGTGCTCCTGGTGATCGCCGTCGTCGGCAGCGTGGTGCTCGCCCGCCGCAGCGGGCATCGTGCCGAAGTTACGGCAGCCGAACCGGCCGCCGGCGAGAGGACTCCGGCGTGATTGCCCTCGCGTATCCGGATCACATCACAGCCACCTACTACCTCGTCCTCGCGGCGATCCTTTTCACGATCGGCGCGGTCGGCCTGCTGGTGCGCAAGAACACGCTCGTGATGTTCATGTGCATCGAGCTGATGCTCAACGCGGCGAACCTCACGTTCGTCTCCTTCGCCAACGCGTTGAACGACATCAGCGGCCAAGTCATTGTCTTCTTCACGCTTGTGGTCGCGGCAGCCGAGGTGGCGGTCGGCCTCGCGATCATCATTGCGATCTTCCGCCGCCGCCAGTCGGTCAGCGCCGACGACGTCGATCTGTTGAAGGGCTGACGCGACGATGAGCGCCCGGAACCTTCTCGACCTCGCGTGGGTAATACCCGCGCTCCCTGCGCTCGGCGCGGTCGTGCTGCTCGTCTTCGGCAAGCGCATCGGCGAGAGAGCGGGTTGGCTGGCCACCGCGCTGATGACGTTGTCGTTCGTCGCGTCGGTGATCGCGTTCTTCGCACTGCGATCGCTGAGCCCGGATGCGCGGTCGAATGTCTCCCAGGGCTTCACCTGGATCCAGGCGGGCACCTTCCGGGCCGACTTCCGCTTCCTCGTCGATCCGCTCTCGTCGACGATGACGCTCTTCGTCACCGGAGTCGGATCGCTCATCCATCTGTACGCGATCGGTTACATGCACGGTGATGCGCGCTTCTCCCGCTTCTTCGCGTACCTGAACCTGTTCGCGGCGTCGATGCTCGTGCTCGTGCTCGGCTCCAGCTTCCTGCTGACGTTCCTGGGCTGGGAGGGGGTCGGCCTCTGCTCGTACCTGCTCATCTCGTTCTGGTTCGAGCGCAACTCCGCTGCGGTCGCGGGCAAGAAGGCGTTCATCACGAACCGGGTCGGCGACTTCGGCTTCATGATCGCGATGTTCCTCATCTTCCAGAAGCTGGGGACGCTCGATTACTCGGCGCTCGGCTCCGCGGCGAAGCTGCCACAGCCGGCGGTGACCGCGATCGCATTGCTCCTGTTCCTCGGAGCGATGGGCAAGAGCGCCCAGCTCCCGCTGCACATCTGGCTGCCCGACGCGATGGAAGGCCCCACTCCGGTCTCGGCGTTGATCCACGCGGCGACGATGGTCACGGCCGGAGTGTTCCTCCTCGTGCGCGCGCACGTGTTCTTCGACGTCTCGAATCATGCCGGCACGGTCGTTGCGTGGGTCGGTGCGATCACGGCCCTGTTCGCCGCGACCGTGGCGCTCGTGCAGAACGACATCAAGCGCGTGCTCGCCTACTCGACGATCAGCCAGCTCGGCTACATGTTCCTGGCGGTCGGCGTCGGTGCGTACAGCGCCGCGATCTTCCACATGGTGACCCACGCGTTCTTCAAGGCTCTCTTGTTTCTCGGCGCCGGCGCCGTGATCCACGGGATGCACGACGAGCAGGACATGCGGCGTATGGGCGGCCTGCGGAAGTACATGCCGATCACCGCCGGCACGTTCATCTTCGGTTGGCTCGCGATCGCGGGCATCTTCCCGTTCGCGGGCTTCTGGTCGAAGGACGAGATCCTGGCCAAGGCCTGGTTCAGCCACGACTACGCGCTGTGGGTGGTCGGTGTCTCGGGCGCGTTGATCACGGCGTTCTACATGACCCGTCAGGTGTGGCTCGTCTTCTACGGTCCCGAGCGCTGGCGCGACGACGCGGCCCTGGTCCAGGGAATCGGTGATGCGCACGAAGGCGACGAGGCACTGGCCGGAGCGCACGGCGGTGGCGTACCCCACGAGTCACCCTGGACCATGTACCTCCCGCTGGTCGCGCTCGCGGCGCTGTCGTTGTTCGGCGGCTTCATCGACCTGCCGTTCACGAACGCCAAGCTCAACGTGCTCGATCGGTGGCTGGACCTTCCCGAGTCGCACCTCGCGTCGTCGTTCGGCCTGGGTTTGCTGCTCTCGACCGTCGCAGTCGCCGTCGGTGTGATCGGGATCTACCTCGGCGTACGGCTCTACCGCGACGGGCTGCGGCGCGACGGCACCGACCCGGGCGTCGAGCGCCTCGGCGGTTTCGCGGGCGTGCTCCAGAACGCGTACTACCTCGACCTCGGGCTCGCTCGGCTCGTGAGTGGTCCGGTTACGGCGTTCGCACGCTTCCTCAGTGACGGTGTCGACCGCGCCGGGATCGACGGCGCGGTCAACGGGATCGCGGCGGGAGCCCGCGCGGGTGGCGGCACACTTCGGCGGATCCAGACCGGCCTGGTGCGCAACTACGCGCTCGGCATCGCGCTGGGCACGGTGCTCCTTCTGTTGTACGTCGCGACGCGGATGACGTTCTGATGCCTTCCCTGCTCGCTGAGCTCACGCCGGTCGCGTCGACGTCGTCGAAGCTCGGCTACCCGTTGCTGACGTTCCTCGTGTTCCTGCCCGCCATCGGCGCGTTCGTCGCGATGATCGTTCCGGCCCGGCGCCCGGAGCTCACGCGGGCGGTGGGCTACGTGACCAGCATGGCCACCTTCGGGATGGCGCTGTTCCTGCTCACGCAGTTCGATACCAACCCGCTCAAGCCCGGCTACCAGCTCCTCGAGGATCATTCGTGGATCGGCGCGCTCGGTGTGCGCTGGACGCTCGGTGTCGACGGGATCAGCCTGTTCATGGTTGCGCTCAGCGCGCTGCTGTTCCCGATCGCCCTCCTCGCGTCGGCCCACATCTCGAAGCCGAAGTCGTTCACGATCTGGATGCTGCTGCTCGAGTCGGCGATGATCGGCGTATTCCTCGCGCTCGACGCGGTCGTCTTCTTCATCTTCTTCGAATTCGTGCTCGTGCCCATGTACTTCCTCATCGCGGGGTGGGGTCACGACAACCGGCGCTACGCGGCGATGAAGTTCTTCCTGTTCACGATGGCGGGCTCGGCGTTCTTGTTCGCCGGGATCCTGTCGGTCGCGTTCATGCGTCAGCACTCGACCCATGTGTTGACGTTCGACGTGCGGACCCTCACCGACTGGGGCGCCGCGCACATCCACGGTGGCACCGCGAAGGTGCTCTTCCTCGCCTTCGCAGTCGGGTTCGCAGTCAAGGTCCCGCTGTTCCCGTTGCACACCTGGCTTCCCGACGCGCACACCGACGCCCCGACCGCGGGCTCGGTCGTGCTGGCCGGGGCAATGCTGAAGATCGGCGCGTACGGGTTCTTGCGATTCGCGATCCCGTTCTTCCCGCAGGCGGCGGTCGATCTCGCCCCGTTGCTCCTCGTGCTCGCCGTCGTAGGGATCACCTACGGCGCGATCGTCGCCGCGATGCAGCCGAACCTGAAGCGCATCATCGCCTACTCGTCGGTGGCGCACCTCGGATTCGTGGTGCTCGGGGTCTTCGCGCTGACGAACCAGGGGATCTCGGGCGGGCTGTTCACGATGCTGTCGCACGGATTGACCACCGGCGCGCTGTTCCTGTTGGTCGGAATGCTCTACGACCGTCGGCACACGTACGAGCTGAGCGACTTCCGTGGCATCTGGAAGGCGGCGCCGGTGTTCGGCGGCTTGTTCGTCGCCGCGACCTTCGCGTCGATCGGGCTACCCGGCTTCTCGGGTTTCGTCGGCGAGTTCCTGTCGTTGCTGGGTGCGTTCCTCACCAGCCGCTGGTACGTGGTGGTCGCGTCCACCGGCGTGATCCTCGCCGCGGTCTACCTGTTGTGGGCGGTGCAACGCGCGTTCACGGGTGAGCCCGACGACGCGAATCGCGCGACGCCCGACATCGGCGGGCGCGAGATCGTGACGGTGCTGCCGTTGCTCGGATTGTCGTTGTTCCTCGGCTTCTACCCGAAGCCCGTTCTCGACCGGCTACAGCCGTCGGTCGAGGCGCTGATCCATCACGTCGAGCAGAACAGCAACTACAAGGCGCCGACCGTGCCGACGAGCGGTCCGGTCGCGGCGCCGGGGACGGGCAAGTGATCGGCGCCGACATCACGCCGATCGCGCATGCTCCGGTCGACTGGTACGCGGTCGCGCCGGAGATCGCGCTGTTCGCGGCCGCGATCGTCATCGTGATCCTGCGGTCGGTCGTGCGCCACGACCCGAAGGTGCACGAGGCGTCGATGCTCATCGCGATCGGCGGCGTCGCGGCGTCGGCGGTCTTCACCGGGATCCAGTGGGCCTTCGTGCACTCCAACGGGCCCTACCAGGCATTGAGCGGACTCGTCGCGGTCGACGGGTTCGCCGTGTTCGTCAAGTCCGTGATCCTCGGTGCGACGCTGCTCGCCCTCTTGTTGTCCGGCGGCTACCTGCGCCGGGAGCACCTCGAGAGTCCCGAATACTTCGCGCTGATGCTGTGCTCGGCCACCGGCATGATGTTGATGGCGTCTGCAAACGATCTCGTCACCATCTTCTTGTCGCTCGAGATCCTGTCGATCGCGTTGTACGTGCTCGCCGCGTTCGACCGGCGGCGTCTCTCGTCGCAGGAGGCCGGCCTCAAGTACTTCCTGCTCGGGTCGTTCTCGTCGGCGGTGTTCCTCTACGGCATCGCGCTCGTCTACGGCGCCACCGGAACGACGAACCTCAGCGGGATCGCGCGATTCCTCGCAAAGGTCGTGCTCCTCCACGACGGCGTGTTGTTCGTCGGGTTCGCACTCTTGCTGGTCGGGCTCGGCTTCAAGGTCGCGGCCGCGCCGTTCCACATGTGGACGCCCGACGTGTACCAGGGGGCGCCGACGCCGGTGACCGCGTTCATGGCGGCCGCGACGAAGGCCGCCGCGTTCGCCGCCCTTCTACGCATTTTTGTCGGGGCGTTCCGGCTGTACGAGGTCGACTGGCGGCCGGCCGTCTTCGGGCTCGCCGTGCTCTCGCTGCTGGTCGGCAGCATCGCGGCGGTCGTACAGACCGACGTGAAGCGGATGCTCGCCTACCAATCGATCTCGCACGCCGGGTACGTGCTCATCGGGGTGCAGGCGGCGACCGACAAAGGCACGAGCGCCGCGCTCTTCTACGTATGCGCGTACGCGGTGATGGCGACGGGGGCGTTCGCAATCGTGATGCTGGTCGCCCGCCGGGGCGACGACCGTCATGCGCTGACCGATTACCGCGGGCTCGCGTCGGCTCGGCCGGTGCTCGCCGGGCTGCTCACGTTGTTCCTGTTGGCCCAGGCGGGCGTGCCCCTCACTGGCGGGTTCGTCGCGAAGCTGTCGGTGTTCAGCGCGGCGATCGACGTCGGTCAGTACTGGCTCGCGCTGGTCGGCATGCTCGCGGCGGTGATCGGCGCCTTCGTCTACCTTCGCATCGTGCTGGCGATGTATGCGCCGCCCGACGACGAGACCGCACTCGCCGACCCACGGATCGCGGTCGACGCGGGAACGGGTGTCGCGCTCACGATCGCCGCGGGCGCCGTCGTCTTCCTCGGCGTGGTCCCCGGCATCATGCTCGACTTCGCCCACGCCGCCACTCAGCTCCTCGCCCGCTGACCCCACCAGAATCCTTGCCAACAGTTGGCGGACTTTCTGCACGTGGGGCGACGGTTTTCTTGCCAACAGTTGGCACGGTTTCGGGCGTCAGGCTCCGCGTCGGAGGCGGAAGCGTCGCCGTTGCTCGCGGACCACAGCCGCGTCTGCGGCCGCCGCCTCGCGCGCCTCGACACGCTCGCGCTCGTACTCGTCGAGCTTCGCCATCGAAAGCGTGTAGGCCGCGTCGATGAGATCCTTCGCGCCCGAGAAGTCGAAGAGGTCGCGCGAGTCGCGCGGGCGCGGGAGCTCGATGATGTCGACATGCCCGATGGCGTGCCGGCGTTCGAGCTCGTAGCGCTGGTTGCGGGCGTGCATGAAGCTCATCATCACGACGTCGAGCGGTGAGCGCACGGGGTGATCGCCGACGCCGGCGCTGACGTTCAGTACGAACACGCGATCCACCGGACCCGAGAGGGCGTGCCAGAGTGGCACGTTGTTTACGACGCCGCCGTCGACCAGTCGCCGCCCGGCGTGCACCACGATTGGGAAGACGCCGGGAAGCGCGGTGCTCGCGAGCAGCGCGGGCTTCAGTGGTCCCTGCGCGATGACGACTTCCTCGCCGGTATCGAGGTCGGTCGCGATCACGCGCAACGGGATCTCGAGGTCGGAGAACGACCGGGCCGGAGTGGAGTGGTGGATCAACGCGGCGAGGCCGTCGTTGTCGAACAAGTGGGTGCCGCGGCGCACGACGTTCCACGCGCGGTGGATACGCCCGCCGGGAAAGACGTGATCGGCGTGCAGCTGTTCCCAGACGGCCGCGAGCTGCGCCACACCCGTGAGGTTGGGCGCGTAGGCGACGGCTGCCCCGTTGAGTGCGCCGGCCGAGGTCCCGATCACGACGTCGGGCACGATGCCTCGCTCGAGGAGCGCGCGCAGCATCCCGACCTGACTCACGCCCTGGTTGCCGCCGCCAGAGAGCACGAACGCGGTGCGCGGTCGCGGCGGCGCCGGGGCGCGGGGCGCCCGGTGACCGGCCGGGAAGAGCAGCCTCGTTCCCATGGTCGGTTCATCGACCGGTTCGCGCCGTGGCTTGTGGGGCATCGCGGTGGACATCTACATGCGACCGTACCCAGCCCGGGGCCGGCGACAGTCCCCGTGAGAAGGCGCTCGACACGGTTCGTCACCGTAAAACTGCCCCCGCATATACTCCGCCCGACCCTGAAACAACCGGCGACGGAAGCGCGCGTGACCGAGTTCTACAGGCAGTATCTCGCCGTCGCGGTCTTCGTTCTGGCCGCGTTCCTGATGGTCGGTGCGATGCTCGGAGTGGCGCGTCTGTTGCGCCCGAAGGTCCCGCAGGACGAGAAGTACATCACGTACGAGTCCGGCTCCGACCCGTTGCCGCTTTTCGGGCAAATGAATGTCCGTTACTACGTCTACGCCCTCCTTTTCGTCATCTTCGACGTCGAAGCCGTGTTCATCTTCCCCTGGGCCGTCAACGTCGAGCCGTTGGGCTGGTTCGGGCTGATCGAGATGGGCGCATTCATCCTGGTGCTGCTCCTGGGGCTGGCGTACGTCTGGCGGAAGGGGCTCTTGCGGTGGGCCTAGTCAGTTCGGGCAGAACACCGAAACCGCTTCAACACCTTCTGAATTACAGCCGCAAGTACTCGCTGTGGATGTTGCAATGGGGCCTGGCGTGCTGCGCGATCGAGATGGGCGCCGCGCTCGCCGGCCCGCGCTACGACGTGATGCGCCTCGGCGTCATCCCATTCCCGGCCAGTCCCCGCCAGGCCGACCTCATCGTCATCTCCGGCACCGTCACCGACAAGATGGCACCCGCGATCAAGCGTCTTTACGAGCAGATGCCGGATCCGAAGTACGTCATCTCGATGGGGTCGTGCGCAAACTGTGGCGGTCCCTACTGGGACTCGTACTCGGTCACCAAGGGCGTCGACCAGATCATCCCGGTCGACGTCTACGTGCCTGGTTGCCCACCCCGACCCGAGGCGTTCATTCAGGGGATCGTGCTGCTGCAACAGCGCATCATGAGCGAAGACCCGGCCGAGCGGTGGCGCGGGGTGACGCGGGAGCCGATCGTCGTTGGCTGAGTCTCCCGGCGCGACCGAGGCGTTGCCCGAGCTGCGCGAGCAGGCGGTCGACGCGCTCGCCCGACTCCAGGCCGAGCTCGGCGACGCGATCGTCGAGCACGCCGGCGCGTTCGGCGACATCGTCGTCCGGGTGCGTCGCGACGCGTGGCGCCGAAGCGCACAGGTGTGCAAGGAGCGGCTCGGCTGCGACTATCTCTCGTTCATCGGCGGCATCGATTGGATGCCCACGCCCGCGGTCGCCGCAGAGGGTTCGGGTGACACGTCGACGCCTGCGCAGCCGAAGGAACAGACCTATGGCACCGCAGGGAGCGCCGGCCGCTATCAACTGCTCGCGCTCGTCGAGTCGACGCGGCGCAAGAGTTGGCGCGTGATCCTGAAGACCGATCTCCCCGACGACGATCTGCACGCGGAGTCGTGGGTGGCGGTGTACCCGGGTGCCGACTGGCACGAGCGCGAGGCATGGGAGATGTACGGCTTCGTGTTCGACGGTCATCCCAGCTTGCGGCACCTCTATCTCCCGTCGGAGTTCGAAGGACATCCGCTGCGCAAGGACTACCCGTTGCTCGCGCGCGAAGTGAAGCCGTGGCCGGGTCTCGTCGACGTCGAGCCCATGCCCGGCGAGCCGGGTGACGGTGACGATGAAGACGGGGGTGAAGCCGCGTGACGACCACCGACCTCCCGCCGCCGGGCGAGCTTCCCGAGATCGCGGTCGATCCCGCGGCGTTCCGGCACCTCGCCGACGCGCAGGTGAACGTCGAGCTCGACACCGGCGACATGGTGCTCAACATCGGCCCGCAGCACCCGGCGACGCACGGCACGTTGCGCCTGGTCGTACGCCTCGACGGTGAGCGAGTCGTCTCGGCCGACCCGATCATCGGCTACATGCACCGCGGCTACGAGAAGCTGACCGAGTACCGCACCTATCCGCAGATCACGACGCTCATCAATCGCATCGACTGGTTGTCGTCCTTCGCCAACGAGGTGCCTTTCATCGACGCGGCCGAGCAGCTGATGGCGATCGAAGCCCCACCGCGCGCGCAATACCTACGAACCATCCTGACCGAGCTGTCGCGGATCGCGACGTTCGTCCTGTTTCTCGGCGAGATGGGGCTGCAGGTCGGCGCGATCACCCCCGCGTTCTACGGCTTCCGCGACCGCGAATACGTGCTCAACCTCATCGAGGCGGTGACCGGCGGTCGTTTCCACCCGAACTTCAATCGCATCGGCGGCATCAAGGACGACCTGCCGTGGGGTTGGATCTCGGAATGCCGCGGCGTCATGAACAAGGTGCTCGCGTCGTGCGACGAATTCGACGACCTCGTCGTCGGCAATCCGATCTTCCAGAAGCGCACGCGTTCCATCGGCATCATCCCCCGGGAGCTCGGCGCCGCGTACGGCGTGTCGGGCTCGAACCTGCGGGCGTCGGGCGTCGACTGGGACCTACGGCGCGACGGCCCGAAGTACCTCGTCTACGACGAGCTCGACTGGCAGGTCTGGACGCACCCCGACGGCGACTCCTTCGCGCGGTACTGGGTGCGTCTCCAAGAGACGCGTGAGTCGGCGCGCATGGTGCTCCAGATGCTCGACCGGATGCCCAGCGGACCGCTGATGGCGAAGGTGCCGCGCATCATCAAGGTGCCGGAGGGCGAGGTGTTCGTCAACACCGAGAACCCGCTCGGCGAGATGGGCTACTACGTGATCTCGAAGGGCGCGACCGGTCCCTTCCGGACGAAGATCCGAAGCGCGTCGTTCAGCAACGTCTCGATCCTGCCGTGGCTGCTCCGCGGCGTGTATGTGCCCGACATCGTCACCATCCTCGCAAGCCTGTATTTCATCCTCGGAGACATCGACCGGTGATCTCTCTCGATGTCGGGTGGGGGACGACGCTCGCGGTCAAGACCGTCGTCGTGCTCGGCATCGTGCCGTTCACCGCGCTCATCCTCGGTTACGTCTTCTTGCTGAAGATGATGAGCCACATGCAGAGCCGCCTCGGTCCGATGGACCCGGGTGGTTTCCACGGCTGGTACCAGCTGATCGGCGACGGCATCAAGTTCCTGCAGAAGGAGGACATCACGCCGGCCGAAGCCGATCGCCGCGTGTTCGCGCTCGCGCCCGCGATCGTCGTGCTGTCGACGTTCCTGGTGTTCGTGGTCGTGCCCGCGGGTCCGCGCGTCGCCGTGGCCTCGCTCGACTCGAAGTCGCTGTTCGACGGCGTGGGCGTGTTCTACGCGCTGGCCGTCTCGTCGCTGTCAGTCATCGGTGTATTGATGGCGGGGTGGGCCAGCTCGAACAAGTACGCGCTCCTCGGCGCGCTGCGGGCCGCCGCGCAGCTCATCGCCTACGAGCTGCCGCTCGTGCTCGCGGTCGTGGGTGTGGTGATCCAAGCGGGCACGATGAGCCTGCAGGGCATCGTGGTCTTCCAGCAGCAAGGTTCGCTCTTCGGCTGGAGTGGCATCGGCTTCCCGCTGATTCTCACGCAGTTCGCCGGCTTCGCGCTGTTCATGGTGGCCGCGCAGGCCGAGCTCACCCAGCCGCCGTTCGACATGCCGGTCGCGGAATCTGAGCTCGTGGCCGGCTACATGGTCGAGTACACGGGTTTTCGGTTCCTGTTCTTCTTCATCGGCGAGTTCGGTACCGCGTTCGCGTTCGCGGCGCTCGCGGCCACCCTCTTCCTCGGCGGCTGGTCGGTTCCGTGGGTGCACGGCACCGCGGCCGACTTCCTCGGGCCGGCGGTGCTCTTCGCCAAGGTGATGTTCGTCGCGTTCTTGATGTTCTGGGCGCGCTTCACCTACCCGCGTTTTCGTGAAGACCAACTGCAGGCGATCGCGTGGAAGTGGCTCATCCCGATGGCGTTGGTGAACATCCTCCTGACGGGCATATTGAAGGTGGCGTTTTGAAGGTGGTGCTCTAGATGAAGCGTGAGATCAAGGGCATGCTTACCGGGCTCGGCGTGACGTTCCGCACGATGATGAAGCCCGCGGTCACCGTGCAGTACCCGCACGAGCGGGAAGACCCTGCGCCGCGCGCCCGGGGCGTAATCGCGCTCAAGGAGGAGAACTGCACGGTCTGCATGCTGTGTGCGCGCTCGTGTCCCGACTGGTGCATCTATATCGAGGGGCACAAGGAGCAACGCCCGCCGCGCCGTGAGGGCGGTCGCCCCCGGAGCGTCAGCCTGCTCGACCGGTTCGACATCGACTACGCGCTGTGCATGTACTGCGGAATCTGCGTCGAGGTGTGTCCGTTCGACGCGTTGTTCTGGAGCCCTGAGTTCGAGTACTCCGAGACGCGGATTGCCGACCTGCTCCACGACAAGTACACGCTCGGTGAGTGGATGGCGTCGGTGCCCGAGCCCGAGCCGCTCGAGATGGGCGCGGAGGTGAAAGGCAAGAAATGATCGCGGAGAACGTGGCCTTCGGGATCATCGCGGCGGCGATGGCGCTCGGCGCGATCGGCGTGGTGCGCACGAAGAACGTCGTGCATGCCGCGCTCTATCTCGTGGTCGTTCTCGCGGGTGGTGCCGCGCAGTTCATCCTGCTCGGCCAGGAGTTCGTGGCGTGGGTGCAGGTGCTCGTCTACATCGGCGCGGTGATCGTGCTGTTCCTGTTCGGCATCATGCTGACCCGCGCGCCGATGCACCCGAAGGACTCGCTCGACAACGACCTCCGCTGGCCCGCGGCCGTGACGTCGGTCTTCCTCGTCGGGATCCTCGTCGCGTTGCTCGTGCACACGTTCCACGCCGACCAGGTCGACCTGAAGGAACCCGTCCGCACCGGCCAGATCACAAGCTCGATCTTCACGACCTACATCGTCCCGTTCGAGGTCGTCGGCGTGCTCCTGCTCGGCGCGCTGATCGGGGCGGTCGTCCTGGCGCGGAAGGACTAGGGATGTTGCTCAACCAGTTCCTGATCCTCGCTGCCTTCTTGTTCTGCACGGGGGTATACGGCGTGCTTGCACGCAAGCACGCGGTGCTCGTGCTCATGAGCATCGAGCTGATGCTCGCGGGAGTGAACATCAACCTCGTCGCGTTCGGTGCGTTCCACAACAGCAACATCGGACAGGTGTTCGCATTGTTCGTTCTTACGATCGCCGCAGCCGAGGTCGGGATCGGGCTCGCGATCGTCCTGCTCATCTATCGCAATTTGCACAGTGCCGACCTCGACGACGTCGACACCTTGAAGGGCTGACTGGCGGATGTTCTTCCTCGACCAGGCGTGGCTCGTCCCGCTGATTCCCGCCCTCTCGTTCGTCGCGATCCTGCTCTTCGGCAAGCGGATGCCGCGTCAGGGCTCCGACGTCGGCGTCGTGGCGGTCGGCGCCTCTTTCGTGCTCTCTTGCGGCGCGGCGGTCCGCTGGATCATGCGGGTTCAGGACGCGAAGGGGGGAACCCCGCTCGGCGCGCTCGGCCGCAGCATCGGTCATCTCGGCGCCGAAGGCGCCGAGGCGCCGGTCCTTCCGGTCCTGCACCACGTCACGTGGTTCCAGAACGGAGGTGTGCGCCTCACGGCCGGCATCCAGATCGACGGCCTCGCGGTGATGATGATGTTCGTCGTCACCCTGATCTCGCTGCTCGTACACGTGTACTCGCTCGAGTACATGCGCGGCGACCGCCGTTACACGTGGTACTACGCCGCGCTCTCGCTCTTCACCGCGTCGATGCTACTGCTCGTCGTGGCCGACAACACCCTGCAGCTCCTCATCGGCTGGGAGCTCGTGGGCGTGTGCTCGTTCATGCTGATCGGCCACTGGTGGGAGGAGAAGCCGAACAGCGATGCCGCGCTGAAGGCGTTCCTCACGACCCGCACCGGCGACATCGGCTTACTCACCGGAGTGATCATGACGTTCTTCGTCGTGCAGCGAGCGACCGGTGTCGGCTCGTTCAACATCGTGGCGCTGAACTCGGCCGCGTCGAGCCCGAAGGTTGGCCACACGCTCATCTTGTGGTGTGCGGCGGCACTGATGCTCGCGATCGTCGGAAAGTCGGGCCAGTTCCCGCTGCACACCTGGTTGCCCGACGCCATGGCCGGGCCCACACCTGTGTCGGCGTTGATCCACGCGGCGACGATGGTGGTCGCGGGCGTCTATCTCGGCGCGCGCGTGTACCCGGTCCTCTTCCATGGGTTCTCGATCGGTGACGGCGGCGTCAACGCCATGGCTGCGCTCGGCGGGATCACCGTGCTCATAGGAGCCGCGCTCGCGTTCGTGCAGGACGACATCAAGAAGGTGCTCGCCTATTCCACGATCAGCCAGCTCGGCTACATGGTGATGGCGCTCGGCGTCGGCGCGTGGACCGCCGCGGTATTCCATCTCTTCACCCACGCGTTCTTCAAAGCCGATCTCTTCCTCGGCGCCGGTTCGGTGAGTCACTCGGGGGCGCATCATTCCTTCGACATGAAGACCGACATGGGTGGGTTGAGGAAGTACATGCCGCAGACGTACCGGACGTTCGTGATCGGCACGCTCGCGCTCGCGGGGATTTTCCCTCTCGCCGGCTTCTGGTCGAAGGACGAGATCCTCGTCAACGCCGGCCACAACGACTACAAGCTGTTTCTCGTCATCGGTCTGATCGGGGCGTTCATGACCGCGGCCTACATGACGCGCTGCGTGTACCTCACGTTCCACGGCGAGTACCGCGGTGCGCATGCGCCGCACGCCATCCCGCACGTCGACGAAGCGGAGCACGACCCGATCGACACGGCCGCTGCGGTCGAGCGCGATGCCGAGGTCCACGCACCGCACGAGAGCAACCGTCTCATCACCGGTCCGCTCTGGGTGTTGTCGTTCTTCGCGGTGCTCGCGGGACTCCTGAACTTCCCGCATTTCAGCAAGTTCGAGCATTGGTTCCAGCCCCGCTATCCCGCGGTGTACTTCGAGATCCTGCACCCCGTCGCGTTCAACCCGATCCTCGCGACGGTTTCGGTCCTGATCGCGGGGGCGGGAATGGGGATCGCGTGGGCCTATTACCAGGGCAGGCTGCCGCAGGGCCTCAGCGAGCGCTCCGCAGTTGCCGGTGCGGGCAAGCGCTTCCTCGTCAACAAGTACTACCTCGACTACCTGTACGAGAAACTGATCGTCTCCGGGATCAAGGGTCCGATCGCCGCCGGGGCGTACTGGTTCGACCAGAACGTCATCGACAACGTTCTCAACTACTCGGGGCGCGGCGCACAGGCACTCGGTCGCGCGACCTACGACTACGTCGATCAAAAGGGCGTCGACGGTTTGGTGAACGGCATTGCGACGCTGACGGGCAACTCCGGCGGCGAGGTGCGCAAGATCCAGACCGGTCGACTCCAGTTCTACGCGCTCATTCTCGTCGCGGCCGTCGTCGTCTTCGCCGGCGTCCTCTGGATCTCCACCTAGGCAAGGGGAATCGGCTCGATGAATTGGTTCGACTCCTGGGCGTTGACTCTCGTGGTCTTCGTACCGGCCATCGGCGCGGCAATCACGATGCTCATACCGCGCGAGCGCGAAGACGCGATCAAGGAGGTTGCGCTCGTCACGACCCTCGCCACGCTGGGGTTCACGATCGCGACTCTCGCGAGGTTCGACTACGGCAAGACGAGCACGCTCCAGTTCAGCGTTGACAAGAACTGGATCGACGTCATCAACAGCCACTACCACGTGGCGGTCGACGGCATCTCGCTCCCGATGCTCGCGCTGTCGTCGTTCATCACGGTGCTGTGCGTCATCTACTCGTGGGACCACTTCCCCGAACCACACAACCCCAAGGCGTTCCTCATCCTGCTGCTCGTCCTCGAGGTCGGGATGAACGGAACATTCGTCGCCCAGGACCTCGTTCTGTTCTTCATCTTCTTCGAGATCGTGCTCCTCCCGATGTTCTTCATGATCGGGGTGTGGGGCGGACCGAACCGCGAGTACGCCTCGATCAAGTTCTTCCTGTTCACGCTCTTCGGCTCGGCGTTGATGCTGCTCTCGTTCCTGGCGCTCTACTTCAAGGTCGACGTCCCGGGCGTCGGGCACACGTTCGACATGGTGTTGCTCTCGAAAGCCGCGGGCGCCGGTCTGGTGCACAGCACCCAACTCCTGATCTTCGGCGGGTTGTTCGTCGGCTTCGCGATCAAAGTGCCGATGTTCCCGTTCCACACCTGGCTTCCCGACGCGCACACCGAGGCGCCGACGGTCGGGTCGGTTCTGCTGGCGGCGATCCTGCTGAAGCTCGGCACGTACGGCTTCATCCGTATCGCGCTCCCCATCCTCCCGGAGGCCGCGAAGAGCTGGGCGCCGTGGATCGGCTTGCTGTCGGTGATCGGCATCATCTACGGCGCGCTCGGCTGTCTCGCGCAAACGGACATGAAGCGGTTGATCGCCTTCTCGTCGGTCGCGCACATGGGCTTCGTGATGCTGGGAATCTCGACGCTCACCACCTTCGGTATCAATGCCGCGATCTTCGGGATGGTGGCGCACGGCCTCATCACCGGGATGCTGTTTTTCATCGCCGGGTCGGTGCAGCACAACTACGGCACCCGCGAGCTCGCGCGTCTCGGCGGTTTGCTCAAGCAGGCACCGAAGATGGGCTGGATCCTCGGCTTTTGTGCGATGGCGAGCCTCGGGCTTCCCGGGCTCGCGGGATTCTGGGGTGAGTTCCCGGCGGTCCTGTCGACGTTCAACCCCGGCGGCGATCTGTCGCAGCCGTTGTTCCGCACCTATATGGTCGTTGCGGCGATCGGCACCGTCCTGGCAGCCGGCTACCTGCTCTGGATGTTGCAGAGGGTCGCGTTCGGCACGCCGAAGCCGGAGTTCGCCGACGCTCACATCCACGACGTCACGTCGTACGAGTGGACGGCGTGGGTGCCGATCCTCTTGTTGATCGTCGCGCTCGGTATCTTCCCGAACCTCATCTTCCGAGTCACCGACGACGCGGTGAGCTGTCAGACCGCGGCGCCTTTCGTGTCGAAGAACACCGCTCCGGTCTCACCGTCGCTCCACTGCCCCGAGTCGCCGGTCGCGGTGCAGACGGCGAAGGTCACCGGAGGCTGAAGTGCTGCTCGCCGCGACCGCGCACATCCCGACTCCTGCCTTCGACTGGCACGCGTTCGCGCCCGACCTCGTGCTGGTGGCGACGATGGTCGTCGTGCTGATCGCTGATCTGTTGTTGCCCGACCGCGAGTCGTGGCGCACGTCGAGCATCGCGGCGGTCGGCCTTCTCGGCGCGCTGATTCCCATCGCGACGCTCGCGCATTCCGGGCACGACCGGGTCATGTTCGACGGTGCCTATGTGGTCGACCACTACGCGCTCGCCTTGAAGGCCTTCTTCATCATCGCGACCTACATCACCGTGTTGCTGGCGGTCGACTACATCGGCGAGGGCGATTACTACAAGGGTGAGTTCTACTTCCTGCTGCTGGTGTCGACCTTCGGCATGAGCGTGATGGCCGGTGCGCGCGACCTCATCACCCTGTTCGTCGCGCTCGAGACGATCTCGATCCCCACCTTCGTGCTCGCGGCGTTTCGCAAGCACGACCGTGCCTCGAACGAGGCGGGCGTGAAGTACTACTTGATCGGGGTTCTGTCGTCGGCGTTGATGCTCTATGGCATGTCGCTCATCTACGGCGTCACCGGTGCCACCAGGTTGTCCGGCCCGAACAGCATCTCCTCGTACATGTCCCAGCACGGCACGGTTCCTCTGGTCGCGGTCGCGATGTTCCTTTCGCTCGTGGGATTCGCCTTCAAGGTCAGCGCGGTGCCTTTCCACTTCTGGGCCCCCGATACGTACGAAGGCGCCCCTACTCCGGTGACCGCGTTCTTGTCCGTCGCTTCCAAGGCGGGCGGGTTCGTCGCCCTCATCAACATCGTGTACTTCGGCTTCTTTCTCCCGAACGGCCGCGCCGCCGACTCGTGGTGGCCGGTGCTCTGGGTGCTCGCGGCGTTGTCGATGACCCTCGGCAACCTCACCGCGCTCCGCCAGACCAACATCGTGCGCATGCTGGCCTACTCGTCGGTTGCGCAGGGCGGGTTCATGCTGGTTCCGTTCGCGGCGGCCGGCATCGCCGGGGCCGACGGCCACCCGGGCAAGGCCGCGGCGGCCATGAGCGCGGTGGTCGTCTACCTGTTGATCTACGGGGCGATGAACCTCGGCGCGTTCGCGGTCGTGATCGCGGTCGCGAGGCGCACGCGCAGTGCGGAGATCTCGTCGTACGACGGGTTGTGGGAGATCGCTCCCGGTCTCGCGGTCGTCATGGGGATCTTCCTCGCCTCGCTCGCCGGCGTTCCGTTCTTCGCGGGGTGGTTCGCCAAGTTCGTGATGTTCCGCGCGATCATCGATGCCGGGACCGGGTGGGCGATCGCGCTGGGCATCGTCGCGGCGGTGAACTCGGTGATCGCGTTCTTCTTCTACGCCCGTCCGATCCGAGCGATGATCTTCCACACCCCGACGACCGAAGACCGCAGCCCGATCGTCATCCCCCAACCGCTCTTCGCCGCCATCGCCCTGAGCGTCGCGGTCGTAGTGGTCGTCGGCATCTACCCGCAGGTCTTCGCCCGGGTCGGAGAGCTCGCGTTCTGACGCGGGTGGCGTCGGGCGACTGATGTGAGTGCCGTCGCCGCGAACCTCGCACAGCTGATCCACCGTGAGGGGCCGATCACGTTCGATCGGTACATGGAGATCGCCCTCTACGGAGAGGGCGGGTTCTTCGCGGCGGGCCACGGCGCGGGAAGGGCGGGTCGCGACTTCGTCACGAGTCCCGAGGTCGGGCCGCTCTTCGGTGTCTGCACGGCCCGCGCGCTCGACCGGCTGTGGCGCGCGCTCGACGAACCAGACCCGTTCCTCGTCGTCGAAGCCGGTGCGGGCAACGGGCGCCTCGCGCGCGAGGTGTTGCGGGCCGAACCGGCGTGTCTGCGTGCGCTGCGATACGTGCTCGTCGAACGGTCGGCGACGCTTCGTGCGGAACAGCGCGATCGTCTCGCGATGGAACCGGCCGACGAGGCGCTCGGCTCGTTCGTGCGGCGCACTGCCGAAGACGAGGCCGTACCCGCGCGATCGGCCGGACCGGTGTTCACGGCGCTGGAGGAGCTGCCCGCGCTGTCGGCCCGCGCCACCGTCGTGCTCGCGAACGAGCTGCTCGACAACCTGCCCTTCGGCGTCGCGCAGTGGGACGGAGGGCGTTGGCTCGAGGTGCGCGTCGGCCTGCTCGGACCCGATCGGTTCGAGGAAGTGCTCGTACCGATCGATGCCGAGCTCGGCTACGCCGTCCCGACGGGCACACGCGTTCCCATTCCGCGAGGCATGGCGGAGTGGTGGCGGGCATGCGACGGGGTCGTACAGCACGGGTTCGTGCTCGTCGTCGACTACACGACGACGCTGTCGGAGCTGGTGTCCCGACCGTGGCTGCGTACGTATCGGGCGCATTCGATCGGCACCGATCCATTGGACGCGCCGGGCGAGCAGGACATCACCGCAGACCTCGTACTCGAGCAGCTCGACGACGCTGCCGCGTTCCCGCGCGTATGCGCCGACCGGCAGGCCGATTGGCTCCGTGCGCTCGGCATCGACGAGCTCGTCGGCGAGGGCCGCCGCACATGGGAAGCGGGCGCCGAGCGCGGCGACATCGACGCCCTCGCGGGGCGCAGCCGTTCCGCCGAGGCGGCCGCGCTGACCGACCCCGGCGGTCTCGGCGCGCACCGCGTCATCCTGTTCGGTGCCGGTGGCGCCGGCCGCGACTTCACCTGGTGAGAACGCCCCTCCGGCGTCACTCGCCGCACGCGGTGACTAGCCTCCGCGAGCATGGCTGAGACCCTGTCCGCACTCCTGCAAGAAGGCCGCACCTTTCTGCCGCCGCCGGACTTCGCGAAGCGCGCGCTGATCACCGACGCGAGTGTCTACGACGACGCCGAGCGCGACTGGCAGGGCTTTTGGGCGACACAGGCGCTCGCGCTCGACTGGCATCGCGAGTGGGACACCGTCCTCGAATGGGAGCTGCCGTTCGCAAAGTGGTTCGTCGGTGGCACGCTGAACGCCTCCGAGAACTGCCTCGACCGGCATGTCCGGGCCGGCCACGGTGGCCAGGTCGCCCTGCACTGGGAGGGTGAGCCGGGCGACAGCCGCGCCGTCACCTATGCGGAGCTGCTCGACGAGACGTCGCGGGTCGCGAACCTGCTACGCGAGCTCGGCGTCGCCAAGGGTGATCGGGTCGCGATCTACATGGGAATGGTGCCCGAGACGGTCGCCGCCATGCTCGCCTGCGCGCGCATCGGCGCGGCGCATTCGGTGGTGTTCGGTGGTTTCACGGCACAGTCACTCAAGGACCGGATCAACGACGCGCAGGCGCGAGTGCTGATCACCGCCGACGGTGCCTGGCGCCGTGGCTCGATCGTCGCGCTCAAACAGATCGCCGACGAGGCGCTGGCCGAGACACCGTCGATCGAGCACGTCCTCGTGTTGCGGCGCACCGAGTCGGAGTGCGCGATGGAGTCCGGCCGCGACGTGTGGTGGCACGACGCGGTCGCTCGCCAGCCCGCCGAGTGCCCACCGGAGCCCATGGACGCCGAGGACCTGCTGTTCATCCTCTACACGTCGGGCACCACGGGGAAGCCCAAGGGAATCATGCACACCACCGGCGGCTATCTGACCCAGGTCGCGTACACACACAAGTACGTCTTCGACCTGAAGCCCGACACCGACGTCTACTGGTGCACGGCCGACGTCGGTTGGGTCACCGGCCACTCCTACATCGTCTACGGGCCGCTCGCGAACCGGGCCACCTCGGTGCTCTACGAGGGCACGCCGGACCATCCCGCTCGCGACCGGCTCTGGTCGATCGTCGAGAAGTACAAGGTAACGATCTTCTACACCGCGCCGACCGCGATCAGAACCTTCATGAAGTGGGGTGACGCCTTTCCCGCGGCGCGCGACCTCTCGTCGCTGCGGCTGATCGGGACGGTCGGCGAACCGATCAATCCCGAGGCCTGGGTCTGGTACTACGGGACGATCGGCCGCGAGCGATGTCCCGTTGTCGACACGTGGTGGCAGACGGAGACCGGTGCGATCATGATCAGCGCGCTTCCGGGCGCGACGACCCTGAAGCCGGGGAGCGCGACCTTCCCCCTGCCCGGCATCGGGGCCGACATCGTCGACGACGCGGGCGCGCCGGTCGCGATCCCGGGCGGCGGCTACCTCGTGCTGTCGCGGCCGTGGCCGGCGATGCTGCGCGGGATCTGGGGCGACCCGCAGCGCTATCGCGATACGTACTGGTCGCGCTTCGGCGACAAGTACTTCGCCGGCGACGGTGCCAAGCGCGACGAAGACGGCTACTTCTGGCTCCTCGGACGCGTCGACGACATCATGCTCATCGCCGGTCACAACATCTCGACGACCGAGGTAGAGTCCGCGCTCGTCGACCATCCCGCAGTCGCCGAGGCCGCGGTCGTCGGCCGCAACGACGCCACGACCGGCCAGGCGATCGCCGCGTTCGTCACGCTGCGGAGCGGAGTCGAGCCGCGCGACGAGCTCGTCGGGGAGCTGCGCGACCATGTCGCTCGGCTCATCGGCCCCATCGCCAAGCCCCAGACGATCCTGTTCACGGAAGAGCTGCCCAAGACGCGCTCGGGCAAGATCATGCGCCGTCTGTTGCGGAACGTCGCCGAGGACGACTTGCTCGGCGACACGACGACGCTCGCCGATCCCGCGGTCGTCGACGGCATCAAGTCGAAGTACCTCGCGTCACAGCCGCCCGAGGAGTAGCGCTCCCTGCCGTACCTCCCGGAGCACTGGACGTGGAGAGCGGGACCCGTCGTCCCGGCGCGGTCGGTCGTCGTCGACATCGACGGTGTGCTCTCCGACGCGTCGCTCCGTCAGCACTATCTCGAGTCGCCTCGCCAGGATTGGCGCGCCTTCTTCGAGGCCTGCGGTGAGGATCCGGTGATCGAGGAGGTGCACCGGCTGCTCGACCTGCTCGACCCCGCGCTGCAGATCGTGCTGCTCACGGCCCGACCCCACCGGGTCCGGTACCTGACCGAGGCATGGCTGCGGCGGTACGCCATCCGCTGGGACCTCCTGATCATGCGCCCGTGGGGCGACTACGAGCTGGCGCGCGACTTCAAGCAGTCGACCGTCTGGGAGCTGCGCTCCGCCGGGTTCGACCTGGCGCTCGCGTTCGAGGACGACCGCCGGAACGTGGCGATGTTCCGCTCCGAGGGCATCCCGTGTCTCTACGTCCACTCGGGCTACTACGACTGATTGCCGCGGGTACGCGCGAGTGGCGCGGCGCGCAGGTGGTTAACAGCAACTTCTCAGGCATTTCTGGTTCCATACTGGTGTTCTGCACGAGCGGAGGTAGCCCGGATGTTCAGGAACAACGTCAAGACGGTGGTGTTGCTCACCGCTCTCGCCGCGCTCTTCATGGGTGTCGGATCGATATTCGGTACCGGCGGGTTCGTCATCGGGACGATTCTGGGGCTCGTTTTCGTGGGAGGCTCCTA
This sequence comes from Acidimicrobiia bacterium, assembly GCA_038213435.1. Classification (GTDB taxonomy): domain Bacteria; phylum Actinomycetota; class Acidimicrobiia; order IMCC26256; family PALSA-610; genus PALSA-610. Next base: position 35,122 of record JBBQTI010000036.1, read on the forward strand.
CTGGTTCTCCGACAAGATCGCGGTGCGGGCCGCCGGTGCAGTTCCGGTATCCGAGGCCGATGCACCGCAGCTCTATGCGATCGTCCGCGATCTCACGGCGCGGGCCGACATGCCGATGCCGGCGATCTACATCAGCCCGGCGTCGCAGCCGAACGCATTCGCGACAGGCCGCAACGAGCACCACGCGGCCGTGGCGGTGACGCAGGGGCTCTTGCAGGTCGTCGACCAGGAAGAGCTACGGGGCGTGCTCGCGCACGAGATCTCACACGTGCGCAACCACGACATCCTCATCGGCTCGGTCGCGGCAGCGGTCGCGCTCGGCATAACGTTCCTCGCTCGCATGCTGATGTGGGGCGCGATCTTCGGCGGCATGGGCGGCGGCGGTCGCGACCGCGACGGTGGCAACATCTTCGGGATGATCGCGATGATCATCCTGGCTCCGATCGCAGCCGCGCTCCTGCAGATGGCGCTCTCCCGGTCGCGCGAATACGAGGCCGACCGCAGCGGCGCCGAGCTCATCGGCACCGGTGAGCCGCTGGCCCGCGCGCTCGAGAAGATCGATGCGTATGCGCAGCAGATCCCGATGAACGTCGATCCCGCGCACGCGACGGCCTACATCATCAACCCGCTCACCGGTAAGCAGGCCAACTTCGCGAACCTGTTCCGGTCGCATCCGCCGACCGAGGACCGCATCGCCCGGCTGCGGCACCAACACACGCACGCGAGCTGATCGCGACGGCGACCTTGCCGCGCGTCAGTCGCGGAAGTTCGTGAACTGGAGCGGCACGCCGAAATCGTGCTCGCGCAGCTTCTGGATCGCGGTCTGCAGGTCGTCGCGCTTCTTGCCGGTCACGCGCAGTTGGTCGCCCTGCACTTGGTGCTGCACGCCTTTGAGCCCGATCCCCTTGACGAACTTGCCGATCTCGCGCGCCTTTTCGTCGTTGATGCCGACGTGAAGCGCCACGGTCTGCCGGGCCCGACCGCGTGACGCCTCCTCGACCTTGCCGTAGTCGATCGCCTTCAGCGACACCTTGCGCTTGACGAGCTTCTCCTCGAGCACCTGCGCGACGGCCTTCAGCCGTTCCTCCGACGCCGACTCGAGCTCGATCTCGTTGTCCTTCAGCGTGATCACGCTGTCGGTTCCCTTGAAGTCGAACCGGTTCGCCAGCTCGCGGCTCGCTTGATCGACGGCGTTGCGGACCTCTTGCAGGTCGACCTCGGACACCACGTCGAAGCTCGGCATGTCTATGGCTCCCTCGCGTCGCTGGGGCGGTCGCTAGATTAGATCCGGGTCGGTACCCGAGTGGCCAAAGGGGATGGGCTGTAAACCCATTGCGTTACCGCTACGTTGGTTCGAATCCAACCCGGCCCACTGGGGATCTTTCTTGGTCGCCGTCGCTACTCGCCGGGATACCCGGCTCGCGGTCGAGTCACAACATCAATTGCATGAGGATGACGTCGAGCCAGCGGTTGAACTTGCGGCCGACTTCGCGTTCGCGGCCGACCTGCTCGAATCCGCAGGCCGCGTGCAGCGCGATCGACGCTTCGTGGTCGCCCACGATGCGTCCGATCACGGAGTGGAAGCCGTGGTCCAGTGCACGTGCGACGAGGTCGCCGAGCAGCAGCCGACCGACACCCCGTCCGCGCAGGTCGCGCCGGACGTAGACCGAGTCTTCGACCGTCGTCGCGTAGGCCGGCCGCCGCCGGTAGGGCGACAGCGATGCGAAGCCGCCCACCACACCGGCATCGTCGACGGCGACGATCGCCGGGTGGCCGCCCGAATGCTCGTCGACCCACGCGACCTGATCGGCGAGAGACCGGGGGACGAGATCGAACGTCACCGTCGACTCGAGCACCTCGACGTTGTAGATCGCCCGCAACGCGTCGGCGTCGCGACGCTCGACGAGGCGGGTTCGGTACGCGTGGGGCGCCGGCACGGGGGATGACGCTACGCAAACCGGAAGCAGGAGAGCGTGCGTGCTCGGCTAAACTTGTCGGGCTGCGCCCCCTTAGCTCAGTTGGCAGAGCACTTCCATGGTAAGGAAGGGGTCTACGGTTCGAGTCCGTAAGGGGGCTCGCTGGGGCAGGCCAATGGCCCGCTTCGCACGGCGGAGTAGCTCAGTTGGCAAGAGCACACGGCTCATAATCGTGGGGTCGCGGGTTCGAATCCCGCCTCCGCTACCCACCACACATCCGCAACACCCGAAGGTGACCCACCATGGCGAAAGCGAAGTTCGAGCGGACGAAGCCGCATTTGAACATTGGGACGATTGGTCATATTGATCATGGGAAGACGACGTTGACGGCGGCGATTACGAAGGTTTTGCATGAGCAGAACCCGAAGAATGCGTTTACGG
>JBBQTI010000037.1:0-37151 GCA_038213435.1 Acidimicrobiia bacterium
CGTGGCGCTGACCTTCGCTTTCCCTCCCCCCTGGTGGCAGCTGTCGACGCGACCGTGCGCCGAGATCGTCTGGTTCGTCGGCGTGTTCGAGAAGCCCGGCGTCACGTCCATTGCGCCCTTGAAGCGCCCGCACTTCACAACAAGAGGACCCACACCTGATCCGAGGGGTCCGACCGAGCCTTGGGCGGACTCACCCCCCAGCGCCACGCTCAGCGGCAATACCGCAGCGGTAATTGCGAGAAGCCGTCCCAACACCCGCCGCATATCCCGCCCCCAGCCCACACCCCGAGCCGATCCTCGCGCCCAGATCCAGGGCACGGAGAGAACATACCAACTACGGAGCGCGCGAGAACGTTCGGCGGTCTGAAGGTGATCCTGATCGGCCGGTTCCTAAGCTGGCGCGGTGAACCGGTCCGCCAATACCTCGTCCACGGCAGGACCTCACGGAGCTGCAGCCATAGTCGTCGCGGCACTGATGACGTTGATCGCCGCAGGTGCGTGCTCGGGGAGTGGTGGTCTTGCCGCGTCGACGCCGACCTCGGGGCCGTGCTCGACGAGCGGCGCGGCGCCGACCTCCCGAGCGCCCGACACGACGGTCGTACCCGTGGACGGTTCCGGCGAGCGCAACGTCGGGCTCCCGGCCAGCCTGTCGCTCCCGCTGATCGTTCACGCGCACCGCGAGGGCTCGGGCACCTTCGTCGTACGCGGTATCGACGCTTCGGGGAAGGACACGCACGTTCTCGCGAGCGCGCTCGGAGCGTACGACGGGACGTTCGCCGTGGGGTTCGTCGACGACTGCGCGCTTCCGACCGTCGGGCTCAAGGTCGAGTCCACGGGCCGCTGGCATCTCGACATCGCCGACGCGCGGCTCGCGCACGGATACGACGCCGGCCTCGCGGGCAAGGGCGACTCGGTCCTTTCCTACCTCGGCAACGCGACGAAAGCTCGAGTCACGTACACCGGACACGCCCGGTTCAACGTCACCACCTACGGCGCCGACGGCCCGAAACTACTGGCGCGCTCCACCGGCGCGTACCGCGGCACAGTGTTGCTCCCGCGCGGGCCGATCTTCATCGCCGTCACCGCCGACGGAGCCTGGACGATCGAACCGTCGTAGCTCCGGTAAGCCATCGCTGTTTGCGGTAAGCCATCGTCGCTTCCGATAAGAATGCGTCGTGTCCTTCGCGGCCGGCGTCGTCGCCGGTATTGTCGCAACCGCCCTCGTCGCGCTCCTCGTGTTCAAGGCGCGGGTGATCGCGGGGAGTGCAGGAACACGTCTGCCCGATCTCCGAACGGTGATCGCGGTCACCGCGCTGGTCGTGGCGATCGTCGCGCTGGTCCGAAGTGGTCACACCTCGGGGTCGCAATCGAGGAGCGCGGCGAACGGTCCGCCGTCGACCTCCCCCGCACCTTCGACCGCGGCCTCGACCTCGATTCCGCCCTCCTCGACGACGTCGACCGTCCTCACGACCGTCACCGTGCCGAACGTGATCGGGCTCTCCCAATCCAACGCGACCTTGCAGCTGCAGCGCGCGGGGTTGCGGACGCAGGTACGGCCGTTGCCACTGGGCAACGTCGTTCCGGGATTCGTCGTGGAGCAGACCCCAATGGCCTTTTCGACAACGAGCTCGGGTGCCGTCGTCGTGCTCGGCGTCAGTAGCACGGCTTAGGTACGTCCTCGTCCGAGTCGCAGCCGACATTCCGGTCCAGATAGCCGATTCACGCGCCGATGGATCGGTGATGGACCCGCAGCGATCACTTGCGATCCCACGTGGCGCTCTTGCCGATGTCGCGAGCCGGCGCGCGGAGATGGAGCAACTGCTCGAAGCATTCGCTCGGGCCCGCGGCGCAGCCCGAGCTGATGCCCGTCCCCGGCCGTTCGGCGGCGACCCGGTTGCGTTGACGCAAGCACTGCACCCTCCGGAGCTGCGTCAGTCGCGGCGATCCCGGAGCGAGGCACCGCGATGGGACCAGGGCGGTATGAGGTTGAGGATCGTCGTCTACGACGGTACGACGCGAACCTGACGTCCGCGTCAGCTGTGCGCGAGGATGGCGAGGTGCCTCCTCGACCCCTCGCCCTCGTGACCGCGCCGTTTCGAGGTGTGGGCATGGAAACCCTCCGGTCGGTCGCCGACGTGGTGTACGACCCCTGGATCGAGCAGGTCCCCCTGCGCCTCTACGACGGCGAGAAGCTCGCAGCACGATTGCGCGCCGAAGGCGCCGACGTGCTGATCGTCGAGTCCGACTTCGTCAACGGGCCCGTGTTCGACCTTCCGCTCAAGGTCATCGGGTCGTGTCGCGGTGATCCCAACAACGTCGACATCGTCGCCGCGACCGCGGCCGGGATCCCGGTGCTCCGCGCGCCGGGCCGCAACGCCGACGCGGTGGCCGAGCTCGCGGTCGCGCTCATGTTCGCGGTCAACCGGTGGATCGTCCCCGCCGATCACGACGTGCGCGTCGGCGAGGTGTACTCCGGCGGCAAGATCCCCTACCAGCGGTACCGGGCGTGGCAGCTCGCCGGGCGCACCGCCGGCATCGTCGGTCTCGGTGCCGTCGGACGAGCCGCGGCATGGCGCTTCGCCGGTGTGGGCATGAACGTGCTGTCGTACGACCCCTACAACGCCGATGCAACCCACCACGACGACCTCGCCGAGATGCTGCAACGGTGCGACGTCGTCTCGGTGCACGCGGTCGTCACACCCGAGACCGAAGGACTCATCGGCGCGGCGCAGTTCGCCGCCATGAAGCCCGGCGCCGTGTACATCAACACCGCGCGCGCCATGCTGCACGACACCGATGCGTTGGTGAGCGCGCTTCGGTCCGGGCACCTCGGCGGCGCCGGACTCGACCACTTCCAGGGCGAGAACCTCCCGACCGACCACCCGCTCTGCTCGATGTCGAACGTCGTGCTCACCCCGCACATCGGTGGCGCGACCTACGACACCGAGGCGAACCACTCGAAGTTGATCGCCGACGACGTGGTGCGGGTGCTGCGCGGCGAGAAGCCCGCCAACTGTGTGAACCCGGAGGTACTGAGCTGATGGCCGCACCGTCGGGAACGACCGAGGAGATCAAGCAAGAGCTCCTCTGGGTCGCGCAGGAGAGCTTGCGCTCCAACCTCGTGCACGGCACCGCGGGCAACTTCTCCGCGCGGCTGCCCGACGGCAACGTGGCGCTCACGCCGTCGTCGCTCGCCTACGAGACGATGACGCTCGACGATCTCGTCGTGTGCGATCTCGACGCGAACGTGCTCGAGGGGACTCGGCACCCGACGACGGAGAAGGCGCTCCACCTCGCCTGCCTCTCGGCCTACGACGACATCCACGCGGTCATCCATTGCCACGCCAAGTTCTGCACCATGTTCGCCCTCACCCATCAGCCGATTCCCTGCGCGATCGAAGAGGTGGAGGCGTTCGTCGGGGGCGACGTGCCGGTCGCGAACTACGAATTCACCGGATCCCAGGACCTCGCCGATGAGGTCTCGAAATGGGTGGGTGACCGGGCGGCCGTGCTCATGGCGAACCACGGTCTGCTGACCGTCGGTAAATCGCCAAAGGACGCGCTGAAGATCGCGAACCTGGTGGAGCTGACTGCGGAGATCATGTGGGGCGCCAAGCAGCTCGGAGAGGTCGTTCCGCTGCCCGACTCGACCCGAGAGAAGATGGCGCCGATCTACAAGATGCTGCGCGGGATGTGACGCCGGGCCCCGGTGTGCGCTTCTAGACGACGCTGACCAGGTGCGCGCCGTCGCGGCAGACGTGGCCGTCGTGCAGCTCCACGAGGTTGTCGAGCCGTCCGCACACCGCGCACTCCGGTTCGAGCCTGATCTCGCGAACACATTCCCGGCACACGGACTTCTCGTGCAGATCCATCAGATTGTCGGGGCGCCCGCAAAGGGCACACTCGGGTGCGACCTTGCGCAATATGAGCCGGCCGTCCTCGGCCGTGACTTCGAGGAGGTCTCCCTCTCGGATCGCGAGCGTCCTGCGGAGCTCGACCGGGACGACCACCCGTCCGAGTTGATCGATCCGACGCGTGGTCCCGATCGTCATGACTACGCCTCTCACCGGGGAAGAAGCGGCTCTTCAAGCTGTCAACCAGAGTTACCGCTCATTTCGCGACATTTTACTTCCATAGCGCGACATTTTCGGGGCATGCCGGATCGTGAATCCGTCGAGTTCCGCGCTTTTGCGGGAAGGCCGACGCGAAGCGCGGTCACCCGCCCCACGCTCCGCGAGATACGACTCGGAAACGGGCGTGTCCCGGTTGCTGGTTACCGCTTGCGGGCGAGCGTGAGACCATCGGCGATTGGCAGCATCACGGTGTCGACGCGCGCGTCGTTCGCCACCTTGTCGTTGAAGGCACGGATGGCGACCGTGTTCTCGTCGTCGGCTTCGGGCTTCACGACGCGTCCGTCCCAGAGCACGTTGTCGACCAGGATCGCGCCGTTGCGTTGCATCTTCGGGAGCAGGGCCTCGAAGTAGTTCGCGTAGTTCGGCTTGTCGGCGTCGATGAAGGCGAGATCGAAGCTGGTGTCGGCCGCAAGCGCGCCCAGCGTCTCCAGCGCGGGTGCGATACGCAAATCGATGCGGTCTGCGACCCCGGCCGCGCCCCACGCGCGCCGGCCGACCGCGGTCCACTCCTCGGAGATGTCGCAACACACGAGCCGGCCGTCCGCGGGAAGGCCCCGGGCGATGCAGAGTGCGGAATAGCCCGTGAAGGTGCCGATCTCGATCGCGCTCCGGGCTCCGATCAGCCGCGTCAACACCGTGAGGAACGCGCCCTGTTCGGGTGCGATCTGCATCCCCGCCACCGCGCCGAGGGTTGCGGTCTCCTCGATGAGCGCCTGCTGCACGGCGTCCGGTGGTGTCCCGTGCGAGACGAGGTAGTCGGCCAGCTCGGACGACAGGAGAAACGACTTCGGGGGACGCAGGGCTGCCATGGCTCCGACGCTACCCGGGGGTGGGCGACGCCGGTCTCGCCTGACACGCATGTCAGTTAGGACGTACGATCCGACCACCCGCCGGCATCGCGGGCCGCCGGCGATCGGGCCGCCGGCGATCGGGAGAAACCGTGACCGAGCTGCAGACAGCTGGCGAACCCGAGGGCAGCGCCGCGTCGCTCGCGGCGGCCGTTCTCGACGAGGAGGCAGCCCGGCAGGAGGCGCAGGCGCGAGCCAAGGAGCAGGTGATCTTCCCTGACGACCTGCTGCCCGGCGTCAATTCCGAACCGGTGAACTTCCGGGACGCATTCGCCAAGGGCGGCGCCCGGATGTTCGTCGTACTCGGGCTGCTCATCTCGCTCGACCAGCTCACGCTGAATGCGGTGCAGACGATCGAACCCGAGCTGCGCCAGACCTTCCACATCAGCAACGGCGCGGTCGTGTTCATCGCCTCGGCCTCGAGCCTCTTCTACGCGCTCGGAGCCGTCCCGATGGGCTTCCTCGCCGACCGGATGCGGCGAGTGCCGATCGTCGCCGTCGCCAGCCTGATGGCCGCGTTCTTCACGTTCCTCTCCGGTCTCGCGGGCAGCGCCTTCGTGCTCTTTTGGGCGCTCTGCCTGACCGGCGTGGCCAAGGCCAACAACATCGCCGTTCACCAACCGCTGCTCGCAGACAACTATCCAATCGGTATCCGGGCCCGAATGTCGGCGGCCATGAACATCGGACAGCAGGTTCTCGGGAACCTGAGCCCGGTCGCCGTGGGCGCGATCGCGACCTGGGCCGGCGGGGTCGAAGGCTGGCGGTGGGCGTTCTTCGTGCTCGGGGTGCCGGGCGCGCTCCTCGCGTTTGCGGCATTCACCCTGCGCGAGCCGCCGCGCGGACAATACGAGAAGCAAGACGTGCTCGGCGAGGTCATCGAGGACGAGAACCCGGCCCAACCGTCGATGGAAGCGGCCTTCGCACGGTTGAAGAAGATCGCGACCATTCGGACCTCGATCGCTGCGTTCGCCGCGCTCGGCTTCGGTGTGTTCGCGCTCGGTGCGCTCCAGGTGCTCTACCTGAACGACACGCTGCACGTCACGAACATCCTGCATCGCGGATTCATCCTGAGCCTCGCCGGCTGGGCCGCAGTGCCGGTCCTCTATCCGATCGGCCGCTACTTCGACCGCACCTACCGGAAGAACCCGGCGAAGGCACTCGTGCTCGTCGGCCTCCTGATCCTGCCGTCGGCGCTGTTCACGCCGCTGCAGGTGTCGACGCACAGCGTTGCAATGTTCGTGATCTGGGGGATTCCACAAGCGGTCCTGACCGCGTGCGCGTTCGCGATGGTAACGCCCGTGCTCCAGGCCGTGTGCCCCTACCGCTTGCGCGGGCTGGGCGTGGCGATGGGCGTCATGTACATCGTTCTCATCGGCGGCTTCGGCGGCAGCATCCTCGCCAATTTCTTCACCAATGCCTTCGGGGTGCGCACCACGGTCTTCCTGCTCCTCGTCCCGACGAGCATCGTCGGCAGCCTCCTACTCATGAACGGCGCCCGCTTCATCCGCCACGACCTGTCGCTGGTCGTCGAGGAGCTCCTCGAAGAGCAAGAGGAGCAACGCAAACGCGCGGTCGACGGCGCCCGCACGCCCGTGCTCCAACTCGCGAACGTCGACTTCTCGTACGGGCCCGTCCAGGTGCTCTTCGACGTCAACTTCGAGATCCACCGCGGCGAGTGCGTCGCGCTGCTCGGCACCAACGGGGCCGGCAAGTCGACGATCCTGCGCGTCATCAGCGGCCTCGAGGTGCCCGAGCGCGGCGTCACACGACTCAACGGGCGCAACATCACGTTCGTGGCCCCGGAACAGCGCGTCCGACACGGGATCGTGCAGCTGCCGGGCGGCAAGGGTGTGTTCCCGAGCCTGACCGTCATGCAGAACCTCGGCGTCGCGGCGCGGTTGCGGGGCGGGACCCACGCCGAGATCGACGATCACATCTCCGACGTCCTCGAGCTCTTCCCCGAGCTGGCCGAACGGCCGAAACAGTTGGCCCGCAGCCTCTCCGGCGGTCAGCAGCAGATGCTCGCCTTGGCGCGCGTGCTCATGCAGGAGCCCGAGATCCTCTTGATCGACGAGCTCTCGCTCGGCCTTGCGCCCGTGGTCGTCCAGCGCATGCTCGAGCTCGTCGACCGGCTCCGCGCGCGCGGCCAGACGATGCTCATCGTCGAGCAGTCGCTCAACGTCGCGCTCGCGATCTCCGACCGCGCGATCTTCCTCGAGAAGGGTGAGGTGAAGTTCGAGGGCTCCGCGCAGGAGCTGCTCGACCGCGACGACCTGGCCCGCGCCGTCTTCTTCGGCACCGAGGGCGGCTGATGCTCGCATCGTTGTTCCAGCCCCACATCGCGACGTCGAACCTGCTGTTCATCGGCATCGTCCAGGGCCTCATCGTGTCGGTCCTGGCGATGGGCATCGTCTTGATCTACCGCTCGACCCGCGTCATCAACTTCGCGGTCGCCGACATCGGCGTCCCGGCGGCCGCGCTGCTGGCGATCATGGTCGTGCGCTCGCACTTCCCCTACTGGCCCGCTCTCGCGCTGGCGCTCCTCACGACGACCGTGGGCGGCGCTCTGATCGAGGTGGTCGTGATCCGCCGTCTCGCGAAGGCCCCGCGCGTCATCGTGCTCGTCGCCACGATCGGCGTGGCCGAGTTGGTGCAGGCGATCGTGCGATCGCTGCCCGACTACCGCACCGGCAAGTTCCAGACGGTCTTTCCGAGCCCGATGAACTCGAGATGGAAGATCTCCTCACTCGGGCACCTGCACCTCGGTGGTTTCCATCTGCAGGTCACGAACGTCGTCGTCACGGGACCGCAAGTGCTCGCGCTCATCGTCGTGCCGATCGTCACGCTCGCGCTCTGGTGGCTGCTCGGTCACACGGTGTTCGGCGATGCCGTCCGCGCGTCGGCGACGAACCCCGACCTCGCGCGCCTCACCGGGATCAGCCCGAAGCTGATGTCGACCGCGATCTGGACGATCGGCGGTCTTCTCTCGGGCATCACGCTCGTGCTCTACGCGACCCAGGGGGGCACGACGGACCTCGTCCAGGTCGGTCCCCAGACGCTGCTGCTCGGCCTGACCGCCGCGCTCATCGGTGGCATGACGTCGTTCCCGCGCACGGTCGCCGGCGCGATCGGGATCGGAGTGGCCTACCAGGTACTCACGTACAACTTCCCGAACTCGCCGGGCGTGGTCGAGTTCGTGCTCTTCCTGGTGGTGCTCGTCCTCGTCGCCCGCATCAGCCGCGCCGACGCGGGCACCAGCGGCGACAGCTTCGCGTTCGCGCCGCGCGTGCCCCCGGTGCCCGAACGCCTGCGGGAGGTGTGGTGGGTGCGACGCATGCCGAACCTCACCGCGTGGATCGCGCTCACGGGCGCGATCATCGTGCCGTTCCTGATCACCCAGTCGTCGCACCAACAGGCCTACGCACTGGTCCTGGCCACTGCGATCATCGCGGTATCGGTCACCGTGCTGACCGGCTGGGCCGGGCAGCTATCGCTCGGTCAGGCCGCGTTCGCGGGGCTCGGGGCGCTGAGCGCCGCTGCGCTCATCCGCGGCGTAACGCTCGACATCGGATGGCGATCGAACCGGCTCGCGAAGGGTGCGGTTCGCCCGTTTCCGATGGCCGCGGGGCTCGCCCTCCTCGCGGTCGCGGCCATCGCGATCGGAGTCACCGTCGCGCGCCGTCGCGATGCTCGGGTCCGCGCCATCGCGGCGGTCGCCGCCGCGCTGTGCATCGTTGCCGGCGCGGTCGTCTTCCCGGCCGCGATAGACCGCACCGGCAACGCGCACCGGGTGCCGTTCGTGCTCGCGGTGCTCCTGGGCGCGGTCGTCAGCAGCATGGTCGCGGCCGCGGTCGGCGCCGGCGCGCTGCGCGTGCGGGGCCTGCTGCTCGCGATCAGCACCATGGCCTTCGCCATCGCGGCGGAGGTCTACATCTTTCCGCGCCCGATCCTCGTCGGCACGGAGGGCTCGAGCATCGGCGAGGTCGACCGGGGCAAGCTGGGCCCGCTCGACCTGACGCTCCACAACCGCGCGTACTACTACTTCGCGCTCGGCACCCTCGTCATCGTCCTCCTCCTCGTCGGGCACCTGCGCCGCACCGGCATCGGCCGCGCGATCGTCGGCGTCCGCGAGAACGAAGCGGGCGCCGCGGCGTTTACCGTGTCGCCGACACGCGCGAAGCTCACCGCGTTCGCATTGGGCGGCTTCCTCGCGGGACTGGGCGGCGCCGTATTGGCCGGCACAGTCCAAACGTTCGGTTACCACGACGCCTTCTTTCGCATCCAGGACTCGCTGTCGATCGTCGCGATGGCCGTGATCGGCGGACTCGGCAGCCTCGCGGGCGCGGTCACGGGCGCCTTGTGGGTGGTCGGCCTCCCGTTGTTCTGGCCGAAGAACCAGACCGTCGGCCTCCTCACGTCGAGCATCGGGCTGCTGATCGTGCTGCTCTACATCCCCGGCGGTTTCACGCAACTGGGCTACTCGTTGCGCGGCACGATCCTGCGCTGGCTCGAGAAACGGCTGCCCGAACAGCCGACGAAGACGGTCACGACGCCGCCGGTCTCGCTCGCGCGCCACGCCGGCGTGGCGATCGCAACGAACGCCGACGGCAGCGCGATCGCGACCAGTGCGTTGGCGGTCGACTTCGGCGGGCTCGTGGCAGTCGACAACGTCGAGTTCCACGCGATGCCCGGCGAGGTCATCGGACTCATCGGAACCAACGGCGCCGGCAAGTCGACGCTCCTGAACGCGATCGGGGGCTACGTCCCCAGCGGGGGCAAGGTCGAGCTCCTCGGCGACGACGTGTCGCGCCTCCCACCGCACGTGCGCGCGCGTGCGGGCCTGGGTCGCACCTTCCAGGCCGCGAGGTTGTTTCCCGAGCTGACCGTCCGCGAGACGGTGCTGCTCGCGCTCGAGGCTCGCGGCGCGACGTCGTTCTGGGGATCGCTCCTCTTCTATCCCCCGTCGATCTCCAAGGAGCGCGCCAAGCGAGCCGAAGCCGCGGAGCTGATCGACTTCCTCGGTCTCGGCCGCTACGCCGACCGTTTCATCGTCGAGCTGTCGACGGGAACGCGCCGCATCGTGGAGCTCGCGTCGGTGCTCGCGGTCGCGCCGCGCGTCGTGTGTCTCGACGAGCCGACCGCCGGTGTCGCGCAGCGCGAGGCCGAGGCCTTCGGCCCGTTGATCAAGCGCGTCCAGCGCGAGCTCGACGCGACGCTCGTCGTCGTGGAGCACGACCTCCCACTCATCATGTCGATCAGCGACCGCATCTACTGCATGGAAGCGGGCGCGGTCATCGCGCACGGCGCGCCGGACGCGGTGCGCTCAAATCCACTCGTCATTGCGTCATACCTCGGAACCGACGAGCGGGCGATCCAACGGTCGAACGCGTCCGCGGGAACGCCGACCGCGTGATGCCGGCTCAGCCGCCCGAGACGTTCTCGACCGGCGTGACGTGCTTCCAGTCGCCGGACGCGCCGACCGTCGGGTCGTAGGCGACCAAACCGTAGGTGTTGTCGGCGTCGTACTTTCCGCGATGGATCGATGCGTAGATCGTCGACATGTCGTCGATCGATCCGAAGTTGTCGACGGTGTTCACCCAATTCGCGTCGTTCAGGTACGGGCCGACCCGCCTCGCGATCGTCGCGAAGAAGTTCGTGTAGAGACACGCGTCCTCGACCTCGCTGTAGATGTCGTTCTGCTTGCCATTCGGGAGCTTCACGACCTCGTTCGGCGACGGCACCTTCTTCCCCGTCGCCTTCTCCCAGATGTCGCGGCAGAACGCGAAGTGCGGCGTCTTGGTGTGCTCGACCCCGGTCTGGCCCTCGGCGGTGATGATGCCGTCGTACGGATTCGGCGAGACGTGCGCCTTCTGCTCGTCGCGCGCGCCATCGAGCACGCTCGTCGTGTCGGAGACGAGCGACATGTCGGGCACCGCGGCCTTGATCTTCTCGACGAACTGCTTCGACCCGACCTGTTCGCCCACGAGGATCAACGCGTTCGTGCCGTCCGACTTCCAGTGCTCGATGAAGCTGTCGAGCTGGCCCAGTGCGGCCGTCGTGTCGGAGCTCGCGATCGTGAGCGTCGCATCGGTGCCGCGCTGCACACCGAGATCGCGCAGCGCGGGAACGACCACCGAGTTGACGCGCGGCCGATTGGCCGCGATGTCGACGATCGCCACCTTCTTCCCCTCGAGCGTGTGCTTCTCTTTCAGCAACGCCATGATCACGTTCAGGCGCCGCTCCGGCGTGATGTCGGGAGTCAGCATGAACCCGGGCGGTCCGCGGTCGATAACTGACCGCGTCAGCGGGCTGCCGACGACCAACGTGCGATGCTGCTTGGCGAAGCAGAGCTGCGCGGTGCCGTTCGGGTCGTAGAGGGTGCCGATCGCGGCGAACACCTTCTCGTCATCGGTGAGCGAGGTGCACGCGGTCAGCTCCTCCGCGGGCTGGAGCTCGGGTGGGCAGTACGACTTGTACACCGGCACGATCTTGCGGCCGTTGATCCCGCCCTTTTCGTTGATGTCGTCGATGAAGATCTGGTACGCCTGACGCAGGTCGGGCTCGACCGCGTCGACGAACTGCTCGATGCAGGCGAAGTCGATCATCATGACGCCGATCTTGATCTGCGTCGCAGTGACTCCGGTCCCGAGCGAGGCGTCCTGCGGCCGCGTCGTACCACTGGCCGTGGTCCCGCTGCCCCCTTCGGCGTGATGCGCACCGCCACCGCACGCAGCAGTGACGACGACGAGCAACCCGACCAGTGCCACCCGCCCCATCCGGCGCGTGTCGTGGGCGACGTCTCTCAGCGGGAGTCTCCCGTCAACTAGCTGGAGATGTTCTGGTACGGGCCGAGTGCCTTCCAGTTGCCGTTGGGCGGCAGCGTCGAGTCGAACTGCTGGAGCTGGAACGTGTCGTCGGTGTCGTACTTGCCCTGCCGGAGGGAGGCGAACGGACCACCACCGCGGTTGACGATCGGACCGTACGAATTGACGGTCGCGACCCAGTTGTCCACGTTCACGTACTGGCCCATCTTGGCGACGATCTCCTGGAACGTCGAAACCATCTGGCACGCGTCGTTGACGAGGTTGTACGTCTGGTCCTGGAGCTCCTTGCCACCGACGTTGACCTTGATGTTCGCCTCCGGCCCGGGCGAGTCCTTGCCCAACTCGGCCTTGTAGATCGACGCGCAGTACTTCCAGTTGTCGCTCTTGGCGTAGTCCGCCGCCCGGTAACCACCGGCGAGATACAGGCCCTCGTACGGGTTGGGGTTCGCGCCGGCCTTGGTCTCGTCCTGCCCCTGCGGCAACGCGTCGCCGACGTCGGTCAGCAGGATCACGCCCGGCATCTGCTTCACGACCTTCTCGATGAACTGCTTCGTGACGGCGTTCTGGCCGGTGACGAACAGCGCGTTGACACCCTCGGACTTCCAGCGCTCGATGAAGCTGTCGAGCTGGGACTGCGCCGCAGTCGTGTCGGGACCGTTGATCGTGAGGTAGGCCGGCGTGCCGGTCGCGACACCGATCTTCTTGATCGCGGGCAGCACGACCGCCTTCACCGATGGCTGGGAGGTCTGCTGCGCGAGCACGGCGACCTTCTTGCCCTCGAGCGTGCCCTGCTTCTTCAGCAGCTCGAACAGCACTTCGTCCGAACGCTCGGGTGTCGTGCCGGGGAAGACCATCAGGCCGGGTGGAACCTGGTTGAACATGTCCTGCGTCACCTGGAAGGTGATGACGGGTGTGTGATGCTTCTTGGCGATACAGGTGTGCATCGCCGCGGACTGTGCCGCGTCGGCGAGGTTGCCCATCACTGCGAAGACCTTGTCGTCGTCAGTGAACTTGGTGCACACCTGCACGAGCAAGTCACTCGTCGGGGTGAGCGGGCACTCGGTGTTGAAGTCGGCGACGATCTTGCGGCCGTTGATGCCGCCCTTCTTGTTCACGTCGTCGATGAACGCCTGGTAGACCGCTTGCTGGTTGGGGCGCGTGAAGTCGATGAACTGCTGGATGCACTTGAAGTCGACGAGCGAGATGCCGATTTTGATCGACGTCGCGGTCACGCCGGTTCCCTGCGCCTTCGACACGACGTGAGTCGTCGTGGTGGTGCTGCCTGACGGCGGCGGGGCCACCGACTTGCTGCTGCTTCCGCAGGCCGCCGTCGCGAGCGCGATGGCAACAGCGAGTGCGACGAAGAACCGTCGTCCGTTCATCCCGACCTCCCCCGGTCGGCCGCATCATAAGCTCGCCTGACGCTCGTGTCAGGTATACCGACGCCGCGGCGACGGTCAGGCGAGCTGGACGAGGTCGAGCAGGTCGTCCGACCAGTAGTCGAGGACGCCGTCGGGCATCAGGAGCACCCGGTCGGGCGCGAGCTCCGTGACGAACTCCGTGTCGTGGCTGACGAGCACCATCGCGCCCTTCCACTCGCGCAGCGCGTACCCGATCGCGGTGCGCGAGGGCGGATCGAGGTTGTTCGTCGGCTCGTCGAGCAGCAACAGGTTGTGACGCCCCGCGACGAGCATCGCCAGCGCGAGCTTCGTCTTTTCGCCTCCCGACAACGTGCCGGCATCCTGGAACGCGAGCTCGCCGCGCAGCCCGAACATGCCGAGCAGGCCCCGGAGGTACTGCTCGCCCTCGCCCGAAGCCGCGCGGATGTGCTCGATCACCGGACGTCCCGGAGTGATGCCCTCGTGCTCCTGGGCGTAGTAGCCCATCGACACCTGGTATCCGAGCTGCACCTCGCCGAGATCCGCTTCCAACTCGCCGACGAGGGAGCGCAACAGCGTGGTCTTGCCCGCGCCGTTGAGACCGAGGACGAGCAGCCGTTCGCCCCGCCCGACCTCGAACGAGACGTCCTCGAACACGACCTTGGGACCGAACGCCTTCGCGAGGTCGACGACCTCGAGCGCGACCCGGCCCGCGTGCGGCGGTTCGGGCAGCTTCACCCGCAGCGAGCGGTCTCCCCTGCCGAGCTCGATGCGGTTGGCATTCAGCTTCTCGACCCGCCGGTCGAGCTTCTTTGCGACGCGCGCCCGCTTCTGGGTCTGATGGCGCATCGAGTCGGCGAGCGTGCTCAGGCGCCGGATCTCCGACTCCTGACGGGTCGCGATCCTCGCCCGGCGCGCCTCGTCGGCCTTGCGCGCGACGAGGTACTGCGAGTAGGTGCCTCGATACTCGATGATCTCGCCCTCGTCGAGGTGCAGGATGCGCGTGATCGCCTGGTCGAGCAGAGCGAGGTCGTGACTGACGACGAGCAGCGCGCCGCGAAACGTCCGCAGGAACGACATCAGCCAGGCCTTGGCATCGACGTCGAGGTGGTTGGTCGGCTCGTCGAGGAGCATGAGGTCGCCGCCCGCGAACAGGATGCGAGCCAGCTCGGCCCGCCGACGCTCACCGCCGGACAGCGCGCGGATCGGCAGATCGAGCCGATCGGGTGGGAGGCCGAGGCCGGCGACGATCCGCCTGACCTCCGACTCGGCCGCGTAGCCGCCGGACGCGGCGAACGCGTCCTCCGCGTTGGCGTACGCCTTGACGTTGCGGGCCGACGGATCGGCGTCGACCCTCGTCCGCAGCTCCTCCAGCCGTCGGAGGGCCGCGTCGAGACCGCGCCCCGACAGCACGTGCGAAAGCGCGGTGCCGTCGAGGCCGACTCCACGGGCGGGCGGATCCTGCGGTAGGAAGCCCACCGTCTCGGGACGGAGTACGACTCCCTGCGCGGCCGGCGTCGCGCCCGCGAGCACCCTGAGCAACGAAGTCTTCCCAGCTCCGTTACGACCGACGAGGCCCACCTTGTCGCCCGGGTGCAGCGAGAACGACGCGTCGGTGAGGGTGTACCGCCCACCGACTTCGACCGCGAGTTCTCGTACCTGGAGCACGGACAATTATGGCGCGCCACCACCTGGGCCCGGCTTCGTTTTCCCGTCCGGCTCCCGGCCGGGCCCCGAGCGCAGGATCTCGACGATGCCGTCGGCCGTGAGCAGGACCACCGCGATCCACGCCAGTGTGCGCGCCCGGGGGAACACCGTCGGCCACTCGAACACCGCGGGAAACCGGTATCGATATTGCTGGACCGCGATGTAGAGACCGCAGAGGCCGAGCAGAGCGGCAGGCATGAGCATCGCGAGGGGGCGCAACCGCGGCCGCACCAGCACCACGAACGTGACGGCCGCCGCGAGCACGCCGACCCAAGGCGTCACGACCAACGCGCCCACAATTCCTGACACCAGAGGTGCGAGCCGGCGAACACGTGTACCCGGTCGCGTGACGGGCGTATCTCTCGGCGACCACGCGAGATCGACGTCGGCATCGCCGGGAAGCGATGTCATGGCGGTCGTGACGACGGATCGCCGCCGGACCCAGGTGACGCCGATGATCGCCAGGCACAAGCTCACGCCGAGGAGCGAGAGCCAGATCGCGGCCCGGACCTGCCGTTGCGGCGTCCACTCGAGCACCACCTCGAACGCGCCGTGTTCGAGTGGAGGCGTGACCAACCATCCGTTCGCGTACCCGTCGACGAGCTGCGATGGGCCGAGGTCGGCGCCGCGTACGACGTGCGCATGCCACCCCGGGCTCTGCGACTCTCCGAGCACGAGCCAGAACGGCTGCGTCGCGTCCGCCACGCGCACGCGCATCCGCGTGTCGCCGTTGTGCACGACGTCGACGACGGGCGCGCTCGCGGCGGCGTTCTTCTGCGCGCGCGCCGATACTTCTGTCGACATGCGTACGCGACCGCCCGCGACGCGCGCGGGGACGTCCGGAGTGCCGGACGCGAGGACGAGCCGATCGATGGAGAAGCCGACGTCCTTGCCGCGCGCGGTCGTGAGCACGTGCGTGCCCCCGCTCAGCCGCGTCGCACCACGGCACGGCGTCACCGCGAGACCCATCACCGTCTGGGCCCCGGTGGTCGTGCCCGTCACCCGTACGGAAACTGCGTGGCCGTCGATCGCCACGAGGTCGGACCGGCATCCGCTGTCGACCGTCCCGGCGGCCGGCGGCGGCGCCGACACCCCTTGGACGCCCACCTCGGCGATACCGACCGGTTCGATCCGCGTGGCAACCGTCGCGAAGAGTCGCGTTCGCTCCTCGCGGACATCTTCGATCGTCAGACGGATCCGCCGACCGCGCACCGCGGGAAAGGCGAGGCTGATCTCGGTGGTCGCGTTCTGGGCCGGGCGGTCGACGACGCTCGGCACCGTGAGCTCGCGGCTCGTGCCGTCGACGTCGAGCCGGAGTCGCGTGGGCACGGAGTGACGGCCGTCGGCGATCACCGCGAGGTCGAGATGATCGATCGTCACGGGCTGCGCCCGAGTGACCTCCGCCCATTGCCCGCGAACACGGTCGAATGGTGTCTGCCAGGCGGTGCCGGGATCGCCGTCGAACGCGGCGTCGCCCCGACACGACAGGCACCCGGCCAAGAATGCGCTCGACGACACGCGCCGACCCGGCGTGACGTCGCCGGGGCGCAGCGCGTTCTCGATTGCGGCGTCGGACGCATCGGGACTCACCGTCGCGTTGCCGGTCAGGTCGAAGGTTCGTGTTGCGGGCAGCGCGAACTCGCGCGCGATCGACAGCTCCGGTTGCGTGCGCGGCGGCACCGGAAAGACGGCGTCGCGGCTCATGACGAGCACGATCGGATGGCCGCCGGAGGCCGCACCGAGCGCGCCGAGCAGGTCGCTCGGCATCTGGACGATCTCGTCGAGCCGGACGTCTCGGGTCGCGTGCGTGTCGCGCAGGCGGATCTCCGCGAAGCCGACGGGATCGGCCTGACCGAACAGGTTCTGCCGGCGGTCGTTGACCTGGACGACGCGGATCGAGAACGTGTGGAACGTTCGACTCGGGAACGTGATCGTCTGTCCGGCCGCGGTGCGCGAGCCGCCGTCGAACACCACGTTCACCGGTCGCCCGCCGTCGAACGTCAGCACCGCGTTCGTGATGAAGCGGTCACGACCGCCGGTGAGGGGCTGCACGAGGTTGACGTGATCGGTCGTTATCTTTCCGTGGAGATCGATCTCGATGCGTTGCCCACGTGCATCGCCGAACGCTTGCGTGCGCCACGCGGTGCCCGGATCGCCGTCGAGCGCGGCCGCGGGCCGATCCTCGGGCCAAAACGTGTTGCCGTTGCCGTACGCCGTCGCGGCCACGCGCTCCACGCCGAGGTTCTTGGTCGTCGTCAGCGCCGACGGCTGCTCACCCGGGAACACGTCGAGTCGAGCATCGCCCGGGTCGGTCGTGAGCGGTCGATCCTCGGGATTCTGCTGTTCGGTGAACCCGACGTTCTCGTTCACGCTCGTCCACCGCCGCGCCCGCAACCGGTTGTTGTCCGTGACGACCAGCACGTCCGCGGCGGAGGTCGCGTTGCGCAGCGAGGCGCCGGTCGGGTAGGACGCGGAGTAACGCACCACACCGGCGCCGTCGAGGAGGCCGACGCCGGCGACATCGACGAGGCCCTCGCCGTCGCCACTCACCATCAGCGCGTGGTCGACGGACTCCGCGCGCACGATCTTCGTCGGGTCGGTGACGGGATAAACCTCGACCGGCGCGACGGCCGGCGCCGCGGCCGGCGTCATGAGGCTGATCTCGTCGCTGTAACCCGCCGGCAGCGAGAACGTCGACGGCGTTCCGTAACCCGTCGCCGGGCCGAGCCCCGGCGTGGCCTCGAGCACCGCTGAGAGATCTTGGGGCCGCACCAGGTCGTAGCGCTCGTACTGGATGTCGTTGCGCGCGACGACGTCACCGACGGCCATCCGCCGCCACAACGCGACCAGGCCGGCCGGGTCGGCGACACCTTCCTGGAGCCGCCGATCGATCGCGTTCAGGAGATCGGCGGTGCCGGGCGTCCCGTACGGGATGAGCTCGCGGGCAACATACGGCCGGTCGGTGAGACCCGGCGTGATCGGATCGACGGTGTTGCCCCACGTGTACGACGCGAAATCGGCACCGGGTGCCTCGAGCATCCGGGTCTGGTGGTCGCCGCGGTCGAGCGCGGCGACCGCCTGCGTCCAGTACGACGGCAGGTTCTCGTCGCGCTGAAGGTTCTTGCCGTAGAAAGTCCCGTCGACGAGGGCCGGGAGGTTCACAAGGATGAGCACCCCGACGAGCACCGGGACTGCGTACGCGTAGGCCGCCCTGCCCCGCGTCCGCAACCAACCGAACACGCTGTTCGTGGCCAGCCCGAGGAACACGGCGAGCGCCAGCACGACCAGTGGGGCGGCGCGCCCGGTGCTGCGCAGCGCCAGCCCGGCCGTCGACGCGTTCGCGAACGACTTGAACAGCGCGCCGAGCGGCGTAGGGCTCGCGTAGGGATGCGCGCCGACAGAGATGACGACGCCCACGAAGAGCAGGAGTAGGAAGAAGACGCGATGGCGCCAGCGCGTGAAGGCAGCCGCGAGGAGGGAGAGCACCACGAGGCCGTAGCCCGAGAGGATCGCGTACAAGTGCTGCGTGTAGTCGCGCGCCGCTTCGATCCACGACCCGAGCCGGTCCTGCCCGTAGAAGAACCAGTAGCCGAGGCCGCGCAACACCTCGTTCGGTGTCGACGTGCGGGCGACGGCCTGGACGGTCTCGCTGTACTTCAAGACGTCGAGGCCGTACGCGCCCTGCATGCGCAGCCCGGAGATCCACCAGAGCGATGTCAGAAGGGTCAAACCGCCCGTGCGGAGCGCGACGCCGAGCGCGCGGCGCGCGTCGACTTCGCGCGCGACCAGCCATGCGTACAGGATCCACAACACTGGTCCGATCCCGGCGTAGATCAACGCGGTCGCATTGACACCGCCGACGACCTGCACGATCAGCGCGAAGATCGCGGGATATCGCCAACCCTTCTCGCGCAAGGCCTTGCGGATGACGGCGATCATCCACGGCAACGCGGCCCAGGGCATCAGCAGCACCGAGATCCGCGCCGCGTAGTCGAGCACGTACGGCGTGCACATGTACGCGAGTGCGGCGACGACGACGCCGGGACCGCGGATGCCGAACGTCCGCACGAGGTACAAGACGCCGAGGGCCGCGGCGAAGAGCAACGAACCGAGCCAGAGCCGCTGGGCGACCCAGGCCGGCAATCCGAGCTGATCGAGGAGCCAGTAGTACGGCCCCATCGGGAACGCGTAGCCGATCGTCTGGTGGGTGACGGTTCCCATGCCGACGTGCGGGTCCCACATCGAGAGGGAGCGAGACAACAGGCGCCCCGGATCGAGATAGAGGTACTGCTTGGTGTCGGCACCGACCCGTCCGGGTGCGGTGAGCAACGGTGGGACGTATGCGAGCAACGCAAGCAACGCATAGCCGAGCGCCGACCGCGGCCGACGCGAACCGAGGAATGAGGTCACGCCGTTTTGCGGCGCAGAGCCTCGGCCGCGAGGACCTCGAGGGTTCCTCGCGCCGTTGCCGTCCACGTGAATTGCGATGAGTGCTCCAGGGCGTTCTTCGCGAGCAACGCGCGGAACGCGTCGTCGCGCAGGACGCGATCGAGCGACGCGGCCAGACCATGATCGTCGTCGACGAGGAGCCCGGTCATCCCGTCGACGATCGCGTCACTGTGGCCCGCGATCCGGGTCGCGACTGCCGGCGTGCGGCACGCGGCCGCCTCGGTGATCGTCATCCCCCATCCTTCGTGGCGCGACGCGCTCGCCAGGACCCAGGCGCGCTGGTAGAGGTCGAGCCGCGTGGCGTCGTCGACCCGCCCGGGCAACGAGATCCACCCGTGCGCGCCGAGCTCCGCGATCCGACGCTCGAGGGACTCACGTTCGTAGCCCTCCCCCACGATCACCGCGTGCAACTCGGGCATTCGTGTCTTGATCTTGGCGAGCGCGTCGACGAGAACATCGAATCGCTTCACGGGGACGAGCCGCCCGGCCGCCACGACCAGCGGCCTCGGATCACGAGTCCCACCCGGACGAAACGACGGATCGACGCCCGGCGACACCACCGTGATGTTCGACCTCCGCAGGCGCAGGCGGCGCGCGATCTCTTCCTTCGACGACTCCGACAACGTCACGATCCGCGACCTGCGATAGAGCGGCGGCGCGATCTGGAATTCGATGGTGCGCCCCAGGCGCGCGAGACGGGGCGGCAATGTCATCTCCCACATCGAGTCGTGCACGTGGTGCAGCCACACGGCGCGCGGACGCGTTGCCGCCCAGACCGGCGAGAAGAACGGCATGCCGTTCCAAATCTCGACCAGCGCGTCGCTCGCGCCATGCCAACCCATCATCTCGCTGAAGGCCGCACGCGGGAACACCAGGTACCGGCCCGCCTTGCGGATGACCCGGTAACCGTCCCGCCAGCTGACCTGAGCCGATCCGGGCGCGTACGACGTTCGCATCGTCACCTCGATGCCGGCCCGACCCCAAAGCGCGGCGATCCGGGACGCGTGCAACTCCGACCCACCGGCCTCCGGATCGTCGATGTCGCGCCACGCGAGGATCGCGATGCGCCGGAGGCCCGCGGCCGACGCGATTTCACCGAGCTGCGCAATGTCGCCGAGTTCCGCCGGGTTGGTTGGGTCGGCACCCATGTGGGCGTGATCGGTCAAGGAAGCGAGCCTCCGCAGCACGGGCGAACAACGAGGACGGCGCGGGAGTCTAGAGCCGGTCCCGCTTCGTATCCCTCCGACTCCGCGCCCGCCTCCCGGTCAGGCTCCGCTGTACGCTCGGCCGCTCGTGGGCGTGGCGACGGAGCGGGGGCACATGAAGCTGACGGGCGAACGCCCGATGCAGGGGGCGACACCCGACTCGCTGCTCGCGTTCCACGACGCCGGATACCGCGAGGTGCTCGCGCGCCTCGGCTCGGGCATCACGATCGACGTCGGCTGCGGTATCGGCGACGAGACGCGGCGCCTCGTCGGATCGGACCGTCTCGTCATCGGCGCCGACTACAGCCCGGAGACCGTGCGTGCTGCCGCGTCCGAACACGCACAAACCGACGGGCTGCGCTTCTGCGCGTTCGACGGCGCCGCGCTCGCCGTACGCGACGGCAGCGTCGACTTCATCGTGTCGTCGCACATCATCGAGCACTTCCCGAATCCTGTCACGCACGTCGCCGACCTCGCGCGCACGTTGCGTGCCGACGGCACGGCGTTCGTGATCACGCCGAATGCTCCCGCCGACTTCGAAAACCCGTTCCACGTCTACCTCTTCGAGCAAACGCAGCTCGTGTCGACGCTTTCGCTGTTCTTCGAGGAGGTGACCTGCCTCGGGCTCGAAGGCGACGACGCCCTGCACGCCGACTTCGCCGCCCGTCGGGCCAGTGGTGTTCGCCTGCTTCGGCTCGACGTCCTCCGGCTGCGGCAGCGCGTCCCGCGCTCCTTGTACGTGTGGTCGTACGAGCGAGTGCTGCCGCTCGCGTACCGGATGCTCGGGAACGGTCGTACCGGGATCGGCTCGGGTTTGTCGGAGCGCAACTTCTTCACCACCGAGCACATCGACGAGCGCACTCCGGGCCTGTTCGCGATCGCCCGGCGTCCGCGGGTGAATGCGAGCCGGGGTGAATAGTCACAACGCGAGCGAATCGGGAGGTCGCGATCAGCGCGTGTGGGTCACCGTTCCGACGTACGAGGAAGCCGAGAACATCGGGCAGTTGGTCCGCGGGGTCCGCGGCGCCCTGCCGGCCGCGCACATCCTCGTGGTCGACGACAACAGCCTCGACGGAACGGCCGAGAAGGCAGAAGCTCTCGGCGCGGAGCTCGGCGGGATCGAAGTCTTGCGGCGACCGACGAAGATGGGCCTGGGCAGCGCGTACCGCGCCGGTCATGCCGTCGGCATCGCGCGCGGCTTCGACCTCATGATCCAGATCGACGCGGACCTGTCGCACAATCCGGCCGACCTCCCGCGCCTGCTCGCCGCCGTAGAGCAGGGCGCCGATCTCGCGATCGGATCGCGCTACACGCCCGGCGGAAGCGTGCCGAACTGGCCTCGGCGCCGCCTCGCGCTGTCCGTCGCAGGCAACCGATACGCCGCGTTCTGTCTCGGTATCGGCGTGCGCGACGCGACGGCAGGCTACCGCGCGTATCGCGCGTCGATGCTGCGCGCGATCGACTTCGATACCACGCATTCGACCGGATATGGGTTCCAGATCGAGATGACGTACCGCGTCCTGGGCGCGGGCGGGAGGATCGAGGAGATTCCGATCGCGTTCACCGACCGCGTGCGCGGCAACTCGAAGATGTCATGGCGCATCGTCGCCGAGGCGATGCTGCTCGTCACCTGGTGGGGGCTGCGCGACCGATTATTGCGTCGCGACCGGCTCGACCGGTAGTCGCGCGCGGCGCTCGCGCGTTACGGCGTACGCGGCAGGAAGGGCGCGTCGCGGCCCGTGCGGCCACTCTCGGCGCCGTCGGCGTGCTCCTCGTGGTATTCGGCCTCGACGTTCACCGACCAGACATCGTGGTCCGCGCCCAGGATGTTCTCGACCGAAAGCATCGCGGTCAGCATCGAGTGATCCTGGTTGTTGTACTTGTGCATGCCGTTGCGACCGCACGGGAATACGTTGGGGGTGTTCGCGGCAAGCCACTTGCGCATCACCTCGACGTTGCCCTGGTACATCTCGTCGTAGACCGGATACGCCTTCGGCATGCGCACCACGTAGCCCGCTTCGACCCGGCGCGGATCGGCAACGAGCCCCAGCCCGTGCATCTCACGTTTCCCCTGGTCGATCAGGTCGTCGTCGGACTTCGTCCACATGTCGTCGCCCTCGTTGACGAAGAACTCGAGACCGAGGCAAGTCCGGCCGTCCTTCACCATGTACGGCGACCACGACCCGAAGTTCTGGACCCGTCCGACCTCGACGTCGGGGTCGTGGATGTAGATCCAGTTGTCGGTGAAGGAGTACTCCTGGGGCACCACGAGCGCGACGGTCAAGTGGTCGCGGTAGCGCAGGTCGCCGGCCGCGGCGCGCGTCGAACCATCGACCTCTGGTTGCATGGCCGTGCAGAGCGCACCCATCGGCATCGACGAGATCACGTGCGTGCAGGGATAGACGCGCTCGACGCCGTCGCGGTCGACCGCGATCACCGCATGCGCGGTGCCGTCGCTATGACGGATCGCAGTGACCCGACGGTCGAACTCGATCACCGCGCCCGCGGCCGTCACCTTCTCCGCCGCGACCTCCCACATCATCCCCGGCCCGTACTTCGGATAGTTGAACTCGTCGATGAGGCTGGTGACCATCTTCGATTTGTCGCGCTTGGAGCCGGAGCGCTTCGGCCTCAACGCCTCCCAGACCGCGCGGAACAGCGAGAGATCCTTGATGCGCTGGGCACCCCAGTCGGCCGAGAGCTCGGATGCCGGCACACCCCATACCTTCTCGTTGTACGTCTTGAAGAAGTGTCGGTACAGGCGCCAGCCGAAACGACCCGCGATGAACCCCTCGAGCGTGTCCCGGTTCTTCGGTGGATGGACCCTCGCCCACAGGTACGAAGCGACGCACCGGATCGCCTCCACCGGACCGAGATTCCGCAGCGCGTTCATCGGGACGAGCGGGTAGTCGTAGAGCTTGCCTTGGTAGAAGATGCGGCTTTGCCGCGGCCGGCTCAGAAAATTCTCCGACCCGAGGATCTCCCACCACAGATCGTCGACCGCGCGCACCTTCGTGAAGAAACGGTGGCCACCGACGTCGAAACGCCAGCCGTCGCGCTGGACGGTGCGGCTGATGCCGCCGACGACCGTGTCGGACTCGAGGATCGTGACGGCGCGCGCATGGCCGGCCTTCATCAACTGGTACGCGGCGGTGAGACCGGCCGGGCCCGCGCCGATGACTACGACCGACAAATCGGGCTGCGGTGTACCGACGGTCGCCATGACCGGCCGAGTGTACTGACCGTCCCGCGCGATGGTCGTTTCCGTGCCGGTGCGGACGGCGTGATCAGGGTACGAGCACACCCGTGAACGCGAGCATCGAAGCCGCGGTGAGGCCGGCGACTGCGAGACATACGACGACGCGTTCCCGTTCCCGTGCGGCGATGAGTTCGGCGCCGGCGAGCACGAACGGCAAGGTCGCCAATCCGTAGCGCTCGAGGGAATCGAGGTTGCGACTGCTGAGCCCGGCGACGAGCGCCGCGCCGGCGTAGAGCGTGAACGAGAGCGGCCAACGTCGCGCGAGCACGACCAGCAGCGCAACGAACACGATCGCGCTCACCGCGTGCACGCCCGCGCTGACGTGGTCGCCGACGAAGAGCTCGCGCACGTTGTGCGCGACCGCGTGCACCGGATCGACCCAATGGCCCCGCCGGGTGGCGTCCTGCTGCGCCCGCAGCGGGTACCAGAAGTCGTGCGTGCGATGCGCGGCCCAGACGAGGTACGCGAACAAGCCCACGGCCGGCGCGGCCGCGGGCGCCGCGGCCTTGGGGTCGCGGCTCTGCCATGCTTCGACGACGGCGGGCACCGTGAGCAGCACGCCGACCGGCCGGGTGAGCCCGGCCAGGAAACCGAAGACGGCCGCGAGCAACCAGCGACGCGATCGCAAACCCAGGAGGGCAACCACCCCGAGCGTCATGAACGTCGCCTCCGCGTATCCCATCACGAGCACGAAGGCGGGTGGCGCGAGGTAAACGAGCCAGACCGCCCGGCGCGCGAGGTCGGGATCGTCGCGTTCGTGCAGCACGAGCCGATAGAGCGCAAAGCCCAACGCGAGCGCGGAGGCGTTCGCGACGAAGACAACACCGAAACCTGCGTTCGCACCCGGGAGCCACGACACCGCGCGGCCGAGGAACGGGAACAGCGGGAAGAATCGCAAGCCCTCGGGCTTGACGCCGTCGTAGCCGGCCCGAGCGATGTCGCGGTACCACGACGCGTCCCACGCGAGAAGCCCGGAATGGATCTCGGCCGGAACCGGGAGGAGCCGACGCGTCGTGACGATGTGACGGATCGTTTCGAGCGCGCCCACCACGACGATCCGGGAGACGGCGTACGGGACGAGCACCGACCGGGCGGCGCGAGGAAGAGCCGGCATTCAGCTCTTTGCGGACGCGGGAAACGTCTGGAGCGCGGGCTTCTCGAAGATCCTGTCGTCGGACAGCGTGCGCTGCACGCGCGTACGGGCCGCCGCCAGGTCGTCGGAGATGGTCTCGCAGGTGCCGACGTGCGTGATGTAGCCGGGAGCGCTGACGTACCAGAGCGTATGCGAGCCCGCACGCTCGAGCGCGGCTCGCGCGAACGCGGCCGGATCGGCAACGGCGAGGCGCTTCTTGTAGTCGACCCAGTCGACGAACTCAGGTCGCGCGAAGTTCGGGTACACGACCTCGTCGAGCCCCGGCTGTACGAGGCGGTGTACGGATGGCCCGACCTGGTCGGGGCAGTACACCACGAGGTCTCCCGGTTTGGCCTCGTCGCGTATCACCGACGCCACCGCGCGTGCCTGCGTGCGTTGCGTGATCAGGTTGCGCACGCCGCCGGCGAAGCCCAGCGCGACCGTCAGCGCAAGGACTCCGGCGAGAACACGCGTGTCGCGCAAGGTCGTGAAGCCGCGTGCGACGAGCAGCACGAAGAAGGAGAACACGATCGCGCTGTAGCGCGATTGGAACGCGCCGCCGGCGAGGTAGTTGAGCGTCAGTGCCACGACGAGCGCGACGCTGCCGACGTATGCGATCACCCGGGTCTCGCGGGGAACGTGCAGATCGATCTCGATGCGTCGTTCGTCGACTGCGCGCCCGAACACGCCCAGGATGAGCATCGGAAAGAGGATGAAGAACAGCAACCAGCCTTCTTGGCGGTCGGCCGCGGTTCCGCTTGCGCCACCCGCGAAGTCGCGCAGTGTGTAACCGAGTGGGATCCCCGGCAGCACGGGCGAGCCCCACGGCGTCCCGGTGTGTGCGCGCTGGTAGAGGAAGGTCGGCAGCCACGGGACGAAGGCAAGGCCGCCGATCGCGACCGCGACGAGCACGCGCCGCGCCGCGTCCCGTTGTCGCCCGCGCCACACGATCCAGACGAGCAGACCGACCACGACGACGACGAGATAGAAGGACCAATACTGCGTGTACACGAAGAGGGCGACGAGGAGCGTGATCACGAAGCAACGAGATGCACTCGGCTTCTCCATCGCCCGTTGGAACGCGACGATGCCCGACGCGACCAGAAGGACCTCGAGCGAGTACATCCGCGCTTCGGTCGAGTAACGGATCGCGTACGGGCTGGCGACCATCACGGCCGCGGCGATCCATGCCGCCCTGGTGCCCGCCAAACGCCGCGCCGCGAACCACGTGGCACCGACGGCTCCGGCCATGAACATGCCGGACATCGAGCGGACGGCGACGTTGCCCGTACCGAACACTCCGGTCCAGAAGTGCAACAACACGTAGTAGAGCGGCGGGGCGCCGTCGTGCTTCAGGGCATCCTGCAGCTGCGACAGCGGCAACCGTGCGATGTTCACCGTGAGGGCCTCGTCGAGCCAGAGCGCCGAGCGCGTGTAGAAGAAGAAGACGAGGCCCCCGCATCCGATCAGGACGAATGCAGCGACCAGGACCAGCGGGACGGGGCGCCGGTCGAGCGACGGTTCCGTCGACCCGGTCTTGCGCAAGGGCGCGTCGGAGAGGGCCGTCACGGATGCGAAACCTACTGCCGGGGCGCGCTCAGAGCCGTACGTTCGGCACGACGTCGTGCGCGACTGCCTCCAGGCTCTCCGACGACGGGAAGTCGCGGAACCACAACACGAACTCTCGACAGCCCGCGTCGACGAACGCCTGCGCTTTCTCCGCGACCTGTTCCGCGGTGCCGACGAGGTTGTCGCGGACGTACTCGTCGGGATCGCCTCGACCCCACAGCGAGCCGCCCTGAGGTTCGTCGAGCCATCGTTGCAGGTCGGCTTCGGTATCGAAGACGCGGCAATCGGGACCGTGCGTGCGCACGACCGAGTCGAAGTCGCGGCCGATCTCGTCGCAATACCCGCGCAGCAGGTTCGACTTGCGCACAAACCCCTCGAGGCTGGTCTGCCAGTTCGTCTTGTCGGCGTGGCGGGCCTCGATGCGCAGCGTCACCTTCTCGCCCCCGCCGCCGATCCACAGCTCCGGCAGTTGCTGCAGCGGCTTCGGGTCGCAGTACGCGCCGTCGAACGCCAGGTGCTTGCCCTGGTAGGTCACGGTCTCCTCGGTCCAGAGTCGCTTCAGCACCTCGACCGTCTCTTCGAGAATCTGCAATCGGGTGCCCGCGCTCGGGAACGGAAAGCCGTAGGCCTGGTACTCCCGCTCGTACCATCCGGCACCGATGCCGAGAATCAACCGTCCGCCGGAGAACACGTCGATGCACGCGGTTTCCTTCGCGAGCAGACCTGCGTTGCGGTACGCCGCACATGTCACCATCTGCCCGAGCTTGATCGTCGTCGTGTGTTGGGCGAGTGCGGCAAGGGTCGTGAACGCCTCGAAGACGTGTGTCGGCTCGCGGCGCGGCACCGTCTCGACGTGGTCGTACACCCAGAGATGGTGATAGCCGAGCTGTTCGGTGAGGTGCGCGAGCTCCTTCGTGCGGTCCCACGCGTCGGCCGCCGACCATCCGCTGTACTCGAGCTTCCAACCCTGCGGCGCGAATGCGCCCCAATACAACGGCGCCGTCACGCGGCGTCCGTTCCCGTCGCGCCGGTGTTCGTCCCCGTGCGGGGCTCGTGGTAGTCCCACCACTGGATCTCGCACATCATCGGCAGCAGATAACGGACGTAGATGCTCGTGATGGCGAGCATGCCGTGATCGTCGACGTGTTTGTCGATGATGTCGACCCGATCGTCGCGCGCCTGCCACACCTTGGCGCGCGCCAGGATCTCGTCGAGCTCCGACTCCGCACCGACCGAGAGTCCGAAGTGATCGAGACGAGGGCACTCCATCGCCGAGCCATCGTCCTCGGCGATGAGGAAGACGAATTGCTCGATGTTGTGCACCTGGAACACCTGACGCTTACGGTCGATGGTCATCATCGGAAGGTCGACGAAGCCGAAGACGTCGCCGAAGAAGTCGGCACGCACCTGGCGGTGCTCTTCGTCGAGCATCGCCGGCGTGAGGCTCATCGCGACGTGATTGAAGCGGGGCTTGCGAGTCGCGAACGCGGGTCCAGTGGCGGGCATCGGCGCGCTCCTTACGAGGTCCGGGGAACGATCATGGCCTTGGCCGCGAGGTCACCCTCGTGCAGACCGACAGCCGCGTCGAGTAGCCGATTGAGGGGATAGTCCTCCTGCTCGACGAGCAGGTCGTTGGCCAGCCTGCCCGACGCGAGCAGCTCGAGCGCGCGCGGGAAGCCGTCGTGGTCGTAGACGAACGCGCCGGTGATGACAAGTTCGTTCAACAAGATGCGGTTCGGATCGAACTTCGGCCGGGCCATGCCCGCGCCGACGAGCACGAGGGTGCCCGCGCGCTTGAGCTGCGCGAGCGCCGACTCCTGGGCGCGGCCGTTTCCCGAGCACTCGAGCGCGACGTCGAACGGTTCGTCGACCAGGTCGTACGGCATCGCGGGCGTGGCGAGCTCCGTCGGGTCGACCGCGCGGGCACCGAGCTTCTCGCACAGGACGCGCCGGCTCGCCTTGGGTTCGCTGACCACGATTTCGTCGACACCGAGGGCCTTCAATGCCGCGACCGACAGGAAGCCGATCGGGCCGCCGCCTGTCACGAGCCAGCGCGTCCCCGGCCGGGCGCCGCCCGCGCGCGTGATGCCGTGCAGTGCCACCGCGAGGGGCTCGGTGAGCGCGGCGTGCTTGAGCGAGAGACCGTCGGGCACGCGCAGCGCCTCGGCCGCGCGCACCGTCGTGTAGCGCGCGAACGCCCCTTGCCAAGTGCCGTCGTCTCCTCCGACGCCGCCGCGTTCGACGCAGAGTGAGGTGCGGTGCGCGAGGCAGTACTCGCAGCGGCCGCAACGGGGCGACGGACCCCCGATCGCGCGCTCGCCCACCGCCCAACCCGCCACGTCGGGGCCGAGCGCCGCGACCGTGCCCGAGTACTCGTGGCCTTCGATCACGCCGGCGCGACCACCCCATTCCAGGAGGAAATGCAGGTCGGAGCCGCAGATCCCGCAGTGGCTCACCTCGAGCAGCAACTCGCCGGCACCGGGCTTGGGGGTGGGTCGGTCCTCGACCGCTACGTCCCTCAGTCCCATGAACACCGCCGCCGGCATCGTCTCGGGCACTTGCGTCATGACTGAAGGGTCGCCCGAACCTGACACGCACGTCAACTACGCCCCCACCCCCGACAATTCTTGCCAACAGATGGCTGCCTTTCTGTACGTGTCGCGTCAGTTTTCTTGCCAACTGTTGGCGGGAAACTGGGCGCGCGAGACTGGCGGCTCGCCCTGACGTGAGCGTCAGTCTTCGAGGAGAGCCATGACCGCAGACGTAGTGATCCGGGGTGGCACGGTCGTCGACGGGACGGGTGCACCCGGGCGGCCGGCCGACATCGCAATCACCGAGGGCATCATCTCCGACATCGGCCCGCGCCTGTCGGGGCGTCGAGAGCTCGAGGCGTCCGGACAGATCGTCACGCCCGGCTTCGTCGACATCCACACGCACTACGACGCACAGGTCTTCTGGGATCCGGCGCTGTCCCCGAGTTGCTGGCACGGCGTGACCTCGGTCGTCGCGGGTAATTGCGGTTTCTCGATCGCGCCCGTGCGTCCCGAGCATCGCGAATTGCTGGTCCGCACCCTGCAGCACGTCGAGGACATGTCGCCCGAGACGCTCTTCGCCGGCGTTCCGTGGCACGAGTTCGAGACCTTTCCGCAGTATCTCGATTCGATCGAAGCGCGCGGAACTCTCATCAACTTCGCGTGCTATGTCGGCCACACCGCGGTGCGCATCTTCGTCATGGGCGAGGCGGGCTACGAGCGCGCTGCGACCGAGGACGAGATCCGCAGGATGCAGGAGGTCATCGCCGACGCGATGGTCGCCGGCGCGGCAGGCTTCGCGACATCCTCGTCACCGACGCACAGTGGCGACCGCGGCCGACCCGTGCCGTCGCGGGTCGCAGATCTTGCTGAGCTGCGTGCCCTGCTCGAGCCGTTGCGCGACGCGCACAAGGGTGTCGCGGCGCTGCTCCCCGGCGAGAAGGTGACGCACGCTGACGTTTACGAGCTCCAGCGCGCGACCGGCCGTCCGCTCACGTGGACGGCGCTGCTCACGGTGAAGGGCTACCCCTGGCACGAGCGCATCATGGAGGCGAACACCAAGGCCCGCGCCGAGGGCATCGAAGTGTGGCCGCAAGTGTCGTGCCGGCCGCTGACGTTCCAGATGAACCTGCGCGAGCCGTTCACGTTCAACATGCGGGCCACGTTCCAAGAGCTGATGGACCGGCCCGACGAAACCCGGCTGGCGGCGTATCGCGATCCGGCTTGGCGGGCGCGGGCATGGGAGGAGATGCAAGGCCAGCGCGGTACGCTCCCTGTGAACTTCGAGGCCCTCGCGGTCGCCGAGTCGCCGGCGCATCCCGACCTCATCGGTCGAAAGGTGACCGATATCGCGACCGAGCGCGGCGTCACCCCCCTCGACGTGATGCTCGACATTTCGCTCGAGGAGAACCTCGAGACGCGCTTCACGAGCGTGCTTGCGAACAACGACCCCGAAGCGATCGCGTGGCTGCTTCCCCAGGACACTGTGCTCCTGGGCCTCGCCGACTCCGGTGCGCACGTCACCCAACTCTGCGACGCGTGTTTCGCGACCGACCTCCTCGGCAACTGGGTGCGCGACAAGGAGGTCATGCCGCTCGAACACGCGATTCACAAGCTGACCGGCGAGCCGGCGTCGGTGTTCGGTCTGCACGACCGCGGCACGCTCGAGGTCGGCAAGGCCGCCGACGTCGTCGTGCTCGATTTCGACAAGGTCGGGCCCGGACCACTCCGCCGAATCCGCGACTTCCCCGCCGACGGCGAACGGCTGGTCGCCGATCGCCCGGAGGGAATGAGTCACGTCGTCGTCAACGGCACAGTGATCCGCGAGGACGGCACGCCCGTCGACGCCGCACTCTCGGCGCGGCCGGGCAAGCTCCTGCGCTCGTCGTAACCGGAGCGCCGCGTCGAGTCAGTGCCGCTCGGCGCGGCGCCGGGCGGTGTCGTAAGGGTCAGCGCGAAGACCTCGCGCTCTGCTTGCGGCTCTTGACGAGGAAGTAGGAAAGTCCCGCAATGGCGAGCAGGCCGACGATGATGAGAAGCATGGCGTCCTCCAGAAGGATCCCGGCGGGCAACTGCCAGCCGCTTCACGAGATCGGCGAAGTCCACAGCGGGCTTGACGAGGAATTTGTCACTTATGTCACCTTCACGCCCACCCCTGCTGGTCCTGGTCGACCTCCGGCGTCCGACCGGGTGCGCGCGGGGGGTGTTCCTGCAGCCGGGCGGGAAATCCCAGGCGCGCGGTGCCGTCGCCGGCGTCGAAGACGACTTCGCGTTCTCGGAATTGCTCGTGCGCGGCCATCTCGGACGGGTCCAGCACCGGCGCGACGGGCGCTCCCGCATCGGTGAGTCGCTCGAGCGCCTCGCCGCGTGTCAGCCTCGTGCACGCCGCCGCGACCGCGGTCTGACATTCGTCGAAGCGGTCGACCCGTTCGAGATGACGAAGCTCGCGAAGTTCGGCCGAGAGATCGAGCCCGACGCATACCGCCTGCCAGAAATGGTCCTCGGAGATGACTGCCAACGTGATCCAGCCGCCGTCGGAACAGGCGAACACGCCGTAGCCGGCCGAGCCGCGCGTCGGCTGCGTCCGACCGCGCAGAACGTTGCCCGAGCTCGTTCCCGACCATGTCGCGACGACGTCGGCCATCGCCACGTCGATTCGTTCGCCCTCGCCGGTCTGGATCCGCTTCGCCCACGCCGCGCAGACGCAAAACGCCGCGATCGTCCCCGCCGCGAGATCGGCGATCGGGACGCGCGGGATCACCGGTTCCTCTCCATCGCGCGGCGCGAGCGCGCCCGCGAGGGCCTGGTAGTTCACGTCGTGCCCGGGGCGTGCGACGTTCGGCCCGGTCTGGCCGTACCCGGACACCGAGCAATAGATGATCGACGGGTTCTGCGCCCGCACGCCGTCGTAACTCAAGCCGAGGCGCGCCGCGACCCCGGGTCGCCATCCCTCGCAGAACACGTCGGCGTCGGCGACCAGCTCCAACGCGCGCGCTTTGCCCTGGGCGCTGCGGAGATCCAACTCGATACTGCGCTTGTGACCCGCGACGTCGCGGAACAACTGCGGGAACGTTCGCATCGGGTCGCCGCCCGGCGGCTCGATCTTCAACACCTGGGCGCCGAGGTCGGCCAGCATCTGCGTGGCGTGCGGGACGGGACGCCAGATCCCCGCGTCGAGGACACGCATTCCGTCGAGGAGACCGGTCACGATCGCGTGTCGTCCTCGCCCAGGTTCCGGCGCAGCACGAACTTCTGGACCTTCCCGCTCGGCGTACGCGGAAATTCGTCGACCGACCGGAGGTGCTCGGGCCACTTCTGGCGCGCGATCCCAGCGTGCTCGAGGTACGCCCGCACCTCGGCGAGCTCGGGCGCGGGACGTCCCGGCTGCATGCGGAAGAACGCGCACGCGACCTCACCGAGGCGCGCGTCGGGCGCAGCGACGACCGCGACCTCGGCGACATCGCGCATGCGCACGAGGAGCTCTTCGACCTCCTGCGCGCTGACGTTCTCACCGCCTCGGATGATGATGTCCTTCTTGCGGTCCGTGATCGCGAGATAGCCGTCGTCGTCGAGAACGCCGATATCGCCGGTCATGAACCAACCGTCGGCACTGAACGCGGCCTCGGTCGCGGGCGCGTCCGTGTAGCCCACGAACAGCTCCGGCCCGCGGCTCCAGATCTCGCCGGGCGCCCCGACCTCGACGTCCTTGCCGTCGTCGTCGACGAGCCGGATCTCGACACCGGGGAGCGGGCGCCCGTCGGTGTTGACGCGCTTGTCGTGCGGCGCATCCGGCCGGCTCCCGGTGATCGACGGGTGCTCGGTCGAACCGAAGCTGCGCGCGATCTCGATCCCGAGCGCGGCGCAGCGCTCGCCGACCGCGGCCGGGACCGCCGAACCGCCGAGACCGATGAACGGCATCAGCGGGACGTGACGCTCGAGGTCGAAATCGGGATGGTCAAGCAGACTCGCGAGGAAGTACGTCGAGCCCTGGCCGGCCGACAGGCCGTCGTCGAGCATCGCCTGCAAGACCCGACCGGGATCCCACACGTCGATGAGATGGATCTCGCTGCGGCGGAACACGGGGACGAGCAACGCCGCGAGCATGCCGATGCCGTGCCCGACCGGCGCGCCCGTGATCATCGCCGGACCGCCGCGATCGTTCTGCATCGCAGCGAGCTGATGAATCTCGGCGTTGATCGTGCGATGCGAGTGCACGACGCCTTTCGGATCCGAGGTGGTGCCCGAGGTGTACGCGACGAGCGCGGGCGACCGCGGATCGACAGTCGGGATCGCGTCGATCGGGTCGTCGACCAAGAGCTCGGAGAACGCGAGATCGCGCGGGTCGGCCGCGCCGCCCGTTGCGTCGCCGACGATCGCGACCCATTCGAGATCGTTCAACGAGCCGCGCATCCCCGCCAGGTTGGCGAGAAAATCCTGATGGCCGAAGCGGTCAGCGGTCACGAGCGCCTTCACGCCCGTCTTACGGAGGATGTAGCCCACCTCCTTCGAGCCGTAGAAGTGGACGATCGGCACCACGACCGCGCCGAGATACGTGATCGCGTAGAAGGTCGCGGCCGCCTCGAGCCAGTTCGGGAGTTGGAACGAGACCGCATCGCCGGGCTGGATGCCTCGTTCACGCAGGCCGGCCGCGACCCGTCGGGCGAGCGAGTCGACGTCGCCGAGGGTTCCTCGGTACGGCATCCGTTCGGAGCGAACGGTGAACGGATGGTCGGCGGCGTCGTGCAGTCCCGATGCCAACAGCGCGCCGAGGCTTTCCGTGCCCCAGAACCCTTCGGCCAGGTAACGACGAGCGTCTTCCTCGTCGGTCTCGCGCGGCGTGAAGTCCATCGCGGAAAGTTACTTAGCCCGGGGTAGTCCGAGCACGCGTTCCGCGATGATGTTGCGCTGGATCTCGCTGGTGCCGCCCGGGATGGTCGCCGCGAAGCTGCGCAGGTATTGGATCGCCCAGGATCCCTCTCGCCACATCGGCGGGCCGAGCCGGTCGGAATCGATCGCTTCGATGCCGATCGCCTCGGTGCCGAACAGCAGCGCGTTCTGCAACGCCTCGCTCCCGTACAGCTTCAACAGCGAATGCTCGGGCGCCGACTTGCCCTTCAGGAACTTGGAGAAGCCGCGGTAGCCCATCATCAACAGCGCCTGCGCGTCGACGTAGAAGCCCGCGACCGCTTCGCGGTAGCGCGAATCCTGACCCAGCGGTGCGCCGTTCGGCCCTTCCATCTTTCCCAACTCCACCAACGCGCGCACCATGTGTTGAACGTCGTACGCGTAGGTGATCCAGAGCATCGCCCGTTCGTGCGCGAGCGAGCCCTGGGTGATGGGCCAGCCGCCGTTGAGCGGGCCCATCAGATTCTCCTTGGGGACGCGCACGTCGGTGAAGAACACCTCGTTGAAGTCGCAGAAGTCCTTCTCCGAGAGCTCGGGGAAGGGCCGGCGCTCGACGCCCGGCGTGGTGGTGTCGATGATCAGCGCGCTGATGCCTTTGTGCTTGGGCGCGGTCGGATCGGTACGCACGAAGCACAGGCACCAGTCGGCGTGGTGCGCGCCCGACGTCCAAACCTTCTGGCCGTTGACGACGAACTCGTCACCGACGAGCTCGGCGCGCGTCTTCAGGCTCGCGAGATCACTGCCGGCGCCGGGCTCACTCATGCCCAGGCACCACGAGATCTCGGCCCGCAGCGTGGGAAGCAGGAAGCGCTCCTTTTGGTCGGGAGTGCCGTAGTCGTTGATCGAGGGCGCGATGATCCCGAGGCCCTGCGGGTTCGCGCTGCGCAGCACCTCGCGGCTGCTCATCTCCTCGAAATAAATCATCTGCTGCGTGGGAGTCGCGTTGCAGCCGCCGAGCTCCGGAGGCCAGCCCGGTACGAGCCAACCGGCGTCGAACAACGACCGCTGCCAGTCGCGTGCCCATTGCGGCATGTCCGCGCTCGACTGCTTCGGCTCCGCGAGGCGTTCCTCCGACGGCTGGTGCTCGTCGAGCCAGGCGTCGAGCTCGGCGCGGAAGGCTTCGTCTTCGGGTGCGTACCGCAGGTGCATCGGTGCGCAGGGTAGTTTCCTGACGTCAGTGTCAGGAAATCCCGGGGGCATCGTGGACTTCGAATTCTCGTCCGAGCAGGAAATGTTGCGGGAGTCAGTGCGCGGGTTCCTCGCCGCCAAAGCACCGATGAGCACGGTGCGCGCCGGGTACGCCACTCCCGCGGGCGACCGTGAAGTCTGGGACGGGCTGGTCGAGCTCGGGGTCGTCGGGCTGCTCGTCGGCGAAGAGTCGGGCGGCGCCGGTATGGGGATGGTCGACGCCGCAGTGGTGCTCGAAGAGCTCGGCCGCGCCGTCTGCCCCGCCCCGTACGCATCCTCGGCCATCGGTGCGGTATCGCTTGCCGACGACGCGCTGCTCCCCCGCCTCGCCGACGGTTCTGCGATCGGCACGCTCGCAATCTTCGAGCCCGACGCGCGCTACGGCTGGCACGCGCCGACGACCCGCGCCGTGCGCGCGGGCGACACGTGGCGCCTCGACGGCGTGAAGGTCCACGTCGCCGACGCGGCGGCCGCCGACGTGCTCCTCGTCACCGCGCTCGACGGTGACGGTGCGCTCGGGCTCTTCGAGGTCGACGACTTCGAGGCGGAATCGACCCCGACCGTCGACGGTTCCCGCAAGCAGGCGAGGGTCGTCCTGTCCGGATCCGTGGGCCGACGCATCGAATCCCGCCCCGACACCGAAGCCGCCATCGCGCGCACGCTCGACCGCGTGGGCGTTGCCGCTACGGTCGACGGCGTTGGCGCCGCGCAGCGCGCGCTCGAGTTGTCGGTCGAGTACGCGAAGGAACGAGTGCAGTTCGACAAGCCGATCGGTGCATTCCAAGCGGTGCAGCATCTCTGTGCCGACATGCTGCGCACCGTCGAGCTGGGCCGGGCCGCGGGCTACTACGCGTGCTGGGCGATCGACGACGCGTCGCCCGAAGAAGCGCACCGCGCGTCGACCCTCGCCCGCGCGTTCGCGGCCGACGCGTTCCCGCAGGTCGGCGGCACTGCCATCCAGGTCTTCGGTGGCATCGGCTTCACGTGGGAGCACGACATCCACCTCTACTTCAAGCGCCTGCTGACGGTCGGCAGCGCGCTCGGAACCGCCGGCGACCACCTCGAAGAGCTCGCCAACCTCGCCATCGTCTGACCCGCTACTCGCGCACGAGCAAAAGGCAGCCGCACGTGTTGCCGCCGCCGGCCGCGATCATGCCGACCTCGGGCGGCGACGCGATCTGACGGTCACCGGCCTGGCCCCACATCTGGGTCGCGCCTTCGTGCAGGAAGCCGTAGCCGTGCAAGCGGCCGGCCGAGAGCTGCCCGCCGTGCGTGTTGAGCGGCAGCTGCCCGTCGCGCGCGATGCGCGTCCCACCTTCGATGAACGGCCCGCTCTCACCAATGGCACAGAGGCCGAGCGCTTCCAGCCACGACATCGTGAGCCACGAGAACCCGTCGTACAGCTGCGCCATCTGTACGTCGGCCGGCTTGTACTCGGTGCGTTCCCACACCTGCTTGCCCGCGCCCCGGTTGGCCATCGTCGACAGGTCGTCGAACTGGTCCCACGACGGACGGCCGTCGATGCGCGATCCCACCGCTTCCACGCGCAGCGGCGCGTTACGGAGATCCTTCGCCATGTCGCGTCGCGACACGATGACCGCGGTCGAGCCGTCGCACGGGACGTCGCAGTCGTAGAGACAGAACGGCGACGAGATCATGCGGGCCGCGAGGTAGTCGTCCATCGACATCGGGTCGCGGTAGATCGCATTCGGATTGAGCTCGGCGTTGCGACGCGCGTTGAGCGCGATCCACGCCATCTGCTCGCGCGTGGTGCCGTACTGGTGGAAGTGCCGCTGGGCGAACATCGCGATCCAGATCGCGGCCGAGGGCGCGGAGAACGGGAGGTTCCACTCCATGAAGCCCGACGCTTTGAAGCCGCCCCCGCTCCCGCCGCCCCCACCCGGCATGACCGCGGAGCGACCCTTCTCGCCTTGGGCCGACCCCTCGTACACCGAGCGGAAACAGAGCACATGGTTCGCGAGCCCGGACGCGACCGCGAGGCACGCGTTGATGACCGACCCG
>JBBQTI010000038.1:0-36885 GCA_038213435.1 Acidimicrobiia bacterium
CCGGGCCCGGCGACGTCGGAGTGGGAGGGGGGGGAGAGCGCAGGGCGATAGGCGGGGGTCCCGGCGCGCCGGATGTACTCACCGAACATCATCGTGTGCCGGCACTCGTCGGCCACCTCCACGAGGAGGTAGCGGTGCGACGGATCGGTCACCGGGATCTCGCTCAGGTGACGCAGCACCACCTGCATCAGCACGTTCTCGAACCAGATTCCGGCGCCGCACAGCGCCGCGGTCTCGTGACGGCTGTACGCGATGCGCTGGGTCTCGCTCATCGCGTCCCACTCAGCCGTGCCGTAGAGCGGCAGGAGCTCGGGCGGGAGGTGGAAGGCGGAATCGTCGATTGGTAGCGACCAGTCGATGTCACGGAACGGGTCGAGGGCTGTGCGCTCCGAGGCCGCGACGAGCTGGCGGGAGCGACTGGCCGTGCGGGGCAGGGCGCTTTGGCTCTGGGGGGAGGCGGTTGCGGTGCTCATGTCGTCATCCAAACACTTGCAGTCTCTACTGTCAAGATATTCTTGCAGTTGTCACTGCAAATGTTACCCGGGATGTGGTTGACTGCGACCTATGACGACGACCGACGAGATCGAGCCGGCGCCCCCTCCGCCGGCCGCGCCGAGCTACTCGCTGGCGGAGCTGGTCGAGCGCAGCGGGCTGCCGGCTCGGACGATCCGCTGGTACCAGTCGGAAGGACTCCTCCCGAAGCCCGCCAAGCACGGCCGGGACGCGGTGTACGGCCCGGAGCACCTCGAGCGTCTCCGCCTGATCGCCGAGCTCCGGGATCGCGGGCTCACCCTCGTCGCCATTCGCGATCTGTTGAAAGGCGAACGTCCGTCGAGCACGGTCGCCGAATGGCTGGGCATCGACGCGACGCTCACCGCGCCCTGGTCGGACGACCGGCCGCGCGTCGTCGATCGCGAAGCGCTCACCGCAATGACGGAAGGCCGCCGACCGGGGCTCCTGGCCGAGCTCCAGGACGCCGGCTACGTGCAGACGGCCGACGCCGGCGCGTGGCTCGTGCCGAGCCCTGCACTCCTCGAGCTCGCGCTGCAACTGCATGACGCAGGCGTCGAAGTGGAGCTCTCCGCGCAGCTCCGCGACCTCCTGCGCCGCCGCCTGGCCAAGGTCGTCGACGACGCGGTGAAGCTCCTCGTCGAGCGCACCGGCGCCGGCTTCGCCGGCAACGCGACCGCGGCCGAGCTCGCCACTGCCGTCGGCGCGCTCCGGCCGATCGCCCGGGAGACGACCAGCCTGATCCTGGCCCAAGAGGTCGAGCGCGCTCTCCGGCAACTCGTCGACCGCGGACCCGCGGCGATCGAGCGGGCCCGGCGTCATTGACGCGCGTCGATCAGTCTTCGCTCGTCACACCAGAGTCGTTCACCGAAGTTCCTTCGGGATGTCGAGCAGCGCGCGGTCGAGGTCGGCGACGGTGCTCGCGCCGAGGAGGCTCATGGTCCGGACGATGTCGGCTCGGAACCACTCGAGGACGCGGTCGACACCGCGTTCGCCCGCGGCGCCGAGCGCGTACAGGTAGGCGCGTCCGGCCATCGCGGCGGTTGCCCCGGCCGCGACGGCTTTGACGATGTCGCTGCCGCGGCGGACGCCGCCGTCGCAGATGATCTCGGTGCGTCCGCCGACGGCGTCGGCGACCGGGGCGACGAGCGAGAACGTGGCGGGCGCGCCGTCGAGCTGACGGCCACCGTGGTTCGACAGGGCAATGGCGTCGACGCCCACATCGGCGGCGAGGACGGCGTCGTCGACGGTTTGCACACCCTTGAGGACGATCGGGCCGGCCCACACCGATCGCAGCCAGTCGACGTCACCCCACGAAAGGCCGGGGTCGAACTGGGTGTTGATGTAGTCCGACAACGTCACCGGGGAGGCGCCGTCGCCGACGTCACGGTCGACGACGTTGGCGAACCGGATCGGTTCACTGCGCACGAACGCCAACGTCCAGCCGGGATGCCGCGCGCCGTCGATGATCGTGGCGGGTCCGATGGTCGGTGGAAGGGAGAACCCGCGGCGGACGTCGCGTTCGCGTCGGCCGAACACCGCGGTGTCGACGGTGAGCACGAGCGCCTCGTAGCGCGAATGCGAAGCGCGGTCGATCATCTCCTTGACGAGCCCGCGGTCGCGCCAGGCGTACACCTGGAACCACAGGCGACCGGCGCTGACCGCGCGTACCTCTTCGATCGAGCGCGTGCTCAGTGTCGACAGCGTGTAGGGGAGGCCGGCGCGCTCGGCTGCCCGGGCCACGGCGAGCTCGCCCGCGGGATCGGCGATGCGGGTGAAACCCGTCGGTGCGAGCACGAGCGGGTAGTCCAGGGGCTGCCCGAGCATGGTGCTCGAGGTGTCGACCTTCGTGAGGCCGCGCAGGACTCGCGGCCGGAACGTCGTCGCCGCGTACGCGGCCTGGTTGGCGGCAAGGGTGCGTTCGTCTTCGGCGCCGCCGTCGATGTAATCGAACACGCCACCCGGCAAACGCCGCTTGGCGATGCGCCGCAGGTCGTCGACCGATGCCGCGCGCGCCAGACGCCGCTCGACGCGATCGGTCTCGAAGCCACCGAACCGCACGACCGACCGCAGCGTCCGGTACGGGTTCACGGCACGTACCTTCGCAACGCGATCGAGGTGGCGATGCAGCTTGTCATGCACCTTCAGGAACCCACCTTCGAGATCGGACGCTTGCGGATGCCCCGCGTTCCGCAAGCGAGCGTTCCCGCAGAGCGAAGAGATGGTATGACTTCACTATGCGATTGGGCGCAAGAAATCAGCTGACCGGCTCCGTTGTCGCGATCTCCGAAGGGGTGGTCACCGCCACGGTCAAGGTCGAGCTCGCGGGCGGCGCGCAGATGACGTCGTCGATCACGAAGGAAGCGGCGGACGAGCTTGGTCTCGAGGTCGGCAAGGCGGTGACCGTTGTCGTCAAGGCGTCGGACGTGATCCTGGCCGTCGAGTAGCCGCACGCCGAGGCGGCGCCCGGTACTTTGCTGACGTGGCCAAGCCGCTTCCGGAGCTGTCGCTCTCCGATTGGGCTGTTCTCGCGGTCGTCGCCGAAGGCCAAACCCACGGCTGGCCGGTCGTGCTCGAACTCCGGTCCGACGGCGCGCTCGGTCAGATCTGGACCGTAGGTCGGCCACTCGTGTACCGATCGTTGTCGACGCTCCTCGAGCGCGGCCTCATCGAGGAGCGTGGCGATGTCCCGGGCGCGCGTGGCCCGCGGCGGACGATCATGCGAGCAACGCGCTCGGGACATGGCGCGTTGCGACGCTGGCTCGCGACACCGGTCGAACATGTACGCGATGTCCGCACCGAGTTCTTGTTGAAGCTCGCCTTGCTGGCGCGGGCCGATCGCTCGCCGCAGGAGCTCGTCGAGCGGCAGGTGGAACAACTGGGCCCGGTGCTCCGCGCCGTCACCGAGCGACCCGCGCGCGACGGTTTCGACGGCGTGTTGGCCCGCTGGCGTCGGGAGCAGGCCCTCGCGCTCGAGCGATTCTTCGATTCGCTCACCGGCCGTGCATCGGGCGCGGGCATCGGACGCCGACGTACCTCCTCCCGATAGTCTCACTACGACTACGTCCGGGTTCTTCATGTTTGGGGGTCTCGAATGATCCGCTCCTCTCGACTTCACGCGGCATCGACGATGGTCTGCTTCGTGCTGATCGCGGCCGCTTGCGGGAGCAGCACCAAGTCGTCGGGTTCGTCGCCGCCGACCACCCCGACCACGACCTCGAAGTTGAGCGGTGCGTTGAATGTGTTCGCGGCGGCGTCGCTGACCGAGGCGTTCAAGGACGAGAAGACGGCATTGGCGTCGAGCGCCTCAGGGTTGTCGTTGACCTATAACTTCGCCGGTTCGCAGGCCCTGGTCACGCAGATCAAAAGCGGTGCGCCCGCCGACGTCTTCGCATCCGCAGATCAGAAGAACATGAAGAAGCTGGTCGATGCCGGGCTCGTCGAGACACCGAAGACGTTCGCGCGCAACACGCTGGAAATTGCCGTCGCGCCCGGGAACCCCAAGCACATCACCGGACTCGCCGATCTCGAAAAGTCCGGCGTCATCCTTGTCCTCGAAGACGCGTCGGTTCCGGCCGGCAACTATGCCCGTCAAGCGTTCACCAAGGCCGGACTCCCCGCACCCAAGCCGGCATCGAACGAGCTCGATGTCAAAGCAACGCTCGTGAAGCTCACCTCGGGCGAAGCCGATGCTGTGATCGTGTACGTCACCGACGTGAACGCGGCGGGCAGCAAGGTCGAGGGTGTCGATATTCCCGACAGCCAGAACGTGATCGCCACGTATCCGATCGCGGCGATCAAGGCGTCGAAGAACCTGACCGCCGCGGAGGCGTTCGTCGACGAGATCGTGAGCGGGAGC
Source organism: Acidimicrobiia bacterium (assembly GCA_038213435.1). Classification (GTDB taxonomy): domain Bacteria; phylum Actinomycetota; class Acidimicrobiia; order IMCC26256; family PALSA-610; genus PALSA-610. The sequence continues at coordinate 4,370 of JBBQTI010000038.1, forward strand.
GGACAGCAGGCCTTGCAGGCGAGGGGCTTCCTGCCACCCAGCTAACGTGACGAACTACCCATGAGTCGGTCCACCGCAGCGGCCCGCGGCCGGCGATCGGCGTCTCGGCTGCCGGTTGTGGTGGTGGTCGGTGCAGTGCTGGCGGCGCTGTTCTTCGTGGTGCCGTTGGTGGGTCTCGTGTGGCGCGCGCCGTGGTCGTCGTCGTGGAAGGTCCTGTCGAGCGCCGAAGCGCGCGCCGCGCTTCGACTGTCCCTCGAGACTTCCGTCGCGGCGACAGCACTCGCGGTCGTCTTCGGCGTGCCGTTGGCGTGGATGCAAGCACGCGTCTCGTATCCCGGACGCAGCATCGTGCGGGCGGTCACGTTGCTGCCGATGGTGCTCCCGCCGGTTGTCGGCGGCGTCGCGTTACTCCTCGCGCTCGGACGCAACGGTCTGGTCGGCCAGTATCTCGACCGCGTCGGCGTACACCTGCCGTTTCATGTTGCCGGCGCGGTCGTCGCGGAGACCTTCGTGTCGATGCCGTTCCTCGTGCTGACCGTCGAGGCTGCGTTCCGGTCCGCCGATCAGCGGTTCGAAGATGCGGCCCGGACGCTCGGGGCGACCCGCTTCAGCGTGTTCCGTCGCGTCACGCTGCCGATGATCCGGCCGTCGCTCATCGCCGGCGCGGTGCTGTGTTGGGCGCGCGCGTTGGGCGAGTTCGGCGCCACGATCACGTTCGCCGGCAACTCGCAGGGCAAGACGCAGACCTTGCCGCTGTTCGTGTACGTCACGCTCGAAGGTGCGAACTCGGACGCGGCGATCGTGCTCAGCCTGGTGCTCGTTGTCGTGTCCCTCGTCGTGCTCGTCAGCGTGTACCGCTGGCTGGGCACCTCGTGAGCGTCGACGCGCACATTCGAGTAACGCGGGGCAGCTTCTCGCTCGACGTCGAGCTTCAAGTGGCGGACGGCGAGATGCTCGCCGTCCTGGGCCCGAACGGCTCGGGCAAGACCACCCTGCTGCGGACGTTGTCGGGGCTGCTCGCCATCGACCACGGCTGCATCTCCATCGACGGCAAGATCGTCGACAATCCGGCCACCGACACGTTCGTCCCGCCCGAGGAACGCGCCGTCGGGGTCGTGTTCCAGGACTACCTCCTGTTCGAGCACTTGAGCGCGCTCGACAACGTCGCTTTCGGACTCCGCGAACGCGGCGCCGCACGATCGGCGGCGCGGGAGCGGGCCCGCGCGCTCCTCACCGAGGTCGGTGTCGACGTTCACCAGGCCGCGCGCCCGAGCGAGCTCTCGGGCGGGCAGGCGCAGCGCGTCGCGCTCGCCCGGGCCTTGGCGATCCAACCGACGTTGCTCCTTCTCGACGAACCTCTCGCGGCGCTCGACGTCCAGACCCGGGTCGACACCCGCCGACACCTGCGCGCCGTACTCGCCCGCTTCGCCGGCACCCGGATTCTCGTGACCCACGACCCGATCGACGCCTTCACCCTCGCCGACCGGCTCCTGATCGTCGAGCAGGGCCGCCTCGTGCAGCAAGGCCGAACCGATGAAGTGCTCAACAATCCGAGAACCGCGTACGTCGCGGAGCTCGCGGGCGTGAACCTCTACCGCGGACGCGCGGACGGTGGCGAGATCCACGTCGGCAGCGAGGTGATCGTCGCGGCCGACGCTCACGCCGGAGAGGTCATCGCGATCGTTCCCCCACATGCGGTGGTCCTGCATCGCGTCCGGCCCGAAGGAAGTGCCCGCAACGTCTGGCCCGGAACCATCGCCGGCATCGAGCGCGCCGGAAGTCGGGTGCGAGTACGCGTCGCCGGCACGATGTCGATCATCGCCGAGGTAACACCCGCCGCGATCGGCGCGCTCGGACTCATCGAAGGCTCACAGGTCTGGGCAGCCGTCAAAGCCACCGAAGTAGAGGTCCACCCAGCGTGAACTTCGAACCCGTGCGCGAGGGGGGACTTGAACCCCCACACCCTTGCGGGCACAGGAACCTGAATCCTGCGCGTCTGCCAATTCCGCCACTCGCGCGTGTGAGCGGGTGATCGTACCAGCCGACATGCACGTTTCCGCTGGTGGTCGCGCCGGTAGCATCACTTCGATGGGATTGCAGCGGTTCGAGCGACGGCTTGAGCGGCTGGTCGAAGGCACCTTCTCGAAGGCGTTCCGCAGCGGCGGCCTCCAACCCGTTGAGATCGGTCGCCGCGTCGGGCGCGAGATGGACACCGGCCGCACGCTCGGCGTACGCGGCACGGTCGCGCCGAACAAGTTCACGATCTGGCTGTCGCGCGACGACCTCGAGCGCTTCTCCGGGTTCCACGACGCACTCGCCCGAGAGCTCGCCGACGCCGCGCGCGAGCACGGCCGCGACGAGGGCTACCACTTCGAGGGGTTCATCGAGGTGTCGCTGGTTCTCGACGAGAACGCCCGCCAGAGCGACCTCCGGATCGACGCCGAGATCGTCGGTGGCGGGCAAGGCACGACGAGCACGCTGGTGCTCCCGGACGGCGGCCGCGTCGCGCTCGGTGACGAGCCGGCCGTCATCGGCCGCATGCCTGAATGCGCCGTCCCACTCTCCGATCCGCAGGTCTCCCGCCGTCACGCCGAGGTGCGCCGAGACGAGTTCGGATTTCGCGTCGTCGACCTGGGCTCGACCAACGGCACCCAGGTCAACGGGGTGGTGGTGAAGGAACATTCACTCAATGACGGCGACGTGATCGTCGTCGGCGCAACGTCACTCCGGTACCAGGAGTCGTAACGGGCACATGTCCGATTCGATCCTCACAGTCCTGAAGTTCTGCCTGCTCGCGTTGCTCTACGTTTTCCTCATGCGGGTGGTCTGGATCGTCGCCCGCGAGCTCCGCGGCAGCGCATCTACTACGGCGCCTCCTGCCGTTCCCCTACCGGCGCCGCCTCCAACCGGCGCGGGTCGCGTGTCGAAGCGACGAGAGTGGCGGCTGGTCGTCGTGGCGCCGGAGACAGAACGCGGACGCTCGTACCCGGTCGAAGGCGACGTCACGATCGGCCGGGGCGGTGGCTGCGCGGTGCCGCTCACGTTCGACACGTTCGTGTCGCAGGTGCACGCGCGCGCCTTCGACCGCGACGGCACCTTGTGGGTCGAAGACGCCGGCTCGACCAACGGCACGCTCGTGAACAGCAAGCGCATCGGCCAACCGGTGAAGCTGCGCAAAGGCGATCGGGTCCAGATCGGCGAGACCGTCCTCGAGGCGCAACGGTGAAGCTCGCCGCGGCGTCGGCCACCGACCAGGGCCGGGTGCGCTCGAACAACGAGGACGCCTTTCTCATCGACGATCAACGCGCGCTGTTCGCGGTCGCCGACGGCATGGGCGGACACCGCGGAGGCGAAGTCGCGAGCCACACCGCGATCGAGGCATTGCGCGCCGCGATCGCCAATGGCACGCCCCTTCACGACGCGATCACGCGCGCCAACACCGCGGTGCTGACGCGCGCGGCCGGCGACGACGCGCTCGCCGGCATGGGAACCACGATGACGGCCGTCGTCGCGATCGGCGGTCGTCAGCTGCTCATCGGGCACGTCGGAGACTCGCGTGCATACATGGTGCACGAAGGCACCCTGCGCCGCGCGACCGATGACCACAGCCTCGTCGAGGAACTCGTCCGCGAGGGTCGGCTCACGCCCGAGCAGGCGGAGGCGCACCCGCAACGCGCGCTCGTCACCCGGGCGCTCGGCGTCGCCGACCCCGTCGACGTCGATCTGTACACGCTCGACGTCGAAGCGGGCGATCGCGTCGTGCTCTGCTCCGACGGGCTCACCACAATGGTGCGCGAGCGCGACATCGAGCGGCTGGCGCGCGCGGAGCCCGACCCGCAGCGTCTGGCCGAGGCGCTCGTGGCCGCCGCCAATGACGCGGGTGGCGAGGACAACACCACCGTCGTCGTAGTCGATGTGCTCGAGGCCGATCCACCGGTGGCGCACGATCCCACCACGGTCCTCGCCGAGCAGGAACCTGCGGTGTCGCGTTCGGCAGTCATTCCACCGCCCGATCCGCCCGCACGCCGAGAACCGCGCCCCAAGGGTTCGCGGTCGCGCGCCCTCCGCGGCGCGATCCTGATTCTCCTGCCCCTCCTCTTCATCGTCGGCATCGCCGCCGCCGCGCTCGGGTGGTACGCCCGCAGTTCCTATTTCGTCGGCGCATCGGGCAACGAGGTCGTGATCTACAAGGGCGTCCCCGGTGGTGTGCTCGGCTGGAACCCGACAGTCGACGGGCGCACCGGCCTCGCCCTCGCGTCGTTGCCCGCGCTCGACCGCGACCGCGTGCAGACCAACAGCTCGCGCGGCTCGCTCGCGACTGCGGAGGCGTACGTCGGCCGTCTCCGGGCCGCGGCGACGACGACAACTACTACGACCACGACGACCAGGCCGAAGACCACGACGACGACGAAGCGCACGGCGACGACGAAGCCTCGTATCACCACCACGACGATCGCCAAGGCCGGCCCGTAGTGACGGCTGCGGTTTCGACCTTCGCGCGCAGCCGGCGGCGCTCCGAGCTCTCCCTCGGCCTGCTCGTGATCGCGGTAACGGTGGGAGGCTACATCCTCGTCGCGCTCGCGAACGGCCCCAAGCTCCCGCCCAACGTCGCGGTCCTGCTCGCGTGGGTGTTCGGCCTTTATCTCGTCGCGCATCTCGCGGTGCGACGATTCGCGCCGGCGGCCGACGGAACGCTCTTACCGATAGCCGCGATGCTGAACGGCATCGGTTTCGTCATGATCGCCCGTCTCGCCGGCGGCGGCAAAGACTACGCCCAGCAGGCGCGCGTTCAGTCGGTATGGGTGGCCATCGGGATCGTCGTCTTTGTCGTCACGCTGATCGTCGTGCGCGACGTGCGCGTGTTCGCGCGATACCGCTACATCGCGCTCCTGCTCGGGCTGATGTTCATGCTGCTCCCGCTCGCGCCCGGCATCGGTCAGTCGCGTGGTGGCGGTCGGTTGTGGGTCGGGTTGGGCCCGTTGAGCTTCGAGCCGAGCGAGATCGCGAAGGTGTTGCTCGTCGCGTTCTTCGCCGCGTACCTCGCCGACAAGCGCGAGCTGCTCACGCAGGGACGGATCCGCATCGGACGCTGGTTCGTTCCGTCGCCACGTGATCTCGGACCCCTACTCCTGGCCTGGGGTGTCGCGCTCCTGGTACTCGCGTACGAACAAGACATCGGCACGTCTCTGTTGTTCTTCGGCGTGTTCGCAACGATGCTCTACATGACGACGCGTCGGTCCGCGTATCTGGTCGGCACGATCCTGCTCCTGATCATTGGGGGGCTCGTCGCGTACAAGGCCTTCGGTCACGTACGTGTACGCGTCGAGAACTGGACCAACCCGTGGCCGAACGCGAGCGGGAGCGGACGCCAACCGATACAGAGCTGGTACGCGTTCGGCTCGGGCGGAATCGCCGGAACCGGTCTCGGGCTCGGGCAACCCTGGCAGGTCCCGCTCGCGTCGACCGACTACATGTTCACGTCGATCGGCGAGGAGCTCGGCCTCGTCGGCTCGGTTGGGGTCATCGCCCTGTTCATGTTGTTCGTCGGCAGCGCGTACCGCATCGCGGTCGACACCGCACGGGCCTTCACGAAGCTGTTCGCCGCCGGCATCGCAACGATCATCGGTCTACAGAGCTTCCTGATCATCGGCGGCGTGACGCGCGTCATTCCGCTCACCGGCATCTCGTTGCCGTTCGTCTCGTACGGCGGATCTTCGCTAGTGGCGAATTTCGCCCTCCTCGCGATCCTGCTCCGCATCTCCGACGACTCTGCGCGCGCCGAGGCTCCACCGGGGGCACGATGAATACCGGCATCCGCCACGTCGGTGTGGCAATGATCGTGCTCTTCGTCGGTCTCGTCGCGCAGCTGACCTACCTGCAGGTCGGGCGCAGCAGCCATCTCGCGAATGCCTCGGGAAACCCGCGCAAGCTGTTCGCCGACCTCCGGCGCGACCGTGGCCCCATCGAGACCGCGGACGGCACGGTCGTCGCGCAGTCGATACCCACCACCGATGAGTTCAAGCACCAGCGCGTCTATCCGAAGGACACCGCGACTCTCTTTGCCAACGTCGTCGGCTACGCGTCGATCCAGCTCGGCGCGGTCGGTGTCGAGAAGACGTACGCCTCCGACCTCGAGGGCCGAACCTTCGACCTCCAGTTGAACAACCTCGCCGATGCCTTCGCGAACAAGCAGCCGGTCGGCACGGTCGTCCTGACGATGTCGAAGGCGGCGCAGGGCACGGCGGCGTTCGCGTTACAGGGAAAGCGGGGCAGCGTCGTCGTCCTCGACGTTGCGACTGGCGGAGTGCTCGCCGCGTACTCGAACCCCACGTTCGATCCGAACCAGCTCGCGTCGCACGACGCGAAGAAGGCCCAGGCCGCGTACTCGGTTCTCACTCGCGCGCCCGACAAGCCGCTGCTCTCTCGCGCCTGGCGGGAGCTCTATCCGCCGGGCTCGACGTTCAAGACGGTAACCGCGTCGATCGCGCTGCAGAACAAAGTCGATATCGACAAGACGTTTCCGGTGACCGATCACCTGGTTCTTCCCCAGACGAACGGCGTGTCGCTGTTCAACTTCGGAAAGGAAAGATGTGGGGGATCGCTGATCGACGGCTTCATCGTCTCGTGCAACACGACCTACGCCCAGGTCGGGTTCGATCTCGGCGAGAAGTTCGCCTCGGGGATCCAAGGCTTCGGCGTACAGACGGCGCCCCCGCGAGAGGACAGATCGGGGATCGATCCGCCCGTCGTCGCGAGCACGGGCCCGGTGCCGGGTTCGTTCCAGCAAAACCAGCCGAGATTCATGCAGGACGCGATCGGGCAGAACCAGGTGCTTGTGCCACCGCTCGAGATGGCGCTCGTCGCCGAGGCCATCGCGAACCAAGGGGTGATCCTGCAGCCGCACGTGGTCGACTGTGTGCTCGACCCCAACGACAGAGTCAACTCCCGAGTCGGCGTGCAGCAATACAAGCGCGCGATCGACCCCGCGACCGCCGCCGCGATGACCACCTACATGTCGGCGGTGGTGAACGATCCGCGGGGCACCGGCACCGCGGCCCGCCTTCCCAATGTGGCAGTCGCCGGCAAGACGGGCACGGCCGAGACCGCGACCGGCCAGAATCCGCACGCATGGTTCATCGCGTTCGCGCCCGCGGACAAGCCGCGCTACGCGATCGCAGTGCTCGTCGAACACGGTGGATCGGACAATGCCGAGGTCACCGGTGGGCGCGTCGCCGCGCCGATCGCCAAGCAGGTGCTACAGACGCTGCTGACCAGCCCGGCGCCCCCGTCGCCGTGCGGTCCGCAACCCGGAAATCCACCGAACGGCAGATAGGGTTTTCGCCACATGACGCTGGCCGGCAGGGTCTTTTCGAATCGCTACGAGATCCAGCGTGAGCTCGCGCAGGGCGGGATGGCGGAGGTCTATCTCGCCCACGACCAACTGCTGAATCGGCCGGTTGCGATGAAGGCGCTCTTCCCCGAATACGCGCGCGAGCCGTCGTTCGTCGAGCGGTTCCGTCGTGAAGCGCAAGCGGCGGCGAACCTCAACCATCCCAACATCGTCGCGATCTACGACTGGGGTCAAGAGGACGGCACGTACTTCATCGTCATGGAGTACGTCGAGGGCCGCGTGCTGCGCGACCTCATCCGTTCCGAAGCGCCGCTCGACCCGAATCAGGCCGCCGAGATCACCGCCGAGATCGCGTCGGCTCTCGCTTTCGCGCACCGAAACGGTGTGGTGCACCGCGACGTGAAACCGGGCAACGTGCTGCTCACGGGATCCGGCACCGTGAAGGTCACCGACTTCGGGATCGCGCGGGCGGGTACGAGCGAGGGGCTCACCCAAACCGGCTCGGTCATGGGCACGGCCACGTACTTCTCTCCCGAACAGGCGCAGGGCCTCTCGGTCGACGGCCGCAGCGACGTGTACGCGCTCGGCGTCGTGCTGTACGAGATGGTGACCGGCGTCGCGCCGTTCATCGCCGAATCACCGGTGTCGGTCGCGTACAAGCACGTGCGCGAAGAGCCGACGCCACCGTCGGAGCGCAACCCCGATGTTCCGCCCGACCTCGAGCGGATCATCGTCACCGCGCTCGCGAAGTCACCCGAGAACCGCTATCAGACCGCCGACGACATGCGCGCCGATATCCTGCGCTTCCGGCGTGGCCGTCCCGTGGTCGGTGCACCCGGCGCCGGGCTCGGCGCCGACGCTCCGACCGGCGCAACCGCGACCGTGCTCACCACGCCGGCCGCGGCGGCCGCGGTCGGGGCGTCGACCGTGGTGACGCCGCGCGTCGACGACCGCGGCCGCATCGCCGGCGGTTCCCCGGTGGTGCACAAACGCCGGAATACGGCCCTCGTGTGGATCCTCACCCTCCTCGGGCTCGCAGCCGTCGTCGGTGCGATCCTGTTCGCCGCGATCAAGCTCGGCGGAGCCCAGGCCAGCGTCACCGTGCCCGACGAGGTGAGAAAGACCGTCCAGGTCGCCCAGCAGGACGTGCAGAACGCCCATCTCCGGGCCACGATCCAAAGAGTTACCGATGCGACCGTGCCGGTCGACACCGTCGTGCGCCAAGACCCTGCCGCCGGCAAGAGCGTCGCGCGGGGATCGAACGTGACGCTGTTCGTGAGCAGCGGATCCGCACAGAAGCAGGTCCCGTTCGACATCACGAGCGGCCGGACGGCGGCCGACGTGACGACCGAGCTCAAGGGCCTCGGTTTCCTCGTGGATTCGAAGGAACAGCCGAATGCCGCGCCCAAGGGAACGGTCTTCACCAGCATTCCGAATCCCGGAGCCAACGCCGACGTCGGCTCCACCGTGACGATCATCGTGTCGTCGGGCCCGGCTCCGGTCGCGGTCCCGCAGGTGAAGGGCCTGAGTCTCGACCAGGCCACGCAGCAGCTCGAGCAGCAGGGCTTCACGAACTTGAGCCCGCCCATCCAAGAGACCAGCGATTCCGTTGCCGCGGGATTCGTCAGCCGCACCGATCCGCCGGCCGGCAAGGCGGTCGCGGTCGACACCCGCATCAACATCTACGTGTCGACCGGTGCGCAGAAGGTCACGCTGCCGAGCGAGATCGGCAAGTCCGAAGCGGACGCCAAGGCCGACCTCATATCGAAGGGCTTCACGGTGTCGACCTTGAACCAGGTCGACAACGCGAACGTCGGCAAGGTCGTCGGCCAAAGCCCCGACCAGGGCGCCCAGGTGCTGCCGAACAGCAACGTCGTGCTCACGATCGGCACCCTGGGGGTGGAGACGACCACCAGCACGACGGTGAACAAGAACACGTCGACCACCGGACCGTGACAACCGGCAGGCTCGCGCCCTGGTACCGCGAGCACGGCCGCCACGCGCTGCCGTGGCGCGCCTCACGTGATCGATGGACGGTGCTCGTGTCCGAGGTGATGCTGCACCAGACCCAGGTACCGCGCGTCGCGACGGTGTTCGACACCTTCATGGCCCGGTTCCCGACCCCCGCCGCGACCGCCGCCGCCGGGCCCGCGGCCGTGATCACCGCTTGGGGACGGCTCGGCTATCCGCGCCGCGCCCGTTGGCTCTGGGAGGCCTCGCTTCGCATCGTTCGGGACGGTTGGCCGACCGACCTGTCCGATCTTCCGGGCGTGGGCCGCTACACCGCAGCTGCGGTCGCCGCGCAGGTCGACGACGACGACCGCGTCGGCATCGAGGTGAACATCAGGCGGGTGTGCGAACGCGTCCGCGGCACCCGCCTTGCCGACTCGGAGGCCGAGGAGTGCGTGCGCGAGATCGGGGAAGCGTTACCGCCACGCGACCGTCTCCTCGCGATGATGGATCTCGGCGCGACGGTCTGCACCGCGCGTGCGCCGTCGTGTGATCGTTGCCCGATCGTGTCCCTCTGCGCGACGCGGGGAACTCACGCCGAGGAGACGAAGCACCGACCACAGCCCCGATACGTCGGGTCGTTCCGGCAGCGCCGAGGGATCGTGTTGGCGCGGCTACGCGCCGGTCCGGTCGCGGCGGCCGAGATCGACGGCGAAGTGTTGGCCTCGTTGCTCGACGACGGGCTCGCCGAGGTCACGCGCGGGCGTGCACACCTTCCGCGCCCGCCGCTGCAAGGAAGTTCGCCAGGAGCTGGTGCCCGCGGTCGGTGAGGATCGACTCGGGATGGAACTGCACGCCCTCGATCGGGAAGTCGCGGTGGCGCAATCCCATCACGAGCCCGTCGTCCGCAACGGCTGTGATCTCGAGCGCGGCGGGCACGGTCTCGCGGGCGACGACGAGCGAGTGATACCGGGTCGCGGTGAACGGGTCGGGTAGGCCCGCGAACACGCCGGCGCCCGTGTGATGGATCTCGGAGGTCTTGCCGTGCATCACGCGCGGCGCCCGCACCACCGACCCGCCGTAGAGCTCACCGATGCATTGCAGCCCGAGGCAGACGCCGAGCACGGGCGTGCCGGCCTCACCGAACGCGCGGATCGCCTCGTTGGACAGCCCGGCGTCGGAGGGCCGACCCGGACCGGGTGAGACAAGCACTGCATCGGGCTCGAGGGCCTGCATCTCGGTGAGCGACACGGCGTCATGGCGATGCACGACCGGCTCGGCGCCCAGCTCACCCAGGTATTGCACGAGGTTGTAGACGAATGAGTCGTAGTTGTCGATCACCAGCACGCGCGGCACCGAGCCATTGTCGCGTACTCTTTCCGCCATGCCCGAGAGCAAGAGCAAGCGGTCGCGATACACCCCGCCGCCGCAGAAGAAGGCACCGCCTTCGAAGCTCTGGGTCCCGGTCGGGCTCACGACACTCCTCGCGGTGGGCCTCGCCGTCGTGGTGACGAACTACCTGAACCTGCTGCCGGGCGCCGACACCGAGAACCGCTACCTCCTGCTCGGGATCGCGCTGATCAGTGGGGGTTTCCTGATGGCGACGAACTACCGCTGACCTGCGGGTTACCGAGAGGTGGCCGAATCGCAAACATGTGATTCCCCACAGAGTTATCCACCACCCTGTGGGGAACGAACGGGGCGCTAGTCGTCGAATCGGATGACGCAGTCGAGCACATCGAGTGCCGTGTGCTCCAGCGACTGGCCCATCGCTTCGGCCCTGATCTTCAGCCTCGCGAGGGCCTCGTCGACGTCGCAGCCGACCTGGGCGGCAATCATCCCCATCGCTTGATGGACGTTCTTGCTCAGCGAGTCGTCCCAACGCCCGCCAGTCATGCGGCAGGACCGTATCTCTGCGGCGGTAAATCCGCACGGATAAGCGGGTTACCTGCGCGTTTCCAGTTCCTGGCGGACGATTCGTCATCCCGCGCCGCGCGAGTCCTCCCGGCTACTCGACGGGGGCGACCAGCACCATCGGCTCGCGGCAATGACGGGGGGCGTCGGGCATGTCGCCTTCAGGGGCGGCGAACAGCACGAGCTGCGCCCCGCACACGATGCAGCGGTAGCGGTAGTCGACGTCCTCGAGCGGGACCTCGGACGGGTCGGGCGGCGGGTCGGATTTCGAGAAGTTGCCGATGCTGCGCGCGCCGATCAGGTAGATCACGACCGCGGCGACCAGCGCCGCGAGCGCCTTCAACGTGAACCAGACAACGTCGAGCATGGCCGACGCCGATCGTACGCCCCGGTCAGATCCGTTCGATGATCGTGGCGTTCGCCATGCCGCCGCCCTCGCACATCGTCTGGAGGCCCCATCGACCGCCCGTACGCTCGAGCTCGTTGAGCAGTGTGGCCATGAGCCGCGCGCCGGAGCATCCGAGCGGGTGGCCGAGGGCGATCGCACCGCCGTTGACATTCACCTTCGCCATGTCGGGGTGGTGCTCCTTCTCCCACGCGAGCACCACGGGCGCGAACGCCTCGTTGATCTCGACGAGGTCGATCTGGTCGATTGTCATCTTCGCCCGCTCGAGCACCTTCGTGGTCGCGGGGATCGGACCGGTCAACATCAGGACGGGATCGACGCCCGCAAGCGCGAACGTGTGGAAGCGGGCGCGCGGCTTCAGGCCGAGTTGATTGGCCTTCTCCTCGCTCATGATCAGCACGGCCGCGGCACCGTCGGTGATCTGCGACGAGTTCGCGGCCGTGATCACACCGTCCGGCTTGAACGCCGGCTTGAGTTGCGCGAGCTTCTCCAGCGACGAGTCGGGGCGGATGCCCTCGTCGCGGTTGACGATCTCTTCGCCGGATTCCGTGGGCACCGCGATCGGAAGCAGCTCCCGGTCGAACCGGCCTTCCTCGGCCGCGCGCGCCGCGCGCCGGTGGGACTCGACGGAGAACGCGTCGTTCTGCTCGCGCGAGATACCCCACTTCTCGGAGATCAGCTCCGCGGAGATGCCTTGCGGTACGAGGTTGGGATAGCGACCCGTCATCATCGGTCCGAACGGGAAGCCGTATTTGCCGTCGGCGACCGATGCGCCCATGGGGACGCGCGTCATGTTCTCGACTCCGGCCGCGATCACGACGTCGTACGCTCCGGCGATCACGCCCTGCGCGGCGAAGTGCGCCGCCTGTTGCGACGAGCCGCACTGGCGGTCGACGGTCGTGCCGACGGTCGACTCGGGGAACCCCGCGGCGAGCGCGGCGTTGCGGGCGATGTTGATGCCCTGCTCACCGACCTGCATGACGCAGCCCATGATCACGTCTTCGACGAGCGCGGGGTCGACGTCGTTGCGCTCGACCACCGTACGCAGCACGTGGGCTGCGAGATCGACGGGGTGGACGTCCTTCAGCTTGCCGTTGCGCCGTCCGAGCGGGGTACGGATGGCGTCGACGATGACGGCCGTCGGCATGGGATCCTCCAAGGTCGCGCGATCACAACTTGACCGGTTGGTCAAGTTTCGCCGCCACGAACCGCCGGGTCAAACCGACTCTGCTTCACTGTGATTCCCATGCAACGCCTGCTGCTGTTGCGCCACGGCGAGTCGACGTGGAACGTCGAGCACCGCTGGCAGGGCTGGCTGGACCCGCCCCTGACCCCGGCCGGCGAGGGCCAAGCCGCCGCGCGGGCGCGAACCCTCGCGCACGACAGCTTTGCCCCGCGGGTGATCTACACGTCCGATCTGCAGCGTGCCGCTCGTACCGCGGCGATCATCGCCGCGCACGTCGAGGCGCCCGTCATCGCCGACCCCGGTTTCCGCGAGCGCTACGGCGGAGAGTGGCAAGGTCACACCGGTGCGGAGATCGACGAGCGCTGGCCGGGGATGCGCGACTCGTGGCGGCGCGGCGAGTTGACCGCGCCGCCCGGCGGCGAGGAGGACGTCGGCGTTCTCGAGCGCTTCGACGCCGCGTTAACGCGCGCGCGTGAACGCGCCGGCCGCGGTGTCGTCGGAATCGTGACGCATCACGGAGTGCTCCGCGTCGTGGCGACGCGCGCCGGCGTCGACGTGCACACGGTGATCCCCAATCTCGGCGGTTTCTGGTTCGACATCGCCGACGGCGCGCTAATCAACGCCAATCCCATCGAGTGACGCGGCGATTGGCGGGAGCGTCCTCGTCTGCGGGTCCTCGTCGGGACGTATAGCCGGAGCTCAGCGCGGAGAGACGGTGACTGGCGCAGGGTCCGCGTAGGCTACGCACGATGGCGACGCCGAAGAAGCGCGACCCCAAGGGTGGCACTTCGACCTCGAATTTCGGCGTCGGCAAGCGCGAGAACCACGACGCGTCTGCGTTCTACGAACGCTTTGAGGCACCGTCGCTTTCCGGCGACGACGACGTCCCCGCTCCATACGAGATCATCGACCCGTTCGTCGAAGGTGACGCGCGCCACATGCACGCGGTGCGCGACAACTCCGTCGCGCTGGTGGTCACGTCACCACCGTACTTCGCGGGGAAGCAGTACGAGGAAGAGCTGGAGCGCGAAGGTGTTCCGGCGTCGTATCTCGAGTATCTCGACATGCTGCGGGAGGTCTTCGCCGAGTGCACCCGCAAGCTCGAACCCGGCGGGCGAATCGCGGTGAACGTCGCAAACCTCGGTCGCAAGCCCTACCGCAGCCTTTCGGCCGACGTGATTCACATCTTGCAGGACGACCTGAAGCTGCTGCTGCGAGGCGAGGTGATCTGGCGCAAAGGCGAAGGCGCGGCCGGGAACTGCGCATGGGGATCGTTCCGCAACGCCGCGAACCCCGTGGTGCGTGACACGACCGAACGGGTAATCATCGCGAGTAAGGGACGTTTCGACCGGGCCAAGGGCCGCCCCGAGCGCGAGCGTTCCGGACTGCCGTCGAAGAGCACCATCGATGCCGACGAATTCATGGCGGCGACCCTCGACGTCTGGGACATCCCTCCCGAGAGCGCGCGGCGTGTCTCGCACCCGGCGCCGTTCCCGGTGGAGCTGCCCGAGCGTCTGATCCGCCTCTACACCTACAACGGTGACCTCGTGCTCGATCCCTTCATGGGTTCCGGCTCCACGTTGGTCGCGGCCGCTCGGCTCGCGCGACGCATCGTCGGGTACGACCTCGACCCGACCTACGTCGACATCGCCCGCCTTCGCGTCCGTGATGAAGGCGCGGCCGCCGCGGGTCCGTCGATCGAGCGTGTGAGCAGCACGTTGCCCGAACCCGCCGGCGACAGCGCCGACTTCCAGGCGCGCGCGTCGCGCGAGGGCAAGGCCGCGCAGGCGCTGGCCGAGGATCTCCTGAAAGAAACCGGATTCACGATCGTCGCCAAGAACCAGCGCGTGCGCGGTACCGGCGTGGTGATCAATTTCATCGCGACCGACGCGGCCGAGGTCGAATGGTATTTCGACGTGTCGGGCGCCTTCACGAGCACGCGCGGCGGGTTGCTCCGGACCGACACCGTGTGGAAGTCACTTGGCCGCGCTCATGTGCTCGCCCGGGCCGGCAAGGGGCCGATCGTGTTCCTCACGTCACACCTCCCGCGCAAGGGGAGCGAGGGTGACGTCGCGCTGCGCTCCGCCGACGACATCGTTTTCGACGTGATCGAGATGCGCACCTCCAAGGGCTACGAGTCGATGCGCAAGTACGCGGCCGGCGGACACACCTAGTGGCCGATCTCCGGACGACGATCACGGAGGTCGTCACCGGATTGGGAATGCTGGGGTTCGACGACGTCGAGACCGCGTTGCTGGCCGCGCCCGACGCCTTGCACAACGTCGAGCCATCCGACTACGAGACCTTGCTGCGCGCGTGGAAGGAACGCCGGCATCCCGACGTCTTCACGGCCGCATTGATGAACGGCGGTGCGTTCCTCTCGGCGCGCGACGGACTTCGTGGTCGAGAGCCGGTAATAGTCGAGTGGAAAGGAGCGCATCGCGCGCCCGGCGACGAGGTCGTGCCCGCCGACCTACGGATCGACCACGTTTATCTGGTTAGCTGCAAGTACCTGTCGCGCATCGTCGTGAACGCTTCGCCCCATCATCTGTTCGATCGCCTGCTCGCAGGCGGTCACGGTCGCCGGGCTGCGGCCTGGTTCGGTGAGGTCGCGCCGGCCGAGCACGAGACGTTGTACGCGGCGGTGCGCGCGGCGCTTCCGCCCGGGCTCGATCTGCCCGCGGCGGTCGGCGCGCTCGACATCAAGCAGCGACAGGATCTCGGCCGGCGGTTGCGCGACGGATGGCCGGGCGACACCCACGGCTACTACGAGGCGATGGTCACACGCGTTGCCGAGGCGTCGGCGCAGCGCTGGCGCGAGGCGATCGGAACCGACGCAGAATCGATGCTGTGGCGCCTGCTGCGCATCGGCAGCGCACCGTACTTCGTGCTCGGCACGGCGCCGAAAGGCTTCCTGCGCCTGCGAATCGCCACGCCGTGGGACTGGCGCCGGCAATTCGAGCTACGAACGTTCGATATCGAGCCGCGCCCGGGCGGACAGCCCATGGTCGCGTGGCGCGCGGTCGTGCGCGACCGCGACACCCGCGCGGAGCGGGTCGTCGACGGACACGTGGAGGTTCGCTGGAGCCACGGCCGCTTCGCGGGACGACCCGAAGCGAAGGTGTACCTCGACACTCCGCACGCCGACGTGCCGGGCTACTTCCGGTTGGGGTGACCCGGGAGTCCCGTACCCTGACGGCGTGCCCGGCAGCCCGCCCATCGATCTCGCGCTCACGGAGAGGCACGTCTTCGTCGTTGGGGTCGGCAGCGGCATCGGCCGCGCCTGCGTGCGCACATTCGCGGCCGCCGGCGCGAACGTGTCGTGCTTCGACATAGACGTCGAGGCCGCGACGGTATCGGCCGACGCGATCGGCACTCGAGGTCGCGCGTTCACCGGCGACGCGCGCCGGCTCGACGATATGCGCGTTGCGCTCGACGCTGCGGGCAGCGCGTTCGGACCGCCCGACGTCGCGGTCGACGTTGTCGGCGAAACACGTTGGGGACGGACGATCGAGCTGGACGACGTCGCGTGGGACGAGAGCTTCGATCTCGTACTGCGCCAGTTCTTCAACCTTGCCCGCGTCGCCGGGCGCGTCATGTCCGACCGGGGTCGCGGCTCGATCGTTGCAATCGCGTCGGTCAGCGGGCTGCGCTCCGCGCCGTTGCACGGCGCGTACGGTGCCGCGAAGGCCGGGATGATGTCACTCGTGCGCACCCTCGCGATGGAGCTCGGCGCGAACGGTGTGCGGGTGAACGCTGTGGCGCCCGGCGCCGTCCTCACGCCGCGCGTCGAAGCAATGATGAGCGAGGATCGTCGGTCCGCGTCGGCGGCGAACATCCCGCTCGGCCGCTTCGCCACGCCCGAGGACATCGCCCACGCCGTCGTATTCCTCGCGTCCGATCTCGCGTCGTACATCACCGGGCAGACACTCGTGGTCGACGGTGGCGCGACCGCGCAATTCCCGCTCTCATTACGCGCCTGACGCGCTACTTCCGGGTCGACTCCACGCTCCGCTCCCTCCGGTCGCTGCGCTGTCGTCTCCTTAATTCCGGGTCGACTCCACGCTCCGCTCCCTCCGGTCGCTGCGCTGTCGTCTCCTTCACATAGTCGTGTACAGATCGTTGTCGTATCCGGTGAGGTTTCGCATCGAGCGCGCGAAGGACGGTGCGTCGGGTTGTAGCTCGACGCCCGGCCGCACGCTCGCCCCGACGCGCTGCGCGGCCGCGATGAGGCACGCGGTCGCCACGAACGCAGCTGCGGCGACGCGTCCGGCGCCATGGCTCGCGTGCGCGTCAAGCGCACGGTGCACGACGAGGAACGTCGCGGCCGCTACCAGCGTGATCCCGCGCGCGATCTCGCGACCGCCCGCCGCAGTGCGGCCGAGACGACCGAAGCATGCGCAGGGCACACTCTGCTGCACCGCCCGCGCCAGCGCGGCCAGGAAGGCCGCGCACGCGACGAGCAGCGCACACGCGAAAACGAAGCCAGGCTCGCCGCGGAATACGACGACACCGGCTCCGACAATCGCCTCGTAACCCGCGACGAGGAACGCCAATCGAGTCGAGAGCGATCTGCGACCCGACAGCGCCGGGTCCAGACGCTGCAGAGTGAGCGCGAACACGCGCGGGCGCTGCAGCTTGCGGACCCCGGCCGTCGCGACGATCAGACCCAACGCGAGCGCGACGCCCGTGTCCACCTGCGACCAAACGGGACCACTCATGCGGCGCAATTGTCGTCGAAAACCGCTCGGGCGCGCACAGCTACGAATCGTGATGGCGGCAGCGGCCGATCAAGGCATTGTGGGCGATGTCGAGCTCGGAGCCGTAGGCATCGCGTACGCGTTCCACGAGCGGCGCGAACTCGTGCGCGGGAACGTCGAGCACTCGGCCACATTCCTCGCACACCACGTGCGGGTGCGAAGCTGCCAGATGGAAAAACGCGGCGCCGTGGCCGCGATGGACGTGCTCCACCAGGCCCCACGCCTCGAGCGACTCGAGGGTCCGGTACACGGTCGATGCGTGAATCTCCGGATGCGCACGCTGGACATCCCCGGCGATGCCTTCGGCAGTGAGGTGCTCGTGCGTGCTGCCGAGGAGCTCGATGATCGTCCGCCGCGCGGTCGTGACGCGTCGGCCTTCGGCGCGTAGTACGTCGATGGCGCGGGCGGCTGTGTGACTCATCGGTGCTCGCCCTCGGTTTCGTGATGGTCGATGCCATGTCGATGCGAGTGGACGCGGTCGCGGTGCCGGTGCGCGTGCACGTGAACGAGGTTCGTCGCCTCGAGCAAGGCCACGGCCGCGAGGATCTCGGCCGCCGGCCCCGCCGCGGCGATCCGTTGATCCTCGGTCACGTGCATGCGGGGTATACCGACCGTCCCGGCGGGTGAATACGTCGTTCCGGCGGTCGGCGCGCTGCCGTCGTTGCCGGTGACGGTTCGCGGCGGACACGTCACCGAAATCACCTGGGAGACGTGATCGCCGGCGGACCGGACCGAGGACCGGCCCGCCGGATCACGCGTCGATCAGGTGAGCCCGTTCGTCGACAGCCATTCCGCGGCGACGGCCGCCGGGTCCTGCTTGTCGTTGAATATCTTCAGTGCCATCTCGTTGTACGCAGCCGTGTCCAA
This sequence comes from Acidimicrobiia bacterium, assembly GCA_038213435.1. Taxonomy (GTDB): domain Bacteria; phylum Actinomycetota; class Acidimicrobiia; order IMCC26256; family PALSA-610; genus PALSA-610. The sequence goes on from JBBQTI010000038.1 coordinate 22,804, forward strand.
CTTCGCGTTCACCGCGTCGATCACCGCGTCGAGCGCGGGGCTGTCGACTGCGTTGCGCCACACGGCGATGGCGTTGTCAGCAGGCTGTAGCCCCTTGTCGTCGGTGAGCAGCACGAAATCCGGATCGATGACACTACTTCCCGTGAACAGCAGACCGACGTCGATGCTGCCGTCCTTGAGTGCCTTGTTCGTGATCGGCCCGCCCACGTCGAGCTTCTTCACGGTCTTGAACTTGAGGTTGTAGAGCTGCTGCTCGGTGGCGCCGAGGCACAGCGGACGCTGCTGGCACTCGGGAGGCCCACCGAACGTGAGCTGCGACGCGACCGCCGTGAGGTCGGACACCTTGCCGAGGTTGTATTTCGTCGCGGTCGCCTTCGTGACATAGAAGCCGTTGACATCGAGCGCGGTCGATGCCGAGGACGCTTTGACGCCGTCGGCCGAAACCTTTGGCTGTAGTGCGGCATTCGTCGTCGCGGCGTCGCCCGTGGGTGTGCCCTTGAGGGAGACGAGCAACGTGCCCTGGTACTCGCCGTAGAGGTCGATCTGGCCGTTCTTCAACGCCGCGTACGTCACCTCGGTGGTGCCGAGGTTCTTGTACGTCACCTTGAAGCCCTTGGCCGCGAGTGCCTTTCCGTAGAGCTGCGAGAGCAACTGCGCGCCGGCGAAGTTCTTCTGGCCGACGACGATCGGGGTACCGGCGCCCGCATTCGATGTCGTCGTCGTGGAGCTCGGTTTGCTGCTGCTGCCACACGCGGCGAGGGCGAGGGCGAGGGCGATGAGCATGGCGCCCAGCGCGAGGCCGGGAAATCGCGGTCGGGGGTTCCGACGCATGGAGTACTCCTCATTCGGGGCGGTTTCGGTCGAGGCACCCTATGCGGCCGGCGCAACCGGCACCACGGCCCGGGCGCGATGGGCGCCGCCTGTGCGCAATCCCGGCGAAACCACGGAGCGCTGCACGACTGCGAGCGTGAGATCGGCCACAACCGCGAGCACGGCAACGAGCACCGCACCGCCGAAGACCGCGATGTTGTCGTTGGTGTTCAGCCCGATGTAGATCGGCGTGGCCAGGGTGTCGACACCGGTGAACGAGGCGAGCGTCGCAGTCGCGACGATCCCGACCATCGCGGTCCGGATACCGGCCATGATCAGCGGCATGGCGACCGGTATCTCGACCCGCTGGAGGATCTCACCTCCCGACAAACCCATGCCACGCGCCGCGTCGACGAGCTCCTCGCCGACTTCGCGCACGCCGACGTAGCTGTTCGTCAGCATGGGCGGAATGCCCAACAAGACGAGCGGCACGAACGCCACGAACGATCCGGTCCAGCCGAAGCCGCGTGGGCTGGTGATCCCGAAGATCTGCACGGCGAGCACGAGCAGGGCGTATACGGGGATCGCGCGACCGATGTTCGCCACGTTGATGGCGACGACGCCGCCAACGCCGCGATGACCGAGCCACGCGCCGAGGGGCACCGCGATGGCGGCCGCAACCAACAACGAAGAAATCGACACGCGCACGTGGTTCGCGAGCAGGTGCGGTATGCCGTCGCCGCCGTGCCATTGGTCGCCCGCCGTGAGCCAATGCCACACGTCGACCAGGAAGTGCACGAGATGCATCGCCTCATGCCCCCGTCAACGCGACAACTTGCGCCATGGCGTTACCGCGCGTTCCGCCCGGACGAGCAGCAGGTCGGCGACAACCGCGAGCGCGACCGAGAGCACGATGCCGACGACCAACGGGGTATGGAAGTCGCGCTGGTAGCCGTCCTGGATGAAGCGCCCCAGACCACCCTGATCGACGATGAACGTCACCGTCACGAGACCGATCGTCGACACGGTCGCGAGACGGATACCGGCGACGATGGCAGGAAGCGCCAGCGGCAGCTCGACGCGAAGCAAACGGCGCCACCGCGTGTAACCCATGCCGTCGGCTGCGTCCAGCACGTCGTCCGACACTCCCCGCAGGCCCTCGAGCACGTTCCGAACCAGGATCGCGAGGCTGTACAACGTGAGCGCGATCACCGCGGGCTCGCGCCCGGTTCCTGTGATCGGCAACAAGAGCCCGAGGAGCGCGACCGACGGGATCGTGTACAGGGAATTCACCACGGGAACGACGATCGCCGCGACCGCGCGCCGGCGCGCGGCGAACACAGCAAGGGGCAGCGCGAGCACGAAGCCATACGCGACCGACAGCGCGGTGAGCACGATGTGCTCGCGCAGGTACGCATAGATCTCGTGCTGATGGTCGGGGATCCACGCCCACCAGATCCACGAGTTCGCGTTATTACCCAGTACGGCGTGGGCGAGCACGGCAGGGTGCAAGGGCCCGATGGTACCGTCCCACCCCAGTGATCCGACTCGAGTCGGTGCGCAAGCAGTATCCCGCCGGACTCGTCGCGGTCGAGGATCTCAGCCTGGACGTGCCCGACGGCGAGGTCTGCGTCCTCGTCGGACCGTCGGGCTGCGGCAAGACGACGATCCTGCGAATGATCAACCGCCTCATCGAGCCGTCGGGCGGCAGAATCCTCGTCGACGGCGACGACATCCTGCGCGTCGATCCGGTCGAGCTTCGGCGGCGGATCGGCTACGTGATCCAGCAAGTCGGTCTCTTCCCGCACCAGACCGTCGCAACGAATGTCGCGACGGTCCCTCGGCTCCTCGGTTGGGATCGCGCGCGCGTCCGCGCGCGCGTCGACCAGCTACTCGATCTGGTCGGTCTGCCGGCCGACGAGAATCGCGACCGATATCCTGCCGAGCTCTCGGGCGGCCAGCGCCAGCGCGTGGGCGTGGCCCGCGCGCTGGCGGCCGATCCGCCGATCATGCTGATGGACGAGCCGTTCGCCGCGATCGACCCGGTGACGCGTGCGCAGTTGCAGGACGAGTTCCTGCGCGTACAGCAGACACTTCGCAAGACGATCGTGTTCGTGACCCACGACATCGACGAAGCGGTGAAGATGGGCGATCGCATCGCGATCCTGCAGGTCGGCGGCCGCCTCGCCCAGTACGACCCGCCTGACCGGCTCCTCGCCTCGCCCGCGAACGACTTCGTGGCGGATTTCGTCGGCCACGACCGCGCCCTGAAGCGACTTCGCATCACGCGCATCGACCTCGATGCGCTCCACACCCCGCCGACGGCCGGCGACATTCCCTCGGCGCGGGCCGCGCTCGAGACTCACGACCTCGTGGTCGTCGTCGACCGCGCCGCCGACGCCGACGGTCGGGTCGCGGTGCTGGCGCGAGGAAACGACGCGCTCGCGATCGTTCCCGGCGTGGAGCAGGACCGTCCGCTCCAGGACGCGCTCGCCTTGATGCTCGAGCGCCACAGCCCCTGGGTCGCGGTGACGAAGGAAGGCCGCTATCTCGGACTACTGGGAATCAACGACTTCTGGAACGGCGCGGTCGCGTAACAACCGCGGATCACACGCCGGCCAGCGCGTTCTCCGGCAATCGGTTCTTACCGTCGAGACGGCCTTCAGAGCCGTACGGTCGGAACCGTATGAATGCGGACTCGTGATGGAACGGCCGAGCTCGGTCGGTGGTGATCGCCATTTCATGCGCAACGTCACCGGGGCCGTACGCATACGCCGCCGCCGCGTGCGACGACTCCCACAATGAACACGTCGCGACGAACGGCGGCCGGCCGAGCCCGGTCGCCCAGATCAACCCCGGCGCGGCGAGGACGGCTGCCTCGGCCTTCGCGCTCGTCCGGAGGAACCGCAGTGCCTGAGAAATACGGAGGCGGCCGAGCGTCAACACGACGGTCGGTCCGTCGTAGTCGACTGCGCGCGTGGCGGGCAGGTCGGACGGGAGCCCGGGCCACCTTCCGAACGCGCGCAGTGGAGCGAGTCGCGCATGCCATCCCTGCGCGAATGGAGTCGAGGCACGATCCTCGGCGAGGAAACGGCTGAGCGCATCATCGTCGTCCCAGAACGCGATGAGGCCCGGGCGTTTGAGGTCCGGCGCCGGCAGTATCGAGGATCGAAGGGGCGCCGCGAGCGCGACCTTCGAGTAACGCAAGCCGGGCGTGGAAGCGGAATCAGGCGCCCGGCGCAATACAGCCAGCGCTCGGCGAACACTCAGGTCCGCGAGATGAACAGATGCGATCATGACCGCCTCCTCGGCTCCGGCGCAGCACCGGACGCAGGGCAGATCATTGCTCGCCCGAAGGTCGGCTACGGCATCGGGCCAACGGGTCCGACGTCGAGGCCGAGTCGCCGGGCCGCCGCGGCCGCCTCGCCGCGGTTGGTCACAGCGAGCTTGGCCAAGATGTTGGACACGTGCACGCTTGCGGTCTTCGCCGAGATGAACAGCGCGTCTGCAATCTGGCGGTTGGTGCGACCTTCGGCCACGAGCGCGACCACGTCGAGCTCTCGAGCCGTGAGGCCGTAACGATCCGCAGGCGAAGCGACCGCATCGCTCGCGGTCCCAAGATCCAGGCGAGCCCGCCGAGCCAGGCTCGCGATCGCGTCGCGCACACCCACCCAACCGATCTCACGCGCCTGCGCGTACGCGTTGCGAGCACTCGCCGCGGCGGCATCACGGTCGTCGCCGCGCAGGAAGGCTTCGGCCGCCCGGAAACGCGCGTACGCCTCGCGCGGTCGCATGCCGTGACTCGCCCACCGCTCGGCGACGGCGAGCCAGCCCGGTCCATCGTCGTCACCCGCGGCGCGTGCCATCTCCGCCGTGACATGCGCATCGAGCGCGTCGAACGCCCCGGGGCGGCACTGGTCGAGCTGAGCACCCAGGTCTCGTACCTGCCGGAGGTACGCCGCCCGAGCGTCGGGCTCTCGCGTCCGCGACGCGACGGACCCGCCCGCCGCGAGGCCTTCGAAAATGACGTCCCCGATGCCGACGTCGGGGCACAGGCTGAGTTCTTCGACCGGCGTGCGCATCGCGTCGACCGCTCGCCCCAGCGCCCCCGCCTCGTCGCCGCTCCAGCCCGCGATCGCGATCCACGCGTGCTCGATCGTGAGGCGATCGCCGCGAACAGCTCCAGCCGAACCGATCAACTGTTCCATCCGCGCCGCTTCCGCGCGCGCGGTCTCGAATTGCGCACGGCCGACCGCTAAGAGACATAGCTGCTCCGCCAGGCGCCGGGCGTCGATGCCGATCGGATCGGTACCCTCCACCTCACGCAGTTGTTCGTCCGCATCCTCCCATCGACCCAGCACGCGCAGCGCTTCGGCAGCGTTCAAACGAAGGAATGCGCCGCACGCGCGGTCGAGCCCATGGGCCCGCGCGATCTCTGCGCCTTCGAGCGAGATCGCCAATGCTTCCTCGTGGCGCGCCATCGTCTGGAGCGCGCTTCCCTCGTTGACCGCGGCGCGCGCGACGTCCTCCCACGATTCCGTCTCGAGCGCGAGCTCACGCGCGCGGTGGAGTTCGGTAAGTCCCTCGTCCACCTTCCCGATGCCGCCGAGCGTCGCCCCGAGCGAGTTCCGCGCGTGTCCCTCGATGACGGGCTCGCCGACCTCTCGCGCGACCGCGATCGCTTGGTGGCACACCGAGATCGCCTCGTCACTGCGAGCTGCGAGCATCAGCTGCTGGCCGAGTGTGGCGAGCACTCTTGCCCGCGCCGGGCTGGGCTCGGCCGGTACGAGGCGCACCGCCTCGCGGCAGTGCTCGAGGATGTCGGACCACGATCGCGACAGCATCCAGAGGTAACGCCCGAAGCGCTCGTGCAACAATCCGGCGGTGACCGGGTCGTCGACCGGATCGACCTCGGCAATCGCGGCTCGGATGTAGTCGAGGGCGCGGTCCGTGCTTCCGGACATCTCGGCCTGTGTGGCCGCATACCTCACCATCTCGATGTGACGCATCCCGGTCCGTTCCTCGGCGTCGGGAACCTGCGCCCACAAGGCGAGGATCAGCTCGGCGTGTTCGAGGGCGTCCCCGTACGCGTAGATGTGCTCGGCGGCGCGAGCCGCGTCGAGGGCCGCGACGAGTGCGCGTGGCGCGTCGCGCGCCGCGTCCCAATGACAGGCCTGCTCGGCGAAGAGCTGCGCGGCGCCGCCGTCGAACCACTCGGGTTGCTCGGCGAGCACCTCCGCGACACGTGTATGCAACGCAACCCGGTCGCCGGGCAGCAGGTCGTCCTCCACCGCTTCTCGCACCAGCGCGTGTCGGAAGCGATATTCCAGCGCATCGCCGTCGGTGACAAGCAGGTGCTGGGCGACGGCTTCGCGCGTTCCCGCGAGCAACTCCGCGTGTGACAAGCCCGCCACGGCCTCGAGGAGCCGGTGGTCGGCTGTACGCCCGATGACGGCTGCGCTGCGAAGCACGTTTTGCGCCGATTCGGACAGCGCGTCGACGCGTGCCAACACGATCTCGCGAACCGTCGGTGGCATCGAGGCGCCGTACTCGCCGTCGACCGAGAGGAGCTCCTCGGCGAAGAAGACGTTGCCATCGGAGCGGCGGTACGTACGGTCGACCAGGTCCGCCGACGGCTCACTCCCGACGATCGCCGAGATGAGCTCGCGTACCTCGTCGCGATCGAAGCGCTCGAGATCGATCCGGTCGACCGCGCCGGAGCGATCGAGCTCAGCGAGCAGGCCGCGCAGAGGATGACGGCGGTGGAGATCGTCGGATCGGTACGTACCCACGAGCACCATCGACGCCGTGCGGAGACTGCGAGCGAGATATCCGAACAACTCCCGCGTCGAGCGGTCGGCCCAATGGAGATCTTCGAGCACGAGCAGCGTCGGGACGCGCTCGGTCAACCGTTCGAACAGCCCGAGCAGCTGTTCGAACAGTGCACCGGCGACGATGCCCTCACGCGCCGGCGTATGCGTCTCGGGGAGCAACGCGGCGAGCTCCTCGCGCCCCGGCCCGACCACCGCGTCGAGCGCCGCGTCGTCGAGCGTGCGATGCAGCGTACGCAGCACCTGCACTATCGGACCGAACGGCAACGCGCGGTCGACGAGGTCGAAGCATTGGCCGACGAGCACCAACGACGGCTCCGGGATGCGCGCGATGAGCTCCCCCACGAGCCGCGACTTGCCGACGCCCGCCTCGCCGGCGACGAGCACGGTCGCCGCGCGCTCGTCGGCCACGGCGGCCTTCCAGGACTCCTCGAGCCGCGTCAGCTCGGCGCGGCGGCCGACGAACCGGGAGCTCGAGAGGCGAGCGGGCACGGCGCTCAGTTTGGTCCAGCCTCGTTCCTCGTCGCACCCGGATTCGGACGCGTTCACGCGGTCACGCAGTCGCGGGCCCCGGAGCGCGAGCCGTTCGGCGGCCCCGGTCGAACCAGGCCGTCCGCCTCATCTGGAGGCGATCGCGATGCCCTCGCCGGGTGAGGCGCACGAGCCGGCGGGTCGCCGCCTCGTGCCGCCGCTGCTCGAGCCGACCGTTTACCAGTTGTCGCATGATTTCCGGGTTGTCGATCATGACGCCCCTCCTGCCTGTTGGTACCGGTTCAGGATCGGGCTAAGAACCCCGTCTCCGCATCGGGCAGACGCAGTATTTCCGGGCGTCAGGCCTCGAGATGCGCGGCTGCGACGGACGGACCGCAGACCACAGGGAGCTCTGACAGGCCGCGCAGGACGAGGCCGTCGCCATGGTCCCAGTGCAGGTGTTCGATTGGGGCGGCCAGACGCAGGTGCGGGAACCGTTGCAACAACGAGTTGAGCGCAAGCTGACCTTCCATGCGAGCGAGCGGAGCACCGAGACAGAAGTGAATGCCGTGTCCGAAGGCGAGGTGTCGAGTGTCGATGCGGTCGATGTCGAGCAGGTCGGGACGGGAGTGGTGGATCGGGTCTCGGTTCGCCGATGCCAAGTTGATGATGACTTGCGCCCCGGCCGGGATGGTGACGCCGCCGATGTCGATCGGCTCGAGCGCGTAACGGAACGTCGAGTGCGGGACGGGAGCGTCATAGCGGAGGAACTCCTCGATCGCGGCCGAAATCTTGCCGGGATCGGCGCGCAGGGTTGAAAGATGGGCGGGGTGGCGGAGCAACGCGACGATGCTGTTCCCGATCAGGCTCGCCGTTGTGTCGTGCCCGGCGACGATCAGTTGGAAGATCGTCGACAGCAGCTCTTGTTGGTTGAGACGTTCGTCACCGTCACGTGCGCTGATCAATGCGCTGATGAGGTCGTCACCAGGGTCGTCGTGTTTCGCACTGACCAGCGTGGTGAGCATCTGTACGACTGCGTCGGACGCGCGCTTGGCGAGCGCGTATTCCTCGGGCGTGGAGATGGGTGCGAGCAGAGCAATCAGCGCAGTGCCGAGCGCGGCCCGCTCCGTATCCGGAACGCCGAGCAGCTCGCAGATCACGGTGAACGGCAGCGGGAACGCGAACGCTGCGACCAGATCGACCTGGCTCTCGGGGCCCCGGGAGGCAATGTCGTCGAGAAGGTCGTCGATGATGCTCTGCACGTGTGGGCGCAGTCCCTCGATTCTGCGTACGGAGAAGGCGGACGCGACGAGCCGCCGCAGCCGGGTGTGATCGGGCGGGTCCACAGCGAGCATGTGACGGGCGAACGTCGGGCCCGGCAAACCCTCGGCCACCACCCCCCCGCCCGACGCAAGCGCGGCCTGCATGTCCTTCGACAGGCGCGGGTCGTTGAGCGCGGCGCGCGCCTCGGTGTGACTGACGATCAGCCAGGCGTCGTGGCCGTCCGCCAGCGTGACCTCCTGCACTGCTCCGCGCCGGCGCACGCGCTCGAAGAGCGGGAAGGGGTTGTCGCGCTCGTAGCCGCCCCAGGCCGAAAGCGCGCCGAGAACCACGACGTGCGTCGCCTGGTCAGCGCGGTTGCGGAACGATGCGGATGTAGGGCTTGGGCTCCTTCCAGTCGCCGAAGACCTGCTTCGCCTCGTCGTTGGACACCGAACCGGCGATGACGACGTCCTCTCCCTGCTTCCAGTTGACCGGCGTCGCGACGCGGTGCTTGGCAGTGAGCTGGAGCGAGTCGATGACACGCAGCACTTCGTCGAAGTTGCGGCCCGTCGTCATCGGGTAGACGAGGATCAGCTTGATCTTCTTGTCCGGCCCGATCACGAACACGTTGCGCACCGTCTGATTGTCCGCCGCCTTGCGCGACTTGGCGTCACCCGACGTGCTCGCCGGCAGCATGCCGTAGAGCTTCGACACGTTGAAGTCGGCGTCGCCGATCATCGGGAAGTTCGGTGCCGTCCCCTGCGTCTCTTCGATGTCGCGGGCCCAGGCGTCGTGGTCGCCGGTGGCGTCGACGGAAAGGCCGATGACCTTGACGCCTCGGCGATCGAACTCGGGCTTGATCTTGGCCACGTAGCCGAGCTCGGTGGTGCAGATCGGGGTGAAGTCCTTGGGGTGCGAGAACAGCACCGCCCATGAATCGCCGATCCAGTCGTGGAAGTTGATCTTGCCTTCGGTGGTGTCGGCCTCGAAGTCCGGAGCCGTGTCGCCTATGAGCAAACCCATCTCGTGTTCCTCTCGTTGTCCGACTTCGACGAAAACAAGATCTCCAACTTGCCACGGTCGACGAAACGTGCACAAGAGCTGAGCTCACGCGTCCATCATCGTCCCGCACTCGCACGATGTGGCACGTCCGCGCGAGTTGTCGCGGTGGCGGCGCAGAGCCGCGCACCCGGGAGGTCGGTGGCGATTGAGGCGGCCGGCCTCCCGAGTCTTCACACCGCACTGCTGGCGCGAACTTGCCCGACCGGCTCGTAGAGCGCGCGCACCACGTCGAACGCTTCGTCGGCTCAGCCGGGCACAGAAGAGAGGCGCCACGTCTCTTCGAAGCCTTTGAACACGCGCTCACCGGCGTCCTCGTAGACGACCCCCGATCCCGCAGTCACGTCGCGAACCGTCTGCGAGACGAGGATTTCGCCGGGCGCGCATGCGGCTTGGATACGCGCGGCAGCGTGCACGGCGATGCCACTGACGTCGCCGGCCGCCAGCTCGCACTCGCCGGTGTGCAGACCGATGCGGACCTCGATCCCTTCGGCGCGCAGTCCTCCGCGGATTGCTTTTGCGCATTGGACGGCACGCGCCGGTTTGTCGAACAACGCCAGAAAGCTGTCGCCGCTGGTACTGATCTCCCGTCCGCGGAAGGCGTCGAGCTGCCGGCGCACCATCGCGTGATGCAGGGCCAATCGGCGCCGCCACCGTTCGTCGCCGAGTTCGGCGAGTTGCGCGGTCGATCCGACGATGTCGCTGAACATGATGGTCGCGAGCAACCGTTCTGCCGGCGGTGGTGCGCCGTCGCGCATCGGCGTCGCGATGGCGGTGAATCCCGCCGTCGCCACGACAAGTCCGTTCGCGTCGGTAACCTCGGCCGCAGTGACATGAAACTCGTCAGCCTGATGTGTCACACGAGCCTGGCATAGGAGTGGGCCGTCATCCGGAGCGACAGCCCGCAGCAGCTGCGTGTGTTGCGCGATCACGGTGATGGTTTGGCCGGCCGGAATGAAGGTCGCGGTAGCCCCGCCCATGGTCCACGCGGTCAGCCCGAGGATCACACCGCCGGCGATGCGGTCAGCTCGGTCCAGCAGCCACCCACTTATTGGAAGGATCGTCGCGTGCCTGCCCGGCGCCGCTTCGACGACGCGCAGGCCGAGTTGCGCATGCAGCGGGGCGAGCAACGACTCGTCCCAGTCCACGCGACGCTGCATCACCTCGGTCACCTCTGCGATGGAGGGCGGTGCGAAGTCGCGCTGCCACGGGTCCGGAGTGGGCCAGGTGGGTTCAACGGCATCGCTCGCGCTCGTATCGCGCGCCGGGATCGCAACGAGCGACGCGATCGCGCGCGTCAGCGGGCGGCCGACCGCGTCTTCCACCGCCACGTCGACCAGCGAGTAGCGCCGCCCGCCGTGCACGGTGCTCGCCCGTGCGATGAGCCGCTGCGATGCGAGTTGCGCGACGCGCTGGTGGTGAAAGGAGATCGCAGCGCATCGCACATCGCGACCCGGAGCCGCGCCCGCGGTGCCGGCGATCGTCGCGCCGGCCTCAGTGAGCATGAAGAGATCGACGAGCTGCAGCGGGTCGAGAAGCAGCGAGCTGGCGGCCATAGAGCAGGTCGCCGACCCGGGCCCGGCATGAACGACACGAATCCCGGTCAAGCGAAAGAGCGGCGGTTGTGATGCATCAGGTGCGATGAGGCCGCGTACTCGCTCGACCCCAGGCATGGAAGCCGCGCCTGAAGTGAACCCGCCCCGAGCCGGCTCCTGCCATACCGCCACGGGCACAATGATGCCTGAACGCGGCTCCGTGCGAGATCGTCACTCCCGAGGGGAACGAGTACGACGCTGTCTCACCCGCTGTGAGTTGGCGGACGCCGACCCGGCGGCACGGGTTGGGCAGGCCGCTACGCGCGCTCCAGCGCATCGAGATCGCGCGTCGCGTAGCCGTGGTGCGCCATCTCCTCTTCGAAGACGACATGCAAGCACGCTTGCACGGGCGCGTTGCCGTTTTCGAGCACCTCATGGGATCGGCTGAGGTCGGCCGGCTCGAGATCGGCGAGAAACTTCGCGAAGCGGGCGGCGCGATCGCGACGCACCGCCAGCGTGTCGGCGAACGACGGATCTGAGTCGCGATCGATGCCGGGCCATGGGAAGTCGAGACTCCCGGTGTTCGGCAAGCCGATCGGGTCGAACTCGCCGCCGAGGATCGGCGCGGTGAACCACTTGTCCATTGCGAACACCAAGTGGCGAAGCGTTTGCACGAACGAAAACTCGCCGTCGACCGACGCGTGCAGGGCTTCCTCGGGGAGCTGTTGCGCGCGTTCGATGGTCGCGTCCCAACGAGAGGAGACCGCGCGCCACGCCGCGCGCATCCCGTCGGGATCCGTGGGCTCCATGAGCGCCCGTTCCGGATTGATACGAGCGAGCTCGGCACTCACGTACGCGGTGACGTCGACGCCGTTGATCTTCACGCCGTTGAACATGCCGTCGATGTCGACGTTCACCAACCACACGTCGGACATCTTCACGTTCGTCAGGTTCGCGCCCTCAACCCGCGCGTCGGTCAGGTCGACCTCGCGGAACTGCGCGCCGCGCAGGTCGGCGCCTTCGAAGTCCGTCATGCGGTAAGTGTTTCAAACCAGACCCGCTTTTACCAGTGGCGCCGATAGGACTCGAACACACGACCCCTGCTTGCAAACTCGATCGACCAGTCATCCGTGGACGATGTCGAACCCGAAAGTGTAGGTCAGCTCAGTTTGTGGACGACGGCGAATGAGCCCGAATGGCGGCGTCCGCGCGATGGACGCGCGATGACAGCTGCGTCAGGTTCCCGTGCGAGAAGCTGCGGCGGCGTTGTCAAGGCCCTTCCGTCGACGAGGAAGGCCGCGCTCGCGCAGGGTCAGATGCTGTGCGTTACCCGGGCGACCGCGACCTTCCTGGATTCCCGACTACAGCCAAGCGGGCTGACTGATGTCGCGCCGCTTGTCGTCGCGCGGCAAAACGGCATCGGTGATGCCCGCGTGGGTGTCTCCACCGCGCGTTAAGGACATGCGATCCTCTCAGATCCGCGCACTCTTCGAAGAGCGCCGGACGGCAGTTATTGCGCAAGGTCAGTCTTGGGGTTTGGCGATGAACCACATCGGCTTGATGATGCCGCCGTCCGCTTCAGTGAGGTCGATCACCGTCGATTCCAACACGCGGAACCCGGCCTCGGCGAGGAGCCTCAGGTACGTTGCGCCGTCGAAGCCGCTCCACCACATCGGGCCCGCGTGGAGCCAGTCGTTCTCGAAGCCGTCTGGATCGTCGCGGCTGTGCAGATTCCCGACGAAGACACCACCCGGACGCAGCCACGATCTGATCGAGGCGAACAGGCCCGAGTGCTGTTCTCGGGGCGTATGGGAAATCGAGAAGAAGGCGAGAACCGCGCCGAGTGACCCAACCGGATACTGCACGGTGTGCATGTCAGCCTGCGTCAGCGACACGCCCGAAAGTGCTTCCCGTGCCTGAGCAAGCATTCCGTGCGACGCATCTACGCCTGCGTAGTCGTATCGCTGGGCCAGCAACCGGCCAACCGGCTCGCCGGTCCCACATCCAAGTTCGACAACGCGTTCGTCCGCGGGCAGGAACGCGTCGATTCTTGTCGCCCACTTCGAGCGGAGATCGGGAACGACCCGACCGGCCCAATCGTCATGGCGCGGGGCAAGTGCGTCGTAGGTTCGGCAGATCTGGCGCGCGTGGCACCGCGTTGCAACCCGCGAGTGCTCGCGTTGGCGAGCGTCCCAGAACGGCATTTTCGGTGACGTTGCCGATAGCGGGCGAGACAAGTTCGACGAGATCAACCTTCGGCAGCGGGCTTGTCGAACAACAGGATCTCCTCCTCGTCGGGAGGTTGAAAAATCGTTGCCCACCTTTCAAAGTGAGCCCGTGTCATAGGCGAGGCTGTCCACGCGCCCGACGCATTGCGACGTTCAGCTCGCTCGATTAACTCCTCCAAGGGCGTATCGAGGTAATGCAGTTCGACTCCCACCCCCAAAGTTCGCGCCCCGAGTCGTTTCTCATCCCGTTCAACTCGCGCCCAGTGGCCCCACTCCAAAATCACGCTCTGGCCCCGGGCGAGGAGATCCTGGGAAAGAGCCCACAGCTGACGTTCGAGACGCACTCGGAATTCTTCATCCCACAAATCCGTACCGAGTTGAGTCGCCCATCCGTCCTTATCCAACCTGATGGCGGGGATCTTGGGTGCGAGCTGACGAGCGAGTGTCGACTTGCCCGAGGCCGGAAGCCCCCAGATCAGCACGAGCCGCGTCGATGACTTCGCCATGCACGATTTCTAACATCACTCGCCTCCTGCGCATCAGAGACGGCTCGAAGATCGGACGTCCCATAAGGCCTGCTATAGGTCGACGGCGTAGAGGGGCCAGGAGCCGGGGAGTCCTTTGAGTTCGTGTTCGCCGCGTTCGGTGAAGTGCAGGCCGGAACCGGCGACGAGGTCGGTGACAGTGCGTGTCACGAGCACTTCGCCTTGACCTGCGAACGCAGCGACTCGGGCCCCGAGGTGGACGGCAAGTCCGCTGACGTCGTCGCCGCGGAGCTCGATCTCTCCGGTGTGCACTCCGGCGCGGATCTCGATGCCAAGGGCTGCGACTCCGTCGCGGATCGCGCACGCGCATTGCACCGCGCGGGCTGGGCCGTCGAACGTG
>JBBQTI010000039.1:0-36425 GCA_038213435.1 Acidimicrobiia bacterium
GCTCTCTGTTGCACTTTCCTGCGGGTCACCCCGACTGGGCGTTACCCAGCATCCTGCCCTGCGGAGTCCGGACGTTCCTCGGACGGATCACCACTCCGAAGAGCAGGTCCGTACGCGGCCACCCGGCCGACTCGCCACCGCTCGCCATTCAATCACCCCGCCGCAGCTGATCGCGGCTGGATTGCCGGTTCCCGGCTGACGATCGGAGGGCGGGACCCACCGCGGGGTGCCATCGCGGCTCTGTCTCGCGACGAAGTGTTGGAGTTCCTGTGCGGGCGACGAGATCGACAACGACGATATCTCGCGTGGGCGCGATCGCGATCGCCGCGCTGATTGCCCTTGCTGCGTCCGGGTGTGCCGCGGCCCGACAGTCCGCCCGCGGGACGCGCATCGTCGTGGTGGAGCGTGACTTCGGAATCACCGCCTCACCGACGTCGGTCGCGGCCGGGTCGGTCACGCTCCACATCGAGAATCAGGGCCCGTCGACGCACGAGCTCGTCGTCGATCGAACGTTCCTCTCCTCGGAGGCGCTCCCGCTCCGCCGCAACGGTCTCGCGGTGAACGAGGACTCGACGGATCTCGTCAACATCTCTTCGGAAGAGGAGATCCGGTTGCACGCCTCGCGCGACGTGACCATGTCGCTCACGCCCGGCCATTACGTCCTGTACTGCAACCTCGAGGGTCACTACCTCGGAGGCATGAACGTCACCTTGGACGTCAAGGAGTGACGTCTCCCGTGACCGCGCCGAAGATTGCGCCGTTGGCCCGAGTCTCAGGTGTGGTGCGCAGGAGTCGTGGGATCGTCGGCATCCTCGCGGCGTTCCTGGTCGTGGTCTCGCTCCTGGACGGCTACGGGATCGCGGGTCTGCGGCGGCAGTACAGCACGCCGATCGTCGTCGACGTGACGTCGCGCCAGCAAGCACTGGTCGAGCGTTACATCAAGGACCTCATCCTGACCTTGGACGGCGTCGCCGCCGATCCGCACGAGGACGCGGTCGCCCTCGTGACGGGTGCGGAGGGACTGCTCCACGGTGGGATGGTTCCATCGCCGCGAGACAACCTCGACGTTCTCGTCCGGGTCCCCGGTCCTGCGAGCGCAGCCGTACGGATCAAGCTGGCCCACGTACGCGACCTTGTGCACGGGCTCATCCGCCAAGGCACGGCGCTCCAGCACGCCGGGCGGTCATCGCCGACGTTCCAGCGTGACCTGCGGACGCTTCGCATCGACGGCGCAGAGCTGTCGAGCTCCACGGGCGACGCGGCCGAGGAGGAAGCCCGCGTCGCCCAGGCGGAGTTCTCGAAACTGGTACGCGTGCAGTTCGCGGTGGGCGCCCTCGGCGCGCTCGTGGCGGTCGGCATGGCGTTGCTGCTGCGACGATCGGCGAGGCGCCAGTCGAGCCGGTTCCGGTCCCTCGTGCACAACTCGAGCGACCTCATCACCGTCGTCGACGAGCACGCGATCGCGATCTACCAGAGTCCATCGTCGGTGGGCGTGCTCGGCTACGACCCGGTGGAGGTCGTCGGCACCAAGCTCACCGATCTGGTGCATCCGAACGACAAGGCGGCAGCGGTGCAAGCGCTCGCGGGCCTGTACGAGCGCCCGGGCTCAACCGCCGAGCTGACGTTCCGCCTCCGCCATCACAACGGCGCATGGATCACGATGGAAGGCACCGCCCAGAACCTGATTGCCGACCGCAGCGTCGGCGGCTTCGTCGTCAACAGCCGCGACATCACCGAACGCGTGCGAACGGCCGACGAGCTCGCCCACGCTCGCGATCAGGCCATGGAGGCCTCGCGCCAGAAGACGCAGTTCCTGGCGTCGATGAGCCACGAGATCCGCACCCCCATGAACGCCGTGATCGGACTCAACGAGCTCCTGCTCAACACCGACCTCGACGCCGAACAGCGGGAGTACGCCTCCGGTGTCGACACCGCGGCGGAGGGATTGCTCGGCATCATCAACGCGATTCTCGACTTCTCGAAGATCGAAGCCGGCAAGCTCGAGCTCGAAACGATCGACTTCGATCTCGGCGTCCTGCTCGAAGACGTCGTCGCGCTCCTCGCCGACGCCGCGCAACAGAAGGGGCTCGAGCTCCTCGCGCACCCGGAACCCGACCTGCGGACGACGATGCGCGGCGATCCGACCCGCCTCCGCCAGGTTCTCGTCAACCTCGTCTCGAACGCCGTCAAGTTCACGAGCACCGGCGAGGTCGTGTTGCGCGCCGAGCCCGTCGCCGACGACGGGCGTCCCGGCGTCGTTCGCTTCGCGGTCAGCGACACGGGCATGGGCATCGCGCCGGCCGACCAGGTCCGCATGTTCGAGCCGTTCTCCCAGGCCGACAGCTCGACGACGCGCCGCTTCGGCGGCACCGGGCTCGGTCTCGCAATCGTCCGCCAACTCGTCGACCTCATGGGTGGCGAGCTCGGCCTCGACAGCGAGGTCGACCACGGCAGCACGTTCTGGTTCGAGATCCCGCTCGCGCGTCTCGACGCGGCCGACGACGAACCGAGACGGATGGTCCCGGAGTTGGCTTCCCTGCGGGCCATCGTCGTCGACGACAACGCGACGAATCGCCTCATCCTGCGCCAGCAGCTCGCGTCGTGGGGATTGCAGCCCGACGAAGCCGAGGACGCGCCGAGCGCGCTCGCGCGGATCCGCGAGGCGGCCGCGCGCGGCGAGAGCTACGACCTCGTGATCCTGGATCTCAACATGCCCGACATGGACGGCCTCGAGCTCGCGCGCGCGATCAAGGTCGACCCGGCGACCGCGCACGCGCGGCTGTTCTTGCTCAGCTCTTCGGGCCGGGTCCCCAAGGATGTAGCCGTCGAGTCGGGATTGGCCGGATCGCTGAGCAAACCCGTCCGCCAATCCGAGCTGTTCAACTGTCTCATCGAAGGACTGCAGATGGACGCATCTCCCACGGCCGACGATGCCGATACGCCCGCGACCGGCGACGCGCGATCGTGCGATCGCGGGTCGGTCCTCCTGGTCGAGGACAACAAGATGAACCAGCTCGTCGCGACCCGGGTGCTCGCCCGGCTCGGCTACGACTGCGAGGTCGCGAACGACGGGCAGGAGGCGCTCGACGCCATCGCCGCCGGCAACTACGACGCGGTGCTCATGGACTGCCAGATGCCGGTGATGGACGGCTACGAAGCCACGCGACGGCTGCGCCGAGACGAAGCGGGTACGGGTCGTCGTCTTCCGGTCATCGCGATGACGGCCGCCGCGATGCAGGGCGATCGCGAGACCTGCCTCGCAGCGGGGATGGACGACTACATCACCAAGCCCATCCGGCCCGACACGATCGCCGAAACCCTCCGGCGTTGGATCACCACGGAGGTCGCCGAGCCGGTCGAGCAACCCGGCGCCGACGCGACGCGGGCCGCGGACGCGGTGATCGACGCCGGACGATTCGAGGTGCTGCGCGATCTCGACGGGGGCGACGGTGAGCTCCTCTCGGCGATCGTGAGCGAATATCTCGACGACGGCGCGCGACTGCTCGACACGATCCGCGAGGCACTCGCCGAAGGCGACCCTCAAGCGGTCGAGCGCGCGGCCCACACCCTGAAGGGCTCGAGCGCGAACCTCGGTGCCGACCGCGTCACCGGGATCTGCGCCGAGCTCGAAGCGCTCGGCCGCGCCCGCGCGCTCGGCACGGCGTCGGGTCTATCCGACGAAGCCGCGGCCGAGTTCGCGCTCGTGCGCGCGGCGCTCGCCGTCGAAGTCGCGGGGAACTGACGTGCGGGTGCTGGTCGCCGACGACGAAACGACGACGCGACTCGTCGTGAAAGCGGTCGTGCAGAGACTCGGACACGAATGTCTCGTCGCCGTCGACGGCGACGAGGCCTGGTTCCTCCTGCAAGCGGGGCCGGTCGACGTGCTCATCACCGACTGGGTGATGCCGGGCGTCAACGGGCCCGAGTTGTGCCGGAGGATTCGCGCCCGCCCCGCCGACAGCTACACGTACACGATCATCGCGACGGCAATGAGCGAACGGGCCAACGTGCTCGAGGGCATGCAGGCCGGTGCCGATGATTTCCTCATCAAGCCCATCGATCCGTTCCTGGTCGAGACCCGGCTCATCGCCGCCGAACGCGTCACCGCCCTGCACAACCAGCTGAACCACTACCGCGGCCAACTCGAACAGCTGAACGCCGACCTCGCCGGGCAGGCCCGCACCGACCCCCTCACCAAGCTCGGCAACCGGCTCCGGCTCGAAGAGGACCTCTACACGTTGCATGCCGGCGCGCAGCGCCACGGCCGCCCGTACAGCCTCGCGACGTGCGACCTCGACCACTTCAAGGCTTACAACGCACCTACGGCCATCCCCAAGGCGACGTGGCCCTCCAACAGGTCGCGGCCGTCCTCGCGGTCGACACGCGCGCCGGAGACACCGCGTACCGCTTCGGGGGCGAAGAGTTCATCGTGCTCCTCGCCGACGAGTTCCTGCCTGGCGCCGTCATCGCCGTCGACCGATTCCGCCAGACCATCGAAGCGCTGTCGGTCCCGCACGCGGGCAACAACCCGCCCGGCGTCCTCACCATCAGCGCCGGCGTCGCAACGTACGAACCCGGAAGCGCCCTCTCGAGCGCGGCGATCCTCGAGCTCGCCGACCAGGCCCTCTACAGAGCGAAGAACAACGGTCGCAACCAGGTTGCGATTGCTCGAACCGCCGACCTCGCCGCGACGAAATAGCGGGGAGCGCTACACGATCACCGCCGAGCCCGGCGAACCCTAGAGGGCCCACCCGAGCTGTTCGTGGGCGGGAGTGGTCGGTTCGCATGCGCCGGATACCGCCGACGCCAAGAGATCGCTGATCGACGCGATGGGGACTGCGCCGCGCTTGATAAGAGCTGCATTCCCCGAACCGGCGCCTTCGCCCGTCCATGCCGCGACGCGACCGTAGTGTTTCTGGAGTGCTTCGGTCGCTCCGGCCCAGGTTCCGCCGTTGTCCTCGTCGGTTGCGACCACGAAGGTCAGATCCGCGAGCGCGTATACGAGTTTGTTTCGACCCATAGCGTTGCCGGCGCTGAACGGAGCAGTAGGGGCATAGGGCGTCGTTAGACAAAGCAGTTCGTCCGCGATCGCGCGCCTCACCTCGGGATCGTCGGCCGTTCGTGTCAGCGCGTCCGCGAGAACGCCGACGACGCGGCCGTCACACTGCAATGCTGCTTGCATCGCGAGCTTGTCGGTTCCGCGCGCACCGCCGGAGATCACGACGCGCATATCTCGCGCGGCTGCGTTGGCCGCTTCTTGTGCGATCCGCGCCCCGGCGGGAGCGATGTCTCGGGACCCAACAATCGCGATCCCGCCGGATACGAGGAGTTGTGGCGGGCCCGCGCAGTGGATAACCGGCGGTGCCGCAGCTCCGAGTCGCTCGCGCCAGCGTGGGGGGTAGTCGTCGTCGAGCGCCGACAACGTTTTGATGCCGTGATGTTCGAGGTCCTCGACCTGGAACGCGAGCGACGTAGCACGATCGAGCAGCGTGTGTACGCGTGCGGCGAGTACCGGACCCACAGTTCCGGCGAGCTCGTCGTCAGACGTCTCGAGGAGTCTGGCGGGGTCGTTGACGACTTCGACGAGCTTCCAGAACTCCGACGCAGACAGCGGACTTTCCTCTGACGGTACGGCGCGTGAGACGAGCAAGAGTGTCGCCAACGATGTGTCGGAGCGCCGTGACATATCTTCCTTGATCATTCGCTCTGTGTTCGCGCCAACACGAGCGGGTAGACAGGACCGCTCCCTGTCTGCCGCAAGCGCGCCGCGATCACCGTGAGTGTCCAGCGAGAGTCGACGACGTCATCGACGAGGAAGACAGCCCCGTCCGGTACGGGGCCGGCGATGTCGAACGCGCCGGCGATATTGCCGAACTGCTGCGACGAGTTGTCCATCTTCTCTTGGGGCAGTGACTCGCGCACCTTCGTCACGACCGGAAGAAACGGCAACTCGAGGCGGGCTGCGAGGCGAGCTGCGAGTGACGGCACCAAGTCGAGATGTCGCAGCGACGGCACGCACGTCACCCACGTCGGCGATTGGTCTGGAACCCAGTTGCCGACGAGCTCGACCAGCGCGCCGACAAGGCTGTCGTCGTAGGCGCCGGCCAGCTTCTGGTCCTTGACCATCGTGCCCCAACCGCCGTCGCCGTAGAGGCACAGCACTCGACCCGGCTCGCTTCGTTCGTCAGCCGAGATCCTCGCCAGGTCTGCCCACTGCTTCCGGGGTTCGAGATCGAGCCATCGATGTCGGAGGAACATCACTGCAGCGCGGGTGATCTCCGCGTCGGCGTGCTCCGCGACCACGTGGTGACCGATGCAGCGTGCGCACCGTCCGCACGGGACTGCCGCCGGATCGTCGAGCTCCTTGCGGAGGAACTCCATGAGGCAGCCGGGCCCGTCGTGGAACAGCTGCATGCGCTCCTGCTCTTCACGACGACGCCGGGTGACCGCATCGACACGAGCTTGCGGGTACTCCCACGCGGCGAGAGTTCTGCGCCACTTCCGACCGTCGCGTTCGAGGACCCCTTCGACCTCGAGGATCTTCAGCATGTTCTCGAGGCGAGACCGCCGGACATTCACGATCGCTTCGATCTCGGAGAGCTTGACCCAGTCGCCGCGTTCGGCCAGCAGAGCGACGATCTGTTCGGCTTGGTCGCGCGGCGGAAAGGCCGTTTTGATGAACCAATCTTGGATCTGACGGTCCTCGGACCCGGCGAGTGCTATCCCGAACGCCCGGTCGATTGCCCTTCCGGCTCGGCCGACCTGTTGGTAGTACGCGATCGCCGAGCCGGGAACCTGGAAATGCACGACGAACGCGAGATCGGGCTTGTCGTAGCCCATGCCGAGCGCAGATGTCGCAACGACACACTTGATCCGATTTTCCTGGAGCTGCTGCTCGATGTCGACCTTCGCGTCGGTTGCTTCGTCGCCGAAGTAGGCCCGCGCGTTGATGTTGCGTTGTCGCAGCCATGCCGCGACTCGGCGAGCGTCCTCCACGGTCAGCGTGTACACGATGCCCGTACCGGGGAGCTTCGGTAGATTCTCGGCGAGCCACGCCAGCCTCTGCGCAGGATTCGGCAGGTGCAATACATCGAGTACCAGGCTCGGGCGGTCGAGCTCGCCGCGCATGACGGCGATGCCGTGGCCGAGTTGGTCGACAACGTCCTGAATGACGCGGTCGTTGGCCGTCGCTGTCGTGCAGAGGACCGGGACGCCCTGGGGCAGAAGATCGAGGATGCGTGCCAACCGGCGATAGTCCGGGCGGAAGTCGTGTCCCCAATCGCTCACGCAGTGGGCTTCGTCGATCACGAGGAGTCCGACTCGCTGGGCGACGACCGGAAGTACACCGTTTCGAAACTGCTGATTCGCGAAGCGCTCCGGGGCGACGAGGAGGATGTCGATCTCATCGCGCTCGAGCTCCTCGACGACGCGGTTCCATTCGCCGGCGTTGTCGCTCGTAATCCGCTCGGCTCGAATGCCTCCGCGCCGGCCGGCATCAATCTGATTGCGCATGAGGCCCAAGAGGGGAGACACGAGCAGTGTTGGCCCAGCTCCGCGGTCGCGCAGCATTCGCGTCGCGACGAAGTACACCGCGCTCTTGCCCCAACCCGTTCGCTCCACAACCAGAGCTCGACGGCGGTCGGCGACGAGGGTTTCGATTGCCTCGAATTGATCCGGCCGGAACTCCGCGTTCGAACCCACGAGCGCACGCAGGGCGCGGCGCGCCTCTTCATGGAGCTCGCCCATCACCTCAATCACCCGCCGCGCCGTCGGCCTCCAATGCGACGAGATCCGCTACCGGCACGACCAGACCGTCGTGTAGCAGCGGCCGGAAGTTCGCGCGCTGGCGCCATACGATCACTGCGGCCATCACGAGGTACAGCACGCCGATGCTGATACGCGCCTCGGCATGAATCGACTCGAACAACGGCAGCTTCGTGACCAGCTGGACCAGCCACACTCCGAGCAGGATGCCTGCCTCCCGCACGCTGATGCGTCGGTTCGCGAGCACCGCGACCGCGAACGCCGACTGGGCGGCGGTCACGAACAGCTCCTCGCGCTGCACCGCGTCGATCGGCAGTCCGTGCAGGCCTCCGGACGAGATCGCAAAAACGATCGGCAAGGTGCCGACCAGCAGTGTCCACTGGTTTACCTTGGACGACACGAGCGTGCCGAGCCCGGCGTCGGCGTCGAGTCGCCACGCGAACATGCCGGCGATCAGCAGCTCGGGGGCTTCCGACGCGAGGGGCGCGATCAACGAGATCAGCACGAAGTCGTCGATCGAGAACTTGCGGCCGGTGTCGACGAGCGATTGCGCGAACGGCTCCGCGCACAGGAGGATCGTGACGATCGCCGCGCCGAAGAGTGCCGCAACGGCCGCACGCCGGCGCGCGGTCGACATCGTGCCGATCGTGCGCGCGGGGCCGACGAGATGTGGCTGTCCTGCCGGCGCGCGCGCGACCCGCACGATGTAGACGACGAAGATGGTGACGAGGATCGCCGCGTCGATCAACGTCAGCGTTCGGTGCAACGGCAACGTCAGCCCGTAGAGCGTGGCGATCAGTAGGAACGCGATCGCGACGCTGTTGCTGCGTTCGAGCTCGACCTCGGTCGATGCGGGCACCTGCTGTACGTTGCGCAGCTCGCGTCCGCGCCGCGACTGTCGTACGCGATACGCGCCGACCAGCACCACGAGCGACCAGCCCGCGCCGATCAGCAACTGGTTGCCACCCGTCATGTTCGCCAGCGCATCGGGCGCGAACTCGACCGGGTTCTTGCCCGCCTTCCAGGTGAACACGAAGTCGACCGCGTACTCCGGCAGCACGGCCACCAGCGCCAGCAACGCAAGCGCCAGGCCGGCCGAGATGTCGACCTGGGCGGCTTCCGCGGCCCACGCGAGCATGAAGGCGGCGCCGACGACGGCCAGTCCGAACGCCACCGACGCCGTGACCGGCTCGGGGTGCAGGCCCCCGAGATGCAGGATGACGCCCGGTGCGGCGGCTGCGCCCGCCAGCACGAAGGCCGAGCCCGAGCGCCGAACGGGGCGCGGCGGGGCGTCGACCATCGGAGCATCGTACGGGCGACCGCCGGCACCTTCGGGGCGCGCCCCGCACCCGGACGGGGCCCTGACCAGGCCGCCTCCGGAACGGGGCGAACATCACGGCCGGACGGCTCAACTCACCCATCCTGTCGACCGATTGTGAGGGAGTCGCGGCGGAGTAGAGCCGACGGAAGGTAAGGGAAATGAGCGTGTTGACCTGGCGGGAACGAGGACGCTGCAAGGGCGCGGACCCGTCCCTGTTCTACCCCGAGGACGACGAGGATCCGGGTGAGGAAGCGAAGGCGGTCTGCGAGACCTGCAGCGTGCGCGAGGCCTGCCTCGAGTACGCGCTCTCGGCCCGGGAGAAGGTCGGCGTGTGGGGCGGTTACACCGCGCGTGAACGGCGCCGGATCCTTCGCCAGCGTCGACGCGCTTCCTGACCCCTACGCGGTGTCGGTCAGCTGACGGTCACTGCGACGGTCAGGACCCCTTCGATCTTCAGCGTGTACTGACCCTTGGCGACCCTGCGCGCGTCGATCTCGTAGCTCGCGTGCGCCGACTGACCCCTCGGGATGAATTGCACCATCGCCGGGCACATCTCGCTCTGGTCGAGGCGGGGCGTGCACGACAACGGATACGGCAGCGTCACGGTGCCGTCGGTCGGGTTGTGCGCGGTGACGGTGATCAACTTGGTCGTGCCCGCAGGAACTGTGAACGACCGCGGCGCGTTCCACGTCAGCACCGATGGCCCGTACTGCTTCGGCGCAGAGGTCGCCGGTGGGGGTGGCGGTGGGGGTGGGGGTGGGGGTGGGGGTGGGTTTACCAGGACCGGCATGGTTCTCGTCGTCGGCACGGCGAAGAGAGGCGCAGAGGTCGGCGGCGGGGTCGAGGGTGTCGTCGCCGCGATCGTCGGCGACGGTTTCGCGCGCGGCACGGTCGACTTGACGCGGCCGTTGAATACGACGGGCTTCGGAGCGAGCGTCGGCGGCGACGTGATGCGCACCCGCGTCGTCGAACCGTCGTGTCGGGCCGCGACTGCGATCGCACCGCCGGACACCAGTACCGCGACGATCGCCGTGCCGACGAGCACGCGGCGGACACGGCGGGGGCGTTCGAGGTCGGCGGTGCCGGCGGGCACGACCACGATGTCGTCGCCCTCGGTCGTGTCGAGGCGCGTCGTCTCGACGGCGCCGCCGCGATCATCCGTGGTCGCCACCAGTCCTCCTCGCGCCGCCCGCGTCCCGGCATGGTCGCGCACCCGGGTCTCCAAGGCCATAGCAGCAAGGCCGTAGCAGCTTGAAAGCCGGAAAGTAGGCTGCCCCCTCGATGTCGTTCGATCTTGCGCCCGAGTACGTCGAGCTCCAGGCGACCGTGCGCAAGCTGGCGCAGGAGAAGATCGCCCCGCGCGCCCGCGAGATCGACACCGACGCCACCTACCCGCAGGACGTCTTCGAGGTCTTCCGCGACGCCGGTCTGCTCGGCCTCGTGATCCCCGAGGAGTACGGCGGTGGGGGAGCCGGCATCCTCGGCCTCACGATCGCGATCGAAGAGGTCTCCAAGTACTCGAACACCGCGGCGCTGATGTTGCTGCTGACGCGCCTGCCGACCGGGCCGGTCCTCATCGCGGGCAGCGAGGGACAATGTCAGCAGTACGTGCGGCCGATCGCCACCGGCGAGCTGCGCGCCGGCTTCGGGCTTTCCGAACCGCACGCCGGGAGCGATGTGGTCGGCATGCGCACGAAGGCCGTGCGCGACGGCGACGACTGGGTCCTGAACGGCACGAAGTGCTGGATGTCGGGCGTGGTCCAGGCCGACTGGTACTGCGTGTTCGCGAAGACCGGTCCGGCCGACTCCCGCAAGCACGACGACATCTCGTGCTTCATCGTCGAGCGCTCCTCGCCCGGCGTGTCGGTCGGGCGGACCGACGACAAGATGGGCGTAAGGGGGGTCGACACCGGCGAGCTCCTCCTCGACGACGTACGCGTTCCCGCGTCGAACGTCGTCGGCGAGGTCGGAGGCTTCCGGCTCGCGATGCTGGGCCTCAACTCGATGCGACCCATCGTCGCGGCCCGGGGCATCGGTCTGGCAGAGGGTGCGCTGATGTACGCGGTCGACTACGTGAAGCAGCGCGCCGCGTTCGGCCGCACGATCGCGGACATGCAGGGCATGCAATGGAAGATCGCAGAGCTCGCAACCGAGATCGAGGCCGCGCGCCTGCTCACCTACCGAGCTGCGATGATGGCCGACGAGGGGAAGTACACCAAGGAGTACGTGCCCTTCTTGTCGATGGCGAAGTACTACGCGAGCGAGGTCGCGGTAAAGGTCTCGGGCGAGGCGCTACAGATGCTGGGCGCGGCCGGCTACATGAAAGATCATCTGACCGAGCTCTATTACCGTGACGCCCGCCAGCTCACGATCGTCGAAGGAACCTCGCAAGTGCAGCTCGGACTCATCGCTCGGGGCGTCCTCGATCACGATCTGTGGTGGGACTAGCGGTGCTCGCGGTGGTCGCGGTGCAGTCGCCATGAACGAGATCCTCACGCCGATACTGGCGCGCGTCACGCGCGGCACGGAGCTGCTGCCCGAGGAGATCGAAGCCGCGCTGGCCGAGATCCTCGAAGGCCGGGTCGCCGACGTCCAGGCCGCGGGCTTCATCGTCGCGTTGCGCACGAAGGGTGAGTCGGTCGAGGAGCTGGCCGCGCTCGTGCGCACCATGCATCGTTACGCCGAGCACGTCGACGTCGCGCCCGGCGCGATCGACACGTGCGGAACAGGTGGGGACCGATCAGGGACCGTCAACGTGTCGACGATGGCCGCGCTCATCGCGGCGGGCGCCGGCGCGCGGGTCGTCAAGCACGGTAACCGGGCCGCGTCGTCCAGGTGCGGTTCGGCCGACGTGCTCGAGGCGCTGGGTGTCGCGATCGAGCTCGGCCCGGCCGGGGTTTCGCTCTGCGTTGCCGAGGCCGGCATCGGCTTTTGCCTCGCCCCGCGGTACCACCCCGCAATGCGGTTCCTCGGGCCCGCGCGCAAGGAGCTCGGGGTGCCGACGACGTTCAACTTCCTCGGACCACTGGCGAACCCGGCACACGTGACGCGCCAGGCCGTGGGCGTGAGCGACGAGACGATGGCGACTCGGATGCTCGGTGCGCTGCGCGTCCTCGGCGCCGAGCGGGCGATGGTGTTCCACGGCGACGACGGTCTCGACGAGCTCACCACCGCGACGACCAGCACCGTGCACGAGCTCGTCGCCGGCGAGGTCCGCTCGTTCACCCTCGACCCGCTCGATCTCGGCATCCCGCGCGCCTCGGCCGACACGCTTTTGGGCGGCGACGCGTCCGGGAACGCGCATGCGATCCACGCCGTGCTCGGCGGCGAGAAGGGCCCGCACCGCGACATCGCGGTGTTGAACGCGGCCGCCGCGCTGACGGTGTCCGGGGTTGCACCTGATCTCGGCAGTGGTACGGAGATCGCGATCGAAGCGATCGACGACGGTCTCGCCGCGCGTGCGCTCGAGACGCTCGTGCGCGTGAGCAACGTCGAGGCGGCCGCCGAGAAGAAGGGCGACGACTAGACCCATGGCGCCGGTGCTCAAGTGTCCCGACTGCGGCGAGAAGCATCCGCTCGCGAGCGTGCCGACGCAGGGGGCGTTTCCATGCCGGGGATGCGGGCGGGTGCTGCAGGTTCCGACGGTCGTGAGCGGGCGCGCCGGCGGCGCGCCCGCGGCCTCCGCGGCATCCCCGGAATCCCCAGTGTCCCCGGCGCCGCGGCCCGTCCCCGTCGCGAGCGGGATCGCGCGTCCTGCGGCCGCTCGCGGTGCCGTGCCGGCGGTGGCTCCCACGGCGACACGCGCGGTGCCCGAGGTCGACCCGCGAGGATTCGGCGGGTTGGGGCCCCCGTCGATCCGTCGGCCGGGTCCCCACCTCGGTCGCGTCCCGTGGTGGATGCGACTCCTGCTCTGGTTCGTTGCGGTCCCGCTGTCGTTCCTGCTCGTGTTCCTGATCGCTCGCGCGCTCAGCCTCTTCACCACGAACCAGCTCTCCGATCTCTTCCTCGCGAACAACACGGGACGGTTCTGGCCCGTCGCGCGCCTGTTGCCGTTCGTCGCGCTCGTGACCGCGGCGCTCGTGCAGGGCGGTGTGTACGGTCTGGCACGCCTGCGTGGCCGCAGCCGCGGCGGCGCTCGCTCGTCGGGCGAGCTCAGCGGATCGGTGAGTCGGCCGCGCGGACGGTAGGCGTAGGCCGGGTCATCCCCAGCGTTACGGCGGGCCGCGGCAGCTCGGCGAGGAACGACTCGACGGCGTTGGCCGCGAGCGGCCGGGAGAACATGAATCCTTGGCCGCTGTCGCACTCTTCGTCTTGCAGCTGGCAGAACTGGTCGTGCTGCTCGATGCCTTCGGCGAGCGTCTTCAGCCCGAGTTGCTTACCGAGCTGAACGAGCGTGCGGATGAGTGCGGTCGACTCGACCGAGTCGGTGATCGCGCTCACGAACGACCGATCGATCTTGAGAATGTCGACCGGGAACTGCCGTAGGTAGGCCAGCGACGAGTAGCCGGTTCCGAAGTCGTCGATCGCGACGCCGACGCCGAGCTCCTTGATTGCGCGGAGTTGGCGCGCGGTCGACGCCGCGTCATACATGATCGCGGTCTCCGTGAGCTCGACGACGAGCCCCGACGGCGGGAGACCCGTCGTCTCGAGCGCGCTGCGCAGCTCGTGTACGAGACGATCGTCGTCGAGCTGGCGGGCGGAGACGTTGACCGAGACGTACATGTTTCGGTCGGCGAGCCGCCAAGCTTGTCCTTGACGACAGGCCTCTTGGATCACCCAGCGCCCGACGTCGACGATCTGCTTCGTCTCCTCGAGCGTCGGGATGAACGAGTTGGGTTGGACGATGCCACGCGCGGGATGCTTCCAACGCAGGAGCGCCTCGAGCCCGAGCGCGCGGCCCGACTCGAGCTCGAAGATCGGCTGGTACTCGAGGTAGTACTCGCCGCGGTCGAGCGCACCGCGCAGGTCGAGCTCCAGAGTGAGACGGTCCTCGACCGCAGTCTGCATCTCGCGCTGGAAGGCGATGTAGCGATCGCGCCCCGCCGCCTTCGCCTCGTACAACGCGATGTCGGCGTCGCGCAGCAGGTCGGTTGCCGAGACGTGGCTCCCGCGCGCGATGCCGATGCTCGCGGTGATGAGAACCGAGGGACGCGCCGCGTCGTCGATCTCGAACGGCTCACGGAGCACGTCGAGCAGCCGCTCCGCGACGAACTCTGGACTGCCGGTCGGCGTCCCGCCCTCGACGAGCACCACGAACTCGTCGCCGCCGAGCCGGGCGATGGTGTCGCCTTCGCGCAGCGTCGTCAGCAGTCGCGCGGCGACCGCCTTGAGCAACTGGTCGCCGGCCTCGTGCCCGAGCGTGTCGTTCACATGCTTGAAGCCGTCGAGATCGAGGAAGAGTGCCGCCATCTCGTTCCCGTTGCGCCGGGCGCGGGCGAGCATCTGCTCGACGCGGTCGAGGATGAGCGTGCGATTCGGCAGCCCGGTGAGCGCATCGTGCAGCGCCTGGTGACGGATACCTTCGAGCAAACGCGCGTTACGGATCGCGATCGTGGCCTGACTGGCCACACCGCGCAGGCGCCCGGCGAGCTCCGGGTCGTCGAGCATGCGTTCCGGCCGCTCGACGACATCGCCGACCACGAGACCGACGCGCTCGTCGTTCACGATGATGGGAATCGTCGCGACCGCGGCCGCGCCGAACTCGCTCATCAGCAGCGGCAGCAAGTTCAGTTCTGCCGCGCTCTCGCGGTCCCAGACCCTGACGGCCGTATCCCCGGGGCGCGGCGGCGGAACGGGGACGTCCATCGAGCGCAGGCGCACTTCGTCACTCACCGAGTAGCCGCAGGTCGCGACGACCCGTCCGCTGGTCGCGCCGGGCTCGAACAACGCGACCGCGGCGCGGTCGCAGCCGATGACGGCGGGGACCGCCCGCGCGATGTTGGCAGCCATGTCGTCGGGCGCAGCGAGCTGCGCGAGGGCGTTCGAGAGGTCGAGCAACGCGCGCGCCGTGCGGGCCTGCCGGCGCGAATCTTCGAGCGCCAAGGCGGAGTCGAGGGCCGCGGCCGCGAGACGCGCGTACGTCTCGAGCACAGCCTGCTCTTGCGGGAAGAAGCTGCCGTGCGGGTTGACCGCGGCCAGCCGGCCGTAACGGCGCTGGGTCGACACCACCTCGACGACGAGACGATGCTCGTCTTGGTTCGGACCGGCGGCGAGGAGCTCGGCGGCCAAGAGCGCCGCCTGCTCGTCGCTGACGCCTCTCGAATAGACGTGTTTCGGGGCCGTCGGGATCGCCTCGAGCGCGAGGACGAAGATCGGCGCGTAGACGGTGTGCGCGGCGGAGGTCACGATCTTGGCGAGGACGTGTTCCAGGTCGTCGTCGGAGACGAGATCGCCGACGGTCTGGTGCAGCGATTCGAGCCGCGCGGTCAGGACCTCGACGCGGGTCTCCAGGAACTCGGTGGCCGCGGCCGGCTCGTCGGGGAACCAACGGATCTGGTACTCGCAGGCCGGCGCACCGTCACACGCGCACACAATGTGCTCGACCTCCGGACGCATGCCGAACAGCTTCGGGATGTTCGCGTACATGCCCGCCGCCCACGAGCAGTATTCGTGAAACGGTGCGAAGCCCTCGCGGAACCACTCGCGCACGATCCACTCGGTCGGACCGACCGAATGGCCGTCGAGCGCGATCACGGGCGCAAGGCTCGCGCCGCCCGACTCGGTGATCATGGCCACCAGCGCCTCGGGCGAGCCGAGCGACTGCAGCATCTCGGTGAGCTCCGGCATCGACGGGTCGGCGAGACCGTCGCCGGCCGCGCGCCGCAGCGTCTCGTCGCCTCCGAACGACTCGGCCGCCACCTCGAGGAGCCGGCGGAACTGGCCGTAGGAGCTCCATGTCGCGATGTCGAACATCTCGTCGACGGTTCGCGGGTCACCGGCCTCGCGCAACAGTCGTTCCGGAGCGTCCGGGCCACCGTGGTCGCGGAGGTAGCGGACCAACAGCCACGTGTTGACGCCCGCGAAATGGCACCCCGCGTCGCCACCGCCCTCCGATTGCATGAGGCAAAGGTCGTCGTAGTCGGCGCCGGGCTTGAGGCCGCTTTGGGGGCGTGAGGCTGCCGGGGTCTAGCTTTCGGGGGTTTTCGGCGGATACGCAGGATCGCGAGGACCGCCGATGCGGGGCAACGACGACGCGAGCTCGCCGTCGACGGCGGCGATTTGGAGACGTCCGGCGGTGCGCGCGACCCAACGATCGACGGCGAGGATCTCGCTCACGTCGGTACCCGGGGCGCGCTCGGTCTCGGGCTCGGCGCCGTCGGCGGTTGCGGCCTCGAGACTCGGCTCGTCGTCCGGCCAAACCACCAAGCCGCGCCGGATCTCCACGCGCTGACCCTCGTACTCGACGACCAGGCGCGCGACCCCTCGCCACATCGCGACCGTGCGGCGGCGCTCCAGCGCGCGGACCAGGGCGCCGAGCCGGTCGCGGGTGGCGGCGGCCTCCTCGAACCGCTCCTGCTGCGCGAGGCGCTGCATCCGCGCGTCGAGCGGTCCGAGCGCGACCTCGGGCTCGGTGGTGAGCGCGCGCCGAACGGTGCGTACGAACGCGTCGTACGTCGCGTCGTCGACATGTCCCCGGCACGGACACGCGGCGACACCGAGCTGGGCCGGCACGCACGGCGGGCCCTCGACGATGGGAGCGCGCCGGCCGACCCGCGTCGCGCAGCGGCGCAACGGTACGGCCGACTCGATCGCTTCCCGGACGAGGTGGGCCGTCGTCGTGGAATGAAACGGGCCGAGACACGAGCCGTCGGGCGCGGGCGTGCGCGTGACGGTGAGTCGGGGGAAGCGTTCGTCGGTGAGCTTCAAGTACGCGCTCGCGCGCGTCGACTTGCCGTGCCGATTGAAGCGCGGCTGGAGTCGTTGGATGAGGCGCAACTCGCGGATCTCCGCTTCGAACGCGCTCGCGCAGACGCGGTGGTCGATCGTCACGAGCTCGCGCAGCAGCTGCGGAACCTTGCGGCGGTCGTCCGACGCGAAGTAGGAGCGTACGCGCGAGCGCAGGTTCGTCGCCTTGCCCACATAGAGCACCCGACGGTCGCGGTCGCGAAAGATATAGACGCCGGGCGCACGGGGCAGCCGGGCGGTGAGCGCCAGCTTCGCCGCAGAAGGATGCGCGCGCATGGACGGCAACGCCAAGAGGTCGTCCAGCCCGAGCACACCGTAACCCGCGGCGCGTTCGAGCAACGCGTGCAGCACCTCGGCCGTCGCCGCCGCGTCGGCGTAGGCACGGTGCGTCGGCTCGACGCTCGTGCGGAAATGGCGCGCGAGCGTGTGCAACCGAAGATTGGGGATCTCGTCGCGCACCAGACGGCGGGCGAGCGCGAGCGTGTCGACGCGGCGATTCGACAGACGCGGATATCCGTGCGCGACGAGTGCGGCATCGAGGAACGCGCAATCGAATCGGATGTTGTGGCCGACGATCACCGCGTCGCGCGCGAACTCGAGGAACGCGGGGAGGATCTCGGCGACGGGCGGCGCCGGCAGCACCATCGACTCGGTGATGCCGGTGAGGACCGTGATCATCGGAGGGATCGGCATGCCCGGGTTCACGAGCGTCTCGAGGCGGCCGAGCAGTTCGCCGCCGCGCAGCTTGAGCGCGCCGATCTCCGTGATCGCGTCGGTGTTGGCCGAGCCGCCCGTCGTCTCGAGGTCGACCACAACGAAGGTGGTCTCGGCGAGCGGCATGCCGAGGTCGGCGAGCGACTGCTGACGCGGAGCGCCGAGCGCAGCCGGAGGCGCGGGCTCGAACCCGGGCAGCACGGCCGTGAGGGGGGAAGTGGGCGCCACGGACCGGGAAGCGTAGACGAACAAACGTTCGCACGCACGTATGTTCGGTGCGGGTAGGCTCCGGAGCCGTGAGCACGACGCGCTATCGCTGCCGCGCCTGCGGGAACATCACCCGGTTCGACGTCGTGGCGACGCGGCGCACGCGGGCGTTCCACCACTACACGATCGGTGGTGACCTCGAGATCGAAGAGGAAGAGGTCGTCGGGGAGCGGATCGAGCAAGTGACCTGTCGCTGGTGCAACGGGTCGGGCGCCCAGATCGAGGTGTCCGAGGCCGGCGAGGAGTTGCACGACCAGCCGAGGTAGCTGTCACACCGGCTTGCCATGCTGTCGGTATGAACGTTCGCACCATCGATTGCGACGATTGCGTCATGGCGGGCACGAGTGCGTGCGACGACTGCGTCGTGCGCTTCATCTTGCGTCGTGAGCCCGGGGAGGCGTTGGTCATCGACGCCGAGGAGGAGCGTGCGTTGCGCACGCTGCAGGATGGCGGGCTCGTCCACGAGCTTCGCCACCACCCGCGGCGTGTGAGTTGAACGACCGACCGGGACAGTCGCAATGCGACTGTCCCGGTCGTGGCCGTTACTCAGTTACTCAGCTGAGTTGCTGAATGACCATCGATGCATTGACGTTCGTCTGCGTCCCTCCAACGGCGGTGGGCAGGGTGACTGCCGCTGCGGACGTGTGGTTGCGCAAGGTGAGGAGGTCACCGGCAGAGAGGCTCAGGATTGTCTGGCCGTTGTTCTGCTGTGTACCCGCACCCGAACCGTAGATCGACGAACCAACCGCCACGCCGTTCAGCGTCAGAGCGAACTGACTTAGCTCGGTCGAGGAAGCGGAGAAGTCGATGCGGTAGATGCCCGTCGTGCCGACCGAAAGGGTCGTCGCGGGGGCATTGTGTGTCACTCCGGAGAGCGGGCCGTTGCTGTCGAAGACAACATCACCTTCGACCGCCACGGTTTGTGCGGCGGTGTTGTAGATGTAGCCGTACTTCGACGCGCCGGCCGGACCCGAGGTTCCGGTTGCGCCGGTGAGCCCGGTTGCTCCGGTGAGCCCGCTTGCGCCGGTGAGACCTACTGCGCCGGTTGCGCCGGTGAGTCCCGTTGCGCCGGTGCTCCCGGTTGCGCCAGTAGCGCCGGTGAGCCCGGTTGCGCCGGTCGTACCTGCGTTACCCGTGACGCCGGTCGGGCCGGTTGCGCCGGTGAGCCCGGTTGCTCCGGTGAGCCCGGCTGCTCCGGTGAGCCCGGCTGCGCCGGTGAGTCCGGTTGCCCCGGTCGTTCCGGTGAGTCCGGTTGCGCCGGTGAGACCGCTCGCGCCGGTGAGTCCGGTTGCCCCGGTCGTTCCGGTACCGCCGGTCGCGCCGGTGAGACCACTCGCGCCGGTGAGCCCGGCTGCGCCGGTGAGTCCGGTTGCGCCGGTCGTTCCGGTGAGTCCGGTTGCGCCGGTGGTGGCGGTCGCTCCGGTCAGGCCCGTTGCGCCGGTGAGTCCGGTCGCGCCGGTGCTACCAGTGAGTCCGGTTGCGCCGGTCGTTCCTGCGGCGCCCGTCGGGCCGCCCGGTCCTCCGGCGGCACCGGTTGCGCCGGTCGTTCCGTCGTCGCCGGCCAGGCCGGTCAGACCCGTCGAGCCGGCTGCTCCGGTGGAACCCTTTGCGCCGTCATCGCCTTGGGGTCCGGCGATACCCGATCCGCTGCCGGCGCTCGAGGCGAGGCCGACCACCTCTGCGACGAGAGCCTGCCCGCCCATCGATCCCACGAACGGTGCGTTGCCGAAGTTGAACACCCCGCCGTCCTTGGCTACCAGCCAGTATCCGTGCCCATCCGCGGTGGCGATGATGCCGGTGATGGGTGAGTTGAGGTGCTGGCCGCCCAGCGATCCGTAGTAGTGGGCGGAACCGAAGGTGAACACGCCACCGTCCGCCGCAACGAGCCAATAGCCGTTGCCGTTGCTTTGCACGGCAACTGTGGTTGCGGACGCCAGACGCGCCCGCAACGTGGCGGGCCGCGGTGACGAGCGGCCGGCGGACACGGCCACCGTTCCGATGACGAGCAAGGCGACCGCGGCTGCGGCGGCCTTGCTGTGACGTGCGATCTTCATAGGTTCCTCCTGCGCGGGTGGCAATTTCGGGACGTCCCGTCGCTCTGATCGTCAACACCCGAGGCGCATCCCTGAACTTTTCGGCAGAAGCCTTGATTTCGCCTGTAACCGGACAGATCGTCCGTGCGGCCGACGTCGAATGTCGTCCGACGCGCCGCGGCTCGATTCAAGTCACGAGCGGGCATGACGAACTGACGATCACGACAAGAAGGCGCGCGACGACCAGCGCCGCTTCAGTGCCCGAAACGCCGGCCGTTCTCGTCGCGCGTTAGTCGCGGTCTGCTTTCGCGAATTTCGCGAGATCGGCGGCCCCGACACCCGTCGCCTTGATGCCGCGCGCCTTGATGCTGACGTCCCAGCCTTCGGCAAGTTGTCGCAACGCGCCGACCGTACAGTTCTCCTTGCCGAGCACCGAGATCGGGTCGAAGTTGTACAGCCGCATCGCGTTGGCGTGCGAGATCTTCTCGATGTCGGCGTCCGAGCAATGCGCCGCTTGCATCTGCTTCATGAACTGCTCCGGCGACTGCGGCCACGTCGAGTCGGAGTGGGGGTAGTCGCACTCCCAGCAGACCATGTCGACGTTCATCTTGTGCCGCATCTCGATCCCGACCGGGTCGTCGATCCAGCAGCAGATGACCTGCTCGTCGAACACCTGGCTGGGCAGGCGATCGCCCATGTCCTGTCCGGTCCAGTAGCGGTGGCGATCATAGGTGTAATCGATGCGCTCCCGGAAGTAGGGGATCCAACCGATTCCCCCCTCGCTCAACGCGTACTTGAGCTTCGGGAACTTCATCGCCGCGCTCGACCATACGAAGTCGGCCGCGGCCTGCACGATGTTGATGGGCGACAGCGTGATGAGCACGCTCATCGGAGCGTCGTCGGCGGTGATCACCATCTTCGAAGACGAACCGATGTGTACGTTCACCACCGTGCCGACCTCTTCGCACGTCGCGAAGAACGTGTCCCAGTGGCCGGAGTGAATGCTCGGGTAGCCGAGGTGCACCGGGTTCTCGGAGAAGGTCACCGCGTGGCAGCCCTTGTCGGCGACGCGCCGCACTTCGCCTGCCATCTTGTCGACGTCCCACATCATCGGGAGCGCGAGGGGAATGAACCGTCCCGGGTACGCGCCGCACCAGCTCTCGATGTGCCAGTCGTTGTACGCCTGCACCAACGCGACCGCGAGCGGCTCGTCCTTCTGCGCGGCGCGTGCGAAGAGTTGGCCACAGAACTGCGGGAAGCTCGGGAAGCACATCGAACCGAGTAGTCCGTTGGCGTTCATATCCTTGACGCGGTCGTGGATGTCGTAACAACCGGTCCGCATGTCGTCGAACGACTGCGGATCCATCGCGTACTCCTCGGGCGGACGGCCCGCGACCGCGTTCAGCCCGATGTTCGGCAGCTCGGCGCCCATGAACTGCCACACGTCGATGCCGGATTCCTTGCGCACCAGCTTCGGTGCGATCTCGGCGTACTTCTGTGGCAGGCGACCTTCGAACAGATCGGGGGGCTCGACGACGTGGTCGTCGACACTGACCAAGATGAGGTCTTCGAGCTGCATGGGTTCCCCCTCGGAAACTGGAACCTGACGTCGGTGTCAGTGTACGGCCGTGGGTGCCCGGCCGTCACGTGTCGGCGGCGTGAGCGGTGAGAGCCTCGAGCGAGCACCATTCGATGGCGCGCGCATGTGTTGCGGCGAGATGGACGGGCGGCGCCGCGCCCGCCTCGAACGCCTCCTGCCAGCGCGAGGCGCACAGGCACCACCGGTCGCCCGGCTTCAGGCCGTCGAAGCCGTATTCGGGAACGGGGCTCGAGAGGTCGTTGCCCTGCTGGAAGGAGAAGGCGAGGAACGCTTCGGTCATCTGGGCGCACACGAGGTGCACGCCGGCATCTTCGCTGTGCGAGTTGCAGCGACCGTCGCGCATGAATCCGGTCAACGGGTCGAAGCTGCACGGTTCGAGCTCGCCGCCCAGGACGTTGCGCGCCATCTCCTTCGGTCCCTTCGAAATCGATTCAGTCCCAGACGACGGGCAGCGCGGCAGGCGCGCGGAAGATCGCACCGGAAATCGCCGCGGGCTCCGCCTCGGGATCCGGGCGCAAGCCTGGGAGACGATCGAGCACCTGCGAGAGCACCACGCGCGTTTCCATCCGCGCGAGGTGGAGGCCGAGGCACATGTGCGGTCCCCACGCGAAGGCCAGGTGCTGGCGCGGCGGGCGGAGGATGTCGAACTCCTCCGGGTTGTCCCAGACCTTCTCGTCGTGGTTCGCGGATCCGATGTTCACCGCGATCATCGAACCCGCGGGAACGAACACGCCTTCGACCTCGGTATCGCGGGTGGCCGTGCGCAGGATCCCGATGAGCGGTGCCTCCCACCGTAAGCCTTCCTCGATCGCTTGCGGCATCAACGCGCGGTCGGCGCGCAACGCGTCGAGCTGATCGGGATTGGTGAGCAAGCCGCACAAGAGGTTCGACGACGAGCGATACGTGGTCTCCGCGCCGGCCGGCAGTAGGAGACGCAGGAACGAGCAGATCTCCTCGTTTGTGAGACGGATTCCCTCGAGCTCGGCGCGCACGAGCACGGAGATCACGTCGTCGGAAGGATGTTCGCGCCGGTCGGCGATGATCGTGCAGAAGTACTCGAACAACGCCTGCGATGCTTTCGCGGCGCGGTCGAGCTCGAAGCCGGCGCTGATGACCTCGACCGCGCGCCGGTGGAACATGGGCAGGTCTTCGCGTGGCAGGCCGAGCAGGCGGGCGATGACGACGACGGGGAACGGAAACGTCAGCTCGCGCACGAGATCGGCCCGCTTCGTGGGGCGATCGACGAACGCGTCGATGTGCTCGTCGACGACGTCGCGCACGAGCTCGCGCTCCCACGTCTCCATCGCCTTGCGGCTGAACGCCTGCTGCACGAGCCCGCGGTAGAGATGGTGCTCGGGCTCGTCCATCTCGAGGATCGAATGGCCGAGCACCTTGCCCATGATCTCGGCGTATCCCTGGGACGAGAAGGTCTCGCCATCCTTCAGCACCTGTTGTACGGCCTCGAAGCTGTAGGCCGTGAACACAGCGACGCTCCGGTCGAGAGGCATGAAGTCGATATCGGAGCCGTCGGGGACGATGGCCGGACCGCCCTCGTCCTCGCGTTTCATCGGGTGCTGCGGACGAACGAGTGCGAACATCGGATAAGGGTTGTCGACAATGCCCATTCCGGTACTGCGATTGAACTGTTCGAAGGCGTCGTAGCCGTCGTCGAGATCCGAAGTCGCCATACGTCGACCGTACTACTGTGCGCGCCCATGGCTGTCGACCAGATGAATCTCGGTCTGCTCCTGCTGCGCGTGGCGGTGGGCGGAACGATGATGGCGCACGGTTACAACCACGTGTTCCGCGGTGGGAAGATCGCCGGAACGGGGCGGTGGTTCGAGAGCCTCGGCATGAAGCCCGGCAAGCTGCACGCATGGCTCGCGAGCGGCACGGAGCTCGCGGCGGGTGCGGGGCTCGTCGTCGGCCTGCTCACACCGCTCGCGGCGGGAGCGTGCGCGGGCGTGATGCTGGTGGCCCTGATCACCAACCACCGCAAGAACGGCTTCTTCATCTTCCGGCCCGGCGAGGGCTACGAGTACGTGCTGAACCTCGCGGTCGCATGCATCGCCATCGCGTGCCTGGGAGCGGGTCAGTGGTCGATCGACGACAAGATCGACTTCGAGCTGCACCACTGGTGGGGCTTGGTTTGGGCGCTCGTGATCGGCGTCGGCGGCACCGCTGCGTTGCTGGCAACGTTCTGGCGGCCACCGCGGCCACCGCGGCCACAGCCCGCCACGACCTGACCGGAGGTCTACGCGCGCGCCGCGTGTAGCTGCTCGACCAGCAGCGGCAACACGGCCCGCCAGTCGCCGACGATGCCGGCATCGGCCGCGTCGAAGATGGGTGCCGACGCGTCGGCGTTGATGGCAAGCACGGTGCCCGCCGCGCGCAGACCGATCGTGTGGTTGAACTTGCCGCTCGCGCCGACGCTCACGAAGAGCCGGGGTGCGATCGATCGGCCGGTGATGCCGACCTGGCGCGAGCGCGGGAGCCAGCCTCGGTCGGTGACCTTGCGGGTCGCGCCGAGCTGCGCGCCGAGCAGGGTTCGCAATGGCTCGAGCTCGTCGTACGCGTCGGGCGCAACGCCGACGCCGACGCCGATGACGGTACGCGCCTCCGCGAGGACGTCGAGGTCGTCGTCGCGCGTGCGGGCGAGGACACGTATGCGACCGCGAGGTGCGAGCGGGACCGTCTCGCAGCTCGCGGTATCGCCGTCGCCGTCGTCGGCCGGTTGGCGGGGCGGCCGCGTGGGCAGCACTCCCGCGCGCACGGTCGCCATCTGGACGGCCGACGCGCAGTGGATCGCGGCGACGAGCTGGCCGCCGAACGCGGGTTTCCACGCGACGAGACGATCGTCGACGCGCTCGAGGTCGACCGCGTCGCCGGTGAGGCCCGCGCCGAGCTGCGCCGCGACGCGCGACGCGACCTCCCGGCCCCAGGCGGTCGACCCGGTGAGAATGGACCACGGTTGTGCTCGGCGCGCGAGCTGCGTGACCGCGCGGGCGACGTCTTCTTCGACGTTCTCGCCGACGAGGTACACGATGGCGTCGGCGCCCCACGAGTAGAGGCAGCGGGCATCGGGTGTTTCGCACGTGACGAGGAGCACGTTGCCGGTGAGGGCGGCCGCCGCGCCGAGGAGCGCGTGCGTGTCGTGGGGCCGACCGGGCTCCGCGAGCACGATCGTGCGGGGCGCGTCCGGTGTCGGGCCGCGGCGAGCCGGCGCCACGGCCGCGTCGGTGTCCACGGGCTCATGCGCATGGTGGAACGCACCGCGTTCGTGGAGCAGGCGTACGGCTTCGCGTGCTTGTTCCGCGAGCGGCGCGCCGGGCCAGTTTTGGCGGGCGCGGGTCACCGCCATGACCCTGATGCTTCCGACCGTCGTCGGTGACGCCGGCTGCCCCCAAGGTCCGGGCCCGAGATCGCACGCGCGGAGGCGTCGGATGCGGTCGGCGGGCACGGCCGCGCGTTGCGGCGGATCCACCTTGGCCGGTTCGATCAATCGTTCGGCGCACGAGAGGATCGCCGGGAGGTGCAGCTCGGCCTCGAGCCAGCCGTCGTCGTGCTCGCAGCGCGCGGCAACGAGCGTGTCGTCGATCGCGAGGTGGCGCACTCCGGTGAGGAACGGCAGGTCGCACAGCTCCGCGAGCTCGGGGCCGACCTGACCGGTGTCGGCGTCAACCGAATTGCGGCCGGTGAGCACGAGATCGAACGGACCCTCGTGTGCGAGCGTGGCCGCGAGTGCTCGCGCAGTCGCCAGCGTGTCGGAACCGGCGAACGCCGCGTCGGTGACGAGCACACCGTGGATGTCGACCGCTCGCTCGCGACCCCACGCGATGGCCTCGCGCAGCGCGTCCTCGGCGGCAGGTGGTCCGAGCGTGATCACCGTGACGCGCGCGCCGACGCGTCCCGACGCGAGCTCGACGGCCTGGCTGACCGCGCGGCGACAGTACGGGTTGAGCTCGAGGTCGATGTCGTCGCGCCGCAGCCGTCCGTCGGCGCCGAGCTCCATCTCCTCGAACCTGGGGATCTGCTTCACCAAAACGGCGATCCGCATAAGGTGAGGTTATGACCCGAGAAGCAGTGATCGTCGACTGCGCCCGGTCCGCGTTCGGTAAGCGCAAGGGCGCGCTCGCCGGTTGGCACCCGACCGATCTGCTGGCGCTGGTGTTGCAGACGATCGTCGAGCGCAACGACATCGACCCCGAGCGCATCGACGACGTCGTCGGGGGATGCGTGACGCAGACGGGCGAACAGGGTTGCAACGTGACGCGTAACGCGTGGGTCGCCGCGGGGTTGCCGTGGAGCGTTCCCGCCACCAGCGTCGACCGTCAGTGTGGCTCGTCCCAGCAGGCCGCGCACTTCGTGGCCCAGGGCGTGATCGCAGGCGCGTACGACATCGGGATCGCGTGCGGCGTCGAGTCGATGACGCGCGCGCCGATGTCGTCGAACGCACGTGGCGGCACCGGTCCGTTCAGCCGAGAATTCCTCGGGCAGACGAACAACACGCTCGGCATCCAATTCTGGGTCGCGCAGGTACTCGCCGACAAGTGGGGGATCACCCGCGAGGAGATGGACGAGTACTCGCTGCAGTCGCACCGGCGCGCGGCCGTCAACACCGACAACGGGTTCTTCGCGGGCGAGATCGTTCCGGTGCCGCACGTTGACCCGGAGACGGGGGAGCGCACGGGTGTGATTTTGGACGCCGACGAAGGGATTCGTCGCGACGCATCGCTCGACAAGATGGCCGAGCGTCCCCCGGCATGGATCTCCGAGGAGCAGCCCGCGCCCGACATCACCGCCGCCAACGCGTCGCAGATGACCGACGGCGCGTCGGCGATGATCATCGCGTCGGCCGACTTCGCGGAGCAGCACGGCTTACCGGTGCGCGCCCGCTTTCGTCACTTCGCGGTCGCGGCGGAGGATCCCGTGCTCGTCCTGTCGGCGCCGGTACCCGTGACGTACAAGCTGATGAAGCGCTCGGGTCTTTCGGTCGACGACTTCGACGCGGTCGAGTGCAACGAGGCCTTCGCGGCGATCGCGCTGATGTGGCAGAAGGAATTCGGTTATCCGATGGAACGCTTCAACCCCCGCGGTGGCGCAATCGCGCTCGGACACCCGCTCGGCGCATCCGGCGTCGCCCTGATGACCCGTCTGCTGCGCCATCTCGAGCAGACCGGCGGCCGCTACGGATTCCAGACGATGTGCGAAGGCGGCGGCCAAGCCAACGCCACCGTAATCGAACGCCTCTAACCCCAACCCAACCAACAGTTGGCAAGAAATTTGTCGCTGACAGCTCAGTTTTGTTGCGAACTGTTGGCAAGAAAAAGGGCTGCCGGTGCGCGAGTTGTGTTGCGAACTGTTGGCAAGAAAAGTGCTGCTGGCGCGCGAGTTTTGTTGCTAACTGTTGGCGGGGTTCGGGGGGGTTTTCTTGGCGATT
Organism: Acidimicrobiia bacterium; assembly: GCA_038213435.1. GTDB lineage: Bacteria > Actinomycetota > Acidimicrobiia > IMCC26256 > PALSA-610 > PALSA-610. The sequence goes on from JBBQTI010000039.1 coordinate 27,045, forward strand.
GTGGCGAGGGCGGCGAGTTGCTCGCGGTAGTGCGTGGGGGAGTGGTGCACGAAGCGGGCGTTGACGCCGGTCGCGCCGACCTCGACGAATCGCGCCAGCTGCTCGGTAACCCGCTCGGGCTCCGCGACAGGGTCGAGGGGATGCTCGTTCTGGAGGATCACGTCGACGGGGTTCGCGCGCGCGGCCCACGCGTTGGTATCGCGCGCCCGCCGGAGCATGCTGTCGAGCTCCGCGGTGCGCAGACCGAACGGCGCCCATCCGTCGCCGAGCTCGACGGCCCGGCGCAGCGACCGGTACGTCCGGCCGCCGACCCAGAGCGGAACGTGCGGCTGCACCGCGCACGGGTCGACCAAGAACCCGCCGAAGTCGTAGTAGTCGCCGTGATACACGGGCTGCGGTTGCGACAGTGCCGCGCGCAGGGCGCGCATCGCGTCGTCGGCGCGCGCCCCGCGGTCGTCGAAGGACGCGCCCAGGAGCTCGAACTCCTCCTGCAATGAGCCGACTCCTACTCCGACGATCACACGTCCGCCGGTGACGACATCGAGCGTGCCGTAGCGCTTGGCGATCTCGAGCGGATGGTGATAGCCGAGGACGAGGACGTGCGCGGCGAATCGGATCGACCTCGTATTGGCACCCAGCGCACCGAACGTCGCGAGCGGGTCGTAGTAGCGACCGCCGCGCACGGCGGCGATGTCGACCGGGACCGCGATGTGCTCGCTGCACGTGCAGTGGTGGTAACCGAGACGCTCGGCCTCTTGCACGATCGCGACAATGTCGGAGAAGTCCGCCGTCTCCTCCCAGTGCGCGTGGGCGCGCGGCAGAAGAGTGAGGCCGGGGGTGACGATGCCGAGCTTCACCCGGCCGGATGCGACGCCAATACCCGATCGATGGCGGTCACGAGCGCAGGGACGTGCGCCGGCGCCTCGTCGAGCCGGTTCGTCTCCGCGAGGTGCACCATCGATTCGAAGAGGATGCCGAAAACGCCGACCGAGATTGCGGCGGCCTGCGGGCTGCACGCGGCCTCCGCGTCGGACCCTGCCCAGAGATCGCGGATCAGAGCGGCGAGCTCACGGCGGATGCGGCTTCGCAGCGCGTTCACCTCGGGCGACGTTCCGACCCCTTCGAGGAGGATGATCCGCGCGGCGGGGGCATCGGCGACGAGACAGTCGACGTACGCGCGGACGGCGACCTCGGTGAGACTGTTGTCGGACGTCGCGTGGCCGAGCTCGCGGCGCATGGTGTCGAGCAGCGACCGCAGGCTCGTTTGCAACGCGCCGTACATTGCGTCCTCGCGGTTGTCGAAGAACGCGTAGAACGCGGTGCGGCTCGTGCGCGCGCTGCGCACGATGTCTTCGACCGAAGTGTGGTGATAGCCACGAGCGGCGAATTCCTCTATCGCGGCGCGCACGAGTCGGCGACGCTGATCGGCCCGGCGCTCCTCTGCGGACAGGCCTCGATACCGCCGTCCACTGGTGGTAAGGGCCACCGGATCAGCGAGAGGTTGGGCGACGGGATCGGGTGTGAGCGCGTGCGCAACCACGATGAACAGGGTACTGGCCGTTTCCCTCGCTAGTTTTCGGTCATGCCGGACAAATCCGCAACGCTGGCCGAGGCGGTGGCGCAGCACGTGCGCGCGGGCGACGTCATTCATCCGGTCGTCGGGCACACCCGTTGGACCGCGGCGACGCGCGAGGTCGTGCGCCAATGGTGGGGGCGCGATCCGGGGTTCACGCTCGCGATGCTCTCGCTCTCCAGCCTCGGCGCGCTCTTCTTCCGCGGCCAGTTGTTGCGCAAAGTGATCACTGGATACTCAGGAGACACTTTCCCCAACTTCACCCCCAACCCGTGGTTCGCCCGCGCCTACGAACGAGGCGACGTTCAGGTCGAGCACTGGTCGTTCCTGGCGTTCTCACAGCGACTCGAGGCGGCGGCGCGCGGGCTGCCCGCCATCGTGACCCGTTCGATCGCGGGATCGTCGATGGAAGCGAACCAGGCGTTCGCCCGGGCCGATACTCCGTTCGGCGAGGTGGGATTGCTCGCGCCGCTCGTGCCCGACGTCGCCCTCATGCATGCCCTGTTGGCCGACCGCGAGGGCAACGTCGTCGTGCATCCGCCGCTCCTCGAGGGGATCTGGGGCGCGCTGGCCGCGCGCCGGGGCGTGATCGTCACGGTCGAACGGATCGTCGACGACGTCCGGCCGTGGTCACATCTCGTCCGGATCCCCGAGCATCGCGTGCTCGCGGTCGTGGAATGCCCGATGGGTGCGCATCCCGGCGGGCTCTACGCGGGCGACGTGCCGGTCGACGGGTACGGCGAGGACTACGACTTCTGGGTCGACGCCCGCGCCGCCACGCGTGCCGATCCCGACGTGTACGACGCGTGGATCCGGCACTGGGTGCTCGAGGTCGAATCGCAGGAACAGTGGCTCGACCGGGTCGGCCCGGAGCGGATCGCGGCGTTGCGCGTCAAGGCGGGCCCCGATTCGTGGCGCGCCGACGAGGCCGCACATCCACCGGATCTCGACGCGCCGGTGAACGCGTGGGAGCGCGCCGCGGTATGGGGCGCGCGCCACCTTGCCGCGCGTGTCGTCCGGACCGGTGCGAACGCGGTGCTCGCCGGTGCCGGCGTCGCCAATCTCGCCGCGTGGCTCGGCGTGGAGCTCGCGCGCGCAGCCGGTGCCGACGTGAAGCTCACCGCGGAGATCGGTCTGTGGGATTACGACGCGACCATCGGCGACCCGTTCGTGTTGAACCATCGCAACTTCCCGACCGCGACGATGCTCGCCGACGCCCAGGTCGTCCTCGGTGCGATCGTGGGCGGGCCCGGCACCGTGACGATCGGTTGTCTGGGAGGCGCGCAGGTCGACCGCTTCGGCAACATCAACTCCACGTGGATCCCGCCGCGCCCGTTCTTGGTGGGCTCGGGCGGCGGCAACGACGTCGCGAGCACCGCGGCCGAGAACGTGATCGTGGCCACGCTGACGCCGAACCGCACGGTTGCCGATTGCAGTTACGTGACCTCGCCTGGAACGCGCGTGCAGGCGCTCGTCACCGACCTCGCCACCTTCGAGAAGCAGGAGGGTGTGCTGCAGGTGAGCGCGCTCGCTCCCGGCGTGTCCTTCGACGACGTGCGCGCGCGATGCGGATGGGAGCTCGAACCTCCGGCCGGTGAGCTGCGCGTGCTCGACGAGCCGACGGCCGACGAGGTGGGCGCACTACGTCGTTGGGATCCTCGCGGCTGGTTCCTGCGCGCACGCTAGGAAGAACACAGCGCGCGCTCACACCCTCGACAACACCGTGGGAAAGGTGAACTCGCCGTCGTCGGTACGGATGTAGACCAGGCCTTCGAGGCGATCATCGACGAGACCGAGCCGGGCGAAGGCGGTGAGCGGTCCGAACCCGCCGATGTCGAGATCGAACTGCGCGCGTATCCGGCCCCGACGGGTCTCCGCTTCCGGATCCGCGCCGTCTGTTCCCATGACTGTGATCGTGGCGCAGTGTTGACCAGTCTCGACTTCGAGCTCCAGCGGGATCGGCCCCAAGGGGGTGTCGGTCGTGCCGGCCCACGCGCCGTTGAGCTCGCCGGTCTCGTCGACTTCAACCGGAAGCACGATCACGTTCACCTCGTCGTCGGCGACGAACTCGAACGGGTAGAGCCCGCCGTAGAAACGCGCTCCGTCTTCGGCGGTGACGACGGGCCGGCCACTGCTCCCACTCATTTGCGACGGCGATCGGACGGAGGTGCTCGTTCACCGGGTCGTCCAGAACGATCGCACCGGTTTCGACGCAACGCATGAGGGCGGTGGCGACGACCGACCTGCTCACCGACTGGATGGGGAACACGGTGCCGGTGGTGATCGGTTGCGGCCGGTCGACGTCGAGCCGTCCGAAACCGCACGACCAGAGCACGTCGTCGCCGGCAACGACGGCGACGGCAACCCCGACGATTCCGTTATCGAGTTGCTTCTCGATGACTTCCCCGACGCGATTCGCGACTGCAACGCCGCGTGCACTGGGCGCGGACCGAGATGCTAGTGGCTTCGCGCGTGACCGCTACCGGGTGACGATGACGCACGCGGCGCCAACGCCGCGCCCGACGGTGTGCGCGAGACCGACGCGTGCGTCGTCGACCTGGCGCGGTCCCGCCTCGCCTCGAAGCTGGTGCACGATCTCGACGACCTGGCCGAGCGCCGACGCGCCGAGCGGCTCGCCCTTCGACAGCAGTCCGCCGCTCGGATTCACCGCGGCGCGCGGTTGGGCGAGCAGCTTCGCCTGATCGCCGGGTGCGCACAGGTCGAGCTCCTGGTACGCGAGCAACTCGCGTGCGGCGTCGGTGTCCTGGCATTCGACGACGTCGAGGTCGTCGGGACCGATGCCGGCTTCGGCGTAGGCGTCGCGCGCGGCCAGTGTCGACGGGGGAGTGATGTCGCGGTCGTCGACACCCGAGAGTGGGGTGGCCTCGCCGAGGACGCTCCCCGGGAGATGAGAACGCAACCGGGCTGCGGCGAGCTGCACTCCGCCGGCGCCACGTTGGAGCACGACCGCGGCCGCCCCTTCGTTCGGTGAGCACAGCATCCACAAATGCAGCGGCTCGCACACGACGCGCGACGCGAGCACCTCTTCGACCGAGACTTCCCGGCGGAACATCGCGTTCGGGTTCTGCACACCGTTGCGGCGGTTCTTGACGACCACTTCGGCGAGGTGCTCTTTGGTCAGACCGGTTTCGCGCAACAGCCGTTGGGCGCGCAACGCGAAGTACGCGGGTGTCGCCGCGAGGCCCGCTTCCTCCCGCCACGGCTCGAAGAACGACGAGCGGATGATGCCCTTGGGCATCTTCTCGACGCCGAACACGAGCGCGCAGTCGTACTGCTCGGCCCGGATCGCACCGGCCGCGAGCTGCAGCGCCGCGGCGCCACTTGCGCAGCCCGCCTCTACGTCGACGATCGGCATCCCGGTGAGCGCCAGCGCGCCGAGCACCTTGTGTCCGGACGCGACCCCGCCGTACGCGGTGCCGCAGAACGCGGCCTGGAACGGCGGGTTGCCGGCCTCCGCGAGCGCGGCGCGCACCGCGTGCACGCCGAAGTCGGTCGGGGTGCGGCCGTCGAACCGTCCGAACGGATGGATGCCCGTACCCGTTATGCGAACGCCCACGTCACAACTCCGTCGGGCAATTCGTCGGCGACCAGCGTCAAGGGTTGGCCGAACGCGAGCCGCGTGGGATCCGACTCGCGCAACCGCGTGATGACGCGCAGTTGTTCGGGAACGAGCTCGACCACGCCGAAGCCGTACGGCACGGGACCGGCGTAGCCGGGCGGCGCCGCGGTGATCGCGGTCCAGGCCCACAGCGTCGCGTCGCGCGAGAGCGCGACTCGTTGCACATCGCGCGCACCGGAGTAGGGACACGTGTCGAGCAGCGGAAAATGGTATTTGTCGCTCGTGCGCGAGTAGCCGCCGATCAGCGCGATGGAGCCGTCGCCGGCCGGCTCGAACAGCCCTTCGTGGATCGGTCGCCCCTCGTTGATCCGTGGTGATGTCACACGATGCCTTGCGCGCGCAGCGCGTCGATCTCGACGGGCGAGAGTCCGAGCAGGGTGGTCAACACTTCGTCGGTGTGCTCGCCCAACCGCGGTGCGCCCGCAGGTGCGACCGGCGTCTCACCCGCGTGTCGTGGAAACGGAGCCTGCTGGCGGAGCGGTCCGATCACGGGGTCGTCGACTGTCACCAGGTCGTGGCGCGCGTCGAAATGCGGGTCGGCGAAGATGTCGGCCGACGTGTACGCGGTCGCGACCGGAACGTCGTGTGCGACACAGCGTTCTTCGATGGCGCGCGCGTCCAGCGTCGCGGTCCATTCGGACACGATGCCGTTGATCACGTCGCCGTGGGCGGCCCGATCGGCGAGGCGCGCGAACCGGGGGTCGTCGAGGAGATCGAGCCGGTCCATCGCCTTGCACAGGCGGCCGAAGTTCGCGTCGGAGCCGGCGACGATGCACACGTACTTCCCGTCGCGCGTCGGGTAATTGTCGAGCGGGGCCGAGTTCGCGAGCCGGTTGCCTTCGCGACCACGGATCGTCCCGAGGCGGTCGTACGCGTGCAGCGTCCATTCGAGGATGCGCAACACGGCGCCGTAGAGCGCGGCGTCGATCACCGCGCCGGTTCCCCCGCGCGCGTCGCGCGCGTACAGCGCAGCGACGGTCGCGTGCGCGGCGAACACGCCGGTGAGATAGTCGGAGATCGTGACGCCCACGCGCACGGGAGGACGATCCGGATAGCCGGTGAGGTGCAGGAGGCCGCCGTATCCGATCCCGACCCGGTCGAGCCCCGGCCGCGCCGTGTACGGTCCGTCCTGGCCGAACATCGAGATGCGCACTGTGACGAGACTCTCGACGAGCCGGCTCGGATCGATGTCCCATTGCTCGAGGGTGCCGGGTCGGAAGTTCTCGACGACGACGTCGGCGGTCGCCGCGAGCCGCCGGAAGACGTCTTGACCATCGGCGGTGCGCAGGTCGAGCGTCACGCTCTTGCGACCGCGCCCTTCGACGGCCCAGAACAGCGAGTAGCCGTCGACGAAGGGCCCGATCTCGCGCATGAAGTCGCCTCCGCGCGGTTGCTCGATCTTGATGACCTCCGCGCCCTGCTCGCCGAGTAGGCCCGCGCAGAACGGCGCCGCGATGCGCGTGCCCAGATCGAGGACGCGAAGGCCCTCGAGCGGACCGGTCACGACCGACCTTGTTCCTTCTTGACCGCGGCCATGCCACCGGCCTTGCGCGCTTCCACCTTGGCGAGCGCGGTCGGGGTGTTCGACACGAACTGGTGCAGCATGAAGTGGTAGCGCCACGACTCGCGCTGACCCATGAGATCGACCATGTGATTGATCGAGGCCTTTACGGCTTCGGCGGTGAGCGGCGGGACGAGCGCGACCTGTTCGGCAAGGTCTTGCACCACCTCTTGCAGTTCGGCGCGCGGCACCACGCGGTTGACGAGCCCGTAGCGTTCCGCCTCCACCGCGCCGAACTCCTGAGCGCAGAAGAGGAACTCCTTCGCCTTGCGCGGTCCGAGCTCCCACGGCTCGACCAACAGCTCGACGCCGACTCCCGACATGCGCAGTACCGGGTTCGAAAATCGCGCGTCGTCGGCGGCGACGATCAGATCGCACATGCACGCGAGCATGAGGCCCGCGGCCGAGCACGTTCCCTGAACGGCTGCGATCGTCGGCTGGCGCAGGTCGCGGATCTTGACGAGCTTGTCGAAGTACATGATCTGCTCGTGTCGCAGCTTGCCCTCGGGCGTGGCCCGCATCGCCGACCAGTGCTCCTCGCCGGCCAACAGCTCCTTGAGGTCGTGACCGGCCGAGAAATGCTTCCCCGCCGCCGCGAGCACGACGACCCGGACCGCGTCGTCGGCTTCCGCACGGTCGAACGCGGCGTCGAGCTCGTCGATCATGCGACTGTTCTGCGCGTTGGCCGCATCGGGGCGATTCAGCGTGATTGTGGCGATTGCGGCGTCGACCGAGTACCGGATCGTCGGCGTATCCGCGTCGGAGGGGTTGCTCACGCGCAAGGATGGTAGCGGCGGAGCGGTTTCGGCGGTTTCCTCTCCGTGCGCATCGTGATCTGGCTGACGCCGCAACGTCGTCGGGCCGAGGTGCAAGCGAGTGTCGAACCGAAACGAACCCGAGCTCCCGGATGCGGCACGCGTCGTCGGCGCGTTGCTCGCGCCGGTGGTCGCGTGCCTGCGGGGTGACGACGCCGGCGTGCGGCTGCTGCTCGACGACACGTGCGACGCGGGCGCCGCGTCCGAAGCGGTGCGCGCCGCGCCTGCGATCGCTCGGGTCTACCTGGGTCTCGCACCGCCGCCCGATGGAGCCGTCGGCATCGTTCGGGAGTTCCCGCTCGCTGCGCTCGAGCGTTTCGGCGATCCCGATCTCGTCGCCGTGGGCGTCGAGTGCCTGCACGTCGCTCGGGTGCCGGACGCGGTCGAGACCATCGCGCGCGCCGTCTTCGTCGACGACGTGATGGCCCACGGCGACCGCCACGCGCTCGAGGGCGCGGTGGCGTCGTGCTGGTGGTGCGCCCTCCGCAGCGCCCGACTACGCAACGTCGACCCGATCGCCGAGGCCGCGGCGATCTGCCGATACGTCGCGCGCGTCGCCTGAGTCGCGCTATATCGGCTACGGCGATATGACGAAGCTGGAGCTGGTGTCAGCAGTCAGCGTCGAGTCGGTCGCGTCCAACGTGTACGTGTTGGCCAGATTGATGCGGCAGCCCGTGAAGGTAGCCACGCCGTTAACGACGGGCAAAGGGGTCGCGTTTGTGCAGGTTAGGGCGGCACCTGCGGAGGTGGTGATCGTCAACGTGACTGAGCTTGTGTCGCTGACGACCGTGTTGCCGCCCAGGTCTTGAACCGTCACCACTGGCTGCACTGGGAAAACTGTGTTCGTAGTCGTACCGGTCGGTGAGGTCGTGAACTTGAGCTTCGCCGCCAGGCCGACCGTGATGCCGAACGTGTCACTGGTCGCCGTTGTCAGCACTCCGTCGGTTGCGTGCAGCGAGTACGTGCCAGACAGGTCGATCTTGCAGCCCGTGAAGGTCGCAACTCCCGCGGCTGTGGCGCGAGGATTGGCATTCGTACACGTCAGGGCCGCGCTAGCCGGAGTTGAGGGCTGCGTGATCGTCAACGTCACTGAGGTCGAGGCGGTCGTGACGGTGTTGCCGCCGAGATCTTGGATCGCGACGACCGGCTGTGAGGTGAAGACGGTGCCACCAGTCGTGGAGTTCGGCGAGGTGGTGAATCCGAGCCTCGCTGCCGGGCCCGTAGCGACCGTGAAGCTATTGCTGGTCGCCGTGAATCCGCCGTCGACGGCGTGCAAGGTGTAGGTGTTGGCCAGGTCGATCTTGCATCCTGCGAACGTCGCGACGCCGTTGACGGCCTGTAGGGGCGAAGCGTTCGTGCAGCTCAGGAGTGCACCTCCCGGCGCCGTGATCGTCAACGTCACCCCGCTGTTGTCGGTCGTAACCGTGTTGCCGCCGAGGTCTTGGACCGCGACGATCGGCTGCGTTCCGAAGGCTACGCCGCCGGTGGAGGCGCTCGGTGAGGTCGTGAAGGCGATATTCGCCGCCGCGCCGACCGAGATGGTGAAGCCGTTGCTCGTCGCCGTGAACCCTCCGTCGACGGCGTGCAGCGTGTAGGTGCCGGCGAGGTCGATCTTGCAGCCCGCGAACGTTGCGGTTCCCGCAGACACGGCGACGGTTGCGTTCGTGCACGTCAGCGCCGCGCCGGCGGGAGTGGAGGGTTGCGTGATCGTCAATGCCACGGTGCCGGTGTTGGTGGTCGTGACCGTGTTGCCGCCGAGATCCTGCACCGCGACGATCGGCTGCGACGTGAA
>JBBQTI010000040.1:0-36014 GCA_038213435.1 Acidimicrobiia bacterium
ACGTTGCACAACAGCCTCGCGACACCACGCCGCCGACGAAACCGCGCGCCCACGACCATCGCGTCACCGATCGCGTCCCGCACCACCGACAGCACCAAGAAACCAACGATCAGGACCGAGAATCGGTGGATCGAGGCTAAGGCCATCGTCGACTTCGCGATCTCGGACAAACCCGTCCCTGATCCCGATGACGGCAAGGACCCGGCAGCAGTTGCTCTCGGTCGCAAGGGCGCGGCTAAAGGTGGCCACGCCCGTGCGAAGAAGCTCAGTGCCGAGGAACGCTCAGAGGCTGCGCGCCGGGCAGTCCAGGCTAGGTGGTCACGCGACGCGTAAATGACTCCAGCGCGTCAGCTCGGCGAGATGACGACCGTGGGTTGCGATCGACGCCGACACGAAAGCTCGTTCCGTCGTGGCTGGTCGGTGAGCGCACGACCGAGGACTGCTACGAGTTCATGCGCGACCTGCGCTCGCGGCTTTTGCCCGGCCAGCGGATTGCGGCGAGCCCGACGAGGCACTCGTCAGCACCAGCTACGTCGAGCGTCAGAACCTCACGATGCCGATGGGGATGCGGCGCTTCACTCGGTTGACGAACGGGTTCTCCAAGAAGGTCGAGAACCACGACCACGCCGTGTCGCTTCACTTCCTGCACTACAACTTCGCCCGCCCGTACAAGACGCTCACGAAGTGTTATGGGAAGCCGACCACGCCCGCGATGGCCGCAGGGCTAGCGCAATACCCGTGGTCCGTCTCCCAGATCGCCGAACTGCTCGACTAACCGGTCAAGCACGGGGCACCGTCAGCGAACGACGTTGTCCAGGAAGGCTAAGAGGGAGTGTCCGTCAAGCGCGGGCAACCACCGCCCGCACGCCCAGCCGTCGCCGTTGAAGTCATACTGCGCCGACAAATGCTCCGGGCCGCTTGGCTGCACCAGCTGCCACTCGGCCGCGCCACTCGGGCACCCTCCGATCGGGGGTCCCGCCGCTCGCTCTGCGGGTCCCTGGGTACCGCCGATGCGGCCCCCGCCCACAGCGTCGTCATCAGCGCACCCGCAGCCAAAACAAGCCCGAACCGCTTCTTCATGATCTCCCCCGCCACACGCGTCGGCATCGACAGATGAGGACGATAACGAACGCCCTCACCCGTTGGCAACGGCGTTGCATCAAAACGAACGCTCATGACTAACGAGTTCTGAACGCTCAAACCGAGCCACTACCCGAATTCGTCACGCGCGGCCGTCCAGCACGAGTTGGGCCAGTTGCTCACCGAGGAGCGGGCCGAACTTGAAGGCGTGTCCGGAGGTGCCCGCGCCCACGACGATCCCGTCGATCCGTTCCACGATGAACTCCTCGTCGGCCGCGTTGTCGTACGGGCAGATGTCGACCTGCACGAGCTCGGCACCGGGCAGCCACCGCTCGATCGCGCGCTGCAACGCGGCAACCGCGGCCGGGTCGGAGACAAACTCACGGTCGGGGTCGATCGCCGGACCACCGTGGTGTACCGCGACCTTGTAGAGATCCGAACCGGGCGTCGGAAGGCCGTAGATCGCGGGCTCGGCGAAGTCGATGAAGATCGGTAACCCTGCGCCTGCACGCACGTAGCCCACGTGTTCCAGAGTCGTCGTCGTCGTGATGTCCGAGACCAACGAAGGCGTCCACGGTCCGGCACACACCACCACAGTTCGCGCCTCGATGTTCTCACTCGTGGTCTCGACATGGTGTGCGTCGAGACGCTCTACGCGGACGTGCTCGCGCACCTTCGCACCTGCTTGGGTACGCAATGTCGCCAAGGTTCGATCAGCCGCGATCACAGCCGAGGCCGTTTCCAGCACCGCGTCTCCCCGACCGGCGAAGGCGGGAAACCGCTTCTTGATCGCCGCGGCGGTGATGCGCTCCGCCGGCGCACCGGCGGACGCGAGGGCGGCGAATACGTCGTCGGCGCCGGGTCCGAACGTGAGCTGCGGAGTCGGGTGCAACAGCTGCACCCCGGCTTCGGCCTCGAGGGCGCGCCACCGCTCCGCGGCGCGCTGCGCCATTGCGACGTACCGCTGATCGGCATACCCCAGCCGAAAGATACGGGTGCTCCCGTGGGACCCGCTGCGCGTGTTTCCGACCGTGTCTCGCTCGAGCACCAGCACGTCGCACCGGCCGCGCAACGCCCGCGCGGTGGAAAGTCCGAGCAGTCCGCCGCCGACGATCACGACGTCGGCATTCAACACCGCTCTCACGCGGTCACCGGACGGCTCAGCGTGGCCGAAGCCGGGCGAACAGCTGTGCCCACTGCTCGAGGTGCCGATCGCCGAGGAACTTCTGCTCGGCGCGTTGGCGAGCATTGGTCCCCATCCGGTGGCACTCCACCGGATCGTCGAGGAGCGAGCAGACGGAGTGCGCGTATCGCTCCAGGTCGCGCGCGTCGTCGAGCAGGAAGCCGGTCTCGCCGGACACGATCTGGTCGACGATACCGCCGACTGCGCTACCGATGACCGGGCGCGACTTCCACATGGCTTCGACGACCGTGAGCCCGAACCCTTCGGCGAGGCTCTTCTGTACGACAACGGCCGCGTGGCGTTGAAGGGCATTGACGATCGCCGCCGCCTCATCAGGATCCTCCATCGGCACACAGGCCAGATGGATCCGACGCTGCGCAGATTTCGGGAGCCTCCGCCAGAGCGCCACGCATTCATCGAGCACCTTGTTGGCCTCAGGATCATCGGCGACGCCGCTGGCTTGGGGGCCGGCGAGGACGAGGTGCGCGTCGGTGCGGTCGACAACGTAGTCGGCAAAACCAACGAGGACGCCGGGCATGTCCTTCAGCGCGTCCCACCGAGACGCCTGCAACACGACAGGTGCGTCGGGGGGTGGTGGCGGCCCGGTACCGACGAGATCGACGCGTCGCGTGACATGGCCCCGCGAGCCGTCGCGCCGCGTGAAGTCGCCGACCGGCTGCTCCCTGCCGCCTCCGAGCAGCCCGACGTACTGCAACAACGGCGCGACGGTTTCGTGCGCGATCGATTCGTTCTTCGCCGAGAACGGATCGATCGACGGAGCGATCACGGCGAGGTGCTGTCGTGGCACCCAGGCGGGCGCGAACCACTCGCACGAGAAGACGTATCCGTCCAGGTCATCGACATAAGGCCGTAAGAACTCCCACCCACGTTCAGAATGCTCGTTCGGCGAGTCGATGCCGACGTGGCAGCGCCAGACAACACGCGCCCCGGCTCGCCGCAACCCGGCGGCGAGGCCTGCTGTTTGCGGGTCATGCAGCACGACGATGTCCTCGGCGCCCACGAGGGCGAGCAGACTCGTGACGTTCCGACGGAGCGTCTCCTCGTAGTCGCGACGCTCAGCCGTCGCCAACGGACCTCCGTCGCCGGGAGTGCCGTAGAGATGATTATGGAGCCGCTTCGTGATCTCGAAGAAGCGAGGATTGCCTTCGATCACGACCCACCGGGCATCCACACCCGCGCCGCGTGCGTACGCGAGCAGCGTCTGCAAGAGCTCCGCGACGCCGCCACCGGTCGCCGTCGAATTCACATTCACGACCGCACGACCCTCCAGCAGCGCGCGGGCGGTCGCGGCGGTCGTCTCGAACCGCTGCGCGCGCTCGGGACCGAGCAGCGAGCCAAGCCGACCGGGGGCAAGGGCCCGGACCTCGACCTCCTGCAGCGCCATGCTCGATCCTCCAGTGGGAAATGAGACCAGCGCCGTGGCAGCAAACAGCAGCGCAGCGGTTCACGCCCCCTCGATGAATGTACCGGTGGGGCCGCGGCTCGCGCTCCCCGTCGGTCCTTGCACGACTGGCCTCGGCTACATGTATTCGCCCGGGCGCACGTGCCAGAGGGCCTCGGTTCCGTGGAGCTCCCGGCCGGTGATGGCCCACGGGTCGACGAGAAGCCACGCTTCTGGGTCGTTGAACCAGGATTCTGGGTCGTAACCCTCTCGGAAGGCGGCCGACGTGGGATTCGTGTGGAGAAGTTCGCCCTGAACGAGCACCGACCAGCCTTGGTGGTGGACGACATCGATGGCGTCGATCTCGAATGCGACGTTGGTGGTTGCCGCTTGCTCGATGACATTGCCCGGCCGCGTTCGCACTGCCAGCAGCGGCCCCGAGGTGGGTTCGACGAGTCGATAGTTCACGGGGAGGATGATCGGGTTGTCGTCGACGACAAACGCGATCCGGCCGATGGTTCCCTCCCGCAGGAGCGCCACACACCGTTCCTGCGAGAGCGACTCGAGCCAGGCGTCGGTCATTCGTCACCTCACCGCCAGATCGTTGCCCGTGGCGGGTTCCCGCAACAAGGTACCCAGCCCCGAGATTGCAATCGTAGGCGGCGTTCACGTCGAGTCGGTGAGGCTGGCCGTCAGCTCGGTTCGACGATGAGTGTTGTCACCATGCCGAACATGCCGTTCGGACCTTCGGCGTGGGTGAGGATGTGGCAATGGAACGCCCAGATCCCGGGCGTGTTGTTCGGCCCGAGGAAATCCGCCGTCACGTGAACGAGCGTCGTGAACCGCTGGCCCGGCGCGATCGACAGCGTGTCGAGGGTGTAAGGCGCGGAGAGTGGATAGCCGTCTTCCCCGATGACGAGCTGCGGGAGCCCATGGAGGTGCATCGGGTGGATCTGCAAGCCTTCGTTGAAGTAGTTGATCTCGACCCAATCGCCCGGGTGGGCGATGATCGGCGCCGTCGCAGGAAACGACTTGCCGTTGATCGAGAGCCCGATCACACCCGCGTCATTCAGCACCATCGGAACGGTCTGCGTGACCGGACCCGTGTTCGGCGGCAGTGCGGGATCGCCGACCTGGAAGACTCCGAGCATCCCATTGGGGACCTGCACCTGCGCGTCGTGGTGCGAGTGATACATCCCGAGCTCGGGCTCGTCGACCGTGAACTCATACGTGAAGGTCTTCCCGGGCTTGATCGGCGCCTGGGTGACGTCGGGAACGCCGTCCATGTTGAACGGCACCTCGATGCCGTGGAAGTGGACGCCAGTCGACATCGGCAGTTTGTTGTCGACGACCACGCGTACATGATCGCCGACGTTCATCTTGATGGCGGGACCGGGCACGGTGCCGTTGAACGTCCACGCGCGCACCGTCTTGCCCGGTGACACCTCCCAGTCGGCGAGCCGGGCGGTGAGGTGGAACACCTTCGTCCCGTTGGCGAGCACCTGCGGAGTCAGGGGCTGGTTGCCGACGCCCTTGGTGTTGGCCCCGCTCTTCAACTGCGCGGTATAGGCGCCGACGGCCTTCGTCATCGTCGCGTCCATCTGGTCGTTCATGGCCTGTAGCTGCCGCGCCGTCATGCTGTTGAAGTCCATGTTCGCCATGCCGGCGGCCGACGACGACGCGCCGGAGCCTCCGATCACGAGCGTGGCCTGCATGCCGAGCTGCTGATGACCGGAGATCGCGCAGAGGGCTGTATAGCTCCCGGCCTTCTGACCCTTCAGATCGAGGGTCGCGGTCTCACCCGGTTGCAGGTCCTTTGTGTGAATGCTCGTGCCCTGCACGTTGAAGTTGTGTACGGCCGAGCCGGAATTGGTGACGAGGAGCTTGCCGTTCAACGGAGCGGAGATGGCCGCCGGAGCGATGGCGAAGTCACTCAAGGTGACCTGCACCGCCCCGGCGGGCGTACCGACCTTGCGGTTGTCGGCGTGCGCCGCGACCACGAAGGCGAGGAACCCGAACATCAGGGCCACGAGCCCCAACGCCACACCCGCGGTTCCCACCGCTTCACGATCGGTACGACGGAACAACCGCACACCGCTCTCCTTGGACGCATGTTCGAACGGAGGTGGTACGGCTCAACCGACGCTGACCGGCTCCCGCGCGGGCGTCGTGTCCGCGGAGGCGGCCGTGTGCACCGAGCGCCTCATCTCGCGCTCATGGGCGGCAAAGCCGAGTGCGAGGGCGATCAGCACCGCGAGCGCTCCGAGGAGTGCCCCGATCCCGGTCCAGTAGGCGATCTGACCGACGACCGACCAGCCCCATGCGTAGAGCAGCAAGCCGCGCAGGGTCTCGCCGCGGAAGAGGGTCTGTACCTGGGCGGCGAGCTTGGCGTCGCCCGGATTCTTCTGTGACTGCGCGCTGACCTGCGAATACGTCTGGCCGTTGGCGATGCCCTTGAGGTGGACCTTGATGAACTGGTCCGCGTAGGCCTTCGCCTTCGGTCCGCTGTCGACGGCTTGCCCGGCGTAGCGCTGGAGTCCCGGAAACTCCTTGGCGTCGAGTCCCGGGCTGCCCTTCGGCGGGAACTTGATCTGCTGTTCGGACAGCTGGCTGTGCACCATCTTGTGCGCAAAGCCCGAACCCCAGAGCAGGAGCCCGCTTCCCACCGACAGGACCAGGAACAAGACCGAACCGATGATCACCAATGTCGGTACGGTCCTCATCCATCTCTTGAGACGCATTGCGTTCTCCCTTTCGTCGTGAGCGAGACGTGCGGCGCGTTCTGCACTCATCGTCGTCAAATCGCGGCGAGACGGTCAGAGGCGATGCGCCGGGATCGAAGGGTCCAAGCGCGTCGGAGATTGGGACTTTGGTCCTCCCGCGTCACCGCAGCGTGGCCGTAACGTGCACGTGTGTTCGAGTATCCGACCTGGTGCGAGAGCGATGTCGTTCTCGCCGACGGGGGGACTGCCCGGGTCCGGCCGAGCCGCCCCGACGACGAACCGGCGCTGTTGCCCTCTACGAACGACTCAGCGACGAGTCGATCTACCTTCGCTTCTTCTCTCCGGTGCCGCGCCCGACCGCGGTGCAGCTCGAACGCATCACGTCGATCGACTATGTCGATCACATGGTGCTCGTCGCGGAGCTCGGTAACGACATCGTCGCGGTCGCCCGCTACGACCGCGTCGCTCCCGACGAGGCGGAGGTCGCGTTCGCGGTCGCCGACGACCAGCAGCGGCGCGGCCTGGCCACGCTGCTGCTCGAACACCTCGCGGGCATCGCGCGGGCGAACGGCATCAGCACGTTCCTGGCCGACACACTTCCGGGCAACGCGAAGATGCTGAACGTCTTCTCCGATGCCGGGTGGCACGCCGAGAGTCGATTCGAGCAGGGCACGGTCAGGGTCCGCTTCGCGATCGCGGCAACGACAGCTTCCGTCGGCGTGGTGGAGGCGCGCGAGAGTCATGCGGAGTCGGCGTCGATGGCCCGGCTGCTCGCGCCCCGTTCGATCGCGGTGATCGGGGCCGGCCGCCGGCCGGGACGGATCGGTCACGAGCTGTTTCGCAACCTGCTCGAGTACGGGTTCGAAGGTCCCGTCTACCCGGTACACCGGTCGTCGGTTTCCATCGCCGGCGTGCGCGCGTATGCGAGCGTGCTCGAGGTACCGGACGCCGTCGACCTCGCGATCGTCGTCGTACCCGCGCCCGATGTTCCCGAGATCGCGCGCGAGTGCGCGGAGAAGGGCGTGCGCGGCATGCTGATCATCTCGGCCGGATTCGCCGAAACCGGTCCCGCGGGCAAGGAGGCCGAGCGCGATCTCGTCGCGCTGTCGCGGCGCAACGGCATGCGCATCATCGGGCCGAACTGTCTCGGCGTGGTCAACACCGCGCCCGACGTGCGAATGAACGCATCGTTCGCGCCCGCGCGACCCGTTTCGGGAAACGTGGCGTTCTTGTCGCAGTCGGGCGGGCTCGGGATCGAGCTGATGAGCCGCGCCGGTGAGCTCGGCATCGGGATCTCGCAGTTCGTCTCGGTGGGCAACAAGGCCGACGTCAGTGGCAACGACCTGCTGCAGTTCTGGGCCGACGACGATCGAACCGATGTGATCCTCCTCTATCTCGAGTCGTTCGGGAACCCGGGCAAGTTCGCCCGCCTCGCGCGCAACCTGGCCCGTTCGAAGCCGATCGTCGCCGTCAAGAGCGGGCGTACCGCGGCCGGGAGTCGAGCGGCGTCGTCGCATACCGCCGCGCTCGCCGCACCCGACGTCGCAGTCGACGCGCTGTTCCGGCAGGCGGGCGTGATCCGCGTCGACACGCTCGAAGAGTTGCTGTCCACCGCGATGGTGCTGGCGCACCAGCCACTGCTCGCCGGACGTCGGATCGCCATCGTCTCCAACGCCGGGGGTCCGGGCATCCTGGCGACCGACGCGTGTGCGGGCGCCGGTCTGGAGGTGCAAGAGCTCGACGCGGCGACGCAGGACGAGCTGCGGAAGATCGCCTCGTCCGGTGCATCGGTGCGCAATCCTGTCGACCTGGTCGCGGGCGCGACTGCAGAGCAATTCGAAGCCGCGCTCCGAATCACGCTGGCCGACGCGTCGATCGACGCGGTGCTTGCAATCTTCGTTCCGCCGCTCGTGACGCGCGCCGAAGACGTCGCACGCGCGATCGTCCGGGCCGGCGACTCAGCGGATGGCAAGCCGATCGTCTCGTGCTTCTTGGGACACTCCGGCGTACCCGACGCGCTGCGCGGCGACGAGGCGCGCAAGACGATCCCGTCGTTCGCGTTTCCCGAGACGGCCGTGCACGCGATCGGTCGGGTTGCCGATCTCGCGGATTGGCGCCGGCGTCCACCCGGGACCGTGCCGCGGTTCACCGACATCGACGTGGCAGGCGCGCGTTCGATCGCCGCTTCCGTTTTCGACGCTCAGCCCGACGGCTCGTGGCTCGCACCGGCGGCCGCCGCGGCGCTGCTCGACTGCTTCGGCATTCCGGTCGTGGTGCATCGCGAGGTCTCAGACGTCGACCAGGCTCGGGTCGCGGCGCGCGAGCTCGGCTTCCCCGTCGCGCTGAAGGCAACGGCTCCGGATCTCGTGCACAAGAGTGACGTCGGCGGAGTCGTACTCGACCTGCACGACGAGGAAAGCGTGGCTCGAGCCTTCGACGCGATGTCTCGCTCCCTCGGAGCGGTGATGACCGGCGCGGTCGTGCAACGGATGGTCGGTGCCGGCGTCGAGGTCATCGTGGGAATCACTCACGACCCGTCGTTCGGCGCGCTCGTATTGTTCGGACTCGGAGGGGTGACCGCGGAGCTGCTCGCGGATCGTGCGCTGCATCTGGTGCCGGTGACCGACGCCGACGCGCACGACCTCGTCCGATCGTTGCGCGGTTCGCAACTCCTGCTCGGCTATCGAGGACAGCCGGCGGTCGACCTCGCCGCGCTCGAGAACCTGATCCTGCGCGTCGGCGCGCTCGCCGACGAGATCCAGGAGATCGCGGAGATGGACCTGAATCCCGTCGTCGCGTCGGCGGAGGGCGTCCTGGCGATCGACGTGAAGATCCGGGTCGCACCGGCACGCGCACAGGTCCCGGCGGATATGCGCCGGATGCGAACCTGACCCCACACTCGCGTGAGCGGAGTACCCTCGGCTGACGCGCCAACGGGAGAACGCGATGAGTATTCGGGTGTTCTTGTTGGACGACCACGAGATCGTTCGGCGCGGCGTCCGCGAGCTCCTCGAGACGCACGACGACATCGAGATCGTCGGCGAGGCCGGCACCGCCGAGGATGGTGTTTCCCGCATCCCCGCGACGAAACCCGACGTCGCGATCGTCGACATGAGGCTGCCCGATGGCAACGGTGTCGAGGTCTGTAGAGAGGTGCGGTCGATCGACGGTTCGATCCAGTGCCTGATCCTGACGTCGTTCTCGGACGACGAGGCGTTGTTCGACTCGATCATGGCCGGCGCGGCCGGCTACCTCCTGAAACAGATCAAGGGGACGGATCTCGTTGATGCCGTCCGCAGAGTCGCCGCGGGCCAGTCGCTCCTCGATCCGAGCGTGACGGCTCGCGTTCTGGATCGGTTGCGCAACGGTCCGGAGGAGGATCCGCGCCTCGCTCGTCTCACGGATCAGGAGCGCAAGATCCTCGATCTCATCGCCGAGGGTCTCACGAATCGCCAGATCGGCGAGCGCCTGTTCCTGGCCGAGAAGACGGTGAAGAACTACGTCTCCAACCTGCTCTCGAAGTTGGGCATGGAGCGACGGACCGAGGCCGCGGTGTTCGCCACCAAGCTGTCGACCAAGCGAAACGGCGACGCGCCCTCCGATTCGTGACCGGCCAGCCGGATTCAGCCGGCGGCCTCGGCGTCGACCGGAACCCTCCACTGGATGCTGGTTCCGCCGGCCGCAGACGACCGGTTGATCTCGCAGCTGCCGCCGAAGGCCATTGCGCGCTCGTGCATGTTGCGGAAGCCGTTCCCTTCGCCGGGGCCGTCGATCCCGACGCCGTCGTCGCGGACGCGCAAGGAAACGCGGCTCGCGTCGGCGACGAGCTCGATGCTCACCTTCGACGCGTGGGCGTGCTTGGTCACGTTGCTGAGCGTCTCGCGCAAAGTGGCCACGAGGTGCTCACGAATCTCGTCGCTCACAACGGAGTCGACCGGGCCGTCGAACATCACCGAGGGCTCGAAGCCCAGAGCACGTGCGGCTTCTCGAGCGATGACGAGGACGTCTTCGCGCAGGCTCGCGCCGAAGGTCCGGCTCGTGTGTAGGGCGAAGATCGACGAACGGATCTCGCGGATCGTCACGTCGATCTCGTCGACCGCAAGCTGGATCCGCTCGATCGCCGGGTCGCCGGTTGCGCGGGTGAGCGCGCCCTGCAACGAGAGACCGACTGCAAAGAGTCGCTGTATCACCGTGTCGTGAAGGTCGCGCGCAATCCGTTCCCGGTCGTCGACCAACGCGAGCTGCTCGCGTGCGACGTGCAGCTCCTCGTCGGCCACGCGGCGCTCCGTGATGTCTCGGATCACCGCGATCACCAGCAACCGGTCGCCCATGCGGAGCGGGCTCAAGCTGATCTCGAGCGGGAACTCGGCGCCCGACCGTCTGCGCCCGCGCAGGGGGAGTCCCGTCCCCATCGGCCGGGTGCGTGGGCGCGCGGCGTACTCCGCCCGCCTCCCGGCGTGCAGGCCGCGGGTCTTCTCGGGCAAGAGCAGGTCGACCGACATGCCCACGAGCTCGTCGCGCGGATATTCGAAGAGCTGTTCGACCATCGGGTTGACGAAGACGATCGCTCCGGTGGCGTCGACGACTGCGATGCCGTCGGGAGCCGCATCGAGAGCCTGACGGAGCACGGCGTCTGACAGCTGGGATTCGGGTTGCATCGGCCCCCGGCCTTCGTGGAAACGCGCCTGAACAGTGTCGAAGATCTCGAGTCCCGAGAAGGACCCCTGTGGATTGGCCTTTGGACCCTGCCGAACCGGCAGAGTCACGGTCGACAATAGACAACATGACGGAAACGAGAGCTCTCCCGACGCAATGCGACGCCTTCGACTCGCTGACAGAGGCGGAGTGTCGGACCCGGCTCGCGACACGGTCCTTCGGTCGCGTCGGTGTGACGAGTGGCGGCCTGCCGGTGATCTTGCCGGTCCGTTACGTGTTTGCCGACGGTGAGATCACGTTCCAAACGGGCGGCGGGACGAAGCTACGTGCCGCTCGAAGCGGCGACGTGCTCGCGTTCGAGGTCGACGCGTACGACACCGAGACGAACGAGGGCTGGAGCGTTCTCGTGTTGGGGCGCGCGACCGTGCTGACGCCGGAACACGAACGCGACGACGTGCCGACGCTCGACGCGACGGTCGCCGGAGAGCGCTGTGACCACTACGTGCGTCTGCATTGCGAGCTCGTCACCGGCCGGCGCCTTGTCCCGGCACGTTGGGTACCCCCGGGTCGGGCGAGCGCTCCCAGGACTAATCGAACGTGACGAGCTGGCGGGCGACCTCGCCGCCTTTCAAGGCCGCGAAGCCGTCGTTGATCTTCTCGAGCGGCATGACAGCGCTGATCAACTCGTCGAGCTTGAGCTTCCCGGCCAGGTACCACTCGATGTATTGCGGCATGTCGATACGGAATCGGTTCGATCCCATGTTCGAACCTTGAAGTCGCTTCTCCATGAGGAGCTGGAACCCGTCGATCTCGACGCGCTCGCCGAGCGGGATCATCCCGATAACCGTGGCGGTACCGCCCTTGCACAGCATGTTGAACGCCTGCTGCGCGGTCGCGGCCAGGCCAATCGCCTCGAACGCGTGATCCACGCCTACGCCGGTGAGCTCGAGCACGGCACCCACGGGGTCACCGGCCGACGCGTCGACGACATCGGTCGCGCCGAAGGTCAGCGCCAGGTCGCGCTTCGATGCGATCCGGTCGATGGCGATGATGCGCCCCGCGCCTGCGATGGCGGCCCCTTGGATTGCGTTCAGCCCGATACCTCCGCAGCCGATCACCGCCACGACGTCGCCGGCACGGACCTTCGCGGTGTTCAACACCGCGCCGACACCGGTTGTGACGCCGCAACCGATGAGCGCGGCCTTGTCGAGCGGCATATCGGGCCGGATCTTCACGAGGTAGTTCTCGTGTACGAGCAGCTGCTCGGCGAAGCTCGACAAGCCGGCGAACTGGAACACCGGTTGATCGCCGCGGTGGAGCCGGGGGGGGCCGGCTGCATCGCTGCCGAACCCGGCGTTGTCACAAAGGTTCGGGTGACCCGACAGGCAGTAGCGGCAGCCACCGCAGAAGCCGCTGACGCAGGAGATCACGTGATCGCCGGGCTGCACATAGGAAACCTGTGAGCCCACCTCCTCCACGATGCCCGCCGACTCGTGGCCGAGCACCGTCGGAACCGGGTGTGGATACTTGCCCTCGATGAAGTGCAGATCGGAGTGACACAATCCCGCCGCGGCCGTCCGCACCAACACGTCGCGGGGGCCAACCGACGCTACGTCGACCTCGTCGATGATCAGGTCTCCCGGGATGCGTTCCAGCACAGCCGCCTTCACCGCGTCGACATTAAACCCCCGAACCAAACCGTTCCACCCGTCGGCTTCACGCCGTCGAAGCAGCCTGCATTTCGCGCTTGTGCGGGTTCTACGGAACGTGTACGTCTACCGGTCCCCGACGGTAGGAGTGACACCGTGAAAAAGCTCTGGAAAGAGTTCGTGGCGTTCATCATGACCGGCAACGTCTTGATGCTCGCCGTTGCCTTTGTCATGGGTGGCCTCACGAAGAAGGTCATCGACGACTTCGTCGCGTTCATCATCAACCCGATCATCGGCGCGATCGTCGGAAAGCCCGAATTCTCGAACACCCTCAAGCTCGGTAAGGGTGTGATCCAGTACGGCTCGTTCATCAACACCGTCATCAACCTCGCGATCACGGGCCTCGTGCTTTTCTTGATCGTGAAGATGTACGACGCGTATCAGAACCGCAAGCGCGCGGCCGGCGAGGAGGGCGCGGGCACTGAGCCCGACGAGCAGGTGATGCTGCTGCGGGAGATCCGTGACGCACTCACAATGCGCGCCTGACCTACCGTCGCCGTGACCTCGGACTAGCTTTTGCGGGTTCACACGACGAGGAGTGTCGCGACCATCCCGCGCGTGAAGTGGTTGAGCACCTTGCCGCCGTTCTTCGAATCGATATTGCAGAACACGACGTAAGTGCCGGGCGGCAGGTCGAACGTTTTCGTGACGGTTGATCTCGCGGCAACGTCTCCGGTCTCGCCCATCTTGTCGGACTCGGCGATCGCCTCCTCGTCGATGGCACCCACGCTCCGCTCGCCGGCCTTCGTCACCTTGGGGAGCGCAGCCACGCCCGCGGCACGGACGATCACCAGCTCGTGCGTGATGGAGCCGACATTGTCGACCTGCAAGGACACCTTGCCCGACTGCACCAGGCCGGGACGCACCGCGATCGAGTATTCCTCGAGCGTGACCTTCGCCGTGCTGCCGACGACTCCGCTCGCCGCGAGCTTGGCGACGCGTTTGTCGGCGGCTTTGCTTCGTGATTCGGACTGGGCTGCGGTCACGAGCGCCGCGAACGCCAACGCCATCGCGACGAGCGCGAAGGCAAGACTGCCTATGGCGAATACCTCGCGGTCAGAACGGTTGAGCTTCATCGGGCACCATTTCTCGTCGAGTGAGTCGTGCAACCCAGTATTCGACGAAGCCGAGCCGTTGAGCGAGAGCACTAAGTCCCAAATCCGGCGCCGCACGGCATTGCGCCGAGGCTCCGTACCCTGGCGTGCGATGGAGCACGAGCGTTGTGATGCCTGCGGCTTCGACGGTGCCCGCTACGACAACGCCTCGTTGCTCGACGCGCTGAGGACTCTCGGTCCGCGTTGGCGATGCTTGCTCTCCGAGACCGGCCCCGAACTCCACAAGCGACCCGAACCCGAGGTGTGGTCGGCGCTCGAATACGCGGCGCACAGCAGAGACATCACGACGTTGCATGTGTTCGGGGTCGAGCAGGCACTGACGCTCGACGAGCCATCGTTCCCACCCATCGGCAAAGATCTTGGGGAGTCGGCGTCCGCGAGCTACGCGGGTGCCGATCCCGGGGTGGTCGTCGACGTTCTGGAACAGGCGATGCGCCTTGCCCAAAGTTGCTGATCGCGTCGGACCTGCTGAGTGGTCGCGGGGTCTGACCATCGGCGGAGACCGCAGCGACGTCCGCCGTCTCCTCGAACATGCGTTGCACGACTCGTTGCACCATCTCGCGGATGTCGAGCGCGGGCTCTCTCGTCTGCGCGGTTAGCGACTCGCAGTGCCCGGGCTATCCCCCGTGTCGACGAATGGGCCGCAACCGACAAGGCTGTCGTGATGAGCGTCCTTCCTGTGCGCCTGGTCGGCGCTGGTCAGGCGGTGCCGTGTGTCGACGGTTCCGAGCGGCCGTACCTGTCTCTCGACGCGGCGGCTTCGACTTCTGCATTGCCGGCTGTGGTCGACCGGGTGAACGAGTTTCTTCCGTGGTACTCGAGCGTGCATCGCGGGGCCGGCTACAAGTCGCAGGTCGCGACTGCGGCCTACGAGGAGGCACGCGCCGCCGCGCTCGACTTCGCGGGCCGAGGCAACCGCGACGACGTCGCGATCATCTGCCGAAACACGACGGAAGCGATCAATCACCTCGCGTACCGCTTGCGCTTGCAACCGGATGCCACCGTCGTGATGACGGTCGCGGAGCATCACGCGAATCTGCTTCCGTGGACCCGCCTCGAGGTGCGCCGACGCTTCGTCGAGTGCGGCGCGAGCGGTACGTTCTCCGTCGACGACGTCGTCGATGCGCTCGACGCGACTCCTACCCCGCAGTTGCTCGCCATCACGGGCGCGACCAACGTCACCGGATGGATCCCACCAATCGACGAGATCGTCGAAGCCGCGCACGCGAGAGGGACCGCGGTACTCATCGACGCCGCCCAGCTCGCCCCGCACCGACCCTTGCCGGCCACTGCCGACTACGTGGCGTGGAGTGGTCACAAGATGTACGCGCCCTACGGCGCCGGAGTATTGATCGGTCCCCGCGCCGCGTTCGTCGACGGCGACCCGTTTCTTGCCGGCGGCGGCGCGGTCGACCTCGTGGATCTCGACGAGGTCATTTGGACGGACCCGCCGGACCGTGAGGAGGCCGGTTCGCCGAACGTGATCGGTGCCGTCGCGCTCGGCGCGGCGATCTCGGAGCTTCAGTCGTTCGGTTGGGATGCGATCGCCGCACACGAGCAAGAGCTCGCGCAACGGCTTCGGTCGGGCTTGGCCGCACAACCCGGTGTACGCCTGCTCGGCCCGGCGCTCGACGTTCCGACCCTGGCCGTGGCGACGTTCGAGATAGAGGATGTACCGCACGCGTTGGTCGCCGCACGGTTGAGCGCCGAGTTCGGCATCGGCGTACGTCACGGTTGCTTCTGCGCGCACCCTTACCTCATGCGCCTCTTGGCTCTGCCCCGCGACGCCGTCGAGCAGTACCGCGACGACGTGCGAAGAGGCGACCGGCGGCGACTTCCGGGCGCCGTGCGCGCCAGCGCCGACCTGTCGACGACAACCGACGACATCGATCGCCTCTTGGCCGCGGTCGCTATCGTCGCCGACGGAAGCGCCGCCCCGGTCGCGTACCGGCAACACCCCGCCACCGGCGACTACTGGCCGGACGGCGACGCCGCGCCCTGGACCACGGGCGAACGCTCGCTCGGCGCCTCCTGCTCGAGGGGATAGACGCGCGAGTAGGAACGCTCGATCGTCCCGCCGAGATACTGAGTCCCGTCAATCTCAGTTCGGTGCGAGTCGGAGAATTGCGTCCGCCGAGGGATGCACACTGCTCACCGGCGTCGCCAACGCGAGCGCGGTCGTCGTGCGGCGGATGCCGGGCGTGGCGAGCACTTGCTCCAAGACGGCGTGCAGATGCGCATTCGACCGGGCGACGACGCGGCACAGCAGATCACCCGGCCCCGTTACCTTGTGCACTTCGAGCACCTCCGGGATACGCGACAGCCCGTCGATCACCGCGCCCTCCCTGCCCTGCGCGATCTCGAGCGTGGTGAATGCCAGCACGCCGAAACCGATCGCGCCGAGATCGACGATGGGCCCGAAGCCGGTGACGGCGCCGTTCGCCTGCAGCCGCTCCAAACGGGCTTGGACAGTGTTGCGAGCAATTCCGAGCCGGCGGGACAGTTCGAGAACGTTCGGGCGCGTCACCGATCCGAGCTGACCCACGAATTCCCGATCGACGGCTTCCATCGGAACAGTTTGTCACCCTAGTCCGGTCGAGGATGAACATGTTGTCCATGAAAGTCGCACGGCCTTGACCAACAGTCGACACATGGCTTCGATGGAACCCATGGCTTCGACCGCCGAGCGCCGCCCTACGGCCGCGCACGTCTTCGGCTGGGACTGCGTGGAATTCTGGGTCGGCAACGCCCGCACGACGGCCGGCTTCCTGCTGTCGGCGTTCGGTTTCCGCTGCACCGGGTACGCGGGGCCCGAAACTGGAGTCCGGACCAAGGCGAGCTATGTCCTGGAACAGGGCGACATCCGCTTCGTCGTGAGCGGCGCACTGGCGGCCGACTCCCCGATCGCCGCCCACGTTCACAAGCACGGCGACGGCGTGCACGACCTCGCCTGGCTCGTCGATGACGCCCGCGCCGCCCATGCCGCCGCGGTGGCTCGCGGCGCGCGTTCGGTGCGCGACCCGTGGGTCGAGACCGACGAAAAAGGTGAGCTCGAGCTCGCGCAGGTCGCGGCCTACGGCGACACCGTGCACACGTTCGTCAACCGGGCGCGCTATCGCGGCTCGGAGCTCGAACCCGGCTACACCGCCGAGAACCTCCCGAACACTTCGGTTGGGCCCGAAGTCGGATTGCGCGCCATCGATCACGTGGTCGGCAACGTCGAGCAGGGCCGACTCGACGACTGGGTGCACTTCTACAGCGACGTGCTCGGGTTCTCCGAGTTGTTGCACTTCGACGAAAGCCAGATCCGGACCGAGTACTCCGCGCTCATCTCCACCGTGGTGTGGGACGGGGCGAAGATCGTCATGCCGATCAACGAGCCCGCCGACGGACTGCGCAAGAGCCAGATCCAGGAGTACATCGAGCACTACGACGGGCCCGGCGTGCAACACATCGCCTTGCGTACAGACGACATTGTCACCAGCGTGCAAGCGCTGCGCGATCGCGGTGTGCGCTTCATGCAGGTTCCCGACACCTACTACCACGAGGCCAGGGAGCGCATGGCCGGACTCGAACTGCCGTGGGACGCGCTCGAGCGCGCCAACATTCTCGTCGATCGCGACGACGACGGCTACCTGCTGCAGATCTTCACCGAGACGATCACCGACCGCCCGGCCGTGTTCTTCGAGATCATCGAGCGTCGCGGCGCGACCGGCTTCGGCGAAGGCAACTTCAAGGCGTTGTTCGAAGCGATCGAGCGCGACCAGGCGCGCCGCGCCAACCTCTGACGTGACCGCGCGCACCTGGCTCCCGGTTCCGCCCGCCAGCGACTTCCCGATCGAGAACCTGCCGTTCGCCGTCGCTCGCCCTGCAGGCGGGACCCCGCGCGTCGTGACCCGCATCGGCGACCACCTGCTCGATCTGCCGGCCGCGGGGATCGCGCCGGGTCTCACCGCGCGCTCAACGCTCAACGCCCTGATGGAGTCGGGACGCGGTGCCGAGGTGCGCGCCCGCGCCACCAAACTGTTGACGGGACCGGAACGACCCGACGCAGTGCACCTCGTGAGCGACGTCGAACTCTTGCTGCCCATCCAGGTGGGCGACTACGTCGACTTCTACTCCTCGATCCACCACGCATCGAACCTCGGACGCATCTTCCGCCCGAAGGGAGAACCGCTCCCGGCGAACTGGAGACACCTCCCGATCGGATACCACGGCCGCGCCGGAACGGTGGCCGTCAGCGGAACGCGCATTGCCCGCCCCTCAGGTCTCGTGCCCGATCAGATCGACGGCGTGCCGCGTCTCACGCCGACGCGCGCGCTCGACTTCGAGCTCGAAGTCGCATTTCTCGTCGGCGGTGCCACTGCGACACACATCCGGCCCGACGACGCCTGCGAGCACGTGTTCGGCGTCGCCTTGTGCAACGACTGGTCGGCGCGCGACATCCAGAGCTTCGAATACCAGCCGCTCGGGCCGAACCTGGCCAAGAGCTTCGCGACGACGATCTCCCCCTGGGTCGTCACGCTGGAAGCCTTGCGCCCGTATCTCGTCGCGCCGCCCACGCAAGAGCCCGAACCCGATCCTTATCTTCACGCCGCGAAGCCGTGGGCACTGGACCTTCATCTCGAGGTCGACCTCAACGGCGAAACAATCACCGAGACGAACTTCTCCGGGATGTACTGGACCTTCGCACAACAGCTCGCTCATATCACCGTCAACGGTGCGACGACGCGAACGGGCGACGTGTTCGCGTCGGGGACGGTGAGCGGTCCGGCACCGGGCGAACGGGGAAGCCTCATCGAGCAGATCGCCGACGCGACGGCCGACACCTATCTTGCCGACGGCGACGTCGTCACGTTGCGAGGTTGGTGCGGTGGTGATGCGCCCGATCGGCCGCGCATCGGCTTCGGTGAAGCGAGCGGTACCGTGGTCGCGACCGTCGAGGAGGTGTGACGTGCCGCACTACCGGCGAGTCGGCGACGTCCCCAGCAAGCGTCACACGCTCCACCACCACGAGGGTGCGGTCGCGTTCGAGGAGCTGATGGGCACCGACGGCTTCTCGGGTGCCTCGACGTTGTTGTATCACCGGCGGTCGCCGAGCGCGATCGTTCGCATCGAAACGGTCGAGACGCGCGAACCGTGCTGGCACGCGAATCAACCGCTGCGCCCGCATCATCTACGCCCGAGGGAGCTCGTCGACACCTTCGATCGGCCGGACGCGGTCGGCGCGCGGCAGCTTCTCCTCGGCAACGACGACGTAGAGATCGCGTGGGTCGCAGCAGACACCACGAGCCCGCTGTATCGCGACGCCACCGGCGACGAGCTCGTCTACGTGCACCAGGGCACGGCCGCGCTCGAAAGCGTGTTCGGCCGCCTCGCGGTCGCGTCCGGCGACTACGTGGTCATTCCGGCGGCGACGACGCACCGCTGGGTCGTCGATTCACCCGTGGAGATGCTGATCGTCGCCGCGCGTGGGCACGTGTCGGTTCCGGCGCGGTACCTCAACCCATACGGTCAACTACTCGAAGGTGCGCCCTACAGCGAACGTGATCAGCACGCGCCAGATCCCGAACCACTCCTCATCGACGGCGAGGAGGTGCCGGTGCTCGTGCGCACGCGGAGCGGGCTCAGCGTTCACGTCCACGCGACGCATCCCTTCGACGTCGTCGGATGGGACGGCTGCCTCTACCCGTGGTCGATGAGCATCCACGACTTCGAGCCCATCGTCGGACGCATCCACCAGCCGCCTCCTGTCCACCAGACGTTCGCGGGGCCGAACTTCGTCGTGTGCAGCTTCGTGCCGCGCCCATACGACTTCGATCCCAACGCGGTGAAGGTGCCCTATCACCACTCGAACGTCGACTCCGACGAAGTTCTGTTCTACGCGGGTGGCAACTTCATGAGCCGGGTGGGGTCGGGCATCGGCGTGGGTTCGATCAGCTTGCATCCGCCGGGCTTCGTGCACGGCCCGCAGCCGGGTAGCCGCGAGAGCAGCGTCGACGCGCCGCGCACCGAGGAGCTTGCCGTCATGCTCGACGCCTTCCGGCCGCTCTTGCTCAGCGACGGCGCGCTGACGGTGAGCGACCCGGCATACCCGTTCAGCTGGTCCCGTCCGATGGGTACGTCTTCAACGTGACGGCCGCGAACCTGTACTCGCCGGTCCGGACCGCCGAAGACGGCTCGGTCAGGGTCGAGCTTTCGCAAACGCATCCCGGCTTCGCCGATCCGGAGTACCGCGCCCGCCGTGACGCGATCGCGTCGCTCTCAGTGGGTCATGTCGTCAACGAGCCGATCCCGAACATCGAGTACACCGATGTCGAACACGGGGTATGGCGAACCGTGAGCCGTGAGCTCGCGGTGAAACACCGCAAACACGCCGCGCGCGCGTTCCTCGGCGCGGTCGAAACTCTCGCGCTCCCTCGCGATCACATCCCACAGCTCACCGACGTCACGCAACGGCTCGCGCCCGTCACGGGATTTCGATACGAACCCGTCGCCGGGCTGGCGCCACTGCGAAAGTTCTACGGCTCGTTCGATGAGAACGTGTTCTTGTCGACCCAGTACATCCGCCATCACTCTTCACCGCTCTACACGCCCGAGCCCGACATCGTGCACGAAGTCCTCGGCCACGCCAACCAAGTCGCCGATCCCACCACCGCGCGCTTGTACCAACTCGTCGGCGCCGCGGTACGCCGCGTCGAAACCGACGAAGCGTTGCGCCTCCTCTCGCGTGTGTTCTGGTTCACGTTCGAATTCGGCGTCGTCGAAGAAGACGGCGACCTGAAGGCCTACGGCGCCGGCATTCTCTCGTCGTTCGGCGAGCTCGACGCGTTCCGGCAAGCAACGATCCGGCCGCTCGACTTCGCCGAGATGGCACCACGTCGAGTACGACATCACGACGTACCAACCGACGCTGTTCGCAGCGCGCTCGCAGAGCGAGGTCTACGACGCGCTCGAAGCGTTCCTCACGTCATTCAGCGACGAGACGCCGTCGAGGTTGACGACGACGACTGGAGCGTGAGCACGGGCCGCGAGCCGGACAATGCCGGGGCGGGTGAAGGGCACGTTCCGTCAATTCAGGCGGTGCAGCTCAGTGGTCAACCGCGCAGTGAGCGCGTCCAGGGTGCGATGCCCGTTGCGGAAGTAACGACGACCCGGACGCACGAAACGTTGCGGCTCGAGGCTGACCTTGGTCCACGCGCCGAGACGGGGCCACAGCTGTAGCTCGACCGGAATCCATCGCCGCAGCCACGGGCTACGCAGAGACCCGCGCAGCCGCCATGTGCCGCTCGGTTCGAAGCTCGGTGCCTCGAGCAGGAGCCGCCGGCTCACACTTACCCCGGCCTTGTCGGCCCGCAGATACCACCAGTTCGGAAGATCGGCGAGCAACGCAGGATTCAGAGCGGTCATTCGGGTGAACGTCGCGGAGAACCGCCGGCCCGCGCCCGCGGGCGGTCGGACCTCGTCGGCGGTCGACCACGGCGGCAAGGTGAAGATCGGGGGCGCCCCTCCGAGCGCCGCGCTCGCGACCGTGGGCTGACGGCGGATCGCGAAGAGGTCGCCGAGGCGCCAGTCACTGGCAACCGGCGCCGGCGGCACCGGTTCACCGTCCTCGTACACCGGGAGCGGCTCGAGGACATCGTCGCCCGACTCGTCCACGCCCCTCGAGGCTAGCGCTCTCCCGTCCGCTACCGGACGGGCTCTGCCGGCGTCGTGGTGGCCCGCGTCTCGCGGGCGGTCTCCGCCGCCTCCGCCGCGCTCACCGGGCGGCAGATGTAATAGCCCTGCGCCTCACCACCGGGACCCAGCGTTTGCGCATGGCTATGTCGTCGTTACCGCAAGGACGCGACTGAAGCGAATCGCATAAAACTCAATGTTGTCCTTCTACGCCGCGATCATGACGAAGTCGGGCGAACACCCGTAAAGGGGTGCCATCAATTTTGGCGCGCGATCTAGGATCCTCGCGACCTCGACAACGGGAGGCGTGATCGTCCGTGGGCATCTCGCGACGCACTCTCGGATCGTTCGCCATGGTTCTCATGGTGTCGACGATGCTCACCGGCTGTCACGGTCTCCCGCATGCGAAGGCGGTGATCACCGGGCTCGATTTCCCGGCCGGCTTCACGATCGATCCGAACAACCACGAGATCTGGTACGCGGAGCGGTTCACCGGCGAGATCCGCCGGCGCAACCTCTCGACGAACCAGGACACGCTCGTGTGGACCGTGACCAACGTGATCACCAGCGGCGAGCAGGGCTTGCTCGGCTTGGCGTTGCATCCGGGCTACCCGTTCACCCCGTTCCTTTACGCGTACGCGAGCCGCAACGCTGGAGGCGAACGCAACCAGGTCTTGAAGATCACGCTCTCGCAAGGGGTCGGCACGTCGCAACAGGTCATCATGGACGACCCCAATATCGGGACCAACCACAACGGCGGACGCATCAAGTTCGGACCCGGCGGGAACCTGTACGTCGCGATCGGCGAACACGGGAATGCCGCCAACGCGCAGACGATCCAGGGCAATACCAATCTTGCGGGCAAGGTGCTGCGGATGACGCCCAACGGCGGTGTCCCGACCGACAACCCGTTCGCCGGCAGCTTCGTGTGGGCCTACGGCATCCGCAACTCGTTCGGGTTCACGTTCGATCCGAGCAACGGCAACCTGTGGTTGAACGACAACGGCCCCACATGCAATGACGAGGTCGATCGCATTCTCAAAGGCGGCAACTACTCCTGGGGTCCCGAGGCCACATGTGCGACGCCGCCTGAACCTCCGCAGAACACGAACCAGAGTGGCTCCGTCCGACGCCAACAGCCCGTGAAATTCTACGGCGGCGCCATGGGCATCACCGGCGCCGCCTTCTGTTGGAACTGCGGCCTGGGCGTCGGCCTCAACGGCAGGTTGTTGCTCAGCACGGTCGACAACGGCCAATTCCACAGCCTGACGCTCGACTCCTCGCGCACGGCGGTCGTGAACGACGTCATCGTCTACGACCATCCCACTGGCGTGCTCTCGGTCGAGACCCGGCCCGGCCAACCCGTGTACTTCAGCGACTCCAGCGCGATCTACGAACTCACGCCCGTCGGCTGACGTCTCGCAGCCCGAGACGTCATGTCGTGTCCCCTTGCGGCTGCACGCCCATCGCGTCGAACAGGAACGACAGGGTGGTGTCGAGCATCTGATCGGTGACGGCGGACTGATCGACGAGGCGATCGATGCCGAGGCCGTTGAAGAGCGCCATCCCGATCTCGGCGAGATCTGCGGTGGGGTAGTTCGGGGTCACACCGCGGACTTCGTATTCGTGTTCGATCAGCGCTTGCACTTGGGCGCGTGCGCGTTGGGCACTGGCGGCCAGCTTCTGCTGCGCGTCCGGATTGCGTCGGGCGTAGAGGATGAACTCGAGCCAGAGCGTGACGAAGCTGTCGTCCCACGGGGACGCGTCGCTGCGCAGGATTTGACGGATGCGCGGGAACTGCTCTGCCTGGTCGTGTGGACCGGTCTCCAACGCTTCGCTCACTACCGCGAACTGACGATCGACGCGGTCGTGGAAGAGCTCGAGGAAGAGGTCGTCCTTGCTCTTGAAGTTGGAATATACGGCCCCCTTGCTGAAGCCCGCGGTGGCGGCGACCTCGTCCAGGGTGGACCCGTGGAATCCGTTGCGGGCGAACACGATGGCCGCGGCGTCGAGGAGGTGCTGGCGGGTCATGGCTCGGCGACGCTCGGGGGTGAGGGGCTCGAACGTCACCGCGAAACCCCCTTGACGTACCCGTCGTTACGGCGAATACTTTCAAGTATGCAGTCTACGACTCGGGATCTCACGAGCCTCAGGGTAGCCGCGGCCCGAACCCACCACATGCGTCCGGAGTTCGCGAGCCCGCCGCGGTCCGAGCGCCGGCCGCGAGCACGCGCAGATCGCCTGGGCGAGTTGAGGTGACGCTCCCGATGGGTGCCAGAGCTACGGGATTCGACCCGTTCGAGCTGCCGGACACGATCCAGCTCGGCACTGTCGACGATCCCTATCCCCGTCTCGCGGCCGCCCGCCGAAACGGCCCGGTGCAGCTCGCGTGGCCGCTCGCGGACGATGTAGCAGCCGCGGCACTCGACGGCGATCCGTGGATCAGCGTGCTCGGCCACGACGAGGTCGTCGCGGTACTGCGCGACCCCGAGACCTACTCGTCGACCATCCTCGCCGAGCTCATGGGCCCTGCGCTCGACCACACCATGATCGTAATGGACGAACCCGAGCACCGGGCCCACCGCGCCCTGGTCGCCCCCGCGTTCCGTCCCAAGCTCCTCGCCCGCTGGGAGCACGGGCTCATCGGACGAGTCCTCGACGAGCTGATCGACGAGTTCGCTCCGCTCGGTCGTGCCGATCTCGTCCGCCGATTGACGTTCGCGTTTCCCGTACGCGTGATCGCCCGGATCCTCGGCCTGCCCGAACGCGACTCTGCACAATTCCAGCGCTGGTCCCTCGAGCTCATCAGCATGATCGTCGACTGGGACCGAGGCATCGCCGCGACGGACGCACTACGCGCCTACTTCGCGGAACGTGTCGCCGAACGCCGCCAACAGCCACGAGACGACCTCATCACCGAACTCGTCGAGACCGAAGTCGACGGGCAGCGGCTCACCGACGACGACATCTTCGCCTTCTTGATCATGCTGCTCCCGGCCGGAATCGAGACCACCTACCGCTCGCTCGGCAACCTCCTGTTCGCGCTCCTCACGCACCCCGACCAGCTCGACGAAGTCGCGCGACGCCCCGAACTGCGCGGCGCCGCGATCGAAGAAGGCCTGCGCTGGGAAACGCCGCTCGTCCTCATCCCGCGCCAATGCATCCGCGACACGCAGCTCGGCGGCATCGACATCCCGGCCGGTCGAGGACTCAACGTCTTCCTCGGCTCCGCCAACCGTGACGAACGCCACTACACGGAGCCCGAACGCTTCGACATCCACCGCAGGCCCACACCGCACCTCTCGTTCGGATCGGGACCACACATGTGCCTCGGCATGCACCTCGCCCGCATGGAATCCCGCCTCGCGCTCGACGCCGTACTCCAACGCCTGCACGACCTTCGAATCGACTCCCAGACGCCGCACCCCCGCATAATCGGCAGCCTCTTCCGTTCCCCGGACACACTCCCCGTTCGCTTCACCACCTGAGCGAATCGCGCGGGTTTCGAAACGCCGCGTTCTGCTAGGCGAGCCGAACGGGAAGGGTCTCCAGGCCGTGCAGCACGATCGAATCGCGATATGCAGGCCGCGTGTCGCCCCAGTCGGGTTCGATCGACGGGAATCGCTCGAACAAGCGGTCGAACACGACGTGCGCCTCGGCGCGCGCGAGCGCGGCACCGAGGCAGTAGTGAATGCCGGCGCCGAAGCTCACCGGCGCCTGCGCAATGCGGCCGACGTCGAACCGGTCGGGATCGTCGTACGCACGCGGGTCGCGGTTGGCCGCGCCCAACAGCGTGACGAACTCCTGCCCCGCCGCGACCACCAGCCCGTGCACCTCGACATCCTCGAAGACCTTGCGCCCGTCGACCTGAATCGGCGCGTCCCAACGCAACAGCTCCTCGACCGCGGTCTTCATGAGCGAGCGGTCGTCACGCAGACGCTGTAGCTCGGCCGGGTGCTCGAGCAACGCGAGTAGCCCGTTGCCGATGAGGTTCGTGGTCGTCTCGAAGCCGGCGCCGAACAGGAGTATGACCGTGCTGATCAGCTCGTCGTGGCTGAGCTGGTCACCCTGCTCCTCGACGTAGACGAGCTCCGAGAGCAGGTCGTCGGTCGGCTCGGCGCGGCGCGCCGCGATCAACTCTTCGATGTGTTCGGCGATGACCTTGCTCGCGTGCGAGGCCGCGTCCAACTGATCGAGCGGCGGATCGAGCTCGAGGGCCTTCACCGCGTCGCGCACGTATGGCTGGAGCACGGCGCGCTCCGATGCCGGAATGTCCAACATCTCGCCGATGACCGCCATCGGCAACGGCAACGCGAGCTCCGCGACAATGTCGACGGTGCCGCCGAGCTGGTCCAGCAACTCGTCGGTGAGCCGCACGATTTCGGGACGGAGATTCTCGACCGTCTTGGGCGTGAACGCCTTCGCCACGAGCCGGCGCAGACGCGTGTGATCGGGCGGATCGAGGCCGAGCATCGAGCTCATCCGCCGCTCCATGCCGGGAAAGCGCGCGCGCCACTGCTCCTCGGTGAGGTCGTAGGTCTCCCACATCGCGCCCATCTCGCCCTTGCCGAACCGGGCGTCGCGCAGCACCCACTGACAGTCTTCGAAGCGACCGACGACCACGAAGCCCAGGGCGCTGCGGAAAACCGGAGAGTGCTCGCGGATCGCCGCGTAGCGCGGGTAGGGATCGGACTTGCCCTCGGAGGTCAGGAAGATCTCGGCGAGCAGCGCATCAACGTCGACATTCGTCGTGTCAGCCACCCGATCCCCCGGCCATGACTTCTGAGTTGGAGCTACCGGGACGCTATCCGTCGGTAGGAGACGACACAGGGTCTCGCGCTGCGGGCCACGCCCCCGATCTGGGATGGCATCGGCACGACCTCGTCGAAGTCGGGCGTCATCGTGTAGGTCGACAACAGACGAGCGACGGTCCGGACGATCGCCGATACCGAGAATCGCTGCGCGGGGCAGCGATGCGGCCCGTGCCCGAACGTCGTTATCGCCACATCGCGATGTAGAGACCGGTCGCTCCATCGGTTGGGCGCGTAGACGCAACCGAGCCGCTCGGAGTTCGTCAGCGGCAGCATCGTCGCGAGTTGGACCCCGCGCTCGACGCGATACTCGTGTTGGCCGTCGGAGAACACGAAGGGTCGCAGCACCTCGCGCAATATGATCGAACGCTGCCCGAGCCGGACGGCCTCGAACGCGCACTGTTCGAGCGAGGCATCGGTCGGATGCAGCAGGACCTGCGCGAGTGACCACGCCAGCGCCGCGAACAGATTGGTCATGGTCGCGATGTGAAGCAGGACCACGTCGCCCGCGATGCCGGACGCCGGGTCGGCCACGTCGTCCCATCGCCGCGCGATGTCATCGAGGAAGCTCGGTCGGCGATCGGTGCGGGCCAGGAGCGAACTGACGACTTGCTCGACGCGCGCGAGCGCCGCTCGTTCGTCGTCCTTCGTCGCACTGCTCGACCGCTCGGGGTGCACAAAGGCCTCGGCTCCGTCCAGGATCTCGAACTCGGGGATGAGATCGGCGATAGGCGCCTCGCGGCCCATCCAACACCCGAGCCCGAGGCGGTGTCCGATGCGACGCGAGAAGGCGAACACGTCGAATGATCCGACATCGCCCAGCTCGTCGATCTCGGCGTCGATCGCCCAGTCGAGGTTGTCGAGATAACCCTGAACCTCCTCGGCACCGAAGAGATCGTGCGCGAACGTGCGGCGCTCCCCGAACAGCTCGTCGGGCAGCTTGCGTACGAGCATGCGGTAGTCGGCAAGACCCTTGCTCGCAACCCGTTCCTCGACCTCGTAGAACGAGCGCAGCCCAGCGTCGCTGAAGGTGAAGAGGTACGTGATACCTCCGGACTCCACGGCGAAGGTGTCGCCGAGCGTACGGCGCGCGTCGGTCAGCCCGACGACGGGATCAATCTCGTCCGGCGAATCCCACGGCATCGCGAAGTCGCTGCGCGGCGGACTCGGATCGATCAGCAGTGCCACGGAATCACCGGTCGCCGTGCGGGTAGCGAGCGTTCACACCATCAGACTGCCATGCAATCTCTCGATTTGCCGCGCCGCGAACGCGTGGGATAACACCGCACATCCTCATGTGGTCGGGTTCCCGGCGCCAAGGCGCGCCCTTACGCATTGATCGCTCGCTTCTCGCGGTACTTGCGCTCGCTGGTCTCGGAGCATACGAGCTGGTGCGTGCCGC
The DNA here is from genome assembly GCA_038213435.1 of Acidimicrobiia bacterium. Taxonomy (GTDB): domain Bacteria; phylum Actinomycetota; class Acidimicrobiia; order IMCC26256; family PALSA-610; genus PALSA-610. The sequence continues at coordinate 27,759 of JBBQTI010000040.1, forward strand.
CCTGATCTCGTCGCAGCTCGTGAACGAGGACACGTCGCTCCTGTGGGTCGGAGCGCGGGACTGGGCACATGGCCGCGTGGGCCAGCCGAACTTCTATGGTCAGTCGTACGGCAGCACGCTCGAGAGCATTCCGATCGCGTTGTTGCACGCGGTGCGCGTGCCGTACTGGACGGGGACACCCTTCGTTCTCGCGATGATTGAATGGCTCGGTTGGGTGCTGCTCGCCGTCGCCGCGTGGCGGCGTGGACGGCGCGTGATGGCGGTGGTCGCGGTGGCGATACCGGTCGTCTTGTCGGCGTACCACACCGTCTATGCCGCGATGATCCCCGATGCTCCGTTGCCGCGCCTGCTCGTGATCGCCGGCGTTGCGCTGCTCGTCTCGGATCCGAAACGACGACTTTCCGTCGCGTTCGTGGCGATGCTGCTCGGGGTCGGCCTCCAGTTCGACCCGAGCGCGGCGCTCGTGGCGCTGCCCGCGGCGGCGTGGTGGGCGATGACGAGGCGGCGGAACCGAGCCCAGCTGGGTGCTCTTGCAGCCGGCGCAGCACTACCACTCGGCCTGTTCGTCTTCACGAAAGTCTTCTATGTCCGCCACCCCGACTACGCGTTCCATACCGGTCCCTCCTTACGCGTCAGCGGGTCGACGTTCACCATCAGCACTCGCCATCTCGGCGACCTGTTCGCGTTGTATGCACCGGAGCTGTGGCGTTCGTGGCTGGTGCCCATCGCCGTTCTCGTCGTGCTCGTGGCCGCGCTCATCGCGACTCGAAAGCTCGCGTACGCGGTCCCCGCGCTGCTCGTCGCGCTCATCGTGCTCTATGCGATGGCGACGCCCAAGGCGGCGAGCGCGCTCGGGGTGCTGCTCCCACGCGGCCGCGTTTTGCTCGCGCTACCGGCGACGTTGTGGTTCCTGGGCCTGCTCACCGTCGAGGCCGGCGTCTGGCGCGCACTCGCCGGAACGGTCACGCGTCGACAGGTGCTCATCACGGTCCTGGTGTTGTGCGTGTCGTCGAGCGCGGTTCGACTCGTCGACTTCGAGGGACGCGTGGGCTATTGGCGCGCCAAATCGATCGCGTTGCGAGACAGCCCGATGACGTACGGGTTCGAATCCAGATCGGAGGTCGTCCGGTCGTGTCGCGCCGACATCGACTACGCGCGACGACACGATATCGGTTTGGTCGTTTACTCCGACAGGGTCGCGACGTACGCGTGCGCGACCTTGTCGACGCGCATCGAGACGATAACCCCAAGCTACGAGCGCCGGACCTGGTTGCTCTACCGGGAGCTCATGCACCCGCGTACTTCGCTGGTCATGGCCAATGTGCACGCGACGTGGTGCGCCCTCGCCGCGCCGCGAGCCACCTGCTCGTGGGCCGACGGCCGGGCGACGTTGACCTTCGCCGCCCAGCCGGCGCTGCCACTCCTGGCGTCGTTGGGCGTCGGTATCCGCGGGTTTGGTCCGAGCTGCCACCCCGAAACGACGTTCGCCGTACTCTGCCACGGACACAGCGCCGACCTCACGCGTCGTCCCTTCGGCCCACCACCGATGCAATCGGAGACAGCTCGAAGCGACATTCTCGCCGCCTATCGAGAGATGTTCGATGTTCACTCCGGACGCGTCCCGCTCGCGTCCGTCGAGGCGGGTGCGTCGTACGACGACGTCGCGCGTGCACTGCGCGACGTGATCGGAAACCCTCCGACGCCCGTCGTCACGAGCGTTGTGTTCCTCGACGACCACGAAGCCGTCGTGCGCTTCCGTGTCGGGTCAACTGCTCTCACTGGAGAAGCAATCGTCGACCACGGCCACTGGCGCGTGGCGGCGCCGACATTCTGCTCGTCGATCGTCGAGGTGTTCGCCGAACGCAAGGAGCTGTACGGCACGTGTGACACGACCCGCTTCCGGTGATGATTCGGGCAGAATGAGCGTCATGCGTCTGGGCGTGATCGCTGATCCTCATCTGGCGCTCGAGCGCGTCGAGAACGCGAGTTGGCACAACCCGTACCGGCTGGCCGACGCCCATGAACGCCTCGATGTCGCGCTCGCCGATCCGCTGTTGGACGGAGCAGATGTCATCGTCGTGCTCGGCGACCTCGCGCACTTCGGCGACAGGACCTCGGTTCGATACGTGGTCGAGAGCCTCGCAAACCGCGATCGTCCTGCGATCGCGTTGAGCGGCAACCACGACGTGTTGACGCGCGGCGTCCGGCTGGAGGACGAAGTTCGAGCGCTCGGACCGACGCAACTGCTTTCACCGTTGGCGTGGGAAGCCCAGGCGCCCGCCGTGAAGGCGTTCGAAGCCGCGGGCGCGGGACTGGCGGTGCACGAGGTCGTCGGCGTGGCCGACCGTCGGCATCAACCGTTCGACGTGACGGGCTGCCGGATGGTCGCAGCCGATTCAGTCACGAATGTCGACGTGTGGCTGACACACTTTCCGATCCTGACCCTCGAGAGCCGGTGCCGCGACGCGGACCTCCTCTATGCCGCGCACCTCGACTACCTGGCGCCTCCTCCTCAGGTTCTTCCGGCGGCGTCCGGTCCCGTCGTCGTGCTCAGCGGTCATCTACATCTGCGCGCGACGACCACCGAGGCGAACGTGCTCCAGCTCGCATTTGCGGCGCTGGTCGAACCGCCCTATGAGGTGGCGAGCGTCGACATCGACGTCGGAGGCGGATCGGTTTTCTACCAGTGCGCGTCGGTCCGCGAGCCCGATGCCGACCGGCTCCCGGTGCTCGACCCTCCGACCGGCCACTGGTACTTCGACTCCACATCCGGTCGCTGGTCGCGCGGTTGACTCGCTGCCGGACGATGCACTATTCGATGGCGCGGGCGTCTGCCTCGCGCAGGCGGTGCGCCGCACCCGCGAGCATCTTGCGGGCGAAGCCGGGCACCTCGTCGAGCAGCGCCGAGAAATCCCGTTGGCCGACGACAACCAACTCCACGTCGGTGTCGGCAATCACCGTCGCGTTGCGAGGAGCATTTTCGAGCAGTGCGAGCTCACCGAAACCGCTACCGGGTCCGAGGGTCGCGATGTTTCGGCCCTGGCGGCTCACGCGGGCCGTGCCGTCGAGGATGACAAAGAACTCGTTGCCGTCATCGCCTTCCTTCACGATCGTCGTGCCGGCCGCAACCCGTCGGTCCTCCGACAGGTGCGCCAGCTTGTGGAGGTCTTTGCGCGAACAGGCCGCGAACAGCTTGACCTGCTGAAGGTGATCAACGAATGGGTCGTTGCGAGCCATGCCCGAAAATCTATCCCGGTCGATCCGCGTCGCTCAATGTTCTTGTCGGGCGGCCCGCGGCTGTCGCGCATGAGGCGCCAACGTGCCCCGAACGTAGACTGACCGTGTGCTACCCGCGGACACCAAGCTCGTCTCTGTCGACGACCATGTGATCGAACCTCCGGGGGTTTTCTTCGACCACATCGCGCCGCGCTACCGGGAGCAAGCACCGCGCATCGTCGAGCCGGAGCCCGGGGTGCAGGGGTGGGAGTGGGAGGATCGCTTCTATCCGCTCCTGTTCCAGGGCAACCTGCACACGCGCCGTTTCCGCGCCGGCGAAGAGGGCACGGGCGACGACCTGTTCGCCCGTCACTACGACGACATGATCCCAGCGGCCTACGACGTCCACGAGCGCGTGCGTGCAATGGATGAAGACGGGGTTTGGGCCGAACTGCTGTTCCCGACGTTCCCTCGCTTCGGCGGCAACCGCTTCCTCGAAGCCGTCGACAAGGACCTCGCGCTGGCCTGCCTGCAGGCATGGAACGACTGGCTGATCGACGAATGGTGCGCCACCTACCCGGATCGGTTCATTCCCCAGACGATGATCCCGTTGTGGGACACCCAACTCGCAACGCGCGAGATCGAACGGTGCGCGGCGAAGGGCGCGAAGGGAATCATCTTCGTCGAGAACCCGTATCCGATCGGGCTGCCGTCGTTTCCCACCGGCCATTGGGACCCGGTCTTCGCGGCGGCGGCCGACACGGGCCTGCCGCTGTCGATGCACATCGGCACCTCGTCGGGGCTGCTCTCGCCGTCACCCGATGCAACGCCGTCGGTCGGCATCGCGTTGTGTGGCGTGAACTCGATGAGCGCGCTCGGCGATCTCATCTTCTCCGGAGCGCTCGAGGCGCATCCCAACTGCAAGATCGCGCTGTCCGAAGGTGGCGCCGGTTGGGTGCCGTACGCGCTCGAGCGCCTCGATTACACGTGGCAGCGAAGCCGTTATGAGGGCGTCAAGTGCAGCCGTTTGCCTTCCGAGGTCTTCGCGCAGCACTTCTGGGTTTGCATGGTCGCCGATCGCTACGCGGTGATCAACCGACACCTCATCGGGCTCGACAAGTTGATGTGGGAGTGCGACTTCCCGCACAACGACTCCAACTGGCCCGACAGCCGCAAGGTCCTCGCTGATGCGGTACACGACATCCCCGACGAGGACGCGCGCCGGATCGGCGAGCTCAACGCCCGTCGCCTCTACAACTTCTGGTAGCTGCCTCCATGTTTCGCAAAGCACTCACACCGGGGGGCTCGGGTCGTACTGGATCAGCCGGCGCACTTCGCGAGCCCGCTCCGTTGAGTGGAGGCGTGCCACCAGATGTAGGGCCATGTCGATTCCTGCGGAGACCCCAGATGACGTGATGACATGTCCGGCATCGACGAACCGGTCATCCGGGCGAATCTCGATATCTGATCCCAAGGTGCCGAGCAGGTCGATCGCCCCCCAGTGCGTAGTCGCCGGCAACCCATCGAGCAGCCCGGCGTCCGCGAAGACGAGCGAGCCGGTGCACACCGATGCCATGAGCGGCGTTGTCGCCGCGAGATGTCGGACCTGGCGCGGACCGTATCGTCACCGAGTTGGCGAAAGGTACCTACGCCGCCCGGGTACACCACGAGATCGACAGGTTCGACCTCGTCCCAGGTTTGGTCCGGGAGCACTCGAAGACCATTGACGCAGCGGACCGGGTTCTTCGCCGAAACGACCCTCCTGAAGCGCCCCCGGGTTGATCTGCTGCATGGAAGCGGCCAGTGACTGTGCGGGCCGAGGCCGCGCTGGCCGATGTTCTTTCGTGAGGATCGAGTGGCACCGCCAGCGTGTCCGTCAAGTGGAACAACGGAACGACGTCGACGGGAGAGGATTTCGTGGTCGGATTCGAGGCGGTGACGAAGACCACGATCTCGGGCCAGGTCACAGGCGGAGATATGTTCGTGGGCAAGACGTCAACCGCGGCGACAGTGAACACGCCGGATGGCGGAGGCTGTACCACGCAAGGCGCCAGCCTCAGCACGGCAACTCTGGCGCTCGCGCCTGGCACGAATGTCGCGATCGGCTGAGCCCGCTCCACTCCGGTTTCGACGGTAGAGCGCGCAACCACCGTAGAAGTCACGCGTCACGTTGCAGTCCGCGGACTTTCGCGGACTGCAAGACGCGCGTGATGAGCGCCTCGATGATTACACCACACCTGACCGGCGCGTTTGGGTGGAGGTGAGCGGACTCGAACCGCCGACTTCTACGTTGCGAATGAAGTTCCCGCAGTCGGGAGCGGACGTCGGTGAACAAGCGCGGCAGGTCGGCGGATCGCGCACACCTCTATGAACTACCGCGAACGACAGCGTCCGCGCGATGGACGCGCGATGGACGCGCGATGACACGCGTGTCAGGTCGCCACCCGCGGATCATCGCAGCCGACTCCTACTTGCCGCTGCGCTCGCGGTGCTTGCACCCTGGCCAGCAGCAGGGTCGACGCTGGCCTTCCTCCAGCTCCTCCTGCGTCCGGCGAATGCGGCGTTCTCGCGTCATCTCCTGCTTGGCATCCTCCACCCAGCAGATGAACTCGTTGCGGGCTAGAGGCGTGATGTCCTTCCAGGCTTCGAGTGACGTGGGGTTGGCGACCAGCGCCTGACGCAGGTCTCCTGGAACCTTGTGCACCACCCCACCGGGCACTCGCGGGCTGCTCATAGGGCCACGGTAGCGACCGCGCGAGCTACCGCCCCCGAAGCGGATTCGGACGGGGACACTCGCGAACATCGCCCAGCCGGCGCTCCCGGCGATCGCAACCGTCGGGGCGCTCGCGATCGATGTGGGTTTGATCGGCCGGATGGCTCGAGTGGCGTGTTGTTCAGAGGTGGGAGTGGTAGTCGAAGTCAGTGAAGAAGGAGGCGTGGCGTTTGCCGCGTACTTCGAATCGTAGGAGTGGGTCGGTGGCGTGCAGGCCGTCGCCGTAGAGCTCAGTGCCGGGATGGGCGAATCCGGGGATGCCGCATTGGACATCGTTGAGTTCGGATGCGGCACCTTCGCTTTCGAGGGTGACGTAGCCGACGACACCGACGCGTTTGCGAGGCGCGACATGTTCGAGGGTGATGCGCGCGGAGCGCACCGCGTGGATGGTGCCAATGGCGGGTCCGTAGAGATCGGCGACGGTACCTCCCGCGCGCCCGAGGAAGATGTCGGCAAGTGCCGCATGTTGTGGTGGGCCTGCGCGTTCGTCGATGTAGAGCACGACCTCCCAGGGTGAAGTTGGCTGGATGTTGTCGAAGTAACGCAACGTCATGACGACCGAGACGCCGGAGAGGTCGAGCCCGTCGGCGTGGCCGTCTTGGACATTCCACGAAAGTGCGCCGAAACATTCGCCGTACGACGAGGGACCCCCGGGTTGACCGTGCACAGCTCGACAGGGGCAGATCGCCTCGCAGTTGCAGCCTTCGAAGTAGGAGCCGCGCACGCGCCACTCGTTCACATCGTTCCGTTCGTCATGGTTGATCTCGGCGGCTGGTAGAGGCCGGGCACGAGTGCCGGATGCACGGCAACGGCCGCGGCGAGCGCGATCGAAACGACGCCGGCGGTGCGTGCGATCGGGACACCCCACCGCCAGTTCTTCTCGATGGTGACGACAGCCGCAACGCCCACCATCGCGAACACGTTCATCAGACCGAACGCGATCAGAACCAGCATGAGCGCCCAGCAACAGCCGAGACAGATCCCGCCGTGGAGCGCTCCGGCACGCAGGTCGCGACCCCGGCCACGATATGTCGAGTACTTCAAGGTGAAGCCCAGCGGCGAACGGCACTGCGCGAGGCATCGGTCTTTCAAAGGCGTCAACTGGTACACGCCGCACAACAAGAAGATCAGCACCGCGAGCACTGTTGCCGCCGTGGCTCGGCCGGCAACGAACCGATCTACGATCCAAGCCACGGCGAACGCGGGAACTCCCGCTCCAGCCCACACAAGTAGGTAGCCGGATGCGAACGCGACGAGTCGACGTTCGCGATGCACGGTGAAGGTACGCGTGTAGAACGAACCGAATGGAGTGACACCGGGCAACATCATGGCGACCATCATCAGCGTCCACACACCCACAAACAAGACTGGGCTCAGACCCATCGTTCCCGGCATGGAACCCATGCCGAGCAAGAGAACGCCGACAGCGATCCACGCGCCCGCAGCGCAAACCAACAGCAGCGCCGGTGCAGGTCGGACAGTCGATCGACCGCCCGCTTCGCGACCCTGTCTCATGGAAGTCATGGACCCAACCCTTGCGCATCTGCCACCGAACGATCAACGACGAGAAGGTCGTCTGCGCGGGAGTTGAGCCTGCGGCGTCCGCTGTTTGGTGTGTCGTCGCGCGTTCAGGTTGGCTGGTCGCCCTCGCTGAACAACAGGGCGTTGGCCGCAGGAACGAACGTCTCGAAGGTGCCGGTTTGGCTCCAGAGCTCCAGAAATGCATCCGCGTCGGGACCCACGTGCACGTGCAACGGGCTGGCAGGGTCGGCCACCGCGGCGACGACGGCATCGGCCACATCGGCCGGGTCTCCACCGTCCACCAATGCCTTCTTGCTGAAGTCCAACATGAACCGGTTGACGTCCGCATAGGGCGATGACGGGTCGATCTGGGCGACCAGAGTGTCGACGGTGTCGGTCAGGGCGGTGGTGTAGTAGCCGGGCTCGACACACACCACGCGAATCCCGAACGGTGCCACCTCAGCAGCCAACGACTCCGACAGGGCACCGATCGCGTGCTTCCCAGCCGCGTAGAACGCGTAGGCCGGGAAGGCAGGGAGACGTCCCGTGATCGAGCTCATGTTGACAATGACGCCGCTGCCCTGACCGCGCATTGCTGGAAGGAGCAGGCGGGTCATGCGGACCGGACCCCAGAAGTTGGTTTCCATGGCAGTACGGGCCTGGTCCTCGGGGAAATCCTCGACCGGGCCCGACAACCCGACCCCGGCATTGTTGACGAGCACGTCGACGCGTCCATGCCGTCCCAG
>JBBQTI010000041.1:0-35883 GCA_038213435.1 Acidimicrobiia bacterium
GTCGCTGCGTCAGGGTTTCCCCCATTGCGCAAGATTCCCCACTGCTGCCTCCCGTAGGAGTCTGGGCCGTGTCTCAGTCCCAGTGTGGCTGATCGTCCTCTCAGACCAGCTATCCGTCGTCGCCTTGGTAGGCCGTTACCCCACCAACAAGCTGATAGACCGCGAGCCCATCCCGAAGCGGAATCCATTTCCTCATCAGACCATGCGATCCGGTGAGGACATCCGGTATTAGTCCGAGTTTCCTCGGGTTGTCCCGGTCTGCGGGGCAGGTTGCTCACGTGTTACGCACCCGTTCGCCGCTGTCCCCGGGACCGAAGCCCCGGTTCTCGCTCGACTTGCATGTGTTAGGCGCGCCGCCAGCGTTCGTCCTGAGCCAGGATCAAACTCTCCATCAAGATCGCGACCTGCGCACGTCCCACGTTGGGGGGTCGTGGCCGGCCTTTGATCGGAGAGTCGCCCCGTCGACCACACTACGGTCGAGGGGCAACTTTGTGCCCGCCGACCCGAGGGTCGAGCGAGCACGGAATTGACATGAGCCTCCGATTGCCCGATTTGAGATCGGACGTTCGGCGGCCTCACTGGCTTTTGGCGTTCACTGCTCTGTTTTCAAGAAGCGGGTCCCCGACGGGCGCGCCCAGGACCGAGGTCAGCGGGCGTGCCGATGTCGAAGCGACACGCACCCGATTCAGGGCCGCGAACGACCTGGAGATTCGAGTGTTGGTGTCAACCGGCTCCACCGTTCCGGTCCACGTGCGAGCGTGGTTTACCGGCATGCGGGGCGACTGAGGAGACTACATGCGGCCGGTGCCCCTGTCAAACAGGCGCAACACCTGTGTCAGGGTCTCGTGCGGCCGGGGAGGAGGCTACCCGACCGTGACCCGTGCCCATCTCCGCCGGCCGAATTGCAGCACGTGGACGCCGTCGGGAACCCCGCCGTCGCCCTCGACGACCCCACCGTCGCAGCGGACCGCGCCCTCGTCGACCGAACGGCGCGCGGCGCGCTTGGAGTCGGCCAGGCCGGTCGCGACCAGGGCGTCCGTCCACTTCGTGCCCGACGCCAGCGTGAACTCGGGCATGTCGGTGGGCTCAGCCCTGTCCTTGTGCACCCGGTCGAATTCCGCCTCGACCGCCGAACCGGCGCCGGCGCCGTGGTACAGGTCGGCCACCGTGCGCCCGACGAGCCGCTTTGCCGCGTTGGGATGCAACGCGCCGGCGGCAAGATCCGCGATGACCTCGTCGATTCGCTCGGGCGGCCAGGCGGTGGCATGGGCGATGTACATCGGCAGCAGGGAGTCCGGGATGCTCATGATCTTGCCGAACTGCTCCCCCGGCGGCTCGCTGATGCCCACATAGTTGCCCAGCGACTTCGACATCTTCTGCTCGCCGTCGAGGCCGACGAGCAACGGAGTCGTCAGGACGACCTGGGGCTCCTGACCGGCACGGGCCTGCAGGTGACGGCCGATGATCAGGTTGAACAGCTGATCGGTGCCGCCGAGCTCGACGTCGGCGCGCACCTCCACCGAGTCCATGCCCTGCAGCAACGGATACAGGAACTCCATCAGCGAGATCGGCACCCCGGCGGCGTAACGCTTGGCGAAGTCGTCGCGCTCGAGCATGCGCGCGACCGTGACCTGCGATGTGAGGCGCAACACGTCCTGCATGTCGAGCGACGCGAGCCATTCGGAGTTGCGCCGCACCTCGATGCGTTCGGGCGACATGTCGAGGATGGCGCCGATCTGCGCGATGTAGCTCTGGGCGTATGCGTCGACCTCTTCCTTGGCGAGCTGCGGGCGCGTCGCCGACTTCCCCGACGGGTCGCCCAGCCGCGCGGTGAAGTCGCCGATGATCAGTACGGCCTTGTGTCCGCAGTCCTGGAACATGCGGAGGCGACGCAGCACGACTGCAAAGCCGAGATGGACGTCGGAGGCCGTCGGGTCGATGCCCAGCTTCACACGCAACGGCCTGCTGCGCTCGACCTTGGTGCGCAGCTCGGGTTCGGAGATGACGTCGACGGCGTTCGCAGTCAGGAGGCGCAGCTGCCGATCGACGTCCACGACCGGGGACGGTAACAAACGCGCCTCCCCTGCAAGAAGCGTCCGTCAGCACCCGTACCCCTGACGTGAGCGTCAATATGCCGGGTCTGGTGCTGGCATGAGAGCGGTCGAGTTGGGAGGTCGCGGTCCTTGCTCGGCGTTGGACTTCGGCACTAGCCGAGGCGATCAGGGACGCTCCCGCGCGAACGAACCGGCAGGTACGTTCCACCTCGCGTTCCGGCGAGTGCTAACCGAACTTGCAAGAGAGACCGCCGTCCACGGGGATGATCGCCCCGTTTACGTAAGACGCAGTGCGTGACGCGAGAAAGACAACAACATGAGCCACCTCGTCGGGACCGCCATAACGCTGTAGCGCCACCCGACGCCGCGCAAAGCGGGCCTTGTCCTCCTCCGGAATCATCTCGGTCATGCCGGTGTGGATCGGACCAGGACAGACACAATTGACCGTCACTCCCCGCGGACCCAGTTCGACCGCAAGCGAGCGCGTGGCACCGACAAGGCCATGCTTGCTAACGCTGTAAGGGCTCAGGTACGGCGACGCGCCCAGTCCTTCGGTCGACGCGATATTGATGACCCGCCCCGCAGCGTCTCGGGCGAGGTACGGCAGGCAAGCGCGCACCAACCGCACTGGCGCGACCAAGTTCACCTGAAGCGTCGCATCCCAGGCGTGAAAATAGTCGTCGGCCTCAATCGCAATCGGCATACTGACGCCCGCGTTGTTTACCAACACGTCGATTGGACCCAGGCGAGCCGCAACCTCGCCGACAACGTTCACAATCGCGTGGCGATCGGAAACGTCAAGCACCCAAGTGGCATCTCCTCTGATCCCGTCAGAGGTGCGATCGGTCGCCGCGACCTTCGCGCCTGCCTCCGCGAACAGCGCGGCGATCGCACGACCCATACCGCTCGCAGCGCCGGTTACGAGCACGACCTTGCCCTCAACGCCGCTGCTCCACATGACCGAGACCTCCTAGGAAGATGTTGCACCCACCTTCCTATCCAAGCTGCGAGATCGCGGGCGATCCGCAGCCCCTGATCGGCAGACATGGCGCAGCCGGTCAGTACACCGGTACGAGACCGCTGTAGTCCTCGCCCGCCATCATCTTCATGATGAGGCCGCTATCCCAGTAGTCCGTCCCTGATGATCTTGCCATCGCGGACGATGAAGGTGCCCATGACAGGGAGGGCGTGAACAGTGCCGTCCGACGCTTTGATCATGTCGAGGCGCTCGTTCATCACGACATCGCCGTCGGCCACGACGTTGATGGTCTTGCACGCATACGTGTCGGGGAACATCGCGAACTGTCCAGCGACGTTTTGGAGGACTTCATCGACGCCCGACGACGACGGGCACCCCGTGTTTTGGTACACGACGCCATCCGCGAGGTACGGGCGGAGCGCCTCGGCGTCGCGCTCGACCATCAACTCGCAGAACGCCTGTACCACCTGCTTGGCATCCATCAGGGCGCTCCAGGTTCGGTCCGAGCCGCTCCGACGGAGCCTACCCAGCGCACGCACAATGCCCGATCACGCGCTTGCGCGGCGAGTGCCGAGCGGCAGACATGGGCGGGTGGCGGGCCAAGGCTAGGGGCGCATCCCGACGGAACCCGCCAGCGTTGGTGCGTCATGACGAGATGCCGCGCGACGGTGAGCCGCGCGGCATCTCGTCTAACACATTCGTCTTCGCTTGACGGTGCCGAAGTGCGACGCGACTTTCAGCCCTTCACCGCGTTCCGAGCCCACGCAAGCGAGGCCGTGCCGATTGCGACGTTCTCGGCGACATCGATGACGGGAACAACCTCGATGTCGTTCCAGTAGAAGTACTTCGAGACGAACGAAGTGACAACCTTGGGATCGTCGGCTTCGACGAGTACGTAACCGCCGTTGTTCATGTTCGCAACAAAGGCGTCGACCGTAAGGCCTGTCTCGGGCTTCCACGTGCCGAACGCCTTGAGCAACGCGTCCTGATTGGCGAGGTTCTGCTCGTGGGTCAGGCCCGCCGTCCGAATTGCGTATTCGATCATGTACTTCATGCGTCTCCCCCGCTACTGTCGCTCGGCCAAGATGGCGTCGCCGCTCGCACCCTAACGCTCGGAGAAGAAGCACGTCCCAGGGCGTCGATGTCAAATACCAATAGTGCTCGATCCGACCGCGTCCCAACGCCTGCAGGGCCGGCTCCGACTCGTCAAACGCGGCACGGCGGGCCAACCTATCCACTCATGAGCGATCCCTTCCGAGGTGAGGCGCGACCCGTCGGACTCGGCTTCTGGCCCCTCGCCGCCGACGATCCCGGTGTCGAAATCCCGCGCGAACCGGTGCGAATCGTGACCGAAGACGGCGCGCTCGTGCGCGGCCTGTGGTGGACGCCTCCCGCCGGTCGGGTGTGGCACACGGCGGTCGTGCTCACGCATCCGCGTGCCGACTTCTCCGTGCACTACGCGTGCCCGTTGCTCGCGGCCGCGGGCTACGCCGTCTTCGGGTTCGCGACGCGTTACCTCAACAACGACACCGACTGCCTGCACGAGCTGTGTGCTCGCGACGTCGCGGCGGCCGTCGACTGGGTGCGCGGGCGCGGAGCCAACGCCGTCGTGCTTTTCGGGAACAGCGGCGGCGGCTCGCTGACGGCCCTCGCGCATGCCGAGCTCGGCTGCGGCGACGCGTGGGTCGGTGTCGCCGCGCACCCCGGCGAGGGCGAGTTCATGGCGCAATCGATCGATCCTGCGGTCGCCGACGAACGCGATCCGTCGTCGGTGGTACCCGACCTCGACATGTACGACCCCGCGAACGGCTGGCGCCCCTGGCCGGAGCCGTGCTCATACGCCCCGGACTGGCTGGCTCGATACCGCGCGGCCCAGCTCGCACGCGTGGCGCGGATCGACGCGCGGGCTCTCGACCAGCTCGAGGCGTCGCGCGCGGCCCGTGCAGGATTGCGAGAGGTCGAGCGTGGAAGCGACGAATGGCGTCGACTGCGCAAGCGTGCCGTGCACCTCGAGTACTTCACGATCTACCGCACGCTTGCCAACCCTGCGTATCTCGACTTGAGCATCGACCCCGACGACCGGCCGCTCGGTTCGCTGTTCGCGTTTCCGGACCCGTTCGATGCCAACTACGGTCGGGGCGGGCTCGCGCGCACGATGACGTCTCGCGGGTGGTTATCGACCTGGTCGGCGCTGTCGTCGCGAGCCCGCCTCGCGACGACCATGCCCGAGGTGCACGTGCCGGTGCTGGTCGTGCACGCGACGGCTGACACCGAGATCCGCGTTCGCCAAGCGCGCGAGATCGCCGACGCGGCGGGGTCCGCCGACGTGACCTACGTCGAGATGAAAGGCGCACCTCACTATCTCGAAGGCCACCGAACGGGAGCGATGAAGATCGTGGCCGACTGGATCGCCGACCGCTTCCCGTAGTCGCCCCACCACCGGAATTCTTGCCAACAGTTGTGCTCGAAACTGTCGCGTGGACGTCACTTTTCTTGCCAACAGTTGTGCTCGAAACTGACGCGTTGACGTAACTTTTTCTGCCAACTGTTGGGTGGAAAAGCGGTGGTTGGGTCGCCAGGGTCAGCGCGGGGGGCGGCTGACGTGCGGGTCGCCCGTTACGTAGAACCGGTACAGCAGCCCGTCGCCTTTACCGGCCGCAAGGCCGACGCGGGTCGACACGCCCGGCCGTCCGGGCGGCGCTGTGCCGTCGTCGACGATCTTCAGCGGCCCGCGCAGCAGGCTGGCGCCGTCGAGCGATCGGTCGGCGCCGAACGCCTGGCCGAGCCGACCCGGACCCGCGGCGAGGTCGCGCTCTCGCGCCGCTTTGACACGCCGTTCCCGCATCAGCTCGAGCCCGTCGAGCGGCGCCGCGGCGCGCAGCAGCACCGCGTGCGCGCTCCCCGTCGGGCCGCACACCGCGTTCATGCACCAGTGGTTGCCGTAGCTGAAGTACACGTACAACGTGCCCGGCGCGGCGAACATCGACGCGTTGCGCGCCGTGCGACCCTTGAACGCGTGACTGGCGGGATCTTCGTCGGCGCGGTACGCCTCGACTTCGACGAGCCGCGCGGAGACGCCGTTGCCGACGAGCACCTTGTTGAGCAAGTCGGGCGCGACCGCGCGGGCATCGCGATCGTAGAACGCGCGCTTCAGTGCGCGAGCCACGTCTGTTGACGCTCGAGGCGCTCACGCGCCTGCGCGAGCTCGCGTGCGACCGGCTCGGGGCCGGCGCCGCCGGGCGTCGTACGGCGGCGCACGGCACTCCCCGGCTCGAGGAACACCAAGTAGTCGGGGCCCAGACGCGGATCGTTCGAGACCAACTCGTCGAGGGGCACGCCGCGCTCGACCGACTGCCGAACGAGCGCGCCGACGAGGGCGTGCGCTGCGCGAAACGGCGTTCCTTCCCGCACGAGGTGCTCGGCGATGTCGGTCGCCGCGTTGAACGGACTGTCGGCGCCGGCCGTCATCGCGGCGTCGACGAACGTGACCGTCGCCATCAGGCCGGCAAGGGCGCTCAACGACACCATGCAGGTGTCGAGCGCATCGAACAGCGGCTCCTTGTCCTCCTGCAGGTCACGGTTGTACGCGAGCGGAAGGGACTTGAGCGTCGCGAGGAAGCCGGTGAGATCACCGATCAGCCGGCCGGCTTTGCCGCGGACCAGCTCGGCGATGTCGGGGTTCTTCTTCTGCGGCAGCATCGACGAGCCCGTCGCGTACGCGTCGGACAAAAGGATGAATCCGAACTCGTCCGTCGACCACAAGACGATCTCCTCGCCGAGACGAGAGAGGTGCACCTGGGTCAACGCGGCGACGAAGAGGGCCTCGGCGACGAAGTCGCGGTCGGAGACCGCGTCGAGCGAGTTCTCGAACGGTCGCGCGAATTCGAGCGCGCTCGCGACCGAGGCCGGATCGAGCGGAAGACTCGAGCCCGCGAGCGCGCCCGCACCCAAGGGCGACACGTCGGCGCGCGCGAGGCAGTCGTGCCAGCGGTCGACGTCGCGCGCCAGCGCCCAGAAGTGCGCAAGCAAGTGGTGCGCCAGGAGCACCGGTTGCGCGCGTTGCAGATGCGTGTACCCGGGCAGGGCGATCTCGGTGGACTCCCCCGCGCGTTGCAACAGCACTCGCTGGAGCTCGTGGATGCGCGCCGCGACCACGCGACCCTCACGCCGCAGGTACAGGCGCACGTCGAGCGCGACCTGATCATTGCGGCTGCGACCGGTGTGCAGCTTCGCCCCGATCTCGCCCGCGATCTCCGTCACCCGTCGTTCGATCGCGGTGTGGATGTCCTCGTCGGTCGGTGCGAACGCGAAGCTGTCGCCGACGAGCTCCTCCTCGACGCGATCCAAGGCCGCGACGAGGATCCGCCGCTCGTCGTCGGTCAGCAGACCCACCCGGGCGAGCATCTGCACGTGCGCGTGCGAACCCGTGAGGTCGTCGCCCGCGAGGCGTCGATCGAACGGGAGGCTGACCGTGAACGCGAGGAGCTCGTCGGCGGGACCCTCGCCGAAGCGACCGTGCCAGAGCGGCTGACCGCTCGCCGGGCCTTGCGCGCTCACGAGGGCCCGCTCACGAGGCCCCCGGACCCTGCCGGCGCGACCACGTCTCGGCCGAGAGACCCCAGAGCCGCACAAAGCCCTCGGAATCCTGGTGGCGGAACGCGTCGCCGGCGTCGTAGGTCGCGAGATCGTGGTCGTAGAGGCTGCGGGGCGCGCGCCGGCCGACGGGATCGCAACGCCCGCGCTCGAGCCGCAGCCGGACCTCGCCGGTCACGTGCTCCTGGGTGGAGTCGACGAACGCCTCGAGCGCGCGCATCAGGGGCGTGTGCCACATGCCGTCGTAGATGAGCTCGGCGACGCGGATCTCCAGCCGCTGCTTCTCGCGTGCGAGGTCGCGCTCGAGCGTGATGCCCTCGAGGTCCTTGTGCGCGAGTATGAGCGCGAGCGACGCCGGGCATTCGTACACCTCGCGGCTCTTGATGCCGACCCGGCGGTTCTCGACCATGTCGATCCGGCCCCAGCCGTAGTCGCCAACCGTTCGCCCGACGGTCTCGATCAGCTCGACCAGACCGGTAGCGGTGCCGTTCAACGACACCGGGACGCCCCGCTCGAACCCGACGACGATCTCGGCCGACTCCTCGGGCGCGTCCTTGGTGTTGCGGGTCAGGGTGAACGGCTCCTCCGGCGCGGCCGACCAGGGGTTCTCGAGCACGCCGCACTCGATCGCGCGTCCCCACATGTTCTCGTCGATCGAGTAGAGCTTCTCCTTCGACGCCGAGATCGGGATCTCCCACTTGTCGGCCAACTCGATGCAGTCGGCGCGCGTGAGTCCCCACACCCGGACGGGTGCCATGACGGCGAGATCGGGCGCGAGGATGCGCGACGAGACCTCGAACCGCACCTGGTCGTTGCCCTTGCCCGTGCAACCGTGTGCCACCGCTTCCGCACCGTGGCGGCGTGCCGACACAACCAGGTTCTCGGCGATCACCGGGCGCGACAGCGCCGACACCAGCGGGTACTTCCCCTCGTAGAGGGCGTTGGCGCGGAGTGCGGGAACGAGGAAGCGGCGCGCGTACTCGTCGCGCGCGTCGATGATCTCGGTCTCGACCGCCCCGGCGGCCTCCGCCCGCTCGCGGATCGTTTCTTCTTCACCGGGTGCGAGCTGACCGACGTCGACCGCGCACGCGATCACCTCGACGTCCCATTCCTCGCGCATCCATCGGACCGCGACGGAAGTGTCGAGCCCTCCCGAATATGCCAGCACGACTCGTCTGGACACGATGGCATCTCCCTTGATCAGAGGCCGGCGAGACCGGCGAGCTCGGCGGCGACGACCGCGCCGCCGGCGGACTCATTGCATACGACGAGCACGGTGTCGTCACCCGCGATCGTGCCCAACACCGAACCGAGCGAGGCGCGGTCGAGCGCCGAGCCGACCACGTGGGCGCTACCGGGCGGTGTGCGGAGCACGACCAGGTTCGCGCTGTGCGCCACCTCGACGACGAACTCGCTCATCAACCGTTTCAGATGATCGTCGGACGGCGCGCGTTCGCGCGTGTACTCGGGGATCGCGTACGCCATCGCGCCGCCGGGGATACGCACCTTCACCGCGCCGAGGTCTTCGAGATCGCGACTCACCGTCGCCTGGGTCGCGACGATGCCCTCCGCCTCCAGCAGCTGTACGAGCTGGGCCTGGCTCGAGATCGGCTGGTCTTCGAGGATCCGCAGGATCCGGTGCTGGCGCTGGGGCTTTCCGAGCGTCGACATCAGCGCGACCCGGTCACCAGGTCGACGAGCAGCGACCGGCCCGAGTGCATCCGGTTGCCGGCCTGCTGCCAGACGACCGACTGCGGTCCGTCGATGACCTCGGCCGCGACCTCCTCGCCGCGGTGCGCCGGGAGGCAGTGCATGAAGATCGCGCCGTCGGTCGCCGCCTTCATGAGCGCGGCGTCGATCGTCCAGCCCGCGAAGGCGCGTACCCGGTTCTCGCGCTCGTGCTCCTGCCCCATCGACGTCCACACGTCGGTGTAGACGACGTCGGCACCGCGCACGGCATCGTAGGGATCGCCGACGAGCTCGACCGCGCTGCCGAGGTTGCGGGCCCGGTCGACCACGTGCGCGTCGAGCTCGTAGCCGTCCGGAGACGCAACCGCGAGCTCGACGCCCGACAACGCAGCCGCGTACGCCAGCGACGCGACGACGTTGTTCCCGTCGCCGACGAACGCGATGCGCCGACCCTCGAGGTCGCCGAAGTGCTCGCGCACGGTCAACAGGTCGGCGAGCGCCTGGCAGGGATGCGCGGTGTCGGAGAGCAGGTTCACGACGGGTATGTCGACGACGGCGGCCATGCGCTCGAGCACGTGATGGTCGAAGACGCGCGCCGCGATCACCGAGCACATCGAAGCCATCGTGCGCGCCACGTCCTCGACCGATTCCCGTACGTCGAGATCGACTTCCTCGCCGCGCAGGTAGATCGGATGGCCGCCCAGCGTCGCGATCGCCATCTCGATGGAGATCCGGGTGCGAGCCGAGGGCTTCTGGAACAGCGCGGCGGCGGCCCGGCCCTCGAGCGCAGGGGGGATCGAGCCCGGATCGGCCTTCCAGACGACGGCGTCGTCGAGGATCCGGCGGAGCCGGACGGGATCGAGGTCGTCGACCTCGAGGAAGTGGAGAGTCATCGCAGCGCGTCCGCGACTCGGGCGACGGCGTCGTCGATCTCCGCGTCGGACACGAGCAGCGGCGGCGCGAACCGCAGTGCCGTCGGCGTGACAGCGTTGACGACGAGACCGCGGTCGAGGCACCTCTGCGCGATTTCCTTGGCATCGAGCGCCGGCGCGAGCTCGGCCGCGACGAGCAGGCCCGCGCCCCGTACCTCCTCGACGCCGTCGAGCTTGGCGAGAGACTCGACCAGGCGCGTCCCGGCCCGCGCGGCGCGCTCGGGTACCCGCTCGCGTTCCATCACGTCGAGCACGGCGAGCGCGGCGCGCGCCGCGAGCGGTTGGCCACCGAAGGTCGTCGCGTGGTCGCCGGTCGCGAACGCGGCGGATACGTCGGCGCGCGCCCAGCATGCGCCGATGGGAACGCCGTTGCCGAGCGCTTTCGCCATCGTCACGACATCGGGCCGGACGCCCGAGTGCTCGAATCCGAACCATCGGCCCGTGCGACCCAGCCCGGTCTGCACCTCGTCGAGGATCAGCAGGGCCTCGCGCTCGTCGCACAGCTCGCGCACGCCTTGCAGGTATTCGCTCGACGCCGGGTTCACGCCGCCTTCACCTTGCACCGGTTCGAGTAGCACGGCCGCCACGCGGTCGTCCATCGCGGCGGCGAGGGCGTCGAGATCGTCGAACGACACCTGACGGAATCCCTCGGGCAAGGGCTGGAACGTCTCCTGCTTTTGCGGCTGACCGGTTGCGGCGAGGGTCGTCAACGTGCGCCCGTGGAACGAGCCGAACGCGCTGATCACATGGAACCGGCCGGGTCCGCCGTTGCGCTGGCCGTGGCGCCGGGCGAGCTTGATCGCGCACTCGTTCGCCTCCGCGCCCGAGTTGCTGAAGAACACCCGCCCGCCGCCGCCCAGCAACGCGTTCAACCGCGCGGCAACCCTCGGCTGCACGTCGTTGTAGTAGAGATTCGAGACGTGCAGCAGTGTGCGCGCCTGGTCGGCGATCGCGGCCGCGACGTCGGGGTGCGAGTGTCCGAGCGAGGTCACCGCGAGACCCGTGAGGAAGTCGAGGTACTCCTTGCCTTCGGTGTCCCAGAGCTTCGTGCCTTCGCCGCGCACGAACGCGACCGGCAACCGGCCGTACGTCTGCATCACGTTCTCGGCGTCGAGTGCCTGCAACTCCAACAGGTTGCTCATGACTACTGGTCGCTCGCGCTCCGCCTCCCTACGGTCGGCTCCGCTGTCGCTCATGACTACTGGTCGCTCACGCTCCGCCTCCCTACGGTCGGCTCCGCTGTCGCTCATGAATGCACCATGGTTCCGACGCCCTCCCGGGTGAAGAACTCGAGCAGCAGCGCGTGCGGTAGGCGGCCGTCGAGTATGTGCGCGCGCCGCACGCCGTTCCGCAGCGCGGACACGCACGACTCGAGCTTGGGGATCATGCCTTTCGACGCCTTGCCGTCGGCGATCAGCTTCTCGAGACCGTCGACATCGACGCGCGAGATCAACGACGAATCGTCGGGCCAGTCGCCGTACACGCCCGCGACGTCGGTGAGGTAGACGAGCTTCTCGGCCTCGAGCGCCTCGGCAATCGCGCCCGCCACCGTGTCGGCGTTGATGTTGTACGCCTGACCGGTGTCGTCGACCCCGATCGTCGCGATGACCGGGATCAGCTCCTCTCGCAACAGGCGCAGAACCATGGTCGGGTCGATCGAGCGCACGTCGCCGACGAAGCCGAGCCGCGGATCGCGCTGGTCGACGCGGATGAGTCCCGCGTCCTCGCCCGACATGCCGACGGCATACGACCCGAGCCGGTTCACCGTCGCGACGATCTCCCGGTTGACCTTGCCGACCAGCGCCATCCGCACGATGTCGACGGTCTCGGCGTCGGTGACGCGGCGGCCGTCGACGAACTCGGGCTCCTTGCCGAGACGACGCATCAGGTCGGTGATCTGCGGGCCGCCGCCGTGAACGACGACCGGGTTCATTCCGACGAGCCGCATGAGCACGACATCGGTTGCGAACAGCTCGGCGAGCTCGGCTTTCTCCATCGCGTGACCGCCGTACTTGATCACGACGATCTTGCCCGAGAACTCCCGGATGTACGGCAACGCTTCGGCCAAGATGTGCGCCTTGTCACCGGCGTCCTTCACGCGGGTTGCGAAGTCGGAGACCTCGCTCACGACGTACGCCGGTTCTCGTCGATATAGGCGTGGGACAGGTCGGTGGTGAGCACGGCGGCCTCTCCGTGCGCCTGCCCCAGGTCGCAGCGGATCTCGACGTCGTGCGCCGCGAGGGCGCGCGTGAGCGCGCCCTCGTCGTAGGCGCATGCGACACCGTCGCGGCACACCGCGACGCCGTTGTAGCTGATGTCGACCCCCTCGGGGTCGAGGTACGCGCCGCTCGCACCCAGCTCCGAGAGCACGCGACCCCAGTACGGATCGTTGCCGTTCAAGGAGCACTGCACGAGCTGACTGTTCGCGACCGCTCGTGCCGCGATCCGTGCGTCGCTCCGCGAGCGGGCACCGACGACCCGGACGCGGACGAACTTGGTCGCGCCTTCGGCGTCACGCGCCATCTGCTCGGCGAGCGAGCCGCACACTTCGGTCAGCGCGCCCGTGAGCACGTGCGGGTCGACCGCGCCCGATCGTCCGTTGGCGAGCACCAGCACCGTGTCGTTCGTGGAACGGCACCCGTCGACCGACAGGCAATCGAAGCTCTCGCTCACCGCCTGCGCGAGCGCGCGCTGAAGCGTGGCGTGATCGACGGCGGCATCGGTGGTGACGACGGCGAGCATCGTGGCCATCGCGGGCGAGAGCATCGCGGCGCCCTTCGCCATCCCGCCGACGGTCGCGGTCCCGGCGCGCGCGACTGCCTCTTTCACCACGGTGTCCGTGGTCATGATCGCCCGCGCCGCGCGCCCGCCGCCGTCGGCCGTGAGCTCGCCGCACAGCTTCGGGATGCCGACCTCGAGCGCGTCCATGGGCATCGGGATTCCGATGAGGCCCGTCGAGCACACCAGCACGTCGTCCGTCGCGAGCCCGCGGCCCTGCGCGGCAAGCTCGCACATGCGCGCGGCGTCACGCCGCCCCGGCTCGCCGGTCGCCGCGTTCGCGTTGCCCGAGCTCAACACCACCGCCGACGCCCGCCCGTTCACAAGGTGCCGACGCGACACCTGGACGGGTGCGGCTTGCGCGAGGTTCGTGGTGAAGACGCCCGCCGCGGTAACCGGCGCCGCATCGCCGGTCGCGACCAGCGCGAGATCGGGGTCTCCCGACGGCTTGATCCCACACGCGAAACCGCCGGCGACGAATCCCGCCGCGGCCGTCACCCCTGTCGTCACGGCTGAATCCCGAGGAGCGGGAGGCCCGTCGTCTCGGGCAGGCCGAGGAGGATGTTCGCGGCCTGGATCATCTGCCCTGACGCGCCCTTCACGAGATTGTCCTCCGCCGCGATCGCGATCACCGTGTCGGTTCGTTCGTCGAAGCGAACGGTGACGTGCAGGATGTTCGCACCGTAGGTCGCCTTGGTGCCGGACGGCTCGTCGACGACGACCACGCACGGATCGTCCGCGTAGAACTCGCGGTAGTGCTCCAGCAGGCGTGCAGTCGACAATCCCCCGGCATGCGGGCGTGCGTAACAGGTGGCGAGGATCCCGCGCGTCGTGGGGACGAGGTGCGGCGTGAACAACACGTCGACCGGCCGGCGCGCAACCTTCGACAGCGCCTGTTCCATCTCCGCGGTGTGACGGTGCGTCAGCAATCCGTACGCGGAGACGTTCTCGTTCGCCTCCGCGAACAAGCTGGTCGTCTTCAACCCGCGCCCCGCGCCCGAGATCCCCGACACCGCGTCGGCGATGACCCGCGGCTCGACGAGATCCAACGCGAGCAACGGCGCGCAGGCCAGGCTCACCGCCGTGGGATAGCAGCCGGGCGACGCGACGTGCGCGTGGCGGCCGAGCTCCTCCCGATACAGCTCGACGAGCCCGTACGCGAAGCGCCCGACGACCTCGGGCGCGCGGTGCACCTCGCCGTACCAGTGCGCATACGCCTCGGGCGGGAGCCGGAAGTCGGCGCCGAGGTCGATCACGTGGGACACGTCGTCGAGCAGGCCCGGCAGGAGGTCCTGGCTCGCGCCGTGCGGCAGCATGCAGAAAACGAGGTCGAGACCTCTGAGGTCGGCGACGTCGAGCGGGGCGAGCACGGCGTCGCCGTATGCGGGTGCGAGTGCGGGATACAGATCGGCGACCCGCGCGCCCGCGTTCGACGCGGCCGTGACGTGGACGACCTCGATCTCGGGGTGGCCGGCGAGAAGCCGGAGCGCTTCCGCCCCCGTATAGCCTGACGCGCCGACGACGGCAGCTCGATACGCCATGGCGCATATAATACACGCGGGTGCATATGGAGACGAAGCCCTTTTCTGAGATGGCGCCCGGGACCGTCCTCGGCCCGCTCCGGCTGACCGTCTCGGCGGCCGCGAACGAGCGCTACTGGCGGGCCGCGGGCGTCGATCACCCCGCGCTGGCGGCCGGCGCGCTCTACCCGCCCATTGCGGCGAACCTCACCGTCCTGTGCTTCGCGCAGGTGTGCCAGGAGGCGATGATCCAGACTCGCCAGCACCTGCGCTGCCACCAGCGCGTCGCGGCCGGAGTCGACCTCGTCACGACGGGAGTGGTCGCGCAGCGCTACGAGAAGCGCGGCCGGACCTACGTCGACGTGGAGACGACGGTCGTCACGGCCAACTCGCCCGACGACCCGGTATGGAGCTCCGCCGTGTCGTTCACGCCCGCGGCGACGCTCGGAGCCCCGCCGTGACGCAGCAGCTCGCGCGCTCGCTGGCGATCAGCGAGGAGCTCGTGCGCGCTTACTCGCGGCGCGGCAACTATCACTCCGATGCGGCGATGTCGGCAGACCTTCAGCTGCCCGGGCTCGTCGCGCAGGGCGTGCAAGCGGCCGGACCCGCGTACGGCGCGCTGCTCGACGTGTGGGGCGACGAATTCCTCGCGCGCGGCGAGATCGAGATGCGCTTCGTCGGAATCGTGCTCGCGGGCGACACGGTCGACGCGCGTATCGAGATCGACGACGACGCAGCAACGTTCGAGGTTGTCAACACCACCGGCGCGCGGATGGCAGTCGTCGGGACCGCACGGCGGTCAGCCCGCGCGTGACTCCAGCGCGGTCCGAACCTCGTCGGGGATCGGTATCGACGTGTTCTTCCCGGGCTCGACCGCGACGTAGGTGATCGTCGCGTCGCACGCGGACCGACCGTCGACCCGCGCGCGGTACGCCAGATCAAACGACTTCGTCCCGAGCCGCACCGGTGCGACGTCGATGTCGACCCACTCGTCGAAGCGAGCGGAGCCCTTCCACTCCAACTCGGCGCGCACGAGCATGACGTCGAACTCGATCGTCCAGAACTCGGCCCCGAAACCGAGTGACTCCATGAACCGCGTGCACGAGTCGTCGAAATACGTCAGCCAGTGCGCGTTGAACACCACGCCCTGCCCGTCGATCTCCGCGTACCGCACGCGGATCCGGTGCGTGAACACCACTCAGCTTCGCAGCTCGGCGCCGTGGGCCGAGACGACGGTGCCGATGCACTTCTGGCGGAGCGCGCTCACCTCGTCGTCGGTGAGCGTTCGGTCGAGCGCGCGAAACCGCAGCCCGAACGCGAGGCTGACCTTGTCCGGACCGAGCGCCTCCGAACGGAACACGTCGAACAGCGCGACGTGCTCGAGGAGCTCACCCCCGGCGCGGACCAGAGTGTTCTGCAGCGCCGACGCGGCTACGTGGTCGTCGACAACGAACGCGAGATCGACGCTCGAAGCCGGAAAGCGCGAGACCGGCCGCGCGAGCCGCTCGGTCCGGCCACCGGCCAGGAGCGCGTCGACATCCACCTCACAGGCGACGACCGGCGCCACCAGCGAGAGCGCGTCGACGACGGCGGCCGCGACCTCACCGAGGATGCCGATCGGACGTCCGTCGACGAGC
This sequence comes from Acidimicrobiia bacterium, assembly GCA_038213435.1. Lineage (GTDB taxonomy): Bacteria > Actinomycetota > Acidimicrobiia > IMCC26256 > PALSA-610 > PALSA-610. The sequence continues at coordinate 16,183 of JBBQTI010000041.1, forward strand.
ACCCGGGCCGCGCGCGTCGGATGCAACCCGTCGACGCTCGCGGCCTCGAGCCGGAGATCGTCGACCCGGAGCTCCTGCATGAGCGCGGTGAGGGTGGCGGTCGCGTCGTACACGTCGACCGGGCGGTCCGGCTCGTGCGGCGCGCGCCGGACGTGGTGTGCGCGCGCGAACGCGATCGACCGGTGCTCGTCCGGCAGCTGCTCGCCGGCGCGGGGAGGTGCAAACGTCGTGCCGCTCTCGAACAACGCGACGTCGGGCTCGCCGTGGGCGGCGTTGTACGCGACCGCGCGCAACAAGCCGGGAAGGATGGCCGGGCGCAGGATCGATTCCTCGGCCCGGAGCGGGTTCTCGACCTCGATCACTTCGTCGGGCCGCAGACCCGCACCCGAGAGGTCGGCGGGGGCGAGCAGCGGGAGCGTGTAGACCTCGTCGTAGCCCGCGCCGATGAGCACATCGGCGATCGTGCGCCGGTCGCGCTGGCGCGTGCTCAGCCCCCCGATCTTGTCCGGGTTCGACGGGACCGTGCGTGCGATCCGGTCGAGGCCGACGCGGCGCGCGACTTCCTCGACGAGATCGATCTCGCGCTCCAGATCGGGCCGGAAGGTCGGAGCCCACGCCTCGCTGCCATGCATCTCGATGCCGAGCGGCGTGAGGTAGGCCGCGATCTCGTCGCCCGACAACGCGGTGCCGAGCAACCGGTTGACCCGCTCGGTGCGCAGCGTGATACGCGCCCGTTCGATGGGCTGCGGATAGATGTCGACAGCTCCCGCGGCCGGCACCGCGCCCGCCACGAGCGTGAACAGCTCCATCGCGCGTGCGGCACCGGTGCCGGTGTTGTTCGGGTCGACTCCCCGCTCGAACCGCGCGCTTGCCTCGGAGCGCAGACCGAGCCGCTTCGACGTACGCGCGATGCCGCTCGGATCGAAGTACGCCGACTCGAGGAGGATCTCCGCGGTGGTTTCGGACACTTCGGCCGCCGAGCCGCCCATGATCCCGGCAATGCCTTGCGGCGTGCGCTCGGCGTCGCAGATCAGGAGATCGGCGTTCGTGAAGGTGCGTTCGACGCCGTCGAGCGTGGTCATCTTCTCGCCGTCGCGCGCGAGCCGCACGACGATGCCGCGGCCCGCGAGCCGGCCGAGGTCGAAGGCGTGGAGGGGGCGACAGCGTTCGAGCATCACATAGTTCGTGACGTCGACGACGTTGCTGATCGGTCGCATCCCGGCGAGCGTCAATCGCCGTTGCATCCACTGCGGCGACTCACCCATAACGACCCGTGCCGCGACGGCGACGAAGCGGGGACAACGATCGGTCGCTTCCACGACCACGTGCGCGCCCGCCACCTCGTCGCGTATCGGTGCCGGCTCGTGCTCGTCGACGCGGAACGACAGGCCGAAATGCGCCGCGAGCTCGCGAGCCACACCCACGATCCCCATCGCATCCGGACGGTTGGGTGTGATCGACAGATCGAACACGACGTCGTCGAGACCGAGTACCTCGCGCACGTCAGTGCCCAGCGGCGCGTCGGCCGGCAACTCGAGGATGCCGGCGTGGTCGTCGCCGAGGCCGAGCTCCCGCGTCGAGCACAGCATCCCCTCCGACACGACGCCCCGGATCTTCCGGCGCTCGATCGCGAGATCGCCGGGCAGCGTCGCGCCGACCCGGGCGAAGGGCACCACCATCCCCGGTTCGATGTTGGGCGCGCCGCACACCACGCGCACCTGCCCGTCACCGAAATCGACGTCGGCGAGACGAATCCGGTCGGCATCCGGATGGGGAACGACGTCGAGGATGCGGGCGACGACCACTCCGTTCACGTCGCGTCCCGGCTCGTCGATGGCCTCGACTTCGAGCCCGAGCTGGTTCAGGGCGTCGGCAATGTCGGCCGGTGGGGCCGCGAGCGGCGTGAACTCACGAATCCATGACAGCGGAGCGCGCAAGACCGGTCCTCAGAACTGGCGGGCGAATCGCACGTCGCCGTCCCACAAATTCTTGATGTGGTCGACGCCGTACAGGAGCTGGGCGACGCGGTCGATGCCGAAGCCGAACGCGAAACCCGTGTACACCTCGGGATCGATGCCGACAGCGGTGAACACGCTCGGGTCGACCATGCCCGCCCCTCCGAGCTCGACCCATCCGGTGCGCGAGCACACCGCGCAGCCGGAACCCCGGCAGAACACGCACGACATCGCGAACTCGACCGACGGCTCGGTGAACGGGAAGAACGAGGGCAGGAAGCGCGCGTCGATGTCGGAGCCGAACAGCGCGTGGATGAAAGCCTCGATCGTCCCCAGCAGGTCGCCGAGCGTGATGCCCTCGTCGACCGCGAGCCCTTCGATCTGGTGGAACACGGGCGAGTGGCGGGCGTCGAGCGTGTCGCGGCGGAACGCGCGTCCGGGCGCGACCACATATATCGGCGGCGGTTGCGACTCCATCGTGCGGACCTGCACCGGCGACGTGTGCGTGCGCAACATCACGGACTCGGGCGCGCCGAGCCGAACGTAGAGCGTGTCCTGCATGGCGCGCGCCGGATGACCGGGCGGGAAGTTCAGGGCCTCGAAGTTGTACCAGTCGAGCTCGACCTCCGGTCCCTCCGCGACCTTGTATCCGAGACCGACGAACACGTCCTCGAGCTCGCGCCAGATACGCGTGACGGGATGCAGGTGGCCGCGGGCGTATTCGCGCGGTCCGAGCGTCACGTCGAGACGGTCGCGCGTCGCCGAGAGCGAGGCGGCTTGCGCGTCGAGCGCCTCGAGCCGCGCCGCGTACGCGGCTTCGAGCTCCGCGCGCGCGCCCGACAGCGCCTTACCCACGAGGGCACGCTCGGAGCCCTCGACACTCTTGATCGCCTCGCGGATCTCGTTCAGCGCCGACGACTTGCCGAGGAAGCGCCGCTCGGCGTCGGCGAGGTCGTCGAGGGCGGCAGCTCGGGAGAACGCGTCGGCACCCTCACGGGCGACGGACGCCGCGCGTTCGACGAGGTCGATGGCCGCGGTCACCGCGGTGCCCGCCGTTGGCGCGCCGCCTCGAAGAGCAGTGCGGTGCCGGCCATCGCGACGTTGAGCGACTCACCGGCCGCCATCGGGATCGTCACCGCGCCGTCGAGCGGAAGCCCGGGGTCGAGGCCCTGCGTCTCGTGGCCGAGGACGAATGCGGTGGGAGCGCGCAGGTCGAAGTGCTCGGGTGCCATGCCCGTGGTGGCGGTCGCGCCCAGGCACGACACGCCTCGGGCACGGAGCGCCACGAGGATCTCCATTGCAGACCCACCCTCCACGATGCGAATTGCGAAACACGCGCCGGCCGAGGCGCGCACGACCTTGGGATTGTAGGCATCGACCGATCCCTTCCCGAGGACGATTACCTGCGCGCCGGCCGCCGCGGCACTACGCATGAGCGTGCCCGCGTTCCCGGGATCGCCGAGCCGGGTCGCGACGAGCGCGAGATCGATCCCGTCGAGCGACTCCGTACCGAGTCGTTGCATCACGGCGATCGCGAAGACCGGTTGCGGGGTCGTGGTATCACCGATCCGCGCCCCGGCGTAGGTGTCGAGCCCGCGCAGGACGACACCCGTCGCGGCGACCCGCTCGGCGACGGCACGCATGTCGGCCGTGGCATCGACCCCGACGTAGCACTCGAGCAAATCCACGCCGTGATCGAGCGCGGCCGCGATCACGCGCGGTCCTTCGCACACGAAGACGCCCTCGGCGTCGCGTGTCCGCCGCTCGCGTAGCAGCGCCTTCAGGCGCTTGATCTCCGCCTTCGTCGCGAATTGCTCAGGCCGCGTCGAGGGCACCGCGAGCGGTCTCGACCAGCGCGGAGAACGCCGCCGGTTCGCGCACGGCGAGGTCGGCAAGCATCTTGCGGTCGACGTCGACCTCCGCGGCCTTCAACCCCGCCATGAAACGCGAGTACGACATGTCGTGCTCGCGACACGCGGCATTGATCCGGACGATCCAGAGCCGCCGGAACTCGCCTTTGCGCGCCCGCCGGTCGCGGTACGCGTAGCGAAGGGAGTGCATCACCTGCTCGTTCGCCTTGCGGAAGTGACGGCTGCGCGCACCGGTGTAGCCCTGCGCCTCTTCGAGGATCGCGCGGCGATGCTTCTTACCGCTGACTGAACGCTTCACCCGAGCCATCGGACTACCTCCCCAGCATTCGTTTGACGCGCTTCTTGTCGCCGCCGGTGACCTCGGCCGGGCGACCGAGCCGGCGCGTCCGCCGCGTCGGCTTGTGCTCGAGAAGGTGGTCCCGGTAGGCCTTGCGGCGCAGGATCTTGCCGGTTCCGGTGATCTTGAAGCGCTTGGCCGCGCCGCGGTGCGTCTTCATCTTCGGCATTGTCGGAGTTCCTGTCGGTCGTTCAGACGTTCGCGGCCTGGGCGGCCGGTTTCGTCTTCGGCTTGCGAATCGGATTGAGCACCATCACCATGTTGCGGCCATCCTGCTTGGGCGCCGACTCGACCACCGCGATCTCGGCGACCCGCTCGGCGACCTTTTCGAGAATCCGCCGCCCCAGCTCCGGGTGCGCCATCTCCCGGCCCCGGAACATGATCGTCAGCTTGACCTTCGACCCCTCTTCCAGGAAGCGCTCCACATGCTTCATCTTGGTGTCGTAGTCGTGCGAGTCGATCTTCGGGCGGAACTTCATCTCTTTGATGACGACGTTCGACGCTCGTTTTCGCGATTCCTTGCGCCGCTGGTCCTGCTCGTACTTGTACTTGCCGAAGTCCATGATCTTGCAGACCGGCGGTTCGGCGTTGGCCGCGACCTCGACGAGGTCGAGACCGGACTCTCGGGCGATGGCGAGCGCGTCCGGGAGACTTCTCACTCCCAGCTGCGAGCCGTCGGCGCCGATGAGGCGAACCTGGCGAGCGCGAATGCGATCGTTGATGCGGGCGTCGTCTGTGGCCAGTGCGGCATCACCTCGTGTCGTTCGGCCGCCGTCGCGAAACGACGGCGGAGCTTTGGGAAGCGTCCACCGTCGCGCCGAGCGTCGCTCGGCTCCTCACAACGGACCCGACGTGACCGCGACCACGAAGATCGGGCCAGCCGGGCGGGGACCCTGTCCTTTTGGGTAGCGTCCCACTTCCCTCGATTGTCGACGCGGGAGGATAGTCGAGCGTGAGCGGATTGTGGACACCTGGCAGCGGCGACCCCCGTGAGCCGTCCTCGACCCCGGACGGCGCGCCCACCGGGCCGACGGGCGAGTCGTCGCCGGCCCCGACGGCCGAAGAGCTGGAGGCGGTGCGCGAGTTGCACGAGCGGCTCGCCGCGACACCGGTCGCCGACGTCATCGTCAATCATGCGATCGGCATCTGGCAGCTCGCGCTCGTTCATCTCGGCGTCGTCACGCCGCCCGACGAGCAGGGGGTGCGACCGGCACCCGATCTCGCGGCCGCGGGGCTCGCGATCGACGCGCTCGCGGCGCTCGTCGACGGTCTGGTCGACCGACTGGGTGACGGCGAGCCGATGCTGCGCGACGCGCTGCTGCAGGCCCAGATGCTCTACGTCGAGATCGCCGACGCCCAGGGCTGACGCTCAGGGGTGACGCTCAGGGGTGACGCTCAGCGAGTGACGATCTCGGACGCTTCCCAGCCGCCGAGATGTCCCGCCATCACCTCGAACTCGACCGCGGTGCCGACCGCGATCGTGCGGCTGCCGTCGGCGATCACCGTGGAATGGAACGGGAACGTCGCTCCGTCGGCGCCCGTGATCTCGCCCAGGCCCCGCTGGTCGTCGAAGCGCGCAACCGTGCCCCGCAACCTCACTGGACGATCTTGCCGATCGGCAACTCGAGGATGCCGCTGGCGCCGTGGTCCTTGAGCGCGGGGATCAAGATGTTGATGTCGCTCTTGGCCACGACGGTCTCGACCGCGTAACCATCCTCGCCGTAGAGCTTCGACACGGTGGGCGACTTGAGCGCCGGAAGCAGGCCGATCACCGCCGCGAGATTCGCCTCGTCGACGTTGAGCTTGACGAGCACGCGGCCCCGGGCCTCGAGGGCGCCGAGCAGAAGCGTCTGCAGCTGCTCCATCGCCCGGCGCTTGTCGTTGTCGGCGTAGGCGATGGGATTCGCGATGAGCTCGGTGTACGAGACCAGGATCGTGTCGAGCACGCGCAAACCTGCGGCGCGCAGCGCCCGGCCCGTCTCGGTGATCTCGACGACCGCGTCGGCGATCTCGGGGATCTTCGCCTCGGTTGCGCCGTATGACAGCGTCACGCGCGCGTGGACGCCGTTCTTCTCCAGGAACCGGCGGGTGAGCTCGGGGTACTCGGTGTGCACGCGCACGTCGGGCGGAAGTTCGGCCACCGACTGCCAGGGCGAATCGCCGCCGACCGCGAGCACCATCCGGATCGGACGCGCCGTGGCCTTCGAGTAGTGCAGCTCGCTGAGCGTCACGACCTCGACGCTCGTCTCCTCGATCCAATCGCGACCGGTGACGCCGACGTCGAAGAGCCCGTCGGCGACGTAGCGCGGGATCTCCTGCGGGCGCAGGATCGTGACGTCGACGACGCGCGGGTCGTCGATGGTGGCCTTGTAGTCGACGTCGGACGCGCGCGTGAGCGCGAGGTCGGCGTCCTCGAAGAGTTGAAGGGTCGCCTGCTCGAGCGAGCCCTTCGGGAGCACCAGACGCAGCACGCCGTCAGGATAGGTGGCCGGCGACCAACAGCCGGTAGCCCAAATCGATCTGGGTGAGGTTACGCAGCTCACCGTGACGCTCGTCCCAGAGACCGCTTTCGAGGTCGCGGCGAAGTCGCTCGGTTCCCGCGCGTCGCACTTCGGCATCGAGCTGCGCGAACGAAGAGATGCCCGCCTGCACGAGCGGATCGAGATACGCCTCCGGCCGGTTCCAATAGCAACCCGCGAACCCATCTCGGCAATCGGCCGGGACCGGCACCGGCTCGACGTATCGCACCGCGAGCGTTGCGGCGAGACGGTCGAGGCCGGGGGCCGCGCGCTCCGACGGGAGATCGAGCACGTCGGGGAAGTACTCACCGACGAGCCACAGTGCCGACGCCAGCGACGGCTCGAAGCAGAAGATCACCTGCCGGCGTGCGACGCGCTGCATCTCGCGCAGCCCGTGCTCCAGGTTTTCCCAGTGGTGAACTGTGAGTGACGCGAGCGCGGCGTCGAACGCGTCGTCGGCGAACGGTAATTCCTCCGCTCGGGCGATGAGGGCAGGTGAGGCGTTCGCCGGGCGTTGGCGCAACATCGTCAAGGAAGGGTCGGCCGCGACGACGAACCGGCCGGCCGGTTCGTAACTCCCGGTGCCCGCACCGACGTTCACGACTCGCAGGGTTTCGGCGCGCCCGGAGTCTCCGAGCGAGGCGACGATCTGAGCCGCGATACGCGGGTCGGCGCGGCGCGTGGAGCTGTACGTGCGACCGATGGTGTCGTAGCGCGTCACGGCAGCCCGCGCAGCAGAGACACCATCTCGATCGCAGTGAACGCGGCCTCTTCGCCCTTATGCCCCTCTTTGCCGCCGAGCCGGTCGTGTGCCTGCTCGCGGTCATCGACGGTGAGCACGCCGAAGATCACCGGCACGCCGGTGTCGAGCGCGGCGCGCGTGATACCGGCTGCGGTCTCGCCGGCGACGTATTCGAAGTGCGCGGTCTCGCCCCGGATCACCGCACCGAGGCAGATCACCGCGTCGACCGTCCCCGAGCCCGCGAGCCGCTTCGCGACGAGGGGCGCCTCGAACGCGCCCGGAACCCACAGAACGGTGACGTCGGCCGCCTCGTGCTTGTGCAGGATCCGCTCCGCGCCGTCGAGGAGCTCCTCGGTGATGTCGCGGTTGAAGCGCGCGACGACGATCGCGAATCGCATGCCGGTCGCGTCGAGGTCACCCTCTTTCGCCGTGTACTCCCCCATCGCTCAGGATCCTCCGAGCTCCTCGTCGACGTCGTTCTTGGGGCCGAGGCCGAGCAGGTGCCCGAGCTTGCTCTGTTTGGCGCGCAGGTACGCGATGTTCTCCTCGTTCGGCACCGTCCGCATCGGCACCCGCTCGATGATCTCGAGGCCGTAACCCTCGATGCCGCCGTACTTCGCGGGATTGTTCGTCATCAACCGCATGGTGGTCACGCCCAGATCGACCAGGATCTGCGCGCCGATGCCGTACTCACGCGAGTCGGCCGGGAATCCGAGCTCGAGATTCGCCTCGACGGTGTCGCGGCCCTGGTCCTGGAGCGAGTACGCGCGCAGCTTGTGCCCGAGGCCGATGCCCCTGCCCTCGTGGCCGCGCAGATACACCACGACCCCTTGGCCCGCGGCCGCGACGCGCTCGAGCGCGCGGTCGAGCTGCACACCGCAATCGCACCGCAAGGAGCCGAACACGTCGCCGGTGAGACACTCACTGTGCACGCGCACGAGCACATCCGATTGACCCGCCACCTCGCCGCGCACGAACGCGAGATGCTCGGTGTTGTCGAGCAGCGACGCGAACACGTGCGCGGTGAAGTCGCCGTACTGCGTCGGGATCCTCGCCTCCGAGACCCGCCGGACGAGCTTCTCACGATGACGGCGGAACCGGATGAGATCGGCGATCGTCACCAACACGAGGTCGTGCTCGGCCGCAAAGGCTTCGAGCTGCGGACGGCGTTGCATGGTCCCGTCGTCGTTCACGATCTCGGCGAGGACGCCGGCGGGATATCCGCCGGCGAGCCGCGCGAGGTCGACCGCCGCTTCGGTGTGGCCGGCCCGCTTGAGCACTCCACCTTCGCGATAGCGCAGGGGGAAGATGTGACCGGGCCGCGCCAGGTCGGCCGACGACGTGATTTTGTCGATGAGCGCGAGGACGGTCGCGCACCGGTCGGCCGCGGAGATGCCGGTCGTTGTGCCCACGCGCGCGTCGACCGACACGGTGAAGGCGGTCCGCTGGCCCTCGGTGTTCTCGCTCCCGGACACCATCAGCGGCAGCTGCAACTCGTCCAGGCGTTCGCCCTCCATGGGAAGACAGATCACACCACTCGTGTAGCGGATCATGAACGCCATCTTGTCGGGGGTCATCTTCTCGGCCGCGATGATCAGATCGCCTTCGTTCTCACGGTCCTCGTCGTCGACGACGACGACGAACTCCCCCCGCTTGACCGCGTCGATCGCGCGCTCGACGGCTTCGAACATCATGTTGGGCTCCGATCGGAAACGAGCAGCCGTTCGACGTACTTGGCAATGAGGTCGACTTCGAGATTGACGCGGGAACTCGGGACGCGCGCACCGAGCGTCGTCACTGCGAGCGTGTGGGGTATCGCTGCGATCGAGAAACCGTCGTCGAGGACCGAGGCGACGGTCAGGCTGATGCCGTCGACCGTGATCGAACCCTTGTGCACGACGTAGCGCAGCACATCGTCGGGCGCATCGAACCGGAAGACCGTCGACCCGTCGGGTTGTGGCTCACGAGCCCGGACCCGTCCGGTCGCGTCGACGTGGCCCTGCACCAGGTGACCGCCCAGACGGTCGGCCAGCCGTACCGGCCGTTCGAGGTTCACCGGATCGCCGGCTGCGAGATCGCCCAGATTCGTCCGCGCGAGGGTCTCGACGACTGCATCCGCCACCCAGTGCCGGTCGCCGACCTCGACGACCGTCAGACAACAGCCGTTCACAGCGATCGACGCGCCAATGGTGGCGTCGTCGAGCACGCTGACTGCATCGATCGAGATGCGCGCGCCGCCCGCATTCGGCACGAACGAACGCACCCGGCCCAGCTCCTCGACGATGCCGGTGAACATCAGTGCCTTCCCGATCGCGGTTCGAGCTCCAGTCGCACATCGGCACCGGTACGCGCAACGTCGACCAACGTCCAGCGCGGCGCGTCGGTGATGGTGCGCGGTCCCGCGTACGCGAACCCGGCGACGCCGTCGGTACCGAGCAGCATCGGCGCGACGTACGCGACGACGCGCTGCGCGTGGCCGCCTTCGACCACCGCGCCGAGCAACGCTCCGCCACCCTCGACGAGCGCCTGGAGAACGCCCTCCCGCCCGAGCAGGGTGAACGCGGAATCGAGATCGACACCCCGGCCGGTCGCGTCCGGCGCGACGACCTCGACTTTCGCGCCCGCGGCGCGCCACGCGTCGACCGCGCCCGCCCGGGCCTGTTCGGTCGTGATGACGAGCGTCGGGCCGAGCGCGATGTCGAACAATGGTCCCTCGGCCGGTACGCGGCCCCACCCGTCGAGCAGCACGCGCAACGGGGTACGGACGGGCGCGACTCGTACGTCGCGAACGGTGAGTGCCGGTCGGTCGGCAAGGGCGGTGCCCGACCCGACGACGATCGCCTGCGAGTCGGCGCGCAGCTCGTGCGCGTCGGCGCGCGCCTCGTCGGACGTGATCCACTGTGACGTGCCGTCGGCCGCGGCCACGCGCCCGTCGAGACTGAGCGCGACCTTCGCGACCACGAACGCCCGCCCCGTGCGGCGGTGGTGCAAATACGGCGCGAGATCGCGCTCGGCGCCGGTGGTGCCCACACCGCTTCGGACCTCGACGCGGGCATCGCGCAGCCGCGCCAGCCCCCGCCCGGCGACCCGCTCGTCGGGATCGACGACCGCGACGACGACGCGTGTGACGCCGGCTTCGATCAACGCTTCGGTACACGGCGGCGTGTTCCGGTGGTGGTCACAGGGCTCGAGCGTGCAGTACGCGGTTGCGCCGAGCGCTCGGTCGCCGGCCTCTCGCAGGGCTGCGACCTCGGCGTGCGGACCGGTGGGGAACGGCCCGGTCGCGCCTTCCCCGACGATCTCGTCGGCGCGCGCCAACACGCAGCCGACCGCGGGCCAGGGTGCCGTATGGCGGCGCGCGGCACGAGCGAGCTCGGTCGCCCTCCGCATCAGCTCCTCGTCGCGCACGCTCCCCTTCCCGGTTCGGGCCCGCGGGGTGCGGTGTCGTGACTGGAGACGATGAACAGCGACGGCAAACGGACGCGGCTGGTGCGCGTACCCCGTCGTCGCCGACCCTCTCCCATCCGGACTCTTACCGTCGGCCCAGGGATTACACCTGGTCGGCGCCCCGCTGGATGCGGGACGTTCGCGGGCTTTGACCGCCGGTCGGGATTTGCACCCAACCCCGAGGGCTTCGGTTGTCAGTTGTTCCCTGAGGGTATCGCCGCACCGAAGGAAATGCAACGTGTTCTATTTCTGCCGGGTGTCGGCGTCAGTGCGGGTGCCCGCCCGCGAGCAGATCGAGCGCGTGCGGGGCAACGGACAACAGAATCTCGAGCCCCTCCACCGCTCCGCTCGCCGAGCCGGGCAGATTGCAGATGAGGGCTCGTCCCCGGGTGCCGGCAACGGCGCGCGAGAGCATGCCGAATCCCCGGTCACCGGCATCACTCCGGCGCCGGATCGCCTCGGCGATGCCGGGCGCCTCGCGTTCGATGACCGACCGGGTGCCCTCGGGGGTGAGATCCCGCGGGCCGAACCCGGTACCGCCGGTCGTGACGATCAATCCCGCAAAACCTTCGGCGAGGTCGGCGAGCGCGTCCGCGACCAGGTCGGTGCCGTCGGGCGTCACCCGGTGCGTCAGCACCTCGTAGCCCGCGGTGGTGAGCCGCTCCACCAGAGCCCGGCCGCCGGCGTCGTCGCGCGTCCCGCCGGCCACGCCGTCGGACACCGTCAAGACCTTGGCAACGGGTTTCATCGCCGTGCGCCGGACGCGCGGATCTCGCGCGCGGCAGCTGCCGGGTCGTCGGCACCGAAGATTCCCGTCCCCGACACGAGGATGTCGACACCCGCGTCGGCCGCGAGATGCGAGTTGTCGATCTTGATGCCGCCGTCGATCTCGATCTCGACCGGTAGGGCGCGCTCGTCGATCGCGGCGCGCGCGGCGCGCACCTTGTCGAGCACCTCGGGGATGAACGGCTGACCCCCGAAACCCGTGTGCACGCTCATCACCAGGAGAAGATCGATGTCGGCGAGGTAAGGCTCGACCGCCCGGAAGGGCGTCTCGGGCTCGAACGACAAGCCGACGCGCATACCGAGGGCGCGGATCTCGTCGAACAACAGGCGCGGGTAACCGAGCTCGATGTGGATCGTGCACCCGTCGGCGCCCGCGTCGGCGAAAGCGGCGAGCAGCACGCCCGGATTGTCGACCATGAGATGGCAGTCGAGAAAGAGGTCGGTGTGCTTGCGCAGCGACTTCACGACGGGCGGACCGATCGTGAGGTTCGGAACGTAATGACCGTCCATGCAATCGACGTGGAGGAGATCTGCGACCGACGCGACCCGCGCCACATCGGCGGCGAGGTTTGCGAAGTCTGCGGCCAGGATCGAGGGCGCGACCTTCATCGGCCGGAGGCTACGGCACCGGTGACCACCGGCGGCCACTCGCCGGAGGAGCCGGCGCGGGAGCAAACGCCGCCGAAGTGGTGGGAGCGGGGATCGGCGGCGCGCCACGCGTCAGGCTGAGCACGAACATGCCGTCGGTCCGCGCATCCGACGGCAGGAGGATTGCGCCGCGACCCAAAGGCCGCCACGGCGCCGGAGGTGGCGGTTCGGCCACGAATCCGTGCAACTGCATACGCGCCCACTCGTCGATGTCGACAGTCTCTTCTTTCGACAAGGTGCACACCGCGTACACGAGCCGACCGCCGGGCTTGACCGCGGCGGCGGCGGCCGACAGCAGCAGCCGCTGCAACGACGCGAGGTCGCCCACGTCGCCCGGTAACACGCGCCACCGCGCATCCGGTCGGCGGCGGAGCACACCGAGACCACTGCACGGCGCGTCGAGCAGGACTCGATCGAACGCTCCGTCGCGTACCGGCGGCCGGCGGCCATCGGCAACCAGGGTCGCGACGACGGGCCGCACGCCGATCCGTTCGGCGGCGCGCAGGACCGTTCGCACCCGACCGGCGTGCAGATCGGCCGCGACCACGAGCCCGTGACCGCCCATGCGCTCGGCGGCTGCGGTCGCCTTGCCGCCGGGGGCGGAGGCGAGATCGAGCACGCGCTCGCCGGGCTGCGGGTCGAGGATGGCGACGATCGCCTGGCTGGCCTGGTCCTGAGGTGTGGCCCGCCCGTCGGCGATCGCGGGCAACGCGGCGAGATCGCCGGCATGACGCAACAACAGCGCGCCGGGCACGAGCAGGCCGGGCCGGACGTCGGCCCCGGCCGCGACCAATTCGGCAGTCAACGCTTCGGTCGAGGTCCGCAGTGGATTGACCCGCAGGGTCACCGGTGGCGCCTCGTTGTCGAGCTCGAGCGTCGCGATCGCGTCGTCCGCACCGAACGCTTCGATGAGTGTCCGGACGATCCAATCGGGATGTGACGTCCGCACGCCAACGGCCGCCGCGTCGTCGGCGTCCGGCACCGGCCAGGGCGGTCCCGCACGTGCCAACGCGCGCAACACGCCGTTCACGAATCCCCGTGCACGCGCATCGACGACGCCGACGGTTTCCCCGACGGCCGCGTGCGCGGGAACCCCGATCAGCAACTGGTACGCACCGAGCCGCAACGCGGCCCGCACCGGTGCATCGACCGAGCCGATCGCGCGGTTCGAGACGGTCGACAGCATGACGTCGAGACGACGCTGCATGCGGACGGTGCCGTAGACCAGGTCGGTCACCAGCGCGCGATCACGCGCCGTAAGGCCGGAGCTCCGGAGAGCTCGCGGGAGGAGGATGTGTGCGAACGCGCCGTCTTCGATCCGGAGCAACGCGTCGAGCGCAATCCGGCGCGGCGAAGCTACGGGACGGCTGCTCATGCGGGATCGGCCCGGACGTCGCCCCGAACCCCGGCGAGCCAGGCGGTCGCGTTCATGACGCGTTTGCCTTCGGGCTGCACCGCGTCGAGGGCGAGCACGCCCCGCACGGTTCCGAACGTGCCGTCGGCGCCGATGTTGCCCGGCTCGCGCGGCTCGGCGTGCTCGACTTCGTGCGCCCGCCACACCTTCACCCGTCGGCCGCCCGCTCGGAACCACGCGCCCGGCCGCGGGTTGCCGGCGCGTACGACCCGCGCGAGCTCCGCCGCGGAACGATCCTGATCGAGGCGGAACTCGTCGACCCGGAGCTTCTCCTCGTAGGTGGGCTCCCCGACCTGCGGTTCGGGAACCGTGTCCGGAATGGCGGCCAGGTGCGCGCGCAACAGCTGCGTGCCCACATCCACGAGTCGGCCGTGGAGCTCACCCGCGGACTCGAGCGGCGCGATCGGCACCCGGGCGCGCGCGAACACCGGTCCGGTGTCGAGACCCGCCTCGATCCTCATGAGGTCGACACCGGTCTCGAGGTCACCGGCGAGGATGGCCCGCTCGACGGGCGCCGCGCCCCGCCAGCGGGGCAAGAGCGAGAAGTGCATGTTCACGAAGCCGTGTGGCAATGCTTCGAGCAGCGAGACCGGGAGCAACTGTCCGAAGGCCACCACCACGCCCAGAGCCGCGGCGCTCGCACGCACGTCGTCGACGACTTCGCGAGCCTTCTCGGGCGTGCGCACAGGTAGCCCGAGATCGAGCGCGGCGCGCTTCACGGGCGACGAGTCGGTACCCGCGCCGCGCGTGCGCCGGCGGTCGGGTTGCGTGACGACGAGCGCGACGTCGTGACCGTCGTCGACCAGCGCGCGCAGCGGTGGGACCGCGTCGACCGGCGTGCCCAGGTACACGATCCGCACGAGTCGACGTTACGCGTCAGAGCGCGTGCGTGCGTCCGCCCGGTGTCCGCACACCCATTCCCTGCTCGCGCAGCTCGCGCATCGCGAGCTTGCGCTGGTCGTTGTCGAGCCGATCGAGCATGAGCACCCCGTCGAGATGGTCGATCTCGTGCAGGAAGATTCGGCCGAGAAGCTCGTCGCCCCGGATCATTACCTCGTCACCGTCGAGATCGAGACCTTTCACCGTGACGAGCTTCGGCCGGACGATGTCGAACGCCAGACCGGGCAACGACAGACACCCCTCTTCGTACTCCCACTCACCCGTTGCTTCGACAATCTGCGGATTGAGGAGCACGTGCGGCCCGTCGTCGTCGGGCAGCTCGTACACGAAGAATCGCTTCTGCACGCCGACCTGAGGTGCGGCGAGCCCGACTCCCGGCGCCTCGTGCATCGTCTCGTACATCGCGTCGACGAGCTTCACCAGCCCGCCGTCGATATCGGTGACGTCATTCGTCGGCCGCTTGAGGACCGGATCCCCGAAGACGCGAATCGTGTGAGTTGCCACGGCGAGCATGGTAGCGGCGCGGGTTCGCAGCTCAGACCGGAATCGGACTGCACGCTAGATGCGCGGTGGATCGACGACGGCCCGCACTCTTCCGATCGCGCGGCCGGCCGGGAGACTCTGGGCGAGCGCCGCGGCGAGCGCATCCCAGTCGGGACCGTGCACCAAGGCACGACCTTCGGAGGGCCCGAACACCTGCACACCGTGTGCCTGCACGTCGAGCGCGCGCAACGCGTCGATCGTCGCGATGAGCGCGTCGCCGGCGCCCGCCAGCTCGGCGAGCGCGCCGAACGGTGGGTACGCGAGCGTGCGCCGATACTCGATCTCCGACTCGGCGACGCCCAGCGGCTCGCCGCGCACCAATGCCTTTACGACGACGTGATCGGGAAGGCGGGTCTGGACGAGCAGCATCGCCTTCTGACGCGGGCGGCCGGAGAGGAGCTGGGCGCCACGCGTCAAGAGCCACTGGGCCTGCGCGGCGGCGCGATAACGAGGCGCGAGGAGCTCCTGATCGAGATCGAGGTACGCGACGAGCGCCGGCCGGCGGCGGCGCACGGCGGCACGATGGAGGACGGCCTCGGTGCCCACGATGATGTCGGCGTCGGGCACTTCGGCGGTCGCCGCATCCACCTCGACGACCCGCGCGCCCGCGACCAACGCTTCGAGCTCCTCGCGGACGCGCGTCACCCCGGCCCGCAGCACCCGTAGCTTCGTCGCACCGCAATCCGGGCACACCAGCGGTCGTTCGTCGGGCCGGTCCCAGCGCAGGAGGTGCCGGCACGACGCGCACACGAGCAGCCGGAAGCGGCCCCGGCGGTTGAGAACGCAGACCGAGAGACCTGCCGCGTGGTGCAACGCGGTTGCCAGCGTCTCGGACAACAGGCCCGAACCGGGCGGCTCGTCGCGCCGGTCGGCGACCTGCACGCGCGGCCAGCCCGCGATCTCGACGTCCGGCGACGGGGCGTCGACCACGGCCGTCCCGCCGGCGGCAACGATCGCTTCGACCGTCGGCGCAGGCGAGTACACGGTGAAGGTCGCTCCCGCGCGCGCGGCACGTTCGAGCAGAACGTCGCGCGCATGCCAGGTCGGCGACCGCTCTTCCTGGAGCGCCTCATCCGCGTCGTCGACGACGATCGCGGCGCGCAGGTCGGGTACGGGCGCGAGTGCCGCGATCCGGCCACCGATGACGATGCAATCACCCTCGGACGCGCGGCGCCATCCGTCGGTGCGCGCCGCGTCGGCCTCGAACGAGTGCAACACGGATACGGCACGGCCCGCACGGGAGAGATACGAGGCGAGCGCCCGGGCGCGTCCGGCGTCGGCGACGCAGACGATCGTCGATCCCGTGTCGGCGCACAGCGCGGCCACCTCCGCGCGACGATCAAGGAGCGGCGGCCGTCGAAACACCCGCATCCGAGCTGATCGGGCGGTGGCGCCTTCGGTTTCCGGAACGCCGACGGACGGAGGCACGTGATTCGGGGCGGACGCCGAGCGCAGAACCGCGACCCGCGGGCCCGACCAGCGCCACGCGATCCATTCGCTCAGGTCGACCACGTCGGGTGGCGGTCCTGCCGACACCACCGCGAGCACGTCGAGAAGTGCCCCGGTGCCCGAAACCGGCTCGACCGCATCTTCGACGACCCACCCACGGACCCGGCGTCCGTGCAGCGGCACGCGCACGATCGCGCCGACCCGCACCAACGCTTCGAGCGCGTCGGGAACCGAGTAGTCGAAGGCGCGATCGACCGCGGTGACGTCCGGCAGGACGCGACAGGCTCGAGCCAAGGGGAGCGCTAGCCGGCCGCCCGGCGCAGGTCGTCGGCGTACGGCGTGACGTTCTCCCAGGTGAAGCCGTCGCCTTCGGTGCGACCGAAGTGCCCGTAGGCCGCGGTGCGCTTGAAAATCGGGCGGCGCAGGTCGAGTCGCTCGATGATGGCGGCCGGACGCATGTCGAACACCTCGCGCACCATCGCCTCGAGCTTGTCGGGAGAGATCTCCGAGGTGCCGAAGGTCTCGACCATGATCGAGACGGGGTGCGCGACCCCGATCGCGTACGCGACCTGCGCCTCGCATCGCCTCGCGAGCCCCGCGGCCACGACCGACTTGGCGATCTGGCGCACCGCGTAGGCGGCGGAGCGGTCGACCTTGGTCGGATCCTTGCCCGAGAACGCGCCGCCGCCGTGACGGGCCATGCCGCCGTACGTGTCGACGATGATCTTGCGACCGGTGAGGCCACAGTCGGCGTGCGGACCACCGAGCTCGAAGCTCCCGGTCGGGTTGACGAACACTTCGAAATCGTCGTCGGCGAACTGCGTCGGCAGAGACGGTCGAATGACGTGCTCGATCAACGCGGGCTTCATCTTCTTGTCGATGTCGACGTTCGGCGCGTGCTGCGTCGAGATCAGCACCGTCTCGAGCCGGACCGGGACGCCGTCGTGGTACTCCACCGACACCTGCGTCTTGCCGTCGGGTCGCAGGAAGTCGAGGATGCCTTCCTTGCGCACCTGAGTGAGTCGCCGCGCGAGCCGGTGCGCGAGCCAGATCGGGATCGGCATGAGGTCGTCGGTGTCGTCGCACGCGTAACCGAACATCATTCCCTGATCGCCGGCGCCGACTTCGTCGTACACGTCGCCGGTACCGACCCGCTGCTCGTAGGCCTTGTCGACACCCATCGCGATGTCGGGCGACTGCTCGTCGATCGACACGATGACCCCGCACGTCTTGCCGTCGATACCGTACGAGGCGTCCGTGTACCCGATCTCGCAGATCGTGTCGCGCGCGAGGCGGGAGAAGTCGATATGCGCCTTGGTGCTGATCTCGCCCGCGACGACACACAGTCCTGTGGTGACCAACGTCTCGCACGCGACGCGGCCGTAAGGGTCGTCGGTCAGGACGGCGTCGAGCACGCAGTCGCTGATCTGGTCCGCCATCTTGTCGGGATGACCCTCGGTCACCGACTCGGACGTGAACGTGTGCCTGCTCACGAACCTCACCCTCCGCCACTGATTCGGCGCCACTGGGTGGGCGCCACTGTTGCGCGCATGCTAGATGGGGGGCACGCTCGCCGGCCCACCGAGCAGCGCGGCGACCTTTTCCAGCACGAGCCCGGCCAGCTGCTCTTTCGTCAGCAACGCCGTCTCGTCGGAGCCTCCGTCGGCATCGAGCAACAGGGCCCGGTTGGTGTCGACCTCGAAGCCTGCGTCGGACGCGCTCACGTCGTTCGCCACCATCAGATCGACCCGCTTGCCCGCGAGCTTGGCGGCCGCGTGTTCCCGCAACCGCTCGGTCTCCGCCGCGAAGCCGACCACGACCTGTCCCGGTCGCTTGGCCCGTCCGAGCGCAGCGAGGATGTCGGTCGTCGGCTCGAGCACGAGATCGGGCACGCCGTCGGCCTTCTTGATCTTCTGCTGCGACGGAGCCTTGGGCCGGAAGTCGGCGACCGCCGCGGCCATGATCACGACGTCGGCCTCGGCTGAACGAGTCATGACCGCATCGTGCATCTCTTGCGCGCTCTCCACTCGCACGACCTCGATGCCGGAGGTCACCGGAAGGTTCGCCGTCGTGACGAGCACGACGTGCGCGCCGCGGCGAGCGGCGACGCGCGCGAGCGCGTGGCCCATCTTTCCCGACGAACGGTTCCCGACGTAACGCACCGGGTCGAGCGCCTCGCGCGTGCCGCCCGCGGTCACGACGACGGTCCGGCCCGTGAGCGCGTGGTTCCCGGATAGGAGCGCGAGCACACTGTCGGCGATCCGGGCCGGATCCGGCAGACGCCCGGCGCCGGTGTCACCGCCGGCCAGGCGGCCTTCCTCGGGATCGAGCACGTGCACGCCCCGGCGGCGCAACGTCGCGATGTTCTCCTGCACCGCGGCGTTCTCCCACATCTCCGTGTGCATCGCGGGGCACACGAGCACCGGTGCCCGGGTGGCGAGCAGCGTCGCGGTGAGAAGGTCGTCGGAAATACCCGCCGCGTACTTGCCGAGCAGCTTCGCCGTCGCGGGCGCCACGACGATCAGGTCGGCGCTCTGGCCGAGCCGCGTGTGTGGGATCGGCTCGGGACCGTCGAACAGCGATGTGTGCGCAGGCTCGGAGGCGAGCGCCGAGAACGTGAGCGCGCCGATGAAGCGCTGCGCGTCGTCCGTGAGGATCGGTGCGACGTGGACGCCGGCGTCGACGAGGCGGCGGCACACCTCTACCGCCTTGTACGCGGCGATCCCGCCGCAGACACCGAGCACTACTCGGGGCATCGGACGCCGGGAATCGCTCGGGCCGACGCGCGGTCAGGCCGACGCGTCGGGCGCCGAGTCGACGATCTCCACGGCCGCATCGTCGGCACCCTCTTCGGGCTCCTCGATGCGCTCGTACACGATCTTGTCGGCGGAGATCTCCTCGAGCGCGATCGACAGCGGCTTGCGAGAGACCGAAGTGACCTGGGGTGGGACGATCCGGCCGAGGCCCTCGCCGAGCTGGTTGTAGTAGTCGTTGATCTCGCGGGCCCGCATCGCGGCGAGCGTGACCAGCGTGAACTTCGAATCGACCTTGCTCATGAGCGTCTCGATCCGAGGCTCCATGAGCGAGGGG
>JBBQTI010000042.1:0-35692 GCA_038213435.1 Acidimicrobiia bacterium
ACGCCCGAACACGTCCCGACACGGCCCCCACCGTGCTCGCGTCGCTCGCGGACCGCGACAAGCCCGAGCACAGCGCGCCGTCAAGCGCTCTCACGCACGCTGAACACCACTCAGCAGTTCCCGTGAACGATCGGGGCTAACAGCCGCAGAACCACACACGCATCATCCCTGCCGATCGGGCGTAGCGAGGCATCATGTCTCTCGTGCAGCGGCTGGTTCTCGTCAGCGGGTGGACCGGCGCCGGGAAGTCGACGATGGCGAACGCCGTTGCCACCGACCTTTCTTGTTCTGTTGGCAGCTTCGACTGGCTCATGTCGGCGATGCGCCCAATCCCGGAGGTGTGGGAAGTTGTCGAGCTGCCGGTTGAGCGGCAACGAGCGGTCGGCTGGTCTCTACTCGGCAGGACCGCGGAGCACGAGCTGCGGCACGGCCGGGATGTTGTGCTCGATCTCGTCGCGCGTGAGGAACCTCGACGACAGTGGGCTGCTCTGGCTGATCGTTACGGAGCACGCTTCAGTGTCATCGAGTGCGTCTGTTCCGACCCGGTGGTGCATCGCGATCGCGTTGACGGGCGCAGCCGCGACATCCCTGGCTGGTATGAGCTGAGCTGGCCGCAGGTCGAGCGCGGTCGAATCGGATACCAACCGCTCCGCGACCCGAAGCTCGTGATCGACGCGATAGATCCGTTCGTTCACAATCTCGCCCTCGTGCGCGACCACCTGGGCCTCGACGCCGCCTCGTAGCAAGTACGTCGCCCGCGGCGCATCTGGCGCTCGGCGCTCGCACCGGGGCGGCGGATCGGGCAACATTCGAGCGTGGCGCGACACCACTCGACCTATCCCTACGCCGGGGATGACAGGCATTCCGCTCGTTGGTATGACCAAAGCAGCGAGGCCGTGACCTTGCAGCCTGGCGATCGCTTCCTCGTCCTGTGTGAAGGCGGCCCGTCGACGAGCCGACTCGAAGCCTTCCCACCGCGGCTTGAAGTCGAGGAGCACCACGGCACGTACGTCCTCGTCGATGACTGTCCGCGTGAGCAATGGCGTGTCGTGTTCGTGCCCCGCATCCCCTGACGCGCTTGCGCGGCCAGCGCCATATCTGATCGGCACTCGCCGACGCCGCTCAGGTTGGGCAGTATGCGTTCCGTCTACCCGCTGGGAGGAGGAACCATGGGGGCATCTGAGAACCTCGCGACACATACCGCCTGGACGGCCGCCGAAGAACGTCACGACCTGACGCGTCACAACGAGTTCGTCCATGACGACATCGTGGTGAACAGTGCCGGAGCTGAACCGGTCGTCGGCCTGGAAGCGTACGTCGCGACGGTGAAGGAAGGCTACGACGGTCTCGCCGACTGGCACGTCGTGCTCGACGATCAGTTTGCAACCGATGATCGCGTTGTATGTCGGTGGCGGATGAGCGGCTCACACGTCGGTGATCTGTACGGCTTCCCGGCAACGAATCGGCCCGTGGAGTTCGCGGGCGTAAGCCTGTGGGAGTGCGAGGCCGGGAAGGCGAAGCGCGGATGGGTGTACGTCGACGTGGCGGCGATCATGAGTCAGCTCGGTAGCTGATACCGGCCACGCGATATCTGCCGCTATGCGCCGCACGCCTCTGGTTGCCCGAAGGCTCTTCGAGCACTCCGCCCGTCGCTCCTTGCGCCGCCGAATGGCGGATCTCGTTCTTCTTCGCCGGCACCAGGCGCACCGTGTTGTTGACGGTGTTCCGCAAGCAACGGATGAACGAACGCCACGAGGTTGAACGAGCGCGAACTGCTCTGCGGCGATGCGTCGCCGAAGGTCACACTGCGGAGTAGGACTGATGGCTCGTACCACGATCGACCAACTCAAGAAGCGTCGCCTGGCCAGCGCGAGCACGGCCGAGCGCGCCGAGTTCAATGCTGCGCTGTCCCACCGTTCCGGGTGGACCGCGTCGTCACGCCCGCGCGATGACCGGAAGTACGTCGGCCCGGGTGATAGTGACCGGCGCCCCTTCGGGAGCAGCCCTCACGGCCTTCACCGCGTCATGCGCCGTCTCCTCGTTCTCGAAGATCAGCATCGAGCTGCCGGTCGATAGGTCGTCGGAGCCGAGCCAGTAGCCGCACACAAATCCGGGCAACGCCTTCATGGAAGGAACCACCACCGATCCGAGCATCTGACTGGCTTCGTCGTGACGTTCGATTCTCACTTCGGCGACTATGGCGAACATCATCTCGGGCTCCTCGCGAACGACTCAGCGCGCACGCACTTTGCCCGATCCGACGCTCGAATAGCGAGTACCGATCGGCAGGGATGCGTCGACGTCGCCGAACGCCTCTCGACGCTTTGCGACCCGCTCTACCGCTTTCCGTTGGTGTCCCGTTCGTACGTGATGTTGATGGCGTTAATCGAGGGGCGAACATCGCGTTGGCGGTACAGCTGGCGAGTGCCCGTCCGAAAGAGCGGCGCTCCGCCGCCAAGCAGCATCGGCGCGATGTGCAGATGCAGCTCGTCCACCAGGCCGTGCTCGATCGCCTGGGCGATGACGTCCCCGCCGCCCATGATCACTACATGGCCCTCTGTCGCGACGACGCGAGCCTGCTCGATTGCGTTGGTCAACTCGCGCACGAAGGTGAATCGCATCCCGAGCTCGCGTTCGAGCCTGACGTCTGGCGGCGTCGAGTGGGTAACGACGAAGAACGGCGGCGTTCCGACCTGGTCAGCGCCGTAGCCCATGTCCTTGGTCCAGCCATGTGGACCGTCGACCACGTCAAATAGTCGTCGACCCATCACAACGGCTCCGGTCTCAGCCGTCGCCCGTTCGAGGATTTCGGTGTCGACCTGGTCCTGCGCCGAGACCCACGTGTGAAGCTCCTCGGCATCTCCAAGGCCATGTTCCGCATCGGCGCCCGACCCGGTCACGTAGCCGTCGAGCGACATCGTGATGTCGGCGATCACTTTTGTCATAGCCAGCTCCTCTCACGAATCCGATCCACCTTCAGACTCCTCGCCCCATCACAAGCACTCAGGTTGCGATTCCCCTCTCAGGCCCCGGGTTCGAATCCCGGCACCCCCGACTCGCGAGGACGGCCACTCAACGCGGTTCCGCGTCGCTGATCGCGAGGCGCGATCGGACGGCGGATCCGCCGAGCAAATCGGTTGACATCGGTCGGTCGTCGCGGAGACTACGACGGAGGAACGCGCGGTCGCCCGTGCCGGACGCGACCATCGTTGGAGTCGTATTTCATGAGGCGTAACTTCTCGGGCGTGCCCCGTGTTTCTTGGCGACTCGTTGCGATCGCCGTCGGTGCCGTTCTTCTTGTCTCCTGCGTTGCGGTGCGCGACTACGCGGTTCCTGGCACCGATCCGTGGGGGACCGCGTTCGACGGCAGCGGACGGGTTTGGGTCGCGATGCCGGGCTGTGATCCATCGCCAACGTGTTCGAGCTCCACTCCGCCCGGAAAGCTGGCGCTCTTCGACCCGCGCACGAGCACTTGGGCCACGGTCGTCTCCCTGCCCGCGGGTTTCGGTCAACCGTTGTTCGTCTCGGTTGACCGTGACGGCCACGTCTGGTTCACCATGCCGGTGACGAACACGATCGGGCGGTTCGATCCGGTGAGTACCAGCGTGAGGCAGTGGACCATCCCGACGGCGAGCGGCGGCCCGTGGGATCTTGCGATCGACAGTAACGGCAAGGTCTGGTTCACCGAGCACTATGCGAACAAGATCGGTGCGTTCGATCCCGGCACGGAGACGTTTCAGGAAGTGTCGACGCCGGCGGCCGATAGCAATCCGTACGGCATAACAGTCGACAATTCGAACAACGTCTGGTTCACCGAGAATACCGATTCCGTGGCATTGATCGCCGAATACACAACCAACGGAATCTTGAACGAGTACAAAATACGAAACACGTCGACGGGGGGAACCGGTCTCACACCTCACCGCATCACTCTCGATCGGTCCGGCGACGTTTGGTGGTCCGAAGGATGGGTCAGTGCAATCGGTACTCTCGACCGAGCCAACGCTCAACCAGGGACGAACGCCGGCGTCACCGAATATCCCTACACGCCGTCTTGCAACAATTGTGGTTCGCACACGTCCGGAATCGCGGTCGACAGCAAGGGACTCATCTGGCTCGACGACTCGCTGCAAAATACATTCGGCTCCTTCTCAACCAGTAGCCAGACCTTTTCCTTCTACAAGAGCCCAAGCGGCGGCCACCCGCATGACGGCCTCAACGTGGATTCCCAGGACCGGATCTGGTTCGACGAGGAGTTCGCGAATCGCTTGGCCGTCGCGACGCAATTTGGTCCGTTGACGTCCGCAGCAGCCACATCGCGGCGTCAGCGGTAGCCGCCGACGATGGTTGCACCCACCGCAACCGGCGGGATCTCGCAGCGGTCTTCGATGCCGGCCACGAAGGCTTGAAAGGCCGGAACGGCCTGCAGGGAATCGGGCTCGTCGACGTCGTGCTCGATCACGACGTGAATGAAGCTCACGCCGTCGTCGAGCCGAAAGACCTTGTAAGTGAAGCCCTCCGGCTCGCGGTCGCTCAGCTCCTCGAACACCGCCTCGATCAGCTGCTGGTTCTCGTCGGCCCGCTCGGCCTTGGCCTTGTAGCGCACCACGATCGTCCTCATCGTCTCCTCCAACCTCGCGGGCAGCGGTTCGCCGAACCTAAGACCGCTTCTTCCGCCGGGACTCATCGGTAGTGTTGCGCCCGCCACGGTTGACGCTCGGTGCACAGCGCGCGCACAGTTCTTCCCGCGATGCTCCCCGGTAGACGACCTCCCTCGACGTAAGGAGCCGCGGGTGCCATCGACTCGCCGACCTCGCAAGTGGGTGCGCTGGGTCGTCGGTGCCGGCGTCGTGGTTCTCCTGATCGTCGTGGGCGGACCATTCGTGTACTTCCACTTCATACAGAGCGATCCGCCGCCGAAGTTGTCGCTCGACACGACGCCCGTCCCCTCCGCGGCTCCGGGTGTCACCCACGCCCCGCTCGCCGGCACGTGGAAGATCGGGAGCGGGTCACTCGTCCGGTACCGCGTCAAGGAGACACTGTTCGGCCAGAGCGGTGAGGCCGTCGGCAAAACGAGCGGAGTGACGGGCTCCATGACCATGACGGCGACGTCGGTCTCGGCCGCGACGTTCACCGTCGACATGACCTCGGTCACGAGCGGCCAAAGCCAGCGAGACGGACAGTTCCGAGGGCGAATCATGGCCACGGCCGACTTCCCCACCGCGACGTTCACGCTGGCGAGCCCGATCGATCTCGGCATCGTGCCGAAAGACGGCGTGCAGAAGTCCTATGCGGCGAATGGCAAGCTCCAACTCCACGGCACGACGAAGAACGTCACGTTCACGCTGACCGCGCGTCGCACCGGCAATGTCATCGCGGTGCAGGGCGACGAGCCCATCACGTTTTCGGACTACAACATCGACAACCCGAGCGGAGGCCCGGCGAGCGTCGGGGATTCCGGACAGCTCGAGTTCGTGCTCCAGTTCCAACCGAGCTGACGAAGAGGCCGTCAGCCGGTCTCGGAGGTCTGCGCGATCCGGCGCGTGAGGTAGCGGCGTTCCGCGTCGGTCGCGGCGAGCGACAGCGCGACGCGATACGCCACCGCGGCTTCGACCCGCCGGCCGAGACGACGGAGCAGGTCGGCGCGCGTGGCGGACAACAGGTGGTAACCGGCCAGGGCGCCGGATCGCTCGAGCCCATCCACCAGACGGAGTCCGGTTTCCGGTCCGTCGGCCATCCCGACGGCGACCGCGCGATTCAGCTCGACGACGGGCGTCGGCACCATCCGGACGAGCTCGTTGTAGAGCGCGGCTATCTCGACCCAGTCCGTTGCGCTCGCATCATGGGCGGCCGCATGGCAGGCGGCAATCGCCGCCTGCACCTGATACGGCCCGGGTTGTCCGCGCCGGAGCGCGGCGTCGAGATGCTCGAGCCCTTCGGCGATCGAGTCCGCGTCCCAGCGAGTGCGGTCCTGCTCCTCGAGCGGCACGATGTCGCCGGCATCGTCGAGCCGCGCAACGCGCCGAGCATCCGTGAGCAGCAGGAGCGCGAGCAGGCCGATCGCCTCGGGCTCGTCCGGCATCAATCCGCCGAGCGTGCGCGCAAGGCGTATGGCCTCGGCGCACAGTCCGCCGCGCACCAGCTCGGCGCCGGTCGTGGCCGAGTAGCCCTCGTTGAACAGCAGGTAGAGGACGGCCAGGACCGCTCCGGTTCGTTCCGGCAGCTGGTAGGCGGGCGGTACGCGGTATGGGATTCCGGCATTTCTGATCTTGTGCTTCGCCCGAACCAGGCGTTGGGCCATCGTCGATTCCGGGACGAGGAAGGCTCGCGCGATCTCGGCGGTCGTCAGGCCCGCGAGCGTTCGCAGCGTCAACGCGACCTGCGCGTCACGCGAGAGGGCCGGATGGCAACAGGTGAAGATCAACCGCAGGCGGTCGTCTTCGACTCCGTCATCGGAGACGTCGGGTCCGGAGATCACGGCAACCTCCTGGAGCTTGGCGGCTCCCGTCGCGGCTCGCCGCAAACGATCGAGCGCCCGGTTACGCGCGGTCGTCGTGAGCCACGCGCCGGGGTTGCGCGGGACGCCATCGCGCGGCCAGCGCTCGAGCGCCCGCGCGAAGGCGTCCTGCGCGCACTCCTCGGCGAGGTCCCAGTCGCCGGTCACCCGGATGAGGGTCGCAACAACACGCGCCCAATCCGAGTGGAACGCCGCGACGACCGCGCCCTCGACGTCGGCCCGCAAATCCGCGTGGCCGGTCACATCTCCCAGATGGGCCTCACTTCGATCGTGCCGAACCGGGCGCCGGGGATCTTCGCCGCGATCTCGATCGCCTCGTCGACATCCTTGCAGTCGACGAGATAGAAGCCGCCGATCTGCTCCTTGGTCTCGGCGAAGGGACCATCCGAAGTCAGCACCTTGTCATTGCGCACCTGCACGGTCGTCGCGTCGGTCGTCGGCCGCAGACGCTCACCCGACTTCAGCACCCCACGCTTGCCCATCTCATCGCCGAACTTCATGTACTCGGCCATCATCGCCTCGCCCTCCGCCGGGCTGGCGGCCTGGGCCGCCGTCTCGTCCTCGCAGATCAACAGGATGTATCGCATTGCTTCCTCCTCGTAGAGATCGGATCACACCGACGACGAACGGCAAGTCCCACCATCGACACTCGGCGACAACATTCCCCGGATTCCCGAGCTCACCCGGGGCGGCGGTGCTGCGCGACGAAGATCGCCCAGGGTTCGCCGTCGGGATCGTCGCGCATCGCAAACTCGTCGATCAGGTCGGTGACTCGCCGGTTCAGCTCGGCGCGCCGGTCGGCCGACAGGACCAGCGCCAGGCGTGTGGTCTCGAGTTGCGAGTCTGCGCCGGCCGCGCGCACCTCGGCGAGGAACGCCTCGAGCGCCGCAGCCGTGACCCGCGCCGCCTGCGGGAGGCCCGCGTCCACGTCGAGTCGCCACGACTTGCCGGTCGACCGGTACAGCTTCTCGACGCTGCCGCGCGCGCCGGGGCGCCGGCCGCCGGGCGCAAGGAAACCGGTCCGCACAAGGGTTCGCACGTGATAGAGGACCGTCGCGGGGTCCTCTTCGAGCTCGGTGGCGAGCTCCTTGTTCGACCGCGGCCCGTCGTACAGCACCCGGATGATGCGCAATCGCAACGGATGCGCGAGCGCGCGCACCTCCTCGGGAGTCGCCTTGCGTCGCCGCGACGTCACGGCTGTACGCTAGCTCACTGATTGGGTATTCTCAATCAGTGAGCAAGGCGCAGAAGGCGAGCAGCACGCTCTGGCGGAATCCGAACTTCGCGCATCTCTGGTGGGCGGAGTCCATCTCGCAGCTCGGCACTCAAGTCAGCCTGCTCGCGCTGCCGCTCGTCGCGATCACCGTGCTCCACGCATCGACGTTCGCGGTCGGGGCGCTCACGGCCGTGGAGCTCGCGCCGTTCGTGCTGTTCGGCCTGCCCGCCGGCGCGATCGTCGATCGTCTTCCACGCCGACCCATCCTCATGATTGCCGACCTCGGACGCGCGGTCGCGCTCGCATCGGTGCCGATCGCGTATGCCTTCGGAGTGCTCAGTTACGCGCAACTGCTCGCCGTCGTGTTCGCCACCGGCAGCCTGACGGTTTTCTTCGACGTCGCGTACATGTCGATCCTGCCGGCGCTCGTCGAGCGCGATCAGATCGTCGACGGCAACGCGCGGCTCGAGGTCAGCCGGTCGAGCGCGCAACTCGCCGGCCCGGCAGTCGGCGGTCTGCTCGTACAGGCGATCGGCGCCGCGTCGGCGGTGACAGCCGACGCGGCCAGCTTCCTCGGATCCGCGCTGTTGATCCGCGGCATCCACGCGACCGAACCGCCGATCGAGCGCCGCGACGACGGCGCGTCCCGGCTGCGCGCGCTCGGGAGCGAGATCCGTGAAGGCCTGCGTTACGTACTCGGACATCGCGTGTTGCGGGTGGTTGCAGGCAGCACCGCCACCTCGAACTTCTTCTCGTCGATGACCATGGCCGTCTTCCTTCTCTACGCGGTGCGGGAGCGCCACTACAGCGCCGGTCTCGTCGGGGCCGTGTTCGCGATCGGCAACGTCGGTCCGCTCGTCGCGGCGGTGACCTCGGCGCGCATCACCCGCGTGCTGAAGCTCGGCCGCGCGATCTGGATGGGCATGCTGCTCTCGTCGTTGGCGTGGTTGATGCTGGGCCTGGCACCGACCCGCCACAGCTTCGGGTACTTCGCCGTCGCCTGGTTGCTGTTCGGCTTCGGTGAGACCGTCTACAACATCTCGCAGGTGAGCCTCCGCCAGGCGATCACACCGCGCCGGCTGCAAGGCCGAATGAACGCGTCGATGCGATTCATGGTCTGGGGCACGATGCCCTTCGGCTCACTCGCCGGCGGCGCGCTGGGCACCGCTATCGGCCTCCGCCCCACACTGATCGTCGCCGGGATCGGGGGAATGACGGCGGTGCCATGGGTATTGGCGCGATCCGTGCGCGAGCTGCGCGAGATACCGGAATCGGAACCGATCGACTGAGGCGCGCGTCGGCCGTTGCTACAGGAGTAGTTCCGCCATCTGCACACCGTTCAACGCCGCGCCCTTGCGCAGGTTGTCGCCGGTGACCCAGAGATCGATCGATCCGGGTTCGGACGGATCTTCACGTACGCGCCCGACGAGTACCGGGTCGACGCCGGCGGCCTCTTGCGGGGTCGGGTAACCGTCGCCGTCGTCGACGAGCAGCACACCGGGCGCGTCGCGCAACAGCTCGACCGCTTCGGCCTTGGTCATCGGACGGTGGAAGCGCACATTGGCGGTCACCGCGTGACCGACGTACACCGGAACTCGCACACACGTGACGGTGCAACGGATCTCGTCGTCGTGGAGGATCTTGCGCGACTCGCGCACCATCTTCCACTCCTCCGACGTATAACCCTGCTCCTTCACCGAACCCGCCAGCGGGATCACGTTGCCCGCGATCGGCTTCGCCCAGACCTCGCCCTGTACGAGGAACCGCGGTTGGCGACCCGCCCGCCGCAACTCCTCCGAGCGACCGTCGAGCTTGGTCCACTGCGCGTCGAGCTCGTGCACCCCGACCTGCCCGGCGCCCGACACCGACTGGTAGGTCGAAACGACCATGCGGTCGATTCGCGCGGCTCGATGCAGCGGCGCGAGCGCGGTGACAGGGATCATCGTCGTGCAGTTCGGGCACGACGCGATGCCCTTCGGCATGTCGCGCATGTCTTCGGGGTTCACCTCGGCGACGACGAGCGGGACGTCGGGATCCATACGGAAAGCTGATGAATTGTCGACGACCTTCGCACCTGCAGCGGCTGCCCTCGGCGACCACTCGATCGAGAGGGGCTCGTCGACGTCGACGATCACGAGATCGAGGCCGTCGAAACAGCCGGGCCGCAGCGCTTCACATGTCACCTCGCCGGCGTTGAACGCCAGCTTGCGACCGACGGAGCGGGGCGAGGCGTAGGCACGCAGTTCGCTCACCGGAAACGCGCGCTCTTCGAGGATCCGCAGCATCTCGGTGCCCACTATTCCGGTGGCGCCCATCAAACCGACTCGCACGACTACCCCTTACTCCTTGTCCAGCCCGAACGTCGCGTGCAACGAACGCACCGCGCGCTCGACGTCGTCTTCGGCGACCACGCACGAGATCCGAATCGTCGACGTGCTGATCATCTCGATGTTGACGCCCTCGTTCGCAAGAGTCTCGAACATCTTGGCTGCGATGCCGGGATGGGTCTTCATGCCGGCGCCGATCAGCGATACCCGACCGATGTTCTCGTCGGTGCCGAACCCGCTCGCCTCGGTGTCGACGACGATCTTCTCCATGCACCGGGCCGCGCGCTCGACGTCGGCACGCGGCACGGTGAAGGAGATGTCGGTGTGTCCCGCGCTCGACACGTTCTGCACGATCATGTCGACGTTGATACCTGCCTCTGCCAAATCGCGGAAGATCGTGGCCGCGATCCCGGGACGGTCGGGCACCTGCTCGATCGTCACCTTGGCCTCGGTCGTGTCGTGGGTGACGCCCGAGATGATCGCTTGTTCCATCGCTTCGATCGCGTCCATCGCGGCATCCTCCTCGGTGACCCAGGTGCCCGGTGCCCAGGTGAAGCTCGACCGTACATGCACCTTCACGCGGTGATTGCGTGCGAACTCGACCGAGCGCAGGGCGAGCACGCGCCCGCCCGTCGCGGCCATCTCGAGCATCTCGTCGAACGAGACCCGGGAAAGCTTGCGCGCGGTCGGGACGATGCGCGGATCGGCGGTGTACACACCTTCGACGTCGGTGTAGATCTCGCACACGTCGGCGCCGAGCGCGGCGGCCAGCGCGACGGCAGTGGTATCGGACCCGCCGCGACCCAAAGTGGTGACGTCGCGGGCGATCGACACGCCCTGGAAGCCGGCGACGATCGCGACCTTGCCCTCCGCCAACGCCTCGCGGATGCGCTCGCCCCGCACCTCGATGATCTTGGCCTTGCCGTGATCGGTGTCGGTGACGATGCCGGCCTGGCTGCCGGTGAAGCTCACTGCCGCCTGGCCGAGATCCTCGACAGCCATCGAGAGCAGCGCCATCGAGATGCGCTCGCCCGCGGTGAGCAGCATGTCCATCTCGCGTCCGCCGGGGTGGCGCGTGACGTCGTTCGCCAGCCGCACGAGATCGTCGGTGGTCTTGCCCATCGCCGAGACCACCGCAATGACGTCGTTGCCCGCTCGGCGCGTTCGGACGAGATGATCCGCCACCGCCCGGATCCGATCCGGGTCGGCGACCGACGACCCCCCGAACTTCTGAACCAGGAGACCCACGACCTTGAAGGCTACCGGCGACCTCGGTGAGCAACGGACGGCTTTCGCCGCCCTGTACATTCAGCGACCGTGCCGACAGCAGACAAACGCCAGCGCAAAAAGGAGAACGCCCGCCTCGCTCGCGAGGCGCGCGAGGCCGCGGTCAAGCGACGGCGGCGCAATCGCACGATCCGCAACGCGGCGATCGCGGTCGCGGTCTTCGTGGTGGTGATCCTGGTCCTCACCTTCGTGAGTCGCGACGACAAGAAGACGGTGGCCGTGAGCCCGACGACCACCGTGCCCGCGGCCGGCGTCACCGCGACCATCAAGACGAACCAAGGCACCATCGTGTTGTCGCTCGACACCAAGGACGACCCGAAGGGCGCCGGTCGCTTCGTCTTTCTCGCGAAGGCGGGCGTTTACAACGGATCACGCTGGCATCGAGTCGTGAAGGACTTCGTGATCCAGGGCGGCGCTCCGGGCGGCGACCCGACCAAGTCCTACGGACATCCTGTCGTCGGGGAAGTGCCGAAGGACCACTACCCCGTCGGGTCGGTCGCCGCCGCGAAGACCGGGGCGGATCCCGCGGGGACGTTCGACTCGCAGTTCTTCATTGTGACCGGCGCACAACAGGGCGCGAGTCTGCCGAACGACTACGCGCGATTCGGTTCGGTGACGTCGGGAATGGACGTGGTGAAGAAGATCGAAGCCCTGCCCGTCGATGCCAACGATGATCCCACGACCAAGGCGACGATCGACGCGGTGACGATCAGCGGCGCGTAGTCACGGCGCCGAGCTCTATGGTCGCGCCGTTCTTTGCGGTCTTCGGCTTCGTACCCTTTCGGTAGACGGTCGCGCTGCCGGCACCCATGACCTCCCACGGGCCGACGCCCGTGCGCACGAGTGCCGTCTGCTCGTCGACTCCGACGAGCACCGCATCGCGCGCCAGCAGATCGACGGAGCGCTCGCGGAGGTGCTCGGCCGACCGGCCGTGGTAGGGGAAGATCGCGAGGCCCGGCACGAGACCGAGACCGACGGTGTACGCGCCACCTCGCGGATCGACCATCGGATCGCCCAACACGGTCGCCCCCGCGCCGGACGCGGCGATCACCGCGCCGCGCCCGTAGGCGTAGACCATCGCCTCGTAGAACGCGCTCCCCTTCAGGACCGAGCGCAGATGCAGCGGCGAGCCGTCGGCGACGTAGACGAAGCGCGCCACCCGGACGGCGGAGACGTTCGCGTCGGCTTCGGCATCGCGCCGACTCACCACCGGCAGCCCGGTCACGCGGGCTCCCAACTCCTCGAAGTACGCGGCCGCCCGCTCGACCGCCCGGTCGGGATGCTCGAACGCGGCCGCGGCCGGCAGCACGAGGACCTCGTCGGTCTCGGCGAGCTCGAGCAGCCGAGCGTCGAACACGGTGCACGGCTCGGTCCACTCATCGCCGCCGACGAGGGCAACGGTCCCGGCTGTGTGGGTCACGCCGTCGATCCTACGAGCGGCGACGCGCGCCCGAGCGCACTCGCCCCGGCCACTCGCCCGCTGGGCCTACCCGCCGGTAGCCTTTCGGACTCCACCTCGGAGCCAACGCACCAGGAGCGTGAATATGACGGTCAAGCGCGTCGGGATCGTGGGTTCCGGGATCATGGGCGCAGGCATCGCCGAGGTCGCGGCCAAGGCCGGCTTCGAGGTCATCCTGCGCAGCCGGGCCCAGGGCACCGCCGACGCGATGGTCGCAGGCCTGGAGAAGTCGCTCGCCAAGCAGGTCGACCGCGGCAAGCTCGAAGCGGCCGAGCGCGACGCGGTCTTCGGCCGGGTGCGCGGCGTCGCCGACCTCGGTGAGCTGCGCGAGTGCGATCTCGTCATCGAGTCGATCGTCGAAGACCTCGCGGCGAAGAAGCAACTGTTCACCGAGCTCGACCGCATCTGCGCCGACAGCACCGTCCTCGCGACCAACACGTCGACGCTGCCGGTCGTCGAGATGGCGATGAGCACCGGCCGTCCCGACAAGGTGTGTGGTATCCACTTCTTCAACCCGGCGCCGATGATGGCGCTCGTGGAGGTCGTCAGGGCGATCTCCTCGAGCGACGAGACCATCGAGGGCGCAACCACGTTTGCCACGACGTGCGGCAAGAACGCGGTGCAGGTCAAGGACCAGGCCGGCTTCATCGTCAACGCGCTGCTGTTCCCGTATCTCAACAACGCCGCCAAGCTCTTCGACGCCGGTGTCGCCACGCGCGACGACATCGACGCCGCGATGAAGGGTGGCTGCAACTTCCCGATGGGCCCGCTCGAGCTGCTCGATCTGGTCGGCCTCGACACGAGCCTCGCCATCATCGAAGCGCTCTACGCGGAATTCAAGGACCCCAACTACGCGGCCGCGCCGGTTCTGCGCCGCATGG
Organism: Acidimicrobiia bacterium; assembly: GCA_038213435.1. Classification (GTDB taxonomy): domain Bacteria; phylum Actinomycetota; class Acidimicrobiia; order IMCC26256; family PALSA-610; genus PALSA-610. The sequence continues at coordinate 13,688 of JBBQTI010000042.1, forward strand.
TGAGCGCCGAGCGCCTCGGTCGCAAGACCGGCCTCGGCTTCTACGAGTACAAGCGTTAGTTCGAGCCGTTTTCGGCGAGTCGACTTCCTCCGAGGTCGGTCATCCGGGAGAATGGTGTCGATGGCCGAGCGCGACCGCCCGTGGTTGATCCGGACCTACTCCGGTCACTCCTCGGCCCGCGCCTCCAACGAGCTCTACCGGACGAACCTGGCGAAGGGCCAGACCGGGCTCTCGGTGGCCTTCGACCTGCCGACCCAGACCGGTTACGACCCCGACAGCCCATTCTCCCGGGGCGAGGTGGGCAAGGTCGGAGTTCCCGTGCCGCATCTCGGCGAGATGCGGACGCTGTTCGACGGCATCCCGCTCGCGGAGATGAACACCTCCATGACGATCAACGCCACCGCGATGTGGCTGCTCGGCATGTACCTCGCGCTGGCCGACGAGCAGGGCGTCCCACACGAGAAGCTCTCGGGCACCACGCAGAACGACATTTTGAAGGAGTACCTGTCGCGCGGCACGTACATCTTCCCGCCCGACGCCTCGAAGCGGCTCACCGTCGACGTCGTCACGTATACGGTGAAGAACGCGCCGTTGTGGAACCCGATCAACGTGTGCCCGTACCACCTGCAAGAGGCCGGAGCGACACCCGTGCAGGAGCTCGCGTACGGACTTGCGAACGCGATCGCGGTGCTCGACGCCGTGCGCGCGTCGGGACAGGTTCCGACCGACGAGTTTCCCGAGGTCGTCGGGCGCATCTCGTTCTTCATCGACGCGGGCGTGCGCTTCGTCGAGGAGATGTGCAAGATGCGGGCTTTCACGCGCATGTGGGCGCGGATCTGCAGGGACCGCTACGGCGTCGAGAACGAGAAGCTCAGCCGGTTCCGCTACGGCATGCAGGTCAACTCGCTCGGGCTCACAGAGGAACAACCCGAGAACAACGTGCAGCGGATCGTGCTCGAGATGCTCGGGGTGACGCTGTCGAAGGACGCGCGCGCCCGCGCGATCCAATTGCCCTGCTGGAACGAGGCCTTGGGTTTGCCGACACCATGGGACCAGCAATGGTCGCTGCGGATACAGCAGGTACTTGCGTACGAATCGGACCTGCTCGAGTACGGCGACCTCTTCGAGGGCTCTGTCGTCGTCGAACGCAAGGTCGCAGAACTCTGCGAAGCGGCCGAGACCGAGCTTGAGTGGGTGCTCGACGGTGGCGGCTCGTTCGCCATGATCGACGAGATGAAAGGTCGACTCGTGCAGTCGCACGCGGAGCGCGTGCGTCGTATCGAGTCGGGCGAGTTGAAGGTCGTCGGCGTCAACTCGTTCACCGAGACCGAACCGTCACCGCTCGCCGAGATTGCGCAGCACGGAGGCATCGTCACGATCGATCCCGCGGGCGAGCTCGAGCACGTGCACGCGATCGAAGCGTGGCGCGCAACGCGCGACCAGGCTGCGGTCGACGCGGCGCTCGCGCACCTACGCGCGGTCGCCGAGACCTCGGAAAATCTCGTTCCCGCGACTATCGCGCTCGCAAAGGCAGGCGGGACCGTCGGCGAGTGGGCCGGCGCGCTGCGCGAGGTATTCGGTGAATACCGGGCGCCTACGGGCGTCGGCCATGTCGCGGTGCAGCCCGGCGCCGAGATGGAGGCGGTACGGGAACGGGTGCGGGCAATCGCCCGGGAGACCGGCCGGCCCATCCGTCTGCTCGTCGGTAAACCCGGCCTCGACGGCCATTCGAACGGCGCCGAACAGATCGCGGTGGCTGCGCGCGACGCGGGATTCGAGGTGATCTACCAAGGGATACGGCTTACTCCCGCCGAGATTGCGGCGGCCGCGCGCGACGAGGACGTCGACGTGGTGGGGCTCTCGATCCTGTCCGGCTCGCACCTCGGCCTGGTGCCGGAGATACTCCGGCTCCTGCGGGAGGCGGGCGTCGATGCACCTGTCGTGGTCGGGGGCATTATTCCGGACGCGGACCGCGCCCAACTCGAGGCGATGGGCGTCGCCCGGGTCTATACGCCGAAGGATTACCGGCTCTCCCTCATGATGCGCGACCTCGCCGAACTGGCGCTGGTCCACCGATCGAGTCCTCAGGCCGGGGCCATCGCCGGCCGATGAGGAAGCACATGCACGATCCGCGAGTCATCGTGGCCGCCACAGGCGGCGTCGCCGCGCTCGCGGCCGGAGCGATCGGCGTCGCCATCAATTCGCCGACCTTCGCCGTGGTCGCAGGCTCCGCGGGAGTCGTTGCCGCAATCGCCGGCGTCGCGCTCGGCGCACGGGCCCGCCAGAGCGAGGACCGCCTCGAACAGGCCGAAGACGAGATCCGCGCCGTGCGCCGCGAGCTCGCCTCGATCAACGCCGTGCTCCAGGAGGAAGCGAGTCGGAGACTCGCGGAAGACGAGCTCGGCCAGAGCGTGGAAGAAGAACGCGCCCGAGCCGAGCAGGCGTTCGACGCTGCTACCGGCCTGTACGACGAGAAGTACTTCGCGGTGCTCGCGCAGCAACAGGTTGCTGCGGCCCGCCGATCGCTTCGGCCGATCTCGGTCGTCATCTTCGAGATCGACACGCTTGGGGAGGCCGACCACGACACGCGGGTGCAAGCGCTGGGTGTCGTCGGCGACGTCGTGCGGCGTACGCTGCGAGAGAGCGACGCGGCGTGCCGCCTCGGTGACCTGATGGTCGGCGCGATCCTGGAGGACACGCCCGAAGCCGGTGCAGTGTGGGCGGCGGAGCGCGTGCGCGGCACGTTGCTCGCCTCTCCGGTCGGCGACGCGCTCACACTGTCGGCTGGTGTCGCGTGCTATCCCACGCACGCGTTGGGCGCAGCTGAGCTCGTCCACCAGGCGAGCCGCGCGCTCGACGAAGCGCGCTCGCGCGGCCGCGACCGCGTCGAGCTTGCGCCCGAACCGTCGAACTAGGACTCGCCGGGAGCGGGCTGTAGTGCGGGCGTTATGACGATGCGTCGGATTCGGCGGTGCTCGCCGGGGTTGAGCTGATCGAGGGTGTAGACGCCTCGGTCGACGCGCTTGGCACGGCCTTTCAGGATCTCGTAGCCGAGCGAGTCTGCGAGCCGTTTGACGGGTTGGCGTGATGCGATTGCGTACCCGTTGAGATGTAGCTCGCGATGTATCTCGACGAGGGTCATGGGCCGGCCATTGCGGGCGAGGACTGCGAGCGCGGTCGAGCGCAGATGTTTGCCGCACAGGGGTTGGGCGTTGGGTGCGACGGGCGGGACGGGCGGTGGGCCGCCGCGGTGTGTGACGCGGAAGCCATGCACGATGTCTTTGGGGTCTACGCGGGGCCACATGACGACGCGTAGTTCGGCGAGTTGCGTCCGGACCTGGGCGAGTTCGCAGGCTAGGGCTCGCTGCGCAGTGTCGAGCTCGGCGGCGCGGTCGAGCAGGGCAGCGCACTCGGCGTGGAACATGGCGAATTCGCGCGGGCCGTGCGGCAGCCGCCGGTAGCGCGTTGGATAGCGAATGGCGGGCATGTGTGCTTCCCGAGGTGGACGAGACCGGCTGGGGGAAGCACATCTTGAGGTTGGTGCCGGACTGCGCACAGCAGCCGCGTCAACAGCGATGAACCTAGCGACCACGTGCGCCATTGCCCGCCACCAACACACCCACCCCGCCAGCTCCGTGTCGAAGATTCCTCCGAAGATTCTGCGACACGGGTTGCGGGAACGAGGGCGCGAGAGCGGTACGAGCCGCGTCAGCGGTCGTTCCGGGTGCTCAGCACCTCGTCGGTGTCGGCACCGAGGGCGCGGCCGGCCCAACGCATCTCGGCCGGCGTGCGCGACAGACGCGCCACCGGTCCTTGCATGACGATACCGTCGACCTCGACGAAGACCTTCCGGGCCTGCACGTGCGGATCCGCGAGCACCTCACGCATCGTGTACACCGGCGCAATCGCCGCCTCCGCGGCTTCGAACGCGGCCAACACCTCGCCCGACGACCGGGCGCCGACCCACGTGCTCACCGCGGCGTCGAGCTCGGCGCGGTGCTCGCCGCGCGTCTCGAACGTCGCGAAGCGTTCATCGTCGTCGATCCCGAGGAGCGTGAGCACGCGGTGCGCGACCGATTCCGCGGAGGTGGAGATCGCGACCCAGCGGCCGTCGGCGCAGCGATAGGTGCCGCGTGGCACCGAGTAGGGGATGCCCGAGCCGAGGCGCGGCTGCTCGTAACCGAGATGGGCCGCCGCCGACGGCAGCGCCGACATCATCTGCAGCATCGACTCCAGCAGGTTGACGTCGATCACCTGACCGAGACCGGTGCGCTCACGCTCGTGCAGCGCGACCATCACTGCGAACGCGCCCGCGATCGCGGCGACCTCGTCGGTCAGCGCGATCGGCGGGAGCAAGGGTGGCCCGTCGGGCTCCCCGTTGATCGCCGCGAACCCGCTCATCGCCTCCGCCATCGTCGCGAAGCCGGGGCGCGACGCGTACGGACCGTCCTGGCCGAACCCCGTCACCCGAAGCACCACGAGGCGAGGATTGCGCGAGCACAGCACCTCCGGCCCGAGCCCGAGGCGCTCGAGTGTGCCGGGGCGGAAGTTCTCGATCAGCACGTCGGCCCCACGAGCCAACGCCAGGAGCGCGTCGCGACCCGCATCCGTCTTGAGGTCGGCCACGACCGCCCGCTTGTTGCGGCCGAGCAGCTTCCACGTGTAGGAGTCGCCACCGGCCGGCGGGAACCAACCCATGCGCCGGACGCCGTCACCGGCGGGCGCCTCGATCTTGATCACGTCGGCACCGAAGTCGCCCAGGTGGCGCGCCGCTCCCGGGCCCGCGAACACCGTTGCCATGTCGATGACGCGCAATCCCTCGAGCGCCGCCACGTCAAAAGGGTTGCACGAAGCAACGGTCGGACTGCCGACCCAGCGCGTAGTCGCGATAGAGGCCGGCGAACATTGCACGGGTCTTCTCGGTCCAGGCGAGCGCCGCGGGTGCATCGATGCGACGCGTCAGCTGTATGTATCCGCCCTCGTACACGCGGTACTCCGCCCAGGCACCGGGATAATCCTTGACGCACGCGATCTCGACGATCGGGACGTCTCGCGCCGATGGGAAGCGGCGCATGCGCGTGCGGTGGGTATGGCCGGCGAAGTAGCCGGCGATCGCGTCGCGATGGGCGATGACCGCGCACAATGCTTCGCTGTCGTCGGGATTCACTCCGAAGTACGTGTCGTTGCGCTCATTCGAGCCAGGGTCCCACGGGTGATGGTGGCCGAACACGAGCAGGGGCTGCGTCGCTGCGCCCGCGAGCCCGTCGAGCCAGTCGAGCTGCTCGCGCGAGATGCGCCCGCGGTCGGTTCCCGGGCGAACCGTGTCGAGCACCGCGAGGGTGACCCCCTCGAGGTCGACCGCGAAGGGCCCGGTCGCGGCGATCGACTCGGTGAGCATCGCGTCGTGATTGCCGCGGAAGTGGCGCATGCGTTCGCCGAGCCGCGTATACGCGCGCAGGAACGCCGCGTACTCCTCCTCGGTCCCGCGGTCGGTGAGGTCACCCTTCACGAGCACGGCGTCGGGGTCGAGCCGCTCGATGGCGTCGATGGCAGCCCGGTTCATGACCTCGGGATAGGGCTCGGCGCCGGGCTCGGCGGTGAACGTCGGCCCGAGCTCCTCCGGTGTCCCCAGCAAACCGCATTCGACCTCGCCGAAGTGCACATCGTTCACGGTCGCGAAGGTGGCCAGCAACCGACCTCGAGGTTGATCGAGGGTCGTGACCTCGGCAGGGAGCAGCGGCGACGTCGGCGCGCCCGAGACCGCAAGCGCGTAGGTCGTCGCGGGCTCGAGACCGACGACCCGGGCCGCGTGGTACGGACCGTTCGTGACGACACTTCGCTCACCGACACGCGTCTCGACGTCGCGCTCGTCGCTGGTGCGGAACGTCACGACGACCTCGTCGGGCCCGACCGTGAACAGCTCCGCGTCGTGGATCACGTTCGGGAACGACGACCGAGGCGTCCCGAGAGCCGCCACGGACCTCGCTGCAACAACGCGCGCTGCGCCGAGCGGCGCGAGGCGTCGACCCAGGCGCTGAAGTGCACGTTCGACGGCGCGGCGTCGGCCGCGGCGGCTTCCCCTTGCTGCAACGCGACCGCGACGGCCGTGACCGCGGCCACCTCCTCGGGAGTCAAAGCGGCGTGTTCCCGTGCTTGCGCGACGGCAACTGCTCGCGCTTCGTGCGCAGCATGTCCAATGCGCGAGCCAACATCCGCCGGGTGTCACGCGGATCGATCACGTCGTCGACGTAGCCCCGCTCCGCGGCCTGGTACGGGTTGAGGAATCGGTCCTCGTACTCGAGCATCAGCTCGGCGCGCCGCGATTCGACATCAGGCGCAGACTCGATGTCCTTGCGGAAGATGATGTTGACCGCGCCGTCGGCGCCCATCACCGCAATCTCGGCCGACGGCCAGGCGAAGGCGATGTCGGCGCCGATCGACTTCGAGTTCATGACGACGTACGCGCCGCCGTAGCCCTTTCGGGTGATGATCTGCACCCGCGGTGTGGTCGCTTCGCAGTAGGCGTAGAGCAGCTTCGCACCGTGACGAATGATCCCGCCGTACTCCTGATCGGTACCCGGTAAGAAGCCCGGCACGTCGACGAACGTCACCAACGGGACATTGAAGGCGTCGCACGTTCGCACGAAGCGCGCGGCCTTCTCGGACGCGTCGATGTCGAGACATCCGGCGAGAACCTGCGGCTGGTTTCCGACGATGCCGACAACGTGGCCGTCGACCCGCGCGTACCCGCACACGATGTTCATCGCCCACAGCGGGAAGACCTCGAAGAATTCGCCGTCGTCGACGATGTCGGCAATGACCTTCTTCATGTCGTAGGCGCGGTTCGACGAGTCGGGGATGAGGTCGAGCAGCGCGTCACACGAACGCTCGGGATCGTCGGTACTCTCGAAATGGGGTGGATCCTCGAGGTTGTTCGACGGCAGGAACGACAGCAGGTAGCGCACCTGCGCGATGCAGTGCTGCTCGTCGTCCGCGACGAACGTCGCGACGCCCGACTTCGTCGCGTGCGTGAGCGCGCCACCCAGCTCTTCGTGGGTGACCTCCTCACCGGTGACGGTTTTCACCACGTCGGGGCCCGTGATGTACATGTTCGAGACGCCCTTCACCATGAAGATGAAGTCGGTCATCGCCGGCGAGTAGACCGCGCCGCCCGCGCACGGCCCGAGCACGACCGAGATCTGGGGTATCACTCCCGACGCCTTCACGTTGCGGAGGAAGATGCCCCCGTAGCTCGCGAGCGAGACGACACCCTCTTGGATGCGCGCGCCTCCGCCGTCGTTGAGGCCGACGAGCGGCGCGCCGGTGGACTCGGCGAGGTCCATCACCTTGTGGATCTTCTCGGCGTACACCTCGCCGAGCGCGCCGCCGAAAATCGTGAAGTCCTGGCTGAAGACGAAGATCTTGCGGCCGTCGACCAGGCCCCAGCCCGTGACCACGCCGTCGGTGAGCGGACGGTTGTTCTCGATCCCGAAGCCGTGCGCCCGGTGACGGGCAAGCATGTCCAGCTCGACGAACGAGCCCGGGTCGAGCAGCAGCTCGATGCGCTCGCGGGCGGTGAGCTTGCCGCGCTCGTGCTGACGCCTGACTGACGCCTCGTTGCCAGGCGCGCGCGCCTCTTCCTTCAGCTTGGCGAGTTGCTCGAGCCGCTCGTTGATCGGGTGAGGAGTGTCGGACATGCCGCTCAGGCTACTTCGCGGCCCGCGTCACTCGGCCGGTCGGGCGCCGTACGACTCGTACACGCGCCCGGCGGCAACGGCTGCTTTGCGGCCACACTCGTACTGATAGGGCGAGATGCCTCCGGGCTCCCATGCCGTCACCGACCCGGACTCGATCGCGAGCTCCGTCTTCGGTTCGATCGCGAGCTCCGCGCGCATCTCCGCGAGCGGACGCGCCGCGTCGGCGAACCAATCACGCGCCAAGAGATCGTGGCCGCCCCCGTGCCATCCGCACAGCGCACCGCGACGCAGCGCGTCGGCCAGCCGGGTCGCCATCCCCCGATGCGAGAGGTGACCTGGGTCGTATTGAAAGAGGCCCGCGCCGCTGGCCATGTATCCCGTCTCGAACAAACTGATCACCATGGCAAGCAACGAGAACCCGCGAGGGTCGTCGTTGGCGCGGGAGACGAACGCGAACACCTCGATCTCACACTCGACGGTCGATCCGTAGTCGGCAAGGACATGTAGCCAATCGTGTTGGGCCAACAGCGGCGGCGCGCTGCCGGGACGGCCGGGGAAGACGAAACCGCGGGCGTCGTAGAATTTCACGACCTCGCGGCCGGAGCGTGCCGTCGGGGAGATCGCGCAGCGCTTCCCAGCGTTGCGCCAGCGCTTCGTCGGAGACGCAGGCCTGCCACGCATCGGAGAGCTCCGACGACGTGTGCAGCGCCGCGGATTGCACGGGATTCCAGGCTTCCATGTAGCCGCTGCGTTGGAAGTCGACGAGTGCCAGACCGAGGTAGCCCCGCGCGTATTTCTCGGCGACACGGATCATCGGATCGTCGACGCCGAGCTCGCGGGCATACTCCTCCACACGCGCGACGACCTCGTCGGGCAACGGCTTCAGCACCAGCGAGCACAGCAACATGAACTGCACCATGCGCTCGCGAAATCCGCGCTCGCGCTGCGCGAGCGCGGTAGCGAACTCGCGGGGTCCGAGGCGCGGCACCTTGTTCGCCGGCACGACGAACCCGGTCATGGACTCGGTGATCGACGCGAGAAGCAGGCGCTGCAGGCTCGTCAGCCCGGATGCGGGCGATACGGCGGCCGCGACGCCGCCGGCGATTGTCCGTGTCTCCGCCGCGTCGGGTGGGAGCAGGAGCGTTTCGGCGTCGGACGGCATCGGGACCGGCATAGCGGCCCGCAAGCTACTCCTGGACGAGCTCGATCAAAGTCCCGAATGCCGTCTTCGGGTGGACGAACGCGACCGTCGTTCCCCGGCTGCCGGGTCGCGGCTGTTCGTCGATGACCCGGTGACCGTGCGCCTTCACCGACGCCAGCGCCGCCGCGCAGTCGGCGACGCGGTACCCGACGTGGTGGATGCCCTCGCCCTTGGTCGCGAGGTATTTCGCGACGGTCGAGTCGTCACGCGTCGGTGTAAGTAACTGCACATAGGACTCGGCGACCTTCAGGAGCGCTTCTTCGACGCCGTCATGCTCCACGATCTCGCGGTGCGCGACCTCGCAGCCGAAGGTCTCGCGGTAGTAGTCGATCGCGGCCTCGAGGTCGTTGACGGCGATCGCGATGTGGTCGATCTCGTTGAGCAACATGAGGGCTTCAGCCTGCGAACCGGCGGAACAGCGTGATCTGGTCGAGATGACGTTCACGCGTTGCCTCGTCGATCACGCCGAGTCCTTCCTCCGGCGCGAGACACAGCACGGACACCTTGCCCTCGACGAGGTTGTGGTGCACCTGCAGCGCGGCATCACCCGTCTGATCGAGCGGGAACACCTTCGACAACGTCGGATGGATCCGAGCCTCGGCCACGAGACGATTCGCTTCCCATGCTTCGCGGTAGTTCGCGAAGTGGCAGCCCTTCAGCGTCTTGAGGTTCATCCAGAGATAGCGGTTGTCGTACTCGATCTTGAAACCCGAGGTCGCCGCGCACGTAATGATCATCCCGCCGCGCTTGGCCACGAACACCGACGCGCCCATCGTGGACCGGCCCGGATGCTCGAACACGATGTCGACGTCGCGCCCGATCAAACTGCGGATCTTCTTGCCGAAGCGCAACCACTCGGCCGGATCCTGCTCGGTGTCATCCGCGTTCCAGAACTTGTAGTCGTCGGCCCGACGGTCGATGACGGCCTCGCACCCCATCTCGCGAAGGAGCTCGGCGCGCCGCGCCGACGACACGACACCGACCGGCGTCCCGCCGCCGTTGATGACATATTGCGTTGCGTACGCGCCGATACCGCCGGTCGCTCCCCAGACGAGCACGGCCTGGCCCTGCGACATCTGGGAACCGTTCCGGCTGACGATCATGCGGTAGCTCGTGGAATTGCACAACGCGTTGCACGACGCCTCCTCCCACGTGAGGTGCGCCGGCTTCGGCATGAGCTGGTTCGCCTTCACGACCGCGATCTCGGCCAAGCCGCCGAAGTTCGTCTCGAATCCCCAGATGCGCTGGTTCGTCGCCATCATCGAGTCGTCGTGCGCCGAGGGATCCTGGTCGTCGACGTGCAGGCAGTGCATCGTGACGACGTCACCCGGCTTCCAGTTCCGCACCGCGGAGCCGACCCGCAAGACGACACCACTCGCGTCGGATCCGATCACGTGGTAGGGCTGGTCGTGTCGCTTGCCCCACACACTCTCGCGACCGAGACGCTTCAGGAACCCGAACGTCGGCAGCGGCTCGAAGATCGACGTCCACACCGTATTGAAGTTGATCGCCGACGCCATCACTCCGACGAAGGCCTCGTCCGGGGCAAGCTCCGGCAGCGGGAACTCCTCGACGTGGATCGACTTGCGGGGATCCTTGTCGGCGGACTCGAGGCCGGCGAACATTTCCTGCTCGTCGGCCTTGACGAGCGCGCCGCGCACGGTCTTCGGGATCGGCATTGCCCCGATCTCCTCACCGGTCGCGCCGCGGAGGATGGCCTCGCGAATGGCAGCGATCTCTGTCGTCATGGACGCAACCTACCGGCCGGTAGCGGAGACGAACCACCCCTCCCTACACTGAGCCCACTTCACCAACAGCTGGCTCCCTCGGGCCCACACGACTCACCGAGCCAGCTCGGCAGTCGGCTCGTCACGCCAGCTCGTAAGGAGGCCCCCATGACTGGTTCGGTGATCGTCGGGTCGGCGCGCACCCCCATCGGCAAGCTCTCCGGCGCGTTCGCGGGGTTGAGCGCGACCGACCTCGGCGGCGTCGCCATCAAGCGCGCGCTCGAGCGCGCCGGTATCGACGCCGAACAGGTCGACTACGTGCTCATGGGCCAGGTCCTGCAAGCCGGCGGGGGCCAGATCACCGCCCGCCAGGCCGCGGGCAAGGCCGGCGTCGCGATGACCGTCCCGGCCATCACATTGAACAAGGTGTGCCTGTCGGGCATCAACGCGATCTACCTCGCAGATCAGATGATCAGCAATGGCGACGCCGAGGTGGTGGTGGCCGGCGGGATGGAGTCGATGACGAACGCGCCCTACCTGCTGCCGGGCGCGCGGGCGGGCTACCGGATGGGCAACAACGACATTGTCGACTCGATGATCAATGACGGCTTGTGGTGCGCGTTCGACGCGGTGCACATGGGCGCCGGCACCGAGAACTACGTCGGCCGGGTAGGCAACATCACGCGTGCTGCCCAGGACGAGCTCGCGGCGAAGTCGCACGAGCGCGCGGCGGCCGCTCAGAAGGAAGGCCGATTCACCGACGAGATAACGCCGGTGTCGATTCCGCAACGCAAGGGCGACCCGGTGATCGTCGACACCGACGAAGGCGTCCGGCCGGGAACGACGACCGAGTCCCTCGCCGCCTTGCGTCCCGCGTTCTCCAAGGACGGCACGATCACGGCGGGGAACGCCTCGCAGATCTCCGACGGTGCCGCGGCGGTCATCGTTACGAGCCGAGCGAAGGCGGAGGAGCTCGGGGTCACGCCGCTCGCCGAGCTGATCGGGTACGGAATGGTCGCCGGTCCGGACACGTCGCTCCTCACGCAGCCGTCGCGCGCGATCAAGCGCGCGCTCGAGGCGAACGACATGACCGCGAGCGACGTCGACCTGTTCGAGCTCAACGAGGCGTTCGCGGCCGTCGGGATCGCGTCGATGCACGACCTCGGCATCAGCGACGACATCGTCAACGTGAACGGCGGCGCGATCGCGCTCGGCCACCCCGTCGGAATGTCGGGAGCGCGCGTCGTCCTCACGATCATCAACGAGCTCCGTCGGCGCGGCGGCGGTGTCGGCGCGGCGGCGCTCTGCGGTGGCGGCGGGCAAGGCGACGCCGCGATCATTCGCACTCTGTAGCACGCCCGAAGCCCGAACCGCGTCGCACGGAACGCCTGAGACGCGGCGAGCCGACCCGCGTTGCCTAGCGTGGGCGCATGGTGCCGGAGCTGCGACCGCGAGGAATCGGAGAGATACTCGATTCCGCGGTCGCGCTGTATCGAGCCCGATTCACCAGACTCACTCTCGTCGCCGCGGCGGTGGTCGTCCCCGTCCAGTTTCTCAGCGCGTTGGTGTTGCTCTCGGCCCAGCCCGACCACTTCACGCTGAACGTCACCGGCACGGTAACCCCGCAGTACGACTCGAGCTCGCTCGGGATCCGGATCGCCGCGGTGGTCGTCGTCGCGCTCGTCAGCGTGCTGTCTACGGCGCTGATCGTCGCCGTTTGCACGCGTGTCGTCGCCGACGCATACATCGGTCGGAGCTCGGAGACGCGCGAGTCGGTCCGGGCCGTCAGGCCCCGCGTGCTCGCGATCGCCGGGACGAGCTTGCTCGTCCTGATGAGCGAGGCGATGGGGTTCGTCTTCTGCTTCGTCGGCGCGCTGGTGCCACTCACCTTGTTCGCGGTCGCGGTTCCCGTCCTGATTCTCGAAGGAGTCGGCGTCTCGGCGGCGATCGGGCGATCGGTCACGCTCACAAAAGCCCACGCGATGCATGTCCTCGGTTTGGTTGTCACCGCGCAGCTCCTCGCCGCAATCATCAACGGCGCGCTGGCCGAGGCCGTGAGCCTCGTGCTGCGAACCGGCGGGAGCACGGTCGCGGTCGTCATCGGACAGAGCATCGCGAGCACGATCGCGGGCGTTCTCACGACACCCTTCGTCGCGACCGCGATCGTCGTCTTGTACTTCGATCTTCGCATCCGCGACGAAGCATTCGACGTGCAACTACTCATGCAACGCAACGACGCTCGAATCGCCGCGTGAGCGCGTGGCGCACGGCACCCGCGGTCGATCCCGACGCCGCGCGTCGCGACGCGCAGCACATCCTGTCCGACCGCCGCTTCCGATCGCGTCCCACTCCGCGCCCGCTGCGCGGTCCACTGCGTTGGCTGGGCGATCGGATCGAGAGTGTGTTCGGACCCCTCGGCCGCGTGTTCGGACTCGTGCCGGGCTGGGTCTGGCTCGTCGCACTCGGACTCGCCATCGCCGCCATCGCGGTCCTCGCTTGGATCGTCACGCGACAACGACGTCGGCGGGCGACGCGTGCGCCCGCCGCAAAGGTGGATCGCGTCGCGCCCGAGGACGTCGAGGGCCCGAGCGACCTGGAGCGCGCGGCCGACGCGGCCGAACGCGACGGCGACCTTGCCCGCGCCTTGCGGTTGCGGTTCCGAGCGGGCCTGCTGCGCCTGGGTGACCGGGGCGCGATCCGATACCGGCCGTCGGTAACGACCGGCGAGGTCCGGCACACGCTCGGCTCGCGACGGTTCGACGACTTGGCGGGCACGTTCGAAGCGGTGACCTACGGCGGCCGTACGGCCGACCGGCCCGACGTCGACGCCTCCCGTCGGGAATGGCCATACGTGCTCGAGGAGGCCGAACGCCGGTGAACGGACCTGACGACGCGGCCGCGCTCCATTCCGCCCGGAGACTCTGGATCGCGATCGCCTTCGTGGCCGGCGGGCTGATCGTCATCAACCTCCTGGCCCAGGGGCTCGACCGGGCGGTCGGTGGCGACCGGCCGGGCGGCGCGACCGGCTCCTCGTACGCGACGGCACCCGCAGGGCTCGCGGCGTTCGGCTCGCTGCTCTCGCGCTACCACCACGACGTCGTGCGCCAGCGCGGACCGATCCCTGATCAGTTGCCACCCGACAACGCGACGATGTTCGTGCTCGAGCCGAACGCGCTGACCGCCGACGCCGCCTCCGCACTCGTGCAATTCGTGACCGCCGGCGGGAGACTGGTCGTGGGCGGCGAGTCTCCGTTCTATCTGCGGAGCCTGCGCGACGCACCGCCCCGGTGGCGGCCGGGCGGAGCCGCATCGTGGACGAAGGTCGATCCATCGCTCGGCGACGTACGCGACATCGAGGGCGCGGGGCTGGGCTCGTGGTCGTCGACCGGAAGCGGGGTGGGGTTGGTCGTCGGCGATGGCGCCACCGCGCTCCTCACACGCGATCAGGTCGGCCGCGGCGAGATCTACTTCCTCGCCGACGTCTCCCCGCTCGAGAACGCGTACCTCGCCTCCGCCGACAACGCCGCGTTCGGACTCGCGCTGGCGGGCGACGCGGGACGCCCGGTCGTCTTCGCCGAAGGTGTGCACGGCTACGGCGCGAGCCGCGGCCTCGCCGCGATCCCGGATCGCTGGAAGGTCGCGCTGATCCTCGTCGCCCTGGCCGCGCTCGCGTTCGTGTGGTCCCGCGCTCGCCGGTTCGGCCCGCCCGATCAGAGCCGCCGCGAACTTCCGCCCGCGCGCGCGGAATACGTGCAGGCATTGTCGGTCAGCCTCGAGCGGACCCGCGATCACGCCGGCGCGCTCGCCCCGGCGCAGCGTTGGGCGCGCGCCCACGTCGCCGCCCGGGCCGGGTTGGGCGCCACGCCCGGCGACGAAGAGCTCGCGCGAGCGGCGCGATCGCTCGGTTGTCCGGACGACGAGGTCGCCGCGTTGCTCGCGCCGGTGTCGGAGGAGGCGAGCATGCTGGCCTTGGGTCGAGCAGTGGCCCGAGTCGGCGGGGACGGGAGGATGCGGTGAACGAGCTACGCGATCGCGTCGTGCGCGAGGTTCGCAAGGTGGTCGTCGGCCAGGACCACGTGGTCGACGTGTTGCTGGCGGGCGCGGCCGTTGGTGGGCACGTGCTGCTCGAAGGCGTGCCCGGCGTCGCCAAGACGTTGCTCGCGAACGCATTCGCGCGCGCGATCGGCGTGGAGTTCCGGCGCGTGCAGTTCACCCCGGACATGTTGCCGTCCGACCTCACGGGCACGATGACCTTGCGCGCGGGCGAGCTGGTTTTCCGGCCCGGCCCGGTGTTCACGAATCTCTTGCTCGCGGACGAGATCAATCGAACCCCGCCGAAGACTCAGGCCGCGCTGCTCGAAGCGATGCAGGAACGTCAGGTGAGCGTCGAGGGGATCGCGCGACCGCTACCCGAGCCGTTCCTCGTGGTCGCGACCCAGAACCCGATCGAGTACGAGGGCACCTACCCGTTGCCGGAGGCGCAGCTCGATCGGTTCATCGCCAGGCTCGACGTGGGCTATCCGACCGCGGGCGACGAGGCCGCGATGCTCCGGCTCGCGCATCGCGGTGTTGCCCCCGCGACCCTCGCCGACGTGCAAACGGTCACGACACCGGCCGAGTTGCTCGGCATGCGCGAGCTCGTCGACGCCACGACCGTCGCCGATCCGATCGTCGGCTACGTCGTGGCGCTCATTCGCCGTACCCGCGAGCTCCCGAGCGTCGCGCTGGGCGCGAGCCCTCGCGCGGCGGTGCACCTGCTCGCGGCCGCGAAGGCCGCGGCCCGCCTCGCCGGCCGGGACTTCGTGATTCCCGACGACGTCGTCTCGGTCGCACCCGCCGTACTGCGACACCGGATCATTTTGCGGCCCGAGGCCGAGCTCGAGCACTACCGCGCCGACGACGCGGTGGCAGCCGCGATCTCGTCCGTACCCGTTCCCCGATGACGCCGACGTCGCGCGCCGCGTACCTTCTTCTCGCGATCGCGCTCGTGGCGCTCGACGTTCCCGCGGTCGTGTCACTCGCGCTGGTCGCTGTCGTCGTGATCGCGACAACGGTCGACGGGGCGATCGCCCACCATCGGCTTCGGGTGCGCCGGACGCTGCCCCGCACGCTCGCGCGCGGCGTCGCGGCGCGTTTGCTCGTCGAGACCGATGCCGATTCCCCGGCCCGCATCGAAGTTCGCCAGGCGCAGCCGGCCGACGTCGAGATCGAACCGTCGGTCGCGAGGGGTGCGCTGGATGCGCGAGTGATCGCCTACCGGCGGGGCGAGGCGGTGCTGCCGCCGGTTGCCGCGCGCCGCCGCGGACCTCTCGGACTCGCGCGCTGCACGTTCACCGGCGAAGGAACGGCGCACCTGTTGGTGTATCCGGACGTCGTCGCCGCGCAGCGCCTCGTGGTCGCGCTGCGCCGCGGCCAGTTCCGCGACCCGGGACTGCGCGCCCTGGGCCCGCTCGGTCTGGGTACCGACTTCGAGTCGATCCGCGACTACCTCCCCGACGATGACGTGCGCCAGATCAACTGGACGGCGAGCGAACGGGTCGGCCGTCCGATGAGCAACGTCTACCGCATCGAACAGGATCGCGACGTCGTGTGCCTGCTCGACGCCGGACGCCTGATGTCGGCACCACTCGACCGGCGCTCGACCCGACTCGACGCCGCGGTCGACGCGGTGACGATGGTTGCGTTCGTCGCCGACGAGCTCGGTGATCGGTGCGGCGTCACGGTGTTCGACGCCGAGCTGCGATCGCAGTTGCGACCGCGCCGGAACGGGGGACGCGCGGTCGTGCGCACGATCCTCGGCGCGGAGCCCACAGGCGTCGACAGCGACTACGACCTCGCGTTCCGGAGCGCGGGCGGCGGGAAGCGCTCCCTGATCCTCGTCTTCACGGATCTCGTCGACGCATCAGCCGCGCGCTCCCTCGTTGCCTCGGTGCCCGTGTTGACGCGCCGCCACGCCGTGATCGTGGGTTCCGTGCGTGATCCCGATCTCGACGGCGCACTCCGGCGCGAGCCCTCCACCCGCCACGACGTCTACGCCGCGGCCGTTGCGATCGACGTGCTCGACGAACGGCAGCGGGTCGCGACCCGGCTGGAACACGCGGGCGCGAAGGTGGTCGACGCACCGGCCGCCGAGCTCGGCGAGGCATGCGTGCGCGCCTACCTCCGACTCAAGGCCCGGGCGCGCCTGTAATCGTTGCCGGGCCCGGCGCGCCGCGCCAGAGGACGAGACCCCAGTACAGCGCTCCCAGTCCGAACCCGACGATCGACACGATGGTGAGGCCCTTGCCCGCAGGGGTGAGGAAGCCTTCGACGAGACCCGCGACGACGAGCCACACCGCCGTGCCCAGCACGATCTCCACTGCGCCGCGCGCCTCGGTGCGCAACGCGTCGAGGCGCGTGCGTGTTCCCGGGTCGACGATGGCGGACGCGAGCCGCAATCCGGCGGCGCCGGCAACGACGATGCAGCTCAACTCGAGCACACCGTGCGCGACGACGAGCTCGAAGAACGGACGACCGTTCCCCGCTCCGATGGCCAGACCCGCGACCGCGCCGAGCAGGATCCCGTTCTGGATGAGCATGTATATCGTGCCGAGGCCGATCAAGACTCCGCCCGCGAAGGCGAGGAACGTCACCTGAATGTTGTTCGTGAAGATCTTCGCGGCAAGGTCGGTTTGGTCGTCGACGGAGACGCCGAGGTCCTGACCCTCGGGCCGCGGTTGTGTCACCGACTGGTACGCGCTCGGCGCGAGGCCGCCGGCCGCTCCGGGATCGCGCCACGCCCAGGAGCCCGAGAGCACCATCGGCAGCACGAGACACGCGACGGCAATCACCAGCAACGCGGGCCGTTCGCGGACACGTTGCCAGTAGCCGCGCGTCACGAATGCGCGCAGCGTGATGCGCGAACGCGTCGTGTTGTACACCGCGTGACGCCCGCGCTGCGTGAGCCGCTCGAGCCGACCGACGATCGGGTCAGACGGGAAGCGACGACGGACGAAAGCAAGGTCGGCCGCCACCGCGCGGTAGCACGCACCGAGCCGCAGCACGCCCGCAGGTCCGAGGCGCGCCGGCGAGTTGCCGCTCGATTGAAGGAGCTGCTCGAGCTCCGTCCAGATCGCGGCTCGGTCGCGGACGAAGTCGTCTAGGTTGGCCACGTGCTCCTCGACGACCGCGTGACGATCGCGACGCCCGAGGGCGTCTCACTCGAGCTCGTGCTCGCCGGCGTCGGCTCCCGCTTCGTGGCCCGCCTCCTCGACACGCTGATCCAGGTCGCGATCATCATCGCGCTCGCGCTCGGCATCTACTTCACATCCACGCCGGGCATCGTGCGCGCCGTGGTGCGGGTGCTGCTCTTCCTGGTGCTCTTCGGTTACGACGTGCCGTTCGAGGTGTTGAACGGCGGCCGGACGGTCGGCAAGCTCGCGGCCGGGATCCGGGTCGTCGGTGGTCTCGGCGAACCCATCGGCTTCCTCGCCAGCGCGATCCGCAACATCCTGCGGGTCGTCGACTTCCTGCCGGTGCTGTACGTCGGCGGTGTCGCCTCGATGGTCGCGACCCGGCGCGATCAACGTCTCGGAGATCTCGCGGCCGGAACCATCGTCGTGCGCGATCGGTTCCCGGGTCTGGCTTCGGCTCCGGGCTCGGCGGCAACCGTTCCGGTGGAAGCCGTCGCGATGTGGGACGTGTCCGCGGTCGATCGGGTTGATCTCGTGACCATCCACCAATTCCTCGATCGCCGCCTCTCGATGCCGATTCCGATTCGCGCCTACTTCGCGACCGAGCTCGCGTCGCGCGTCGCGCCGAAGGTCGCCGGTGCGCCGTCCCGAGCGCATCCGGAGTACCTGCTCGAAGGCATCGTCGTGGCCAAGCAGGCGAGACCATGATGCAGGCGTCGCCGACCCGGCCGCACGAGCGCGAGCTGCGCGTCGCGAGCGGTGCCATGGTGGCGATCGCGGCCGCGTGGCCGATCCTGCCGCTCCACCCGCAGGTCGCGTGCCCACTCCGCGTGGCCACCGGCGTCCCGTGCCCGTTCTGTGGCATTACGCGCGCGGTCGTCGCGGCGGCGCACGGTCATGCCGGCCAGTCGCTCGCGTTCAACCCGGGCGGGATCATCCTGCTGTTGGTCGCGGTTGTCGCGCTCCTCCGTCCCGCGTGGCTTGCCCGTCTGCAAGTGCCGACGTGGTCGTTACTTGCGATCATCGGCGCCCTGTGGCTGTGGAACATCGGCTTCAACCCGACGTTTCATCAACTCCTCGTGCCCTAATTCGCGTGTCGGCTCAGCCGACTTCCCGGCGACCCTCGAGCGCGCGGCCGAGCGTGACTTCGTCGGCGTATTCGAGATCGCCGCCGACGGGAAGGCCGCTCGCGATGCGCGTCACCTTGAGTCCGGCCGGCTTCAGCAAGCGCGCGAGGTACATCGCCGTCGCTTCGCCCTCGATGTTCGGGTTCGTCGCCAGGATGACCTCGCTGATCTCCTCCTCTTGAATTCGGGAAATGAGCTCCTTCACCCGCAGTTGTTCGGGCCCGACGCCTTCGATCGGGGAAATCGCACCCTGCAGCACGTGATAGCGCCCGCGGTATTCACCGGTGCGCTCGACGGCGACGATGTCGCGCGGCTCCTCGACGACGCAGACAACGTGGTCGTCCCGCCGCTGGTCGAGACAGAACGCACAGAGATCGCCTTCGGAGATGTTGAAGCAACGCCGACACCAGGTAACGCGATCCTTGGCGTCCTCGATCGCGCGGGCCAAGCGTTTCGCGTCGAGCGCGTCGACCTTCAGGAGATAGAACGCGATGCGTTGCGCCGACTTCGGACCGACACCCGGCAAACGACCGAGCTCGTCGATCAACGTCTGCATGACGCCCTCGTAGACGTTCACGGGTTGAGCGTTCCTCCGAGTCCGCCGAGGATCGAACCGAGATCGATTCCGCCCGCCGCCGCGCCGAGCTTCTGCGATTGCAGCTCTTTGGCCTGGCGCGTCGCCTCGATGACGGCCGCGACGACCAGGTCTTCGAGCGTCTCGATGTCGTCGCGATCGACGACGCTCGGATCGATCTTGATCTCCCGGAGCTCGCCTTCGCCGGTGACCGTGGCCCGCACGACCCCGCCGCCGACGGTTGCGTCGATGGTGGTGCTCGCGAGCGCCTCCTGGGCCGCCTGCATGTAGACCTGCATCTGCTGCACCTGCTTGAGCATGTCCATCGGGTTCGGGCTCGGGTCCGGGTTCGTCATGCTCGTACCTCCGTGCTCATCCCCGCCGGCGTTCGTCGATGACTTCGGCCCCGAGGTCGGCGACGAGGCGCGTGACGGAATCGTGCTGCGGCGCGTCGGGCGCGTCGGCGAGCTCCGTCAGGTCGACGGCCTCGTCCTCTTCGGCGCGTTCGGGTTCGTGCGCACTCTCCGGCACCGCTTCGGCGGGCTCGCCGGTCGAGGCCTTCATGGGCCGGAACGCGTCCGGCGCGTCGAAGTCGTGGGGTCGCAAGACGAAGCGCGGCGACGCACCCAGGCGCGATGCGAACGCGTCCTTGATCGCGGCCGCCTCCTTGCGGAACCGTTCGTTGATCGCGTCGAACCGACGCTTCGGTACGCCGAAGACCACGATCCCGTTCTCGAGCGCGATCGGCTGGGCATCTTGGATACCGGCGCGCAGTGGCGCTTTGAGGACGCCGAGCGTCGCGGGCCAGGCCTCGATGACATCGTCGAGCGCGAAGGTCACACTGCCCGCAGAGTCCGTGCCTCCGATCGCGTCGGTCTGGGGCGCCGGCTCGGCCTCGGCTGGTCCCGCCGGCGTCGGCGTAGCAGGTTCGGCCGACTTCGCCGCACGCGCGCGGCGCGCGAGGACCGGACCGCCGGGCACCGGCGCGGGCCGCGCCGGAACCGCCGCGGGGTTGTTCTCCGGCGTGCCTCCGGAAAGCCGCTGCTCGAGCCGTTCGACCCGATCGAGCAACGTCTCCTCGCGCGTCCTCGACTCGCGGCGCGCGACGCGCAGGACCGCAACCTCGAGCACCAGACGCGGATCGGCGACGGCCTGGCCGCGGATGTCGACGATCGCCTCGCCCAGGATCTCGATCGCCCGCACGACCGCGGGGTTGCCCATCTCCTTCGCGAGCGCGGCGAGCCGGGCGCACTCCTCCGGCGCGCCGTCGTAGGGAACCCGGCCGGAGGCGTTCGCCTGCAGGAAGGCATCGCGCAAGGTACTTAGCAGGTCATCCGCGACGCGCCGGACGTCGTGACCCGATGCCACGAGGTCGTGCACGCCGACGAGGGCGCCCGCAACGTCGTCGGCCGCGGCGGCTTCCAGCACGGCGAGGCGCTGCTCGAACGGCGCACCACCGAATGCCGACTGCACCTGCTGCGCGTCGATCCGACCACCGCCGACCGCGAGCGCCTGGTCGAGCAGCGAGAGGGCATCGCGCGCGGAACCGGTGGCGCGCCGGGCAATGAGATCGAGCGCTTCGGGGTCGGTCTCGATCCCTTCCCGGCCCAGGATGTCGGTGAGATGGCCGACCAGCTGTCCGTGCGACAAGAGCGTGAACTCGAAGTGCTGCGTGCGCGAGCGCAGCGTCGGCGGGACCTTCTGCGGATCGGTCGTCGCCAGCACGAACACGACGTGCGCCGGGGGCTCTTCGAGCGTCTTCAGCAGCGCGTTCGCGGCCGGCCCCGAGAGCATGTGCACCTCGTCGATGACGTACACCTTGCGGCGGCTCGTGGCGCCGACACCGAGATGCACGCTCTGGATGAGCTCTCGCATCGCGTCGACACCGTTGTTCGACGCCGCGTCGAGCTCGACGAGGTCGAAGAAGGTGCCCGATGCGACGGCCTCGCAATTCTCACAGGTGCCGCACGGCTCGCCGTCGTCGTCGCCGAGGTTCAGGCAGTTGAGCGCGCGGGCGAGGAGACGCGCGGTAGTCGTCTTGCCGGTGCCGCGCGGCCCGGAGAAGAGGTACGCGTGCCCGACCCGATCCTCCCGAACGGCGTTGCGGAGCGCGGTCGTGACGTGATCTTGTCCGACCAGCTCTGCGAACCGCTGCGGCCGGTATTTGCGGTACAGGCTGTGTGACGCCACGGGAGCAACCTTACCGATGCCCACTAAGCTGCCAACGGCCCGCTCGCGCCGTATCGGGTCCGGCGCGACGAGTGCCCGTGAACCGAGTCAGGTCCGGAAGGAAGCAGCTCTCAGCGGAAGCGCTCGAGTGCCGCCGGGTCGCCTGATACGCGCAGCGAGCGGGCCACTTCGGGCTTCCACGCGGTCGCCGAACGGGCCGGCAATCTGGCGTCGCCTAGCATCCGACTTCGGGGAGGGATGCGAGAGCGGCCGAATCGGCACGCTTGGAAAGCGTGTGAGGGGCAACCCTCCGTGGGTTCGAATCCCACTCCCTCCGC
>JBBQTI010000043.1:0-35431 GCA_038213435.1 Acidimicrobiia bacterium
GCACGATTTCTGTACGCCACGCGTCGGTTTTCTTGCCAACAGTTGGCACGATTTCTGTACGCCACGCGTCGGTTTTCTTGCCAACAGTTGGCACGATTTCTGTACGCCACGCGTCGGTTTTCTTGCCAACAGTTGGCACGATTTCTGTACGCCACGCGTCGCATTTGCCGTAGAAGCGGAGGTTGCTCACCCACGCGATCTCGCCGGTCGAACATCCACGCGCTCCGAGGTCGGCGCGGCTTCGCACAACGCGGCGAGCGCGGCGGGATTCGTGCTCACGACTCGCGTTGCAGCGACGACCGTTGGAGCTCGCGTAGAGCCCGGTAACCGAGCAGCGTGACGCCGGCCCGATCGATCAAGTCGCGAAACGACGGATCGCGGGTGAGGTATGCGTGATCCTCGACTCGATTTGCCCAGTCGGGATGCGACGCGCGCAGTTCGTCGGTGTCGATGCCCGGGTGCAGGTAAACCTCGGTCACGCCCGGCGAGAGCTCGAACAGCGCCTTTTCGATGCCGCGCCGGGAGCCGACGCTCGTGTACAAGAAATGATCCGGGAACACGACGCCCTCCTCGTCGGCCAGCCGCCGGTACGGAAAGCCGATCAGCCGTTCGGCGCTCGCTCCGGCCATCCGCAGGGGGAGTTGGAAGTCGACGGCCATCTCCAGATACACGTCGAAGAACTCGGGGCGCAGCTGCATCGTTCCCATGTGCGAATCGATGTGCGAGACGTCGAAGCCCCAATAGATCGCCCGTTCGAGCTGGGCCCGGCACTCCTTGCGCACCTCGTCGAGGTCGGCGTGATCCCACACGTCCTCGACGGTCCGGGGGAAGCCACCGTCGCCGTCGAGCAGGCTGGGGGAGTGGGTGATCGGCCCCCAACGGTACGTCTCCCACTCCGAGTTCAAGGTGAGGTGCACTCCGACGTCCTCGCCGCGATACATCGCGGCGGCGTCTCGCGCCCACGGGCACGGAACCATCAGCGTCGCGCTGGTGGCGACGCCGTCCCGGAGCGCTTCGTACACCGCGACATTGGCGGAGCGCGACGATCCGAGGTCGTCGCAGTTGACGATCAGCAGCTTCGCATCGGGCGGGTAGCCGAGACGCTCCGCGAGGCTCACGAGCGTGCAGGCTACGCGAAGTTCTTCGTGAGCAGCTCCCCCGCCTTCGCTACGGTCTCAGGATCGGACAGGGGCATGTTGAAGATCGGGCTGTCGATCCCTGCCGCGAGCAGTGCCTCGACGTCACGCAACACCGCGTCTGCCTCACCGACCGTGAATTGCTCAGAGAACTGGTCCCCGGCAAGTCCCGAGAGGAACCCGCGCACGCGTCCTGTCTCGTCGGCGTCCTCGGTGAGGACGAGCGTCCCGAGGCGTGTCGTCATGATCTCCGACGGATCGCGCCCGACGTCGGCGCAGTGCGCGCGCATCACGTCGAGCTTGTGGCGCACCGTCTCCGGGCCGCCGCTCACGTTGCACATGTCGGCGTACTGCGCGACGAGTCGCAGCGTGCGCTTCTCGCCTCCTCCTCCGATCATGATCGGCGGCCCGCCGGGCTGCACCGGCTTGGGAACGTTTCGGGCTTCGTCCGTCTGGTAGTAGCGACCTTTGAAGGACGGCCGTTCGTCGCGGAACATCGCGCGGCAGATCTGAACCGCTTCCTCGAGTCGATCGAGGCGCTCGCGCGCGGTGGGGAACGCGAAGCCGTAGCCGGCGTGCTCGACGTCGTACCACGCGGCGCCGATCCCCAGGATTGCCCGTCCGTGCGAGACCACGTCGAGCGTCGTCACCATCTTCGCGAGCATTGCGGGATTGCGGTACCTGACCCCGGTGACGAGGGTGCCGAGTTGCACCCGCTCGGTACGCGCCGCCAGCGCTCCGAGCAGCGTGTACGCCTCGAGGATCGGTTCGTCGGGACCACCGAGTGCCGGCAACTGCCAGAAATGATCCATGACCCACACCGACGAGAAGCCTCCGTCTTCGGCCGCGAGCGCGTGGGCGAGTGTTTGGTCGAACATCTCGACGTCGGGCGCACCCGCGTTGCGGAAGCCCGGGATCTGATAACCGAATGTGGTCATGTCCCGGGACGCTATCGCTCGCGGTGCGGCCCTACTTGCGCGCGAGCAGCTCGTCCACGACGAGCGCCAGCCGTCGCAGTTGGCGGCCGCGCATGGCCTCGATCTCGACGATCCCGCCGTCGGTGAACGCGAACGCGACTCCGGTGACGATGCCGTGACGTACGGCGACGATCTGCGAGAGCTGCCCGAGGTCTACCGCACCCGAGTAGCGCGACGGCGTGCGGCCCCAGAACGTCGGCCTGCCGAACAAGACGCGCTGGTCGGTCGCGGCGACGACCATGTCGGGAGGCACGAGCGGGAACCCCGACGCGACCGCCGCGTCGTGCCAAACGTCGAAGGCGCGCAGGCGCATGCGACCCGATCCGAGCGCGAACGTCGCCCGAACGCTCACGGCGGCGGCACCCCGGAAGCTCGCCCGGGCGACCGTCAGCAGTTTCTCACCCGGTTCGAGCTCGACCAGATCGCCGCGCTTCACCGTCAAACGCGCTCGAGCACCGTGCCCGTGCCGAGCCCGCCCCCGCAGCACATGGTGACCAGCGCGTACCGTCCGTCGATCCGCTCGAGCTCGTGCAGCGCGGTCGCGATCAGACGGGCGCCGGTCGCGCCGACCGGATGGCCGAGCGCGATCGCGCCGCCGTTGGGGTTGACCCGGGCCATATCGGGCTTCACTTCGCGCTCCCACGCGAGCACGACGGACGCGAACGCCTCGTTGATCTCGATCGTGTCGAAGTCGTCGATCCCGAGCCCGGTGCGCTCCATCATGCGACGGGTCGCGTCGATGGGGCCGGTGAGCATCAGGACCGGATCGACGCCGACGAGACACTGGTCGACGACTCGAGCGCGCGGTCGCAGCCCGAGCTCGCGCGCTTTTCGGCCGGTCGTGAGGAGCACTGCGGCCGCGCCGTCCGTGATCTGCGACGACGACCCGGCCGTATGCACGCCGTTCTCACGCCCGACCGGCTTCAGCTTCGCGAGCGCCTCGAGCGAGGTTTCCCGCAGTCCTTCGTCGCGCTCGACACGGTGCGTCGTTCCCGTCGGTTTTCCGTCGGTGTCCACGTCGGGCGCGTCGACCGGCAAGACCTCGCGCTCGAAACGGCCTTCGGACCACGCCTGCTGCGCGCGTTGCTGCGAGAGCAGGCCGAACTGATCACAGTCGGCGCGCGTGATGCCCCATTCGTCGGCGATGCGCTCCGCACCCTCGAACTGACTCGTCAGCTCGTAGTGCTCGCGGTACGACGGCGGGTTCGGACGGCCGAAGTCGTTGCGCACCGCGGCACCCAGCGGCACGCGGCTCATCGACTCGATGCCGCACGCGAGCGCGACGTCGACGACGCCCGAGGCGACCATCGCGGTCGCGAGATTCGCGGCCTGCTGCGACGAACCGCACTGACTGTCGACGGTGGTGCCGGCAACCTCGAGGGGGAGTCCGGCGCTCAGCCACGCCGTACGCGCGATGTTGAACGTCTGCTCTCCGACCTGGCTCACACACCCGCCGATCACCTGACCGACCTCGCGAGGCTCGATGCCGGAACGCTCGATCGCCGCGCGCTGCACGATTCCGAGCAGATCGGCCGGATGCACCGTCGCCAGCGCGCCGTTGCGGCGCCCGAGCGGCGCGCGTACCGCCTCGACGATGACGACGTCGTGATCGCTGAGCTCGGGCACGGCTGCTCCTCGGAGGATCGGAACCGGAGTCGGGTGAATCGTAGTGGTGACCTCTCGAGCGAGGTCGGTGGTGCCAGGATGGCTGCGTGCGAATCGCCGCGATCATCTGGTGTTGCGGGGCGCTGGTTCTCGGCGCGTGCGGTGGGAGCAACAAGACGACGGTGTCGACGGAGCCGACGACGGTCTCACCCGGTGCCTCGACCACTACGACGA
Source organism: Acidimicrobiia bacterium (assembly GCA_038213435.1). Lineage (GTDB taxonomy): Bacteria > Actinomycetota > Acidimicrobiia > IMCC26256 > PALSA-610 > PALSA-610. Next base: position 3,953 of record JBBQTI010000043.1, read on the forward strand.
CCGTCGAGCTCTCCACCACGTCGCTGCCCTGCCAGCCCATCCCCGTTCCGACCACCCCCGTGTCCAGCCCGGCCAGCGCGCAGGCGTCGCTCCTCACGGACGTGAAGGAGCTCGGAGACGACTGCGTCGACCACGTGATCTTCGACTTCAACGGAAAGGGCACCGACCTGCCCGGCTACGCCGTGTCCTACGGCGCCGCCCCGTTCGTCGGCGACGCGTCGGGCGCACCCATCGCGGTCGCGGGAACTGCGTTCGTGGTGGTCAAGGTCAAGCCGGGGTACGGCTACGACTTCGCCAGCGGCACACAGACCTACAACGGTCCGAAGAGCGTTCCGATCGGACACACGAACCACGTGCGCGCGATCGTCGAGACCGGCGACTTCGAAGGCGTGCTCACGTGGGTTATCGGCCTCGACGCGAAGCGCGCCTTCAGCGTACAAGCGACCGGCACACCCAGCCACCAGCTCGTCGTGACGATCAGCTGACCCTCAGCGGCAGTCGAGGATGACCTTGCCGAACGTGGTGTCCGATGCGAGGAGGGCATAGGCGTCCTCGGCCTGTGCCAGCGGGATGGTCGCCTCGACGACCGGAGCGATCCGTTCGTCGGCGAGCAGAGGCACGACGTCGAGCGCGAACGCGTCGGTCGCCGCGGCCTTTTCCTCGACATCGCGCGTACGCAGCACCGTGCCGATGAGGGTCAGGCGCTTGGCGAGGATCGACGAGAGGGGCAGTGACGCCTGGGAACCCGCCATCATCCCGATACACACGATGCGCCCCTTCGGCGCGGCTGCGTTCACGTCGGCGATCGCGTAATCACCGCCCACGAGATCGAGCGTGACGTGCGCGCCACCGTCGGTTGCTTCGACGATCGCCCACGCCAAAGCGTCGACGTCGAGCGCGCCGTCGGCGGTGCGCAGCGGTTCGATACCCGCGTCGAGCCCCAACGCCCGGCAGCGTTCGATCTTGTCAGCCGTGCGCGCGGTTCCGACCACTCGCGCGCCCAGCGCACGCGCCAATTGGAGCGCGGCGGTGCCGACGCCCGAGCCGACCGCATGCACGAGTACCCATTCACCGGCGGCGACATGGGCTTGTGTGACCATGGCGTCGTGTGCGGTGAGGAAGGCTTCGGGGACGCCGCCCATCGCGACAAGGTCGAGGTTCGCGGGCACGACCGCGCAATGAACGGCGGGGACTGCGACGTACTCGGCCTGCGCGCCACCGCCGACAATGCCGAACACGCGATCACCGACTGCGAGCGCGCGGGCACTCGCGGCGACGTTCGCGCCGATCGCCGTGACGACGCCCGCAAACTCCATCCCCGGGATGTCGGGCGGCACGCCGGGAGGCGCGGGGTAGCGGCCGGCGCGTTGCAGCAGATCAGCGCGGTTGAGACCGGCGCCGTGGACGCGCACCACCGCGCCGTCCGGCCCCGGCTCGGGGACGGGCCGGTCGGCCACCTCCAAGCGGCCGTCGACGATCGTGATCGCGCGCACGAGCCAGCAACCTAGCGGGTTGCAGGGCGGACTCGGGCCCGGCGCTACGGTCGAGGCGTGGCCGCCGGGCTCGTGATCATGGATGAGGACGGGAACGAGGTCGTGCTCGACGCGCGCGAGAGCGAATGCCTCTTCGCACTCACCGGCGGCCTCGAAGCCGCGACGGTGTCGGCGTGTCCCGCCTGCCGCTGCCGAGTGCTCGCCGCCGTCGCGCTCGTCGATCTGCTCGACGCGGCGCCGCCGCACCGGCGCGGCCCCGAGCTCATCGATCTTGCTGACGAAGCGCCGACGCTGCACCTGTTCGTCGTCGACGGCGCGAGCGACTGCGAACACCCGCGTTGGCTCGACCCGCTGTTCGACGAGTGGTTGGAGGCGGGCGTTGCCCCCGGTCCGAACGTGCGCCGCTGATCGCTCGGATCAGACGAGGCTACAAATCTCGTCGTACGCGTCGCGCACGTCGCGCATGAAGCCCGTGGTGTCGACGATCGCGGCCGGATCGATGTTCAGTCCGAGCTGCACGTCGTCGCAGTACGACAGCATCGTGACGGTGAGCGCGCATCCGGTGCGGGGACCCATCGGATAGCTGCCGAGGATGCGGGCGCCGGCGAGATACAGGGGCACCGGGCTGCCGCGGAGGTTCGAGGCACCGAAGTCGATCGTGCGGGTCTGGGATCGCGTCATCGCGACGAGCAGTGACGTCGGCAGACCCGAGACGAGGGCGGCGAGGCCCTCGGCGGCGCTCACGGCGCTCTCATGTTTCGCCGACTGCAACCGCTCGTGCACGTCACCGAACAACGTCCGAAGGTCGTGTGCGGGTTGGATCGGCACGAGGACGCGCGCCGGCACGAACCTGTTCGTCGCGGTGTCGCCGCGCCGGCGGGTGCTGATCGGCATCACCAGCCGCAACTCGTCGACCGCGCTCCCGGCGCGCTCGTGGTATCGACCGAGCGCGCTCGCCAAACCGGTCACGAAGGCGTCGTTGACGCTGCCACCGAGCTTGGTCGCAGCCATGCGCAGCGGCTCGAACGCGATCTCGTGGACCTCGAAGTGTCGCCGAAGGGAGCGGCCGTTCATCTCGTCGGACCGGGCCGAGTCGGTCACGAGCCCTTGGCGTTGGATCGAGGCCAGGACGCGAGCGGCGTCCGTCGCCCGGCCCGGCACCTCGCTCGGATGGGCGACGACATGCCCCGCGGTTTCGATCGAGCGCCGTACCGCGCCGAGGCCGCGCTGCGCCGCGTCCACAACGGCGTCTCGCGTCGCCGAGACCGGCGTGGCCGAGGCCGCCGTCGGTCTCGGCGTCGGGCCCGTCGCCTGCGGCGCGGGATCGCGCTCGAGGTCGACCATCGCGATCGAGAGCTTCAGGCCGCCCACACCGTCGGTGACGGTGTGGTGGACTTTCTGGAGCATCGCGGCCCGCCCTCCGGTGAGACCTTCGATGATCGTGAACTCCCACAGTGGACGGGCCCGGTCGAGGGCTTGCTCGGCGAGCGCGCCGCACAGGTCGAGCAGCGCTCGGTCGTCGCCCGGCGCCGGCACCCCGACCACGCGCACATGGGCGTCGAGATCGAGGGTCGGGTCGTCGGCGAACTCCGGGGGCACGATCCGCAGCGGCGCGCCGATCACGCGTTGCCCCAGGCGGGGGATGGCATCGAGCGCTCGCTGCATGGTTGCCCGTACGCGATCGTCGGAGGGACGACGGTCGAGGAGCGTCAGGTTGCAGAAGTCGGATCGGAGCGCCGGGTCCTTCTCGACCGCCCACATGATCGCCTCGGCGTTCGACATCCGCACGGGACCAAAGCTACGTCGTCGGCGGCCCTCACCCACCACCCACATTTCCTATTGTCGGGATATGGCAAAACAGCTGCAGGTCGCGATCGATTGTCGCGATCCCGACCGACTCGCCGCCTTCTGGCGCGAGGTCCTCGAGTACCGACTGCAGAGGCCGCCCGCCGGCCATGACACGTGGTCGGACTTCTCACGCGCGGTGGCCGCGGAGCGCGATGAGGCGTGGGCCGTTGTCGAGGACCCGTTGGGCATCGGCCCCAGAGTGCTGTTCCATCGCGTGCCCGAGGCGAAGATCACCAAGAACCGCGTGCACCTCGACATCCGGGTCGCACCCGGAGCCGACAAGGCGACCGCCCGACCGTTCGTCGACGCCGAGGTACGGCGACTGATCGCGTTGGGCGCGACCCATACACGAACCGACGACGATGAGAGCGACTATTACGCCGTCATGCAGGATCCGGAAGGCAACGAGTTCTGCATCGGGTGACTCTCCGCGACGAACGGCGACCCGAGCGCTCACGACAGCGCTTCGGGACCGTCGTACGATGCGAACCTGTGAGCTCACACGTCGACCTTCAGCACATCGAGATCCACGGCCATCGCGTCGGCTACCGCAGCGCAGGATCCGGACCGGTGATCGTCCTCGTCCACGGCATGGCGGGAAGCTCGGCGACCTGGCGATTCGTCATGCCCGCGCTCGCCGAGCGCTTCACCGTCGTGGCCCCCGACCTCGTCGGGCACGGCGCGTCCGAAAAGCCGCGCGGCGACTACTCCCTGGGAGCGTTCGCGAGCGGCGTGCGCGATCTCCTGTTGGCATTGGGTCACGAAAGCGCGACCTTGGTCGGACAATCATTTGGTGGCGGCGTCGCGATGCAGTTCGCGTATCAGTTCCCGGAGCGCTGCGAACGGCTGGTGCTCGTGTCGAGCGGCGGATTGGGCGACGAGGTCAACATGTTATTGCGTCTGCTCGCGTTACCCGGCGCGGAGCTCGTACTCCCGTTGGCGTGCACCAACTGGGTCCATGATGGCGTTGTGAGCATCGCGGGTTGGCTGGCCAAGATCGGTGTTCACGCGGGCCCGCACCTCACGGAGACATGGAACAGCTACGGGTCGTTGGCCGACGCCGAAACCCGCACCGCGTTCCTGCACACGCTGCGATCAGTCATCGACGTCGCCGGTCAACGCGTGAGCGCGGCCGATCGGCTCTACCTCGCCGCGGAAGTTCCGACGCTGATCATCTGGGGCGACAAGGACAGCATCATCCCCGTCGAGCAAGGCCGTGCGGCCCACAAAGCGATCCCGGGAAGCCGGCTCGAGATCTTCGAAGGCACCGGACACTTCCCGCACTGCGAACATCCCGATCAGTTCTGTGAGGCCTTGATCGACTTCATGAACACGACGCACCCGCCGACCGCATCCACATCCCAGTGGCGGGACCGGATGCTGGCCCGCAGCACCTGACCCGAACTGGCCCCGCGGTCGGAGCGCTACCTCGGCACGGACGTGTGCTTGAACTCGTTGAGCTCGGGCCACTCGAGCAGGTCGAGCACCCGGTCGACGTCGTCGGGCCGCCCCCGCTCCATCAGGCGCACGAAGGCGGCCTTCTCCTCGACGACGAACGTAGGTACGCCGAACATGACATTGCGCTTCACCGCGTCGGTGTGCGTCTGGGCGAGCGTCTTCAACGGCCGGCCGGTCGCGACCTCCGCGGCAACCGCACGCGCGTCGAGGCCGACCGAAGTCGCGATCTCGGCCAGAACCTCGTCCTCGGCGATCTTGCGGCCCTCGTCGTGGCGGGCGGAGAACGCGGCGAGATGCCAGTCGAGGAAAAGGTCGGGGAACTCGTCCCGCACGGCAATACCCCAGCACAGCGCGCTCACCCCGGATCCACGCACCGCGGGGTCGAGCTCCCAAACCGGCGGCGTGCCCTCTTCGACGTGCACCTGGTCGAGCGAGAACGGGAGGAAGGTGACGTCCCAGTCGCGGCCGGCGCGCAACCCGGCAACGACGGACTCGTGGCCGTTGCGGGCGAACGGGCACCGGTAATCGAAACTCACGGCGAACTGACGGGCCACGGGTCCTCCCTCGGGTGACGACCTGCCGGTCGCAACCGCACCAGCATGGTCGTCATTCCCTGCCGTTGACGAATGGGCGCAGAGCGAGTCCGAGGCCGACACCGAAGGCGGCTCCGGCCAGGACGTCGGAAGCGTGATGCAGCCTCACGTAGATGCGCGTGGCCGCCACAAGCGACGCGGCCGAGTACCAGGCGGGGCCGCCGCCGAGCAGCGTCGCGGCGCAGAACGCGGCGGTCGCGTGGCCCGACGGGAAGGAGCTCGTGATCGGGCGCCGCAATCCGTGGCGGAACTCGATGGCGGCGTAATCCGCGGGTCGGATTCGGCGGAACAGCGATTTCACCACACCGTTCGTCAGCGCCGACTCGGCGCCGAGTGAGAGCGAGAAGCGCGTCGACCACCCAAGGTCGCCGTCATTTCCGAGCGCGCGGGTGGCGCCGCAGATGTGCCACAGAAGGCTGTGGTCGGCGATACTCGACAGACGGTACGCGACGGCGTCGACAGGTGGACTGTGGAAACGGTCGAACCGGCGTTCGACCGCCCCATCGAACGCGGCGACACGCTCGACCATCTCAACGAGCTTCATTCACGCAGCTTCATGCAAAGACGAGGGGCAGTTGCGGGCGACCTTCGCGCTCCGCCTGGCGCGCGAGCAACGTCGGACGGGCGAGCTCGGGCTGGCCGTCGAACTCGGGACAGAACTCCTGGAAGCTGCAGTAGTTGCAGAGCGCGGACGTGCGGGGCCGGAAGTCGTCGCGCTTGCAGGCCTGGCGCACCGCCTGCATGACGGCGTTCGTCTTGACGTCGACCCCGCGGAGGCTCTGGTCGGACGGTGCGGTGATGATGCGCTCCGGCTTCGACAAGTACAGCAGCTGCACGCGTGCCGGCCGGCGACCGAACATCCGCTCGCACAACAGCGAATAGATGTGGACGCCGGCCATGCTCTTCTGCTCCCAACCCTCACTGGGTGCAGAACCCGTCTTGTAGTCGGTGACGACGAGCTCGTCGTTCTCGTCGAGCTCGAGCCGGTCGATGATGCCGCGGATCGTTACGCCCGCGCTCGTCGTCGCGCTGACGCGCAACTCGACGCCGAGCACCCTCACCGAGCGCGGGTCTTCCATATCGAAGTAGCGCCGGACGAGCACGTCGGCGTCGGAATGGAACTTCTCGCGCTCCTCGTCGGTGAGATCGAGATGCGCGAACTCCGGATGCGCGGCGACCTCGGCTTCGGCGCGCGCGAGATCGGCGAGCGCGCACTCGAGCGTCCGCTGCGCGGGAGGGCGCCACATGAGGTACTGCAGCGCCAGGTGCACGAGGGTTCCCTTGCTCGCCGGCGCGGACGGCGGCTCGGGAAGGCGCTCGATATAGCCGAACCGGAACGCCAGCGGGCAGCTCGTGAACGTTCCCATCGAGCTCGGTGACAACGACACCGGCACCGGGTGAGCCGGCTCCCGCGCCTGGTCGATCGTGTCCTCCGCCGTCATGTACCGACGATACCGCCGGGGTGTGCCGCTAACGGCGGACCGTCTAGGTTCACGACATGCCGCCCAGTGTCGGAAAATGCCCCCCGAGGTTCGCAAGGTGAAGGTCGACACCGGGGTGATGGCGCCGTCGCTGGCCGATATCGGGCCGCGGGCCCGCGAGCTCGAGCAGCTGGGCTACGACGGACTCCTAACGGCCGAGACCGGCCATGACGCGTTCCTGCCGATCGCGCTGGCGGCCGAGCACACCGAGCGCATCGAGCTCGCGACGGGCATTGCTGTCGCATTCGCCCGCACGCCGATGGTCCTGGCGTACACGGCCAACGATCTACAACAGATGTCGAAGGGCCGCTTCGTGCTCGGCTTGGGCTCCCAGATCAAGCCCCACATCGAGAAGCGGTTCTCGATGCCGTGGTCGCATCCGGCCCGGCGCATGCGCGAGTACATCCTCGCGTTGCAGGCGATCTGGAGCGCGTGGAACGAGCAGACCCCGCTCAAGTTCGAAGGCGAGTTTTATCGCCACACCTTGATGACGCCGTTCTTCGCTCCGCCTCCGAACCCGTTCGGTGCGCCCAAGGTTTTCCTTGCGGCCGTCGGCGCGAAGATGACCGAGGTCGCGGGTGAGGTCGCCGACGGGATCATCATCCACGGCTTCACCACGGAGCGTTACGTCAAGGAGGTGACGATGCCGGCCATCGAGCGCGGCTTGCTCGCCTCCGGTCGTGATCGATCGTCGTTCCAGGTCTCGGGTCCGCTCTTCGTCGTCACGGGCACGAACGACGAGGAGATCGCCACGGCCGCCCAGGGTGTGAAGCAACAGATCGCGTTCTACGGTTCGACGCCCGCGTATCGCGGCGTCCTCGACCTCCACGGTTGGGGTGATCTGCAGACCGAGCTCAACGGGCTGTCGAAGCAGGGTCGATGGGTCGAGATGGGCGAGCTGATCGACGACGAGATCCTGCAGACGTTCGCCGTCGTCGCCGGCCCGGAAGGTGTCGGTGCGGAGCTCAAGCGGCGGTACGGCGGCATCGTCGACCGCTGCTCGTTCTACGCGCCTTACCGCACCGATCCGGAACGTTGGACGCGCGTGATCGACGACCTGAAGTCGGCGTAGGCGGTCGCGGCCGTCACGAGGAGAAGCGCAGGATCGATGCGGCGCAGGCGTCCGGATCCTGTTGCGGGCCGAAATGGCCCAGCCCCTCCAGCACCTCGACGCGCCCGCTCGGGATGCGTTCGGCGATCTGCGATGCGAGCGAAGGGCCGACGTCGGTGGACGTCTCGCCGCACACGACCACGACGTCCGAGGCGATCTCCGCGAGTCGCGCGAACGCGCCGTGATTCGGCCCCATCGCGTACACGCGCGCTTCGATCTCCGGTCGGCACTTCAACTCGAGCATGCCGTCGCCACGGTCGCGAAGCCCGTAGTCGACGTACGCGCGCAGCGACGCCTCGGTCATCACGTCGAGCGGAGGTTTCGACGCGTACGCGGCGAAGGCTTCGTCGGTCGAGTGCCAGACGTTGCGCCGTTTCCGGGCCGCCCGCGCCAAGAAGAAATCCTCCTGCGGAGGGAGGGGTTGCTCGGAGGCGAAGATGATCGGCTCGTAGGCCCAGATCCGCGCGAACGTTCCGGCGCGCTTTTGCTCACCGAGGATCAATGCCGCGCCACCCTTCGAGTGACCGCACACGACGAGTGTCGGCTCGCGCGCGACGCCCAGGTGCTCGGCGACTGCGAGCACGTCGTCGGCAAACCCGTGCCAGGAGTAGTCGGCGTCGGGCGCGTCGCTGTCTCCGTGCCCTCGGAAGTCGAACGACCAGACGCGGCGCCCGCTCGCGACCAGACGGTGCGCGACCGGTGCCCAGATGAGGCCGTGAAAGCCGGTCGGATGCGCGAGCAGGACGGGTGCGCCGGCGCCACCCCAGTCGTGGACGACCAGCCGGATCCCGTCCGCCGCGAACGCGTGTGACGTCGGCGCGGTCACGTCGGGGCGATCACGCGGGCCGTGCCTCAGCTGGTGCTCTATTGCTCGGCCGCGTGGTCGGTGATGGCTTTCGTGATGGCATGGATCGCGCGGTTCACGAACTCGCCGCCGCTTCCGGTGACCCAGTCGCACGACGCCTGGGGCCGCACGAGCTGGCCCGTGAAGTGCGGCATCACGTACTGCGCGAACAGCTCGAAGCTGTGGCTCGTCGCGGCCGGGCTCGCCCAGTCGTGCCCGAACAACAAGAAGGTGCCGAACCCGCCGGACTCGTCGAGGAGCGCCTCGATCTTCGCGATCGCGTCGTCGGGCGTGCCGATGACCGCGAAACCGTCCTCGTCGACGTTCGCGATGATCTCCTCTGGTGTGTCGCCGCGCGTCGGCCCCGCCGGGAGAACGTGCGTGAAATACCTCGAGAAGGGCAGGATGCCGTACGCGACGTCGGCGCGCGCCTTCTCCCTCGTCTCCGCGAGGTGCATCGGTCCGACGAGTCGCCATTTCGACCGTTCGGCGGTATGGCCGTGCTGCGCCGCCACCTCGTTCCAGGTCTGCCAGTGTGTGCCGATCGCGTCGAAGCCCTGCTTCGTCGTCGCCGCGATCGACAACAACCCCGCGCCGTGCTTTCCGGCAGCCTTGGCGCCGGTCGGCGAGATGGACGCCGCGATCGCGACCTCGATGTTCGGCTCGGTGTACGGCTTCAGCTGGAGGCGGGCGTCCTGCAACGTGAACCAGTCGGTCTGCATGGTCACCGTTTCGCCTCGCAAGAGCGCCATGATCGCGTCGAGCGCTTCGTCCATCCGCGGGCGTTGCAGGTCGGCGGGGATGCCGAGCATGTGCGCGTCGGACGTGAGCTGTCCGGGCCCGCAGCCGAGCATCGCGCGGCCGCGCGTGAGGTGATCGAGCAGCACGAAGCGATCTGCGAGCATCAGCGGGTGGTGATAGGGGAGTGAGTTCACGCCGCTACCCAGCCGGATGTACTTCGTCCGCGCGGCTGCGGCCGCGATGAACACCTCGGGCGACGAGATGATCTCGTAGCCGCCCGAGTGATGCTCGCCGATCCAGACCTCGTGGAAGCCCAGGCGGTCGAGGTGTTCGATCAACTCGAGGTCGCGTTCGAGCGCGAGCGTCGGGTTCTGTCCCGTCGGATGGAACGGGGCCATGAAGAGTCCGAAGCGCATTCGCCCATTCGACCCGAACTTGACCGCGCGGTCAACTCGTGCGCGGAGATTGCGCGTCGACCCAAGCCGCGAGCGCGGGTCCGCTCTCGTAGCTCGTGATGAGCGCGTAGCGCGGCGCGGTGCCGTTGTGCACGACGACGTGCCACAGCCGTTGGGTGTCGACGACGACGCGCGATCCCTTGTGCAGCGGTATGCGCGCCTCCGTCGCCGGGTCGGGGAGACCATCGGGACCGGTGTCCATCAAGAGCATGTAGCTCGTCGGATGGTCGGTGAGCTCGAGCCACGTGCGCACAACCCAACCGTCGGTCGGAGGATTGAAACGGTTGTTGTCGTCGCGATGGAAGCTGCGCATCGCGAGATCGTGCTCCTGGGGCTCGAGCTTGATCGTGCGGACGCGCCCGAAATCGGCGCCGACGCTTTCGACGTATTCCTTGATCGTCGGGCAATGCGCCGCGTTGCTCGTGAAACGCGCGCCCTTGTCGGGCCGCTCGTCGCCCGCGTTCCAAAAGCCGCGGCAATCGAGCTCGCCGTCGGCCGTGGCGATCGGCGCGAAGTTGGTGTCGCCGCCGCTCTTCCAGTCCATGTACTCGAGGTCGAGGTACTCGGCCGCCGGAATCTCGAACGGGAGGTCGGTCAACCGTACGAACCCGCGCGATGCGAGCGCGCCGAGCCTGGGATGGGGAGTGTCGAGCGGAATCTCGCACGACCAGTGATCGGCGTTCGGCCAAAACGTGGTCGACATGCGAAGAAGTTTAGGACCGGGCGCCTCTTGATCAGGGGCGCAGGCCGTGGGCCGTTGGTCTCGGCCTGAGGACACGCGCCGCCAGCTCCGCGAATTCGCAGAGGAGGGGACGGGTGTCGCGCGGGTCGATGATCTCCTCGACGAGGAAGGCCTCTGCAGTCTTGAACGGCGACTGGCGCGCCGTGAGCCGTTGCTCGATCTCGGCGCGTAGCGCACCGGGATCGGCGGCCGCTTCCAGTTGCGCTTTGTACGCCGCTTCGATGCCGCCTTCGAGAGGAAGGCTGCCCCAATTCCCCGACGGCCACGCGAATCGGTACGAGAGTTTCGACGCGTCCTGGTGCGCGGCGCCCGCGACTCCGTACACCTTGCGCACGATCACCGAGCACCATGGCGTCGTCGCCTGGTAGATCGCGGCCAAAGCCCGCGCGCCGTAGCGGATCGTCGCGGCCTTCTCGGCGTCGGTTCCGATCACGAAACCCGGATTGTCGACGAGGTGCACGACGGGAAGATGGAACGTGTCAGCGAGATCGACGAAGCGCGTCACCTTCTCCGACGCGGTCGCAGTCCAACCGCCTGCATAGAAGTACGGATCGTTCGCGAGCACCGCGACCGGTCGGCCGTCGAGGCGGGCGAGGCCGGTGACCGCGCTCCGTCCGTTGAACGTTCCGAGCTCGAACCACGAGTCGCCGTCGACGACCGCTTCGATGATCGCGCGGACCTTGTAAACCTTGCGCCGGTCGCGCGGGATGGCGTGCAGCAGCGACTCGTCGCGCCGCTGCGGGTCGTCATCGACGTTCGGGGCGCGCGGTGGGAGCTCGTCGACCGATGACGGAAGGTACGAGAGGAAACGGCGGACGCGGGCGAACGCCTCGGCCTCGGTTGCGACTTCGTCGTCGACTGCGCCATTGCGCGTGTGGATCGCGCTCCCTCCGAGCGTCTCCTTGTCGACCTCTTCGCCCAGGCGCGCGACCACGGGTGGACCGGCGACGAAGAGCTGCGAGGTGCCCTTCACCATGACGCTGTAGTGGCTGGTGACAACGCGCGCCGCGCCGAGACCGGCGACGGAGCCGAGGCAGCACGAAACCACGGGAACTGTCGCGAGGTTCGCGACCACGTGCTCCCAGCCCGGATTGAACGGTACGAACGATCGGCGTTCGGTCTCGAGCGACTTCACGGAGCCGCCGCCGCCCGAGCCGTCGACCAAGCGGACGATGGGCATCCGCAGATCGTGCGCCATGCGCTCGGCGTGCACTTGCTTTTGGAAGATCGACGCGTCCGCGGCTCCGCCGCGCACCGTGAAGTCGTCGCCGCCGACGACGATCGGACGCCCTTCGACCCGACCGCGACCCATGACGAAGTTCGCCGGCGTCACGTCGACCAGGTTGCCGTGGTCGTCGTACGTCGCCCGACCGGTCAGCGCGCCGATCTCGTGGAACGTACCGGCATCGAGGAGCGCGTCGATCCGTTCCCGAACCGTGAGCTTCCCCTGCTCGCGGTGCCGGTCGACCTTCTCCGCGCCCCCCATCCGCCGCGCGAGTTCGGTGCGCCGCGCCAACTCCTCGAGCTCCGGCTCCCAGCCCACTTATCCGCAGCTCACGCTCGGCTGCCGGATCCGGTCACAGGGGGAGATTGCCCGTCGCGGCCGCGGTGCTGCCGTGGTCGCGGAACGCGGAGATCGCGCGCTCGGCTGTGCGCATGAGGTGTATCTCGTCTGCACCGTCGGCGAAGCGCGCCCAGCGCGCGTGCAGGAACATGTCGGCGAGCGGTGTGTCCTTCGAATAGCCGAGCGCACCGTGCACCTGGATCGCGCGATCGATGATCCGGTTGAGCGCGTTCGCGACGAAATGCTTCGTCATCGATACCTCGCTCTTGAAGTCCTCCTTGCGATCGATCTTGTACGCCGAGTGCAGCACCATGAGCTTGCACTGATAGAGCTCGATGGTCGACTCCGCGATCATCCACTGGATGCCCTGCTTCTCCGCGAGGAGCGAGCCGTGCGAGTACCGGCTGAGCGACCGATCGACCATCATGTCGAGCGCGATCTCGGCCTGCGCGATCCAGCGCATGCAGTGCGCGAGTCGGGCGGGCCCGAGGCGGTATTGACCGAGCAGGTGGCCTTGCCCGCGCCCGCCGAGCATCTGATCGTTGTGCACGCGGAGATCTTCGATGCGAATTTCGGAGTGCCCTCCGGGCCCGTGCATCGTCTCTATCTCGCGCACCTCCGTCCAACCCTCCGAGGGCAGGTCGACGATGAACGCGGTGTTCGCGGCCTGCGGGATGTCGGGCTCCTGCTCGGTGCGGGCGATCAGGATCGCGAACCGCGCGCGGTGCGCGTTGCTGATGAACCACTTGTGTCCGCTGATGACCCATTCGTCGCCGTCGGGGTATCCCCACGTCTTGATCAATGTGGGATCGGAGCCGGCGACCTCGGGTTCGGTCATCGCGAAGCACGACGCCGACGTGCCTTCGCACAATGGCTTCAGGTATTTCTGCTTTTGATCCTCGGTGCCCCAATGCAGGAGCGTGTGCATGTTGCCCTCGTCGGGCGCCTGCGCGTTGATCGCGAACGGCCCGAAGCTCGAGCGCGCGGCTTCGGCCTGCACCATGGCGAGCTCGACGTGGCCGAGACCCATGCCCCCCCACTCCTCGGGCATGTGCGGCAACCAGAGCCCGCGCTCGCGCGCCGCGGCGCGCATCTCGACGATGCCTTCGATGAGTTGCTTTCGATCGTTACGATCCCAGCGTTTCTCGATGGGCCGCACGACATCGTCGATCAAGGACCGCACGCGGTTTCGGATCTCTTCGAGCTCGGGCGAGAGGCTGAAGTCGATGGCCATGCGGGCAGTGTCGTGCCGCCTTGACTGCCCGGTCAAGACCGGTAACCTCGCCGCAGTGCGTGCCGCCGTTGCTCGTCGCGGGGTCCTCGTCGTGGAGGACGTCGCCGACCCGGTTCCCGGCCCGGGCGACGTGTTGGTCAGCGTCAAGGCGTGTGGGATCTGCGGCTCGGATCTGCACGCGCTGCACCACGCCGACGAGCTCGTCGCGATCGCACGCGAGATGGCGGCGCCGCTGACGTTCGACCCGCGGCTCGACTTCATCATGGGTCACGAGTTCACGGCCGAGGTGCTCGAGCTCGGCCCGCAGACCGAGGGATCGCCGGTGAGCCCGGGCGATCTCGTCACCTCGCTGCCGATTGCGCTCACGCCGGCCGGGATGGAACCGGTCGGCGCGTACTCCAACGTCTACAACGGCGCGTACGCCGATCGGATGCGCCTGACCGCGGCGATGTGCATGAAGGTCCCGAACGGTCTCGACCATCGACGCGCCGCGCTCACCGAGCCGATGGCGGTCGGCCGGCACGCGGTCGCGCGTGCCGCGATCACGCCCGCCGAATCCGCCGTCGTGCTCGGTGCCGGACCGGTCGGCCTCGCGGTCGTCGCCGAGCTGCGCCGCCTCGGCGTCGAGACCGTGGTGGTCTCCGACTACTCACCCCGGCGGCGCGCGGTCGCGCTGGCCATGGGCGCGAGCGTCGCCGTCGATCCTGCGGTCGAGGATCCGATGGACGCGTGGATCACGGCCGACGGCCGACACGCCCCGATCGTGTTCGACGCGATCGGAGTTCAAGGAACCCTCGAGGCGGTGATCAAGGCGGCGCCACCTCTGGGGCGCGTCTGCATCGTCGGCTCGTGCATGCAACGCGATTCCCTGCGCCCGCTGCTCGCGCAGGCGAAGCAACTGACAATCGTGTTCTCGTTTGCATACGACCCGTTCGAGTTCGGCGACACGTTGCGCGCGATCGCCGAAGGCGAGATCGACGTGACGCCGATGATCACGGGTACGTGCGGCGTAGAGGGTGTGCCCGCGGCCTTCGAAGCGCTGGGCCACCCCGAGGAGCACGTGAAGATCCTCGTCGAGCCGGGCGGCCCGGCGGTTCCGGCGGCGATCTGAAGAAGTTCGGGTCTAGCCTTCGATCTTCTTCTCCAGCTCGACGGCGGAGCCCTCGTAGATCGGCACGAAGAGCGCGAGCAGGTCGTCGGGCACGACCTCGACCGACCAGGTGACATGCGAGCCGCTGCCCTCGGGATCGACGGCGATCGTCGCGAGGTGCGACTCGAGGTTGCCCATCGGCGACTCGATGATCGAGTACGAGATGCAGCGCGCGCCGTCGTCGAGCGTCCGCAACTGCTCTTTCACCTCGATGCCCATCATCCCGATCGTGCGGACGTCGCCGTCGACGGTGCACGTCTCGACACCCGGCATCCATTCGTCGAGCCCCCCGAACTCGCGCACGACCTTCCACACTTCATCGGGGCTGCCGTCGATCGACACTTCTGCTTTACCGTCGGCCATGTCGTCATCATGGCATGTCGGCGCGACTACGTGTCCGGGGTCGTGAACGCAGCGCCCGGACTCGTGAACGCGCCGCGATGCCAGCGATCGGGCGTGGCGAGGACCGCGCGGGGATAGTCCTCCCACATCCACCGCGCGAAGCTTCGCCGCGTCCAGGGCGTGAGGTCGGCGGCGCGGATCGCGGCCCGGGCGCCGAGCGGCCTGCGCAGGACCTGCTGGAGCAGATGTGCGAAGCGCAGGTCGCGTCCGAGGGCGCGGTGCACGAGTCGGCGATAGTCGGCTCCCGTCGCGATCGCCTCCGCGGCCAGCATGCCGGTCTCGATCGCCTGCGCGATGCCCTCGCCGGTCATCGGGTCGACAACTCCGGCTGCGTCTCCTGCGAAGAGCACGCGGCCGCGCGCGAGCGCGGCCGGGTCGTAACGCGACGGGATCGGCCATGCTCGAACGGGTTCCGTCGGCCGCGCGCGCGGTCCGAGCACGTCGCGCAGGACCGGTCGGGCCAACAGGTCGGGCCACAGCTCCCTGAGCTCGCGACCGCGGCGGCCGTCGGAGCGCAGCACGCCATAGCCGACGTTCGCGCGTCCGCCCGGCAATGGGAACACCCACACGTACCCGGGCAGGAGATCGCGTTCGAAGATCACCCAGAGACGCTCGTCGTCGACCCCTTCGAAGTACTGACGTGCCGCGTGCCACTCGCCGAGATCGCGGGGCGCGTCCGGCTCGAGCACCCGCCGGACCGTCGACCAGTGGCCGTCCGCGGCGATCGCGAACGATGCGGCGAGCACCGCGCCGTCGGCGAGCGTGACGCGAACGGCATCGGCGTCGTGCTCCAGCCCGTCGATCGCGCAACTTTCCCGGACGTCGACGCCGCTCCGGCGCGCGACCGCGAGGAGCGCCGCGTCGAGCGAACGGCGGCTCACCACTGCGGCGTGTGCCCCGTCGGTGGGGAGCGGGAGCCGGGCGCGGCGACCGGACGGCGACACCAGCACCGTCTCGCGCACGAACGCCGGCGCGGTTCCGGCGAGCTCACCCGCCGACACACCCAAGGCTTCCAGGAGTCGCAGCGCGTTCGCGGTGAGCCCGTCGCCGCACGTCTTGTCACGCGGAAAGCGCGCCTTGTCGACACAGACGACCCGCAGTCCCCGTGCGGCCGCGGTGATCGCGGCCGCAGTTCCCGCGGGACCCGCGCCCACCACGACGACGTCGACGTGCTCAGCCATCGGCGGCGACGGTACCGGCTAAGACCGGGCTCAGCGCACTTCGGCTCGCGCGAACAGGATCCCCGCGCCGCCGACGATGAGCACGACCCAGACGGCCGTCAACGTGACTCCGCCCGCCAGGGTGTGGATCGCGTGTTCCTGGACCGATTCCTGGCCCGGCGTGTGCTTCACCACGATGGCGAGCAGCCCGCGCAGCGGCATGTAGTGCGAGACCGGTCCGAACGGCTTCTTGACCGGATTGATCAGGTTGAGCAGCACGAACTGCAGAAAGAACGCGATCATGCCGGCACTCGACCGCTTCGCGACCAGCGTCACGCTGTAAGCGAGCGTCGCGCCGATTCCCACCGTTGCCGCGACGCGGAGCGCCTGCGCAGTGCGGTGTGCGACGAACGCGCCGTCCAGCCCCTGTACGACGCCGCTCAGCTCGCTGCCGATGTACATGGCGAGCGCGACGAGCGCCAACACCGCGAACGCGAACGCAGCCGCTCCGAGCGCGACCGAGACCGCCTTCGCGAGATGCACGCGCCACCGCCGCGGTTCGAACAGCAGTTGTGTGGTCAGCGAGCCCACGTGGAATTCGGCGCCGACGAACGACGCACCCAGCGCGAACGCGACAAACAGCAGCGCGATTCCCGTGCCCTCGATCACGTTCGCGAGATCCTTGCCGATGTTGGTCCGCGTGTCCGACTGGCCGAAGACGATGTTGCCGGCGCCGTCGGAAGAGCTGAACCCCGACGGGACCTCGCCCGATGGCTTGTTCGCGACGACCTGACCCGTCTGCGTGTCAGTGACGCGTCCCGTCGCCGGATCGAGCGCGTACTCGTGACCGCGATGGCCCTTGGCCGTTCCGATGGTGACGACGAGCACGATGAGGAGCACAGCGACGAGGAAGACGCCCCGAACGATGCGACGCGCGAAGAATCGCCGCAGCTCGGCGCCGAGCTGCGTCACTTCGGCTCCTCCGTGAGCTCGAGGAACACGTCTTCCAGCGAGCGCGCGACCGGTGTCAGCTCGGACAGGTAGATGCCGGCGCCCGCGAGCGTGCTCGTCACTTCGTGGCTGCGGCTCGGATCGACGTCGACGAGGAGCGCGCCGTCGGGGTCGGCTGCGACGGTCCATCCTCCGGACGTCAGCACGTCGCGCGCCCGCTGGTCGTCGACGCGTACCCGAAAGCGTGCGTTCGTGCCCTGCAGCAACTCGCTGACTCGACCGCTCGCGATGCACTTGCCGTGGGCGACGATCGCGACGCGGTCGCATGCGTGCTCCACCTCGGAGAGGATGTGGCTCGACACGAACATCGTTCGCCCCTCGGCCGCGACCGAACGCATCAACCTGCGCACCTCGAGGATGCCGGGCGGGTCGAGGCCGTTGGCGGGCTCGTCGAGGATGAGCAGGTCGGGTTCCTTCATCAATGCGGCGGCGATGCCGAGCCGCTGCTTCATCCCGAGTGAGTAGGTAGCGAAGCGGGTGTCGGCTCGCACCCGCAGGCCGACCTGGTCGAGGACGGCCGCGACGCGCTTGGGGCCGATGCCTCGCGCCCGGCCGAGCAGCTCGAGATTCCGACGACCGGTGAAGTTCGGGAAGAACGAGGGCTGCTCGACCAGCGCGCCAACGCGGTCGATCGTCGACGGGAGATCGCGCGGGACGTCGTGGCCGAGCATGCGCACGCGGCCTCGGGCGCCGCGCAACAATCCGACCGCGGCTCGGATCGCGGTCGTCTTGCCCGCGCCGTTCGCGCCGAGGAAACCGAAGACCCCGCCCTCGGGGACACTGAGGTCGAGGCCGGCCAACGCGGGCACCCGACCTCGACGGGTTCGGTATGTGACCCGCACGTCCTCAAATTCGATCGCCGCGGCCAATCCGCTCTCCCGTTCGCCTTTTCCGCCCGGTCGTGCCCCTGCGTTTATTGGTCGCTCGCACTCCTGACTGACGCTCGGGAGTGACCTGATGTTGCACGTTTCGACGCCGTGGCGGGGGGATTGGCAGAATCGCGGTTTCCCGAACCGGCGCCGCGTGCCGATTCGCGCCCAGGACGAGGAGTCGCATGAACGTCGCCGTCTGCGTCAAGCAGATTCCCGACCCGGCCGTGCCGGGATCGCTGTCGGCCGATCACACGCTCGACCGCAGCGGCAAGCTCATCCTCGACGAGTCTGACAGCTACGGCGTCGAGATGGCTCTGCAGCTCGTCGACGCCGCAGGCGGCGGGGAGGTCACCCTGATCTCGATGGCGCCGAACGACGAGGTGTCGGGCCTGCGCACCGCGCTCGCGATGGGCGCGGCCAAGGCGATCCTCGTCTCCGATCCGGCGTTGGCGGGCTCGGATGCGTTGTCGACGGCCAAGGTGCTCGCCAAGAGCATCGAGCGCGCAGGCGACATCGATCTCGTGCTCGCGGCGACCGAGTCGACCGACGGCTACACCGGCACGGTGCCGGCGCAGGTCGCCGAGCTGCTCGGCTGGCCCGCGCTCACGTTCTCGAAGCACGTTGAGATCGCCGACGGCAAGGTCAAGGTGCAGCGCCAGACCGAAGCCGGCTACGACGAGGTGGAGGCCTCACTGCCTGCGATCGTGAGCGTCACGGCCGGAGTGGTCGAGCCGCGCTACCCGTCGTTCAAGGGGATCATGGCCGCCAAGAACAAGCCGGTCGACAAGGTCACCGCCGCCGACCTCGGTCTCGACGCGTCGCAGGTGGGGTGGGCCGGAGCGCGCCAGGAGATCACGAACGTCGAGCAGGCGCCCGCGCGCCAGGCGGGCGAGAAGTTCGAAGACGACGGGACGGGCGCGGAGAAGATCGTCTCGTTCCTCGAGCAGTTGAAGGTGGTCTGACGTGAAGATCTGGGTGTTTGCCGAAGCGGTCGGCGACAAGGCCACGACCGCGACGCTCGAATTGCTCACGAAGGCGCGTGAGGTCGGATCGTCGGTCGAGGCGATCTACGCGGGTTCGGGCGACGCGACGCCGATCGCCGCGTCGGTGGGTGCGTACGGCGCGACGAAGTTGTACGTGATCGATCCCGGCGACGGGTTGCCGGGTCAGGTCGCGGCGGCCGGGATCGCCCAGCTCGCGAGCGAGCAGAGCCCCGACGTCGTTCTCTTCGCGCAGACGTACGACGGTCGTGACGCGCTCGCCCGCTTGTCCGTCAAGCTCGACAAGCCGGTGCTGACGAACGGCATGTCGTTGTCGGTCGACGGCGGTGCCCTCGTCTTCGGTACCGCGATCTTCGGCGGCGTGACGTTGGTCGACGTGAAGCTCACTGCCGAGGGTCCGGCGCTGATGGCGATCCGACCGAAGTCGTTCGCGGCCGAAGAGTCGGGTGGCGGCGCGGCCGAGGTCGCGAACGTCTCCGCAGCCGACGCCGGACGCGCCGCGGAGGCGAAGGTGCTCGCTCGGCACGTCGAGGAGCAACAGGGACCGAAGCTCGAGGAAGCGTCGGTGGTCGTGTCGGGTGGTCGCGGCATCGGCTCGGCCGAGAACTATGCGCCGTTGGTCGAGGAGTTGGCCAAGCTGCTCAAGGGCGCGTGGGGCGCTTCCCGGGCGATCGTCGATGCCGGTTGGGTTCCGTACGCGCTGCAGGTCGGCCAGACGGGCAAGACCGTCAAGCCCAAGCTCTACATCGCTCTCGGTATCTCCGGCGCGACGCAGCACCTCGTCGGGATGAAGAACAGCGACAACATCCTCGCGGTCAACAAGGACGGCGAGGCGCCGATCTTCTCGGTTGCCGACCTGGGGATCGTCGGCGACGTGCACAAGGTCGTACCTGCGGTCAAGGAGTTGCTCGCGTCGAAGCAGTAGGGGCCCAGATATCGCCCTCGAGGCGAGTCGTCGGATCGGTCGCGGCGCGCAAGGCCGCCACCTTCTCGCGATAGCTCCACATGACTCGCGCCGACACGACCGCGTCGCGCTCATGGTCGCTCCGCCACGGTCCGCGATCGTGGTGGGGTGAATGCCTGCGCAGATGGGTCGGATAGATCTCGAGCACGGTGCGGCCGGTGGGATCGTCGAACGGCCAGACGGCGAAGCCGGCCGCGCGCAGTCGGGCGAGCAGCGGCATGCCGCGCACCGAACCGGCACCGACCTGACCGTTGCCGACCAGCTGGAATATCGACTTCGCGCCCCGGTATCGCTCCTCGCACGTCCGAAACCGCTGGTGACGCGGCACAGCGCAGCGGTCGCGCCAGAACGGTGGGCTCGGCGCGAGCCAGCCGTCGCCGTCGCGCGCCGCGAGCGCCCACACGTCGTCGATCGACGTGCAACCGTGGTCGCGCGCGAACCACTCCGGCATGCCGAACGAGAAGTCGAAGCCGGCGATCAGCGGGGCCGGGAAGTCACGTACGTAGCCGAGGGCTTCTTCACGCGTCGACAGCCCACGGCTCTCGACGATCCGGCCGTCCTCTACCACGGCGAGCCATATCCCCTTCGCCCGACGTGCACCCGACCAGTCGATCGCAATTACCGTCGGGTCCGTCACACCGAGAAGGTACCGTTCGAGCATGGCCGCGGATGTAGTGCTCGAAGCTCGCGGCCTGGTCAAGGATTACCGCCGCGACCGCGCGGTCGACGGTGTCGACCTCGTCGTGCGCGCGGGGGAGCGTGTCGCGCTGCTCGGTCCGAACGGTGCCGGGAAGACCACCACGTTGCTCATGATTCTCGGCGTGGTGTCGCCCGACGCGGGTGCGGTGACGATCTGCGGGTTCGACCTCGCGCGTCATCGCAGCCAGGCCGCGGAGTGTGTCGGCTTCGCCGCCGGTTATCTACCGCTGACCGAGCGGATGCGCGTGCGTGAGTATCTGCGTCTGTACGCGCAGCTCTACGGCATCGCCGATCCGCAGCCGCTCATCGACGAAGGTCTCGAACGCTTCCGAATCGCCGACCTCGCGCCCGCGATGGGTACCGAGCTGTCGTCGGGACAGCGGACGCTGATCGGGATCGTCCGCGCGACGTTGCACCACCCGCGCCTCCTGGTGCTCGACGAGCCGACGGCCTCGCTCGACCCCGATGTCGCGCAACGCGTACGCGGCGGCCTCCTCGACCTCTGCGACCGCGACGGCACTGCGCTGCTGATGACCAGTCACGACATGAGCGACGTCATTCAGGTGTGCGAGCGCGTCGTGTTCCTGTCACACGGTCGCATCGTCGCCGACGGCCCGCCCGAAGCCGTCGCGTCCGCCTACGGCCGGGGCGATCTCGAGGGCGTCTTCCTCCACCTCGCCGAACGCCATGAGCCGACCGGCGCACAACAGAGCGATCATCCATGAACCAGCCGACGGCCGCAACGCCGATGAGCACTCGCGCGAAGTCGTGGCTGAGGATGCGCGCGATCGCGCGGCGTCACGCGTACGTGCTCGTGCGCAGTCCTCACCGGTTGTTCGACGTGTCGCTGTGGCCGCTGGTAGACGTCTTGCTGTTCGGCTCACTCGCGGCCTTCGTCGGCACGTCGGGCTCGACTCCTGCGGCGAAGGCGTCCGGATACCTGCTCGCGGGCATCGTGCTCTGGCACGTCATCTACCAGTCGCAGATCGCGATGAGCACGGGATTGCTCGAGGAGACGTGGACGCGCAACCTGTTGAACCTCATGGTCACGCCGTTGCGCGAGGTCGAGTATCTCGGGGGAGTAGCGCTCTTCGGCATGGTCAAGCTCGTGATCGGCGTCGGCGTCATGGTGCTCGGCGCCCTGACGTTCTTCTCGTTCCACACGTGGTCACTCGGGTTCGGTCTGGTTCCGATCGTCGCGGTGCTGCTGATCGTCGGTTGGGCGATCTCGCTCTTCGTCATGGGGCTCGTGCTCCGGTTCGGCACCGGCGCCGAGGCGCTCGCCTGGGGCGTGATGTTCGTGTTGTTGCCCCTCTCCGGGGTCTTCTACCCGACGAAGGCGCTGCCGACATTGATGCGGCCGCTCGCGCTCGCGTTGCCGACCACGCACGCGTTCACGGCATTGCGGTCGCTCGTCGATCACCGGGGAACCGACTGGTCGCAGCTCACCATCGCGGCGGCGGGTTCCGCCGCGATGCTCGGCCTCTCGATGTGGTTCCTGGTCGCGATGCTGCGCACGTTCCGCAAACGGGGCTACATCACGCGCTACACGTGATCAGGCGGTCGCGGGGACTCCTCCGCTCCACTCGCGCGAGTCGCCGTACTGGTAGTTCGTGAGGAGGCTCACGGCCAGTACCGCGATCCCGGCGACGACGTACACGGCCGTCAACCCGCCGTCGGAGTCGTGGAAGTTCAAGACCCAGGGC
This sequence comes from Acidimicrobiia bacterium, assembly GCA_038213435.1. Taxonomy (GTDB): domain Bacteria; phylum Actinomycetota; class Acidimicrobiia; order IMCC26256; family PALSA-610; genus PALSA-610. The sequence goes on from JBBQTI010000043.1 coordinate 26,482, forward strand.
GAGAGCAGTAGCAGCGCCGCCGCGAGGTAGTCGCCGGCCGAGTGCACCGTGAAGGGCAGCACCTTGGCGACGCCGAGGGGATAGCGCGTGAACATGCTCACGATGAGCACCGTGGCTCCGACGACCACACCGGCGGCGACGGCCGTGCCGCTCCCGCCTACGGCAATCGCGATGATGATCAGTCCGAGGCCGACTGCGTAGTCGGCGACGGCGTGGAGCCACGCCGGGAGTAGACGGACGAGCGACATGGTGTCTCCTTCTTCGATGTCGATGTTCGTCGGTATTACGGAGCCGACGATCCGGTCGGATGAATGCAAGACTCGACGCGTGGAGCCCCTGGTCGACCCTGAACGCCTCGCGGTCTGGATGGACGCGGAAGGACTCGCGACGGGCGCGCCGATCAGTGTCGATCGGATCACGACCGGTCACTCGAACGAGGTGTTCCGCGTGACCCGCGGTGAGCGCACGTTCGTGTTGCGGCGGCCGCCGCGCACGCCGTTGTCGCCGACTGCACACGACATGGCACGCGAATTCCGGTTGTTGCGCGCGTTCTTCGGCCACGCGTCCGTGCCGGTGCCCGAGCCGATCGCGTGCTGCGTCGATCGCGGCGTGCTGGGCGTGCCGTTCTATCTCATGGCTGCTGTGGACGGAGTCGTCGTGCGCGACAGCATGCCCGTGCCGCTCGCCGGCGACGACGGCGCTCCGCGTGCGTGTGCGTACGCCCTCGTCGACGCGCTCGCGGGTATTCACGCGTTCGACTGGCGGGCAGGCGGCCTCGACGACTTCGGCAAGCCCGACGGATACCTCGAACGGCAGGTACCGCGGTGGCTCGGCCAGCTCGAACGATACGCGACGCGCGCTCTGCCCGACGTCGACGCCGCGGGCCGGTGGTTGCAGGCGCACACGCCGACAATGCAGTCGCCGGCGGTGATCCACGGCGACTACAAGCTGGACAACGTGATGTTCGCACCGCGCCTACCGGTGGAGCTCGTCGCCGTCGTCGACTGGGAGCAGTCGACGGTCGGTGATCCGCTCGCGGATCTCGGTTGGATTATCGGCCTTTGGATCGGGCCGGGCGAGCGGGCCTCGCTCGCGGGTGCGTCACCGTTCGCGGAAGCTGCCGACGTGCCGACCCGCAAGGAGCTCGTCGCACGCTACGAAGGGCGAACCGGGCGCGACGTCTCGAATCTGGCGTTCTACTGCGTGCTCGGCCTGTTCAAGCTGGCGTGCGTCATGGAGGGTTCGTTCGCCCGTTTCCGCGCGGGCACCAGCGACGACGCGTACTTCGCGGCGTTGGAGGCCGGCGTTCCGGCGCTCGCGCGTCGTGCCCTCGAATTTGCCGAGGGAGGCGTCTGAGTGTTCGGTGCTCTCAGTCGCGCAGGTCGATGATCACGGGTGCGTGATCGGAGGGCCCGGTGCCTTTGCGCGCGTTGCGGTCGACTGCCGCCCAGGCGATCCGTTCGGCCACCGGCCGGGTCGCCAGCACGAGGTCGATGCGCATGCCCCGGTGCTGATGGAAGTCGCCGGCTCGATAATCCCAGTAGCTGAACAACCCACTGACGTCGGGGTACACGCGTCGGAACGCGTCCTCGAGGCCCCATTCCTCGAGGTGGGCGACGGCCTTGCGCTCGGGCTCGGTCACGTGGGTCGCGCCGACGAAATGCTTCGGGTCCCACACGTCGCGGTCGGCGGGCGCGACGTTGAAGTCGCCCGCCACGACGAGAGGATCGTCGCGGGTGTGCGTCGCGTCGATCCAGTCGTACATGCTCGCCAACCAGTGCAGCTTGCGTTCGTAGAAGTCCGTCGCGACCTCGCGCCCGTTCGGCACGTACACGCTGACGACGCGGATGCCACCGCATGTCGCCGCCGCGACGCGCGCGTCGCCTTCATACGGGTCGACATGGGCATCTCCGAACCCGTTCGACGGATCTACGACGCCCACGCGCGACAGGATCGCCACGCCGTTCCACTGGCCGTGACCGTGGTGGACGGATTCGTAGCCCAGCGCCGAGAACGTCAGCGCCGGGAACGACGTGTCGGCCAACTTGGTCTCCTGCAGGCAGAGGACGTCGACCTCGGCATAGCCGAGGAACTCCTCGACGCGCGGGAGCCGGGCCTTCAGCGAGTTGACGTTCCAGGTCGCGATCCGCATCGGAGTCGCAGGCTACGCCGACGGATCGCCCGACAAGTAGCCCGGATTCGCGACGAGGAGCTTCTCGTACACCGTCGCGCGCACGTGGTCGCGCACTGCGTCGAGGCGGTCGTCGAGCGACCCGTCCCGTATACGGGCGGCGAGCTCGCGTTCGAGGATCCGGACGTCGTCGTCGTGGCCGAGCAGCCCTGAGGCTCGCGCCCGCTCGGCGGCGTCGAGCGCTCGACCGGCGGCGAGCTCGCGCTCGATCATGCCGAGTGCGTTGGCGGCGACGCGCGCGTGGAACTGCACGCGTTTGTCTGTCGACGTCGTCATGACGTCGTGCTCGAGAAACTCGCGCACCGCTTGGACGAGCTCGGGGGCCGTGGGTCGATCCTGGGTCATCGCTTCACCGACCTCCCTCGAGGATCTCGAGCAGGTCCCATTCGGTCTCCGCGACCCTTCGACCGAGTGTCGCGAGCTCGATCGAGCGCACGACGCCGCTGAGATGCGTGAAGGCCTGACCCACGCACATCACCCCCCACTTCAACGTGCCGAGCGCCACCCAGAATCGCAACGCGTCGTCTTCGACCCTGCGGCCTCCGGCGTGTTCGTACGCGGCGACGAGTTCTGGGACGGTGCCGAAGCCGCCGACGGGCTTGTCGTGCACGCCGAATCGCCACGACTTGACGCATAGCCAACCGAGATCCTCGACCGGATCGCCCAGGTGCGCGAGCTCCCAGTCGAGCACCGCGCGTATGCCTTCGGGTCCGACGATGAAGTTCCCGTTCCGGAAGTCGCCGTGCACGAGCTCGGGCCGGGACGGCGGGGGAGGAACGCGTTCCGCGAGCCACCGCAGCCCGAGCTCGAACGTCGGGTGGGGCTCGCCGAACGTGTCGAGCAACGAACGATACTGGTCGAGTTGCGCCGCGGCGTTCTGCACTGGCAGCGGTGGCAGCTGCGCGGGGTCGACGGCGTGGATGCGCGCCGCGATCTCGCCGCATTGTGCCGCGAGTCGCGGCCGCGCGTCGGCGTACGCGTCGTCGCGGAGGATCTTCCGCGCGATGGTCTCGCCTTCGACGCGGTCCATGACGAATCCGCGCCCGAGGTCGTCTTCCGGCCGCAACAGCACCCGCACGCGCGGGACCGCGACTCCGGCTGCCGCGGCGGCCTCGCAAAGGTGGTATTCCGTCGAGCGATCCGATTCGCCCCTGTGTGCGCCCGGATCGCGCCGAAGGACGAACCCGTGACGCCTACCGCTCGCGTCGGCCAGGTCGAACGACCACGTCTCTCGCGAAGCGCCGCCCGAAAGACGGCGCAGGTCGAGCACTGATCCATGGCCGCACGTCGGAGCGATCGCGCGGGCGAGCGCTTCGGCATCCGGGGCTCGGGCCATGCGCCCGGACGCTACCGAAGCGAGCCGTGGTGGATGGTTGTCAGGGCCGGCCGCGAGCAGCCCGGGCGAATCCGAAATCCATCGTCATTTCTCCAGGCGGCGCCGCAGCTCGCCCCGGCGCACCTCGAGCACTGCGAGAATCGCTTCCTGCTGCTCCGCCATCGTCAGCATCTCGGTTCGATCGCGTGCGTCGGCCGGATCTGCGAGCTGCTCGCGTACGTCGCGGATCTGCGGTCCGAGCTCGGCGATCTCACGCTCGACGCGCTCGAGCTCGGCGTGCAGGTCGACCTGCGAAGGATCGGTCGTCATCCGTCCATTGTGCGCCATTCGTGGCGTCGGGAAACCACGCGATCGCATTGATTCGTGCCGCGCGGTCGGTCGCGACGCCGATCTGCACACTTTCTCCACAGGCCCGTGGGGACTCCTCCACCGCAGTTCCGTATCCTCGTGGTGTGACGTCTGCGGCACCGAGCGCGCGTGATGGGTTGGTCCGGTCGGTCGTCGTCATTGAGGACGAGCAGCCGATCGCCCAGGCCGTCGCGGCGCGTCTCCGCAGCGAGGGGTACGCGGTCGACATCGCGGCCGACGGCCCGACCGGAGTCGCGTTGTGCGCCCGGACCCGGCCCGATCTCGTGGTGCTCGACCTGATGCTCCCCGGGCTCGACGGCATCGAGGTCTGCAAGCGCATCCAGAGCGAGTGGCCGGTGCCGGTCCTCATGCTCACCGCTCGTGACAGCGAGGCCGACCTGCTCGTCGGGCTCGCGGTCGGCGCCGACGACTACATGACGAAGCCGTTCAGCATGCGCGAGCTGATCGCCCGCGTCCACGCGCTGTTGCGGCGCGCCGAGCGCTCGACGGAGCCCGTGCAACCCGTCGTGCGGATCGGAGACGTCGAGCTCGACGCGACGACGCGTCGTGTCCGCGTCGACGGCGAGCTCGTGCATTTGACGCCGATCGAGTTCGACCTCGTCCACTACCTCGCGGCGCGCCCGGGGCGAGTCTCGACGCGCGAGGAGCTTCTCGCGCAGGTCTGGGGTTACGACGTTCCCTCCGGCGCCCGCACTGTCGATTCCCACATCCGCACGATCCGGCGCAAGCTCGGTTCGTCGATCGTGCGCACTGTGCACGGCGTGGGCTACGCGATCGAGGAGGCGCACGCGTGCGCGTGAAGGGCCCCCGGCCGCCCGAGCGGCCGCTCGATCCACTGCCGACGCTGAAGCTCAAGATCAGCGTCATCATCCTCGCCGCGGTCGCAGTCACTGTCGGCGTGTTCTTCGTCGGTCTGAAGGTGGGGTTGTGGCCGTCGGTCGCCGGCGTGCTCTCGGGGCTCGTCGCACTCGCGGTCGTGTGGGTGCTGGCGCGCGGCCTGACGTCGCCGCTGCGCGAGATGGTTGCCGCGACCGAAGCCATGGCCCGAGGTGATTTCACGGCCCGAGTTACGGCCGTCTCGCACGACGAGATCGGAACACTCGCGCACGCGTTCAACCAAATGGCCGCCGAGCTCGCGGAGACCGATCGTTTGCGACGCGATCTCGTCGCGAACGTCAGCCACGAGCTCCGGACGCCGATCACCGCGCTGCAGGCCGTCCTCGAGAATCTGGTCGACGGGGTGGGCAAGGCGGATCCCGAGACGCTTCGAACGATGCTGGCGCAGGTCGAGCGGCTCGGCCGGCTCGTGCAGCAGCTGCTCGACCTCTCGCGGCTCGAGTCTGGCACGTTGCCGCTCGATCGCGACCTGTTCGACGTGCGTCCGATGATCGAGCACGCCATCCGCGAGTCGCAGCTCCACGCGACCGACGTCTCCTTCGCGATCGAGACCGTGCCCCGCGATTTTCGGCTCGAGGCCGATGCCGAGCGCCTGCACCAGGTCGTCGCGAACCTCGTCGAGAACGCGGTCCGGCATTCGCCCCCCAAGGGCAGGGTCTCGGTGCGGGCGGTCGCCGTACCCGACGGTGGCGCGCGCCTCGAGGTGTCGGACGACGGTCCCGGCATCCCCGAGAGCGAGGTCACACGGGTCTTCGAGCGCTTCTATCGAGCCGACTCCGCCCGCTCGTCGAGTGACGGCGGCGCCGGGCTCGGATTGGCGATCGCGCGCTGGATCGTCGAGCTGCACGGTGGCGACATCCGGGTTGCGCGTAACGAGGCGCACGGCTGTCGCATGATCGCAACCATTCCGGGGCGGGTCGAGCTCTTGGCACTTCCGACCCCCGAGCTCATCAACTGAAGGACGGTGACGGTGTCCCTGACCACGATGGACGACGCGCTCCGGCGCATTCGCCGCGGCGAGATGGTGCTCGTGGTCGATGACGAAGACCGGGAGAACGAGGGCGATCTCACGCTCGCCGCCGAATGGGTGACGCCCGAGGCGATCAACTTCATGATGCGTTGGGCGCGCGGTCTCGTCTGCATGCCTTGCAGCACCCGGCGCCTCGACGAGCTTGAGATCGGACCGATGGTGCCCCCCGATATCGCCGGCTGTGACACCGCGTTCACGGTGTCGATCGACCACCGCGACGCCGGCAGCGGTATCGGCGCGCAGGATCGCGCGCTGACGATCCGCAAGATCCTCGATCCGGCGTCGCGCGCCGAGCACTTCGTGCGCCCCGGCCACGTCTTCCCCTTGCGCGCCCGCGAGGGCGGCGTGCTGGATCGACGCGGTCACACCGAAGCGGCCGTCGACCTCGCCCGCCTCGCCGGCTGCGCACCGGTCGCGGTGATCTGCGAGGTGCTGCACGACGACGGATCGCCGGCCCGCTTTCCCTACCTCGAGCTGTTCGCGCAGGAGCACCGGATCGCGCTGGTCTCGGTCGCGCAACTCGTCGACTACCGCGAGCGGGCCGGTGCGACCGCCGGCGCGCGCCGCACGCTTCTCCTATAGCAGTGAGCCAGCCCGAGGTCACCGAGATCACGTCGGGGTTGCGGTTTCCCGAAGGGCCGGTCGCGATGCCCGACGGAAGCGTGATCGTGGTCGAGTTGATGGGCGGATGCGTCACGCGCGTACAACCCGACGGGACCAAGACGGAGGTCGCGGCACCTGGAGGATCGCCGAACGGGGCGGCGATCGGACCCGACGGCGCGCTGTACGTGTGCAACAGCGGCGGTTGGTCGTTTCGCGAGATCCTCGGGATGCAGATTCCCGACGCCGAGCTCCCTGCCGACCACAGCGGCGGTCGCATCGAGCGCATCGATATCGACCGCGGCACGGTCGACGTGCTGTACACCGAGTGCGACGGACACGCGCTCATCGGGCCGAACGACGTCGTGTTCGACGCCCACGGCGGTATGTGGTTCACCGATCACGCTCGACGCGAAGGCCGCGTCCAGCATCTCGGCGCCATCTACTACGCGCAACCCGACGGTTCGGCGATCCGCGAGGTCGTGTTCCCGAGCGACTCGCCGAACGGCATCGGACTTTCTCCCGACGGATCGCGTCTGTACGCGGCCGAGACGCACACCGGACGCGTGTTCGCGTGGAACGTCACGGGCCCGGGAGAGGTCGAGCAGAATTCCATGGGCGCCGCGGGCGCGTTGCTGTGTGGGCTTCCGGGGATGCAACTCTTCGATTCGCTCGGCGTCGACGCGGACGGAAATGTGGTCGTGGCCACGCTGGTGACGGGAGCGCTCACGGTGATCTCGCCCAACGGCGAAGTGCTCGACCAAGTGCTCGTCGGTGATCCGATGACGACGAACGTGTGCTGGGGCGGCGCCGATCTGCGCACCGCGTACGTCACGTGCTCGGGCACCGGGCGTCTGATCTCCGTCCCGTGGCCGCGGCCGGGCCTGAAGTTGAACTTCTGACCCGACATCCGGGCCGCAGGCCCGTGACCTGCGGAGATACCGTCGGGTCACCCGTCGAAAGCCGTTCCAGTCCGCGAGGAGTCCGCGAGATTCTCGGAAACGGGTCCGAGGATGGCTTCGAGGGCGTCGGCGGCGACGGCGCGATCTTCCTGCAGCCAGTGCGAGTAGACCCGCAACGTGACCTCGAGTCCATCGCCGAGATGTCCCGCGACCGCGGCGGGGTTCGTCCCGCTGGCAAGTAGGGCGCTCGCGCAGAAATGTCGGAGTGAGTGGAACTTGTAGGCGGATGTCCCAAGGCCGGCACCGGCGAGCGCGGGCCGCCACGCTGACAAATAGAACCGGTCGCGACGCAGGGTCGGAGCGCCTCCCGCTCCTGTGAAGAGCAAAGCGCCGGCGCCGGCGACGTACTCGCGGAGATGGCGGCGCAACTCGAGCGCGACCGCGGCCGGGACGCCGATGGTGCGGGCCTTCTCACCTTTCGGTCGAGTGAAGTCGACGCGTCCCTCGAACCGTTGGAGCTGGCGATCGATCGTGACGAGCCGCGATTCGAGGTCGATCCGATCCGCGGTCAGGCCGAGGACTTCGCCGATCCGCAGGCCGCACGCGCCGAGCGCGATTGCGGCGCGGTACGGGCCCGGAGCCGCGTTCCAGATCGCGGTGACCTCCGCGCGGGACGGTACGTCGTCGGGGCCGACCTTGTGGTCTTTGGGGTCGCGTCGGCGGCGTGACGTCGTGCCGACGGTCGGGTCGGCAGAAATCCGGTGGTTCGCAAACGCAGCCCGCATGATCGCGGCGAGGTAGCCGACCGTCAGATCGACCGTCGCGGGCGCGTACTTCTTCGCGAGCGCCGCGCGCGCATGCTTGATCGCGAGCTGGTCGATCTGGCCGATGCTCGCGTTTCTCGGTAGCACAGTCTCGATGCGCGCGAGCACGTAAGGGAAGGACTCAGCCGACGTGACCTTCCAATCCTGTGCCGCCGCCCATGCTTCGGCGAACGTGCGGAACGGCTCGCGGCCGGCTCGAGGGTCGGCATGGTTGCCGCTGACCATCGACGCTGTTTTCGGGTCGAGCCACTCCTGAGCGTCGGACCTTTTGACGAAGTGCCCTGCGTACTCTTTGCCGGTCGACTTGTCGCGATACCTGGCCCGGTACGGGATTGGACACTCGCGTTGGGGTGCGGTCGGTTCCGCCTTTCGGGCCACACCCCGCCCGACTCACGGAAGGCCCGCGCGTGTGTCTCCAACGCGCGGGCCTTCCGCAACCTTTGGAGGCTCGAGTGAACGACATCGCGCTGCGGAGGTACCTCGAGCAATCCGGCGCAGCGCGGCGGCCGGTCGTAATCGTGCACCGAGGCGTCCACGTCGAGATCCCGCGTCTCGACGCAACCGCCGAGGCGATCCGGGCCGTCATCGCGCGCATCGACCGCGGCGAACCTCCCGATGCTTGACCCCGAGGAAGCCTCAACGAGTCTCCCCCGTCACCGCTCGCATAACTGCTCCAGAGGAGGCTGTCGCACCAACATGTCGGCAGGTCGGGTTCGGCGGGGCTGATGCCGCGTTCGGTCAGGCGTAGGCGGGCTTCGGGTGCCGCCAGAGCTTGAGGATGTTGTGGGTCGCGGCGATGAG
>JBBQTI010000044.1:0-34835 GCA_038213435.1 Acidimicrobiia bacterium
CGCGCCGGCGGGAGTGGAGGGTTGCGTGATCGTCAATGCCACGGTGCCGGTGTTGGTGGTCGTGACCGTGTTGCCGCCGAGATCCTGCACCGCGACGATCGGCTGCGACGTGAACGCCACGCCACCGGTCGACGCATTCGGCGAGGCGGTGAAGCCGATCTTCGCTGCAGTGCCCACCGAGATGGTGAAGCTGAGACTCGTCGCAAATGTCAACGACCCGTCGACGGCGTGCAACGTGTAGGTGCCGGCCTTGTCGATCTTGCAACCGGTGAACGTCGCCACTCCGTTCACGGCCTGCAGGGGAGTGGCGTTCGTGCACGAGAGGAGTGCGCCGTTGGGCGTCGTGATCGTCAACGTCACGCCGCTCGCGTCCGTCGTAACCGTGTTGCCGGCGACGTCTTCGATCTTGACAACAGGCTGCGTGGTAAAGGCCACGCCTCCGGTCGCCGCGTTCGGCGAGGTCGTGAACACCAGCTTCGTCGCCCCGGCCGCGGTGATGCTCACGCTGCGGCTGGTCGCCGTCGCCAACCCCCCGCCGGCCGCGTTCAACGTATAGAGGCCGGACAGGTCGATCCGGCAGCCCGCGAACGCGGCAACTCCGGCCGCTACCGCCACGGTGGCATTCGTGCAGGCCAGGGCGGCGCCGGCGGGAGTGGAGGGTTGCGTGATCGTCAATGCCACGGTGCCGGTGTTGGTGGTCGTGACCGTGTTGCCGCCGAGATCCTGCACCGCGACGACGGGCTGCGTCCCGAAGGCGACGCCACTGGCCGCGCCGCTCGGCGAAGTCGTGAAGCCGAGCCGCGCGGCGCCTCCCACGGAGATGGTCAACGTGTCGCTGGTCGCTGATGTCAACGTCCCGTCGGTCGCACGCAACGTGTAGTCGCCGGCCACGTCGATGCGGCAACCCGCGAAGCTTGCGACTCCCGCAGCCGCCCGCAGCGGGCCGGCGTTCGTGCAGGAGAGACGGGCGCCGGCCGGCGACGTGATGGTCAACCGGACCGAGCTCGTATTCGTTGTAACGGTTGCGCCAGAAGCATCTTGCACGGTTACCGCGGGCTGCGACGCGAAGGCCACGCCTCCGGTCGAATCGCTCGGCTGCCTCGTGAACGCCAACTGCGTCGCGGGCCGCGGAGGGATGGCGGGTTTCGCGACGGCGGCCATGCCGACGATCGGTTGGTTGAGGACGATGCCGCCGGTCGAGCCGTGGAACGTGGCGTCGCCGAAGGAGAAGATTCCTCCGTCGGCGGCGACGAACCAGTAGCCGTTGCCGGACGGCGTTGCGGCCATGCCGACGATCGGTTGGTTGAGGGTGAGGCTGCCGGTCGAGCCGTGGAATGCGGCGTCGCCGAAGGAGAAGATTCCTCCGTCGGCGGCGACGAACCAGTAGCCGTTGCCGGACGGCGTTGCGGCCATGCCGACGATCGGTTGGTTGAGGGTGAGGCTGCCGGTCGAGCCGTGGAAGCCGGCGTCGCCGAACGAAAAGATCCCGCCGTCGGACGCGACGAACCAGTAGCCGTTGCCCGAGGGTGCGCAGGGATTCGTGAACGTGTCGTTCGCCAACGTCACGGCACCAGTGCGGGCGAGGGCCCGGCCCTGCACAGTCGCGCCGGTGCCCACCGTGATCGAGGTCTGCGCGAGGATGTTTCCGGAAAAGTCGGAGCTGGCGCCCAGCACGGCCGAGGTGGTCACCTGCCAGAACACGTTGCACGCGCGCACGCCGCCGGTGAGCTTGACCGACGTGTTGGCACCGGTGCCGAGTGTGGTGCCCGCTTGAAAGATGAACACCGAGTCGGCGGTGCCATCGAGGGTCAGCGGCCCGGGCCCGTTGAGGGTCATCCCGCTCGACGCGGTATAGACGCCCGGGGTCAAGGTCTTCCCGCTCAGGTCCGTTCCGCTGACATCGTTGGTGGAGGGCACGGCCTTGGCGACGTTGTAGGCAGTCGTCAAATCGCTCTGAGCCTTCTGCGCGACCGCGTCGGCCGCGTGCAGTGTCCCGCTGGTCGTGCCGGGCGGAAAGCCGACGATGGCCGGAGTCGGGCTCGTGTCGACATCGAGGCCGACGGCACTCGGCCCGGTGTTCGTGACTCCGGCGCCCGCGAGCACTGATGCGGCCGCGGCGCTTCCCAAGTTGACCGCGGGCGGTGACGCGGCGCCGGCGCTGGTCGACACCGAGGCGAAGCCCACAGTGCAGAGCACCAACGTTGCTCCCATTGCGGAAAGTCTGCGCACGGCGCGCGTAGTGGCGGTGGCAGTGTTCATCGGCAAGCTCGCTTCCTCACGGGGCGACGTGGTCGCCGCATGGCACACAAAGATCGGGGATCGATCTCATCCGGCGCGCGCATCGAAATCCGGCGCGCACGCACGATAACGCGTTAACGCGCCGCCGTCTGCTCGCGCGGAATTCCAGTAGTCATCATCCCCCGGTGCAGTGGCCGTCATGTGACTGTGTGTGTCCACGTGTCTTGCCGCTCGGGCTTGCCGGGGCGAGACTGCGTCCCAGCGAGGATCGGGGCCGGAGTATCCGGAGTATGAGGCGCGTGACGCTGGCGTTGTTGGTCGTGGCGTGCTCGGTGTGGGGTATCGGCCCGGTCGCGGCGGCGGTCTCACGCCGTGCGGGCGCCCGCTGAACGCGTTTGCGATCTCGGCGGGCTTCGCGCATTCGTGTGCGCTGTTGGCCAAAGGCACCGCCAAATGCTGGGGCGACAACGCCGACGGCGACCTCGGGAACGGAACCACCGCCAAGTCGACCACGCCGGTCACGGTAACCGGTCTCTAGTGGTCCGAACCGCAGATGTCGTCCACCCGTCGCAGGGCCGCGCCAGCTCGAAAGAAGACCGTGGCGTCTGGTCAGGATTGGGCGGGCCCGTTCCATGACCAGCGCGTCAGGGTGAGTCCGCCGGGCACATCGTCGGGTGATTGTGGATAGGCAGACATCCGTTCAGTTGCCCATCGGAAGTACGCCTTGAGCGTCGATCGGAGGCGGGGATCGTCGGGCAGGTCGGCGTCGTCCAGCGCGAGCGCAAAACAGGTCTGCGCGCGTTCGTCCATCTCGCGGTGCTCGCCGTTGCCGGAATGCAGTCGGACAACGTTGGTCTCGTTCCCAAGCGAGTCGGTGTAGGCGGATGGTCCACCGAGTGCTTCGGTCCAGTAGGCAGCGAGCCGCTCGGTGTGCTGAGGGTGGTAGCCGTGCGAAAACGCGTGGCTGACGATCGGATCGTCGAGGCAACGCTCATGCCACGCGTGCGCGAGGTTGAGGAGAGCTTGGTGCCCGCCGGCGGCTTCGAAGATTGTCTGCGTCATGAGGCAACCAACGTAGAGCGGCTCGCGCGACCGCAGAGCGAGCACGAGCCCGATCGCTATGAGTACTTGCTCCTGATCTGCGGTTTCGCGATTGGGCGTCCGCGAGCGAGGTACCGCGCCGTAGTGGAGCGATCGCGAGCGGTCCCGTAGCAATCCCGTTAGCAATGCGCCCACGCGCACCCCACATCGAGACAAGGGCTTATCCGCCTACGGGCCACGAGGCGCCCCGAGATCCGGTCGCCCGCGTACTCTCGGTCGCATGAACGGCACCTTGTCGCATCGACACGGCCGCTGGACGCATGAGCATCACCATCACGGCCCACACCGCCATGCGCGGCTTCCATTCCTCTCGGGAGAGCCTGCCAAGCACGACCACGACCACAACCACGACCAGCACGGCCATGGCGAGCACGGGCATACGCACGGCCGTGTTGACCGGTCGATCATTCGATCGCGTGCGGGTGTTCGGGCGGTGGCGTGGAGTCTCGCGATCTTGGGGGTCACCGCCGCGCTGCAGGCTGTCGTGTTCGCCCTGTCCGGGTCGGTCGCCTTGCTTGCCGACCTGATTCACAACGGTGGCGACGCACTCACCGCGATCCCGCTTGGAATTGCGTTTCTTGCGCGCAGCGAGCGAGGCGAACGCTGGGCCGGATATGCCGTGGTACTGGCGATCTTCGTTTCGGCCGCGGTCGCCGCAATCGAGGCGATCTACCGACTTACCCACCCTCAGCATCTCCACTATCTCGGGCCGCTCGCGATCGCGGGTCTGCTCGGCTTCGTCGGCAACGAGCTCGCGGCCCGCGTCCGTCTGAGCGCCGGTCGACGTCTGCAAAGCCCGGCGCTCATGGCCGACGGTCAACACGCGCGCGTCGACGGCTTCGTGTCGCTCGGCGTCATCGGATCCGCGGGTGTCGTGTGGGCGGGCGTCACGATCGCCGACCCGCTCATCGGCCTCGCGATCACCGGTTTGATCCTGCGGATTACATGGCAGGCATGGCACACGATTCGCGCCGACGATGGCGAGGAAGCCTCTCGGCCGGATCGCCGTGGTGTTCCGAGGCGATCGCACTATCCCGGTCGGGACGCTGGCGAACACGAGGTTGGCGCCCGTCTACGACGCGCTGTCCGAGGTCGGTCTCACTGTCGAGGCGGCGGTCTACAGCGATGAGGCAGCCGACGAGGTCCGCGCTCAGCTCGTCGGCGTCGACGGTGTGCTCGTGTAGGTCGATCCGGTCACCGGAAGCGATGACCGCACGAAGCTCGATGCGATGCTGCGCGAGGTCGCATCCGAGGGTGTGTGGGTCAGCGCGCATCCCGACACGATCGTGAAGATGGGGACGAAGGAGATCCTCTACCGGACCCGCGAGCTGGGTTGGGGTTCCGAGACGTTTCTGTACGGCAGCCTCGAGGCGTTCACCGAGCAGTTCCCCGCACGTCTGGACGCGGGCGGCGCGCGCGTGCTGAAGCAGTACCGAGGCAATGGTGGCATCGGGGTTCAGAAGGTCGAGTTCGCAGCGCAAATTTCGCCGAAGGCTGACGCGGTCGTGCGGGTCCAGAGCGCCCGAGCACGCGACGAAGTGAGCGAAGACGTTCCGCTCGGCGAGTTCATGCAGCGGTGCGCGAAGTACTTCGCGTACGCCGATGGCGCGGGCTGCTTGATCGATCAGCCGTTCCAACCTCGCATCACCGAGGGCATCATCCGGTGCTACCTCGTCAAGGGCGAGGTGGTTGGCTTCGCTCGCCAGTATCCGCACGAGCCATCACCAAGCGCCGATCCATCCGTCCCTCGCCGGGTCTTCGGCCTCCCATCACACAAGACGATGTACGGGCCCAGCGAACCCAGCTTCAGCGCCCTGCGGTCGAAGGTCGAGTCCGATTGGGTGCCGGCGATGCAAGAGCTCGTAGACGTCGACGCCGCGTCGCTGCCCGTGCTGTGGGACGCGGATTTTCTCTTCGGGTCCAAGGACGCCACCGGTGACGACAGCTATGTCCTCTGTGAAATCAACGTCAGCGCGGTTCTGCCGTTCCCTCCTGAGGCACCTGCGAAGCTCGCTCAGGCAGTGTTGCGGTCGATTCACGCACAACGGAGCCCTCCTTGACTGCGTGGCGCGCGACGACTCCACGTAGATGCCGTGCGAGCGGGGAGACTCGAACTCCCACCTCTTTCGAGACCGGGACCTAAACCCGGCGCGTCTGCCAGTTCCGCCACGCTCGCGTCGATCCATCTTCGCGCCCGGGGGTTGGATCGGCGCCCAGGGCTAGCCTGCGGGCCCTCGCAATTCTCGTGGAGGTCCGAATGGGCAAGCAGGTCCCGATCGTCGACTACCTGGTCATCGACGACGGCGCTCCACATCTCGCCGCCTGGGAGTCGGTCGACTCCGGTGCGCTCTACTTCGACCGCCGCAACGCCGACGCGAAGAGCGGCGGTACGGAGTTCCGGCGTAAGAAGCTCGCGACGACCGGAAAGGTGCGCTCCTTCACGATCGTCCACCGCACCGTGCCGGGTGTCCCCGCTCCCTACGTCTCCGCGCTCGTCGATCTCGACGGAGGCGGAACCGTGAAGGCCAACCTCTCGAACATCCCGCCCGATCCGGAACACGTGAAGCTCGGCATGTCTGTGCGGATGACGACGTTCCCGGCCGGCACCGACGACGACGGTACCGAGGCGATCGCGTTCGCCTTCGAGCCCGCTTCCTGAAAGGCGCATCTCATGAGCGGCGACAACGTCTGGGTTCTCGGTACGTACATGACCAAGTTCGGTCGCCACGTCGACAAGGACTTGATCGACCTCGCGAGCGAGTCCGCACTGGGTGCGATGAACGACGCCGACGTCACGATCCACGACATGGACGTGCTCGGTTGCGGCAGCCTGTTCAGCGCCCAGGCGGGTGTCGGTCAGCAGCTGCAGAAGCAGATCGGCCAGACCGGCATCCCGGTCTACAACGTCGCCAACGCGTGCGCGACCGGCGCGACCGCGTTGCGCACGGTGTTGCTCACCATCAAGGCCGGCGAGGCCGACATGGGGCTCGCGGTCGGCGTCGAGCAGATGGGCAAGGGTGGTCTGCTCGGTGCGGGCGGCAAGGGTGATCGAGGCCGCAAAGTCTACGAGCCGAGCGGTCGCTACGGCTCGGTGATGCAGGTCGAGGGTGTGCTCGGCACCGGCCTCATGCCCGGCGTGTTCGCGCAGGCGGGCATGGAGTACGCGTACGAGCACGGCGGCGTCGACTTCGAGCAGTTCGCCAAGGTCGCCGAGAAGAACCACGCGCACTCGACGCTCAATCCACTCGCGCACTACCAGAAGCAATTCACGCTCGACGAGGTCATGGACGCCGAGATGATGAGCTACCCGAACACGTTGCTCATGTGCTGCCCGAACACCGACGGCTCGGCCGCGGTCGTGCTGGTGAGCGAGGAGAAGCTGCGCACGCTGTCGAAGGATCAGCAGCGCCGTGCGGTCAAGATAAGCGCGTCGGCGCTGACGACCGACCCGTGGACCGATCACGCGCAGGTGCAGCCCGACGTCAACACGCTCACTCGCAACGCGGCGAAGCAGGCGTACGAGACGGCTGGTGTATCGCCGCAGGACCTCGACCTCGTCGAGCTACACGACTGCTTCGCGACGGCCGAGCTCGTCCACTACGACAACCTGATGCTGTGCCCTCCGGGCGAGGCCGGCAAGTTCATCGACGAGCGCGGCCCCTGGCGCGACGGCCAAACCCCCGTGAACGTGAGTGGCGGCCTGATCTCCAAGGGTCACCCGATCGGCGCGACCGGCATCGCGAACGTGTTCGAGGTCACGACGCACCTACGCGGCGAGGCGGGAGACCGTCAGATCGAGGGGGCGAAGGTGGGCCTCACCCACGTCATCGGCCTCGGCTCCGCGTGCGCCGTCCACATCCTCGAAAAGTCCGCCGTCTAACCCCAAATTCTTGCCAACAGTTGGCAAGAAAACCCGCGGTGTGCGTGCAGAATTCTTGCCAACAGTTGGCAAGAAAAAGCGCAATGTGCGTGCAGAATTCTTGCGGTCTGTTGGCAACGGGGGGGGTTAGACGGATGTCCAACCGCCGTCTACGCAGACGATCTGGCCTGTCAGGAAGCTGCTCGCCTCGCTCGCGAGGAAGAGGAGCGCACCGTCGAGCTCGTGCTCCTCGCCGCCGCGGCCCATCGGCGTGCGTTGGCGCATCCAGCGTTCCGCGTTCTCGTCGCCGAACATCAGGCCTTCGGTCATTTCACTTCGGAACCAACCCGGCGCGAGACAGTTCACCCGCACGCCCCGGCGCGCCCACTGTGCGCTGAGCTCGCGCGTGAGGTTGACCAGGCCACCTTTGGACGCCGCGTAACCGGCTTCGGGGATCTGGCCGACGCCGACGAGGCCCCAGATCGAGGCCACGTTGACGATCGTGCCGCCCGTCTCGGCGGCGATCATCGCCCGCGCACACTCGCGCGCCAGCTCGAACGACGCGACGAGGTTGACCCGGAGTGTCGCGGCGAACTTCTCGGTGGTCTCGTCGAACGCGGGCGTAGGCTGACTCGTTCCGGCGTTGTTCACGAGCACGTCGACGCGGCCGTAGTGGGCGAGCGTCGCGGCTGCCAGCGACGAGGGTGCGCCCTCCAAAGAGAGATCGGACGACACGACGTGCGCGTCGCGCAGCTCGATTGCAAGTTGTTCCAACCGCTCTGTGCGCCGGGCCGCGAGGACCACGCGCGCGCCGGCCGCGTCGAGAACACGCGCGAATCGGGCTCCGAGCCCGGCGCTCGCGCCGGTCACGATCGCGACCTTGTCGTCGAGCCGGAACGGTGCGAACGGGTCGAGCGCCACGGCCTGGGAATCTAGCGAGGTGCTGTTGTAGCGTCGCCAACATGGCGAGTAGCGAGATCCGTCCGTTCCGTGTCGAGGTGCCGGAGGACGTGCTCGACGATCTCCGCGACCGGCTCGCCCGTACGCGCTGGCCCGACCAGATTCCCGGGAGCGGCTGGGACTACGGCACCGATCTCGCGTACTTGCAGGATCTCTGTGACCAATGGCGCGCCAAGTTCGACTGGCGCGCGCAGGAGGAGCGGTTCAACCGTTGGCCGCACTTCCTCACCGACATCGACGGTCAGCAGATCCACTTCATCCACGCGCGCTCCGACGACCCGAACGCGTTGCCGTTGATCATCACCCACGGCTGGCCGGGTTCGGTGGCCGAATTCCTCGACGTGATCGAACCGTTGCGCGCAACGTTTCATGTCGTCGCGCCGTCGTTGCCCGGCTACGGATGGTCGGGCCCGACCACGGAACCGGGATGGGACGTGCAGCGCGTCGCCGAGGCCTGGAAGGCGCTGATGGCGCGTCTCGGCTACGAGCGCTACGGCGCGCAGGGCGGCGACTGGGGTGCGATGGTGTCGGCGCGCTTGGCGGCGATCGACGCCGAGCACATGATCGGGCTGCACTCGAACATGCTGCTCGCCTTCCCGGCCGACGCGAGCGGGATCGAGCTCACGGAGCAAGAGACCGCCGACCTCGCTTCGGCCGGCGAGTTCATGACGCGCGGCGCGGCGTACCAGGAGATCCAGGGCAAGAACCCGCAGACGCTTGGTTACGGCCTCACCGACTCGCCGGCCGGCCTCGCCGGTTGGATCGTCGAGAAGTTCCGCGCGTGGACCGACAACGACGGCAGCCCCGACGACGCGGTCACGCGCGATCAACTGCTGACGAACCTCACCGTCTACTGGGTGACCAAGACGATCAACTCGTCGATCCGCTTGTACTGCGAGTCGCAGCGCACCGGCCGGTTCGGGCCGACGGACGAGTACGTCACGGTCCCAACGGCGGCGGCGGTGTTTCCCAAGGAGATGTTCCGGATCCCCCGGGCCTACGCGGAATCGAGGTTCAACCTGATCCGCTACACGCGCTTCGACCGGGGTGGCCACTTCGCCGCGCTCGAGGAGCCCGATCTCCTGGTGCAAGATGTACAGGCATTCTTCCGCGACCTGAGGTGACGGCATGCACGATCTCGTGATCAGAGGTGGGTCGGTCGTCGACGGAACGGGCGCTCCCGCCCGCACGGCCGACGTCGCGATCACCGACGGTGTGATCAGCGAGGTCGGTGCCGTCGACGGCGCGGCCCGCGAGACCGTCGATGCCGACGGCGCGCTCGTCACGCCCGGGTTCGTCGACGTGCACACGCACTTCGACGGCCAGGTCACATGGGATCCCATGCTCACACCGAGCTGCTGGCACGGCGTGACCACGATCGTGATGGGCAACTGCGGTGTTGGTTTCGCGCCGGTCAAGCCCGACCGGCACGCGTGGCTCATCGGTCTGATGGAAGGCGTCGAGGACATCCCCGGCGCCGCGCTCTCCGAAGGGATCCAGTGGGGCTGGGAGCACTATCCCGAGTATCTCGATGCCGTCGACCGCGCGCCGAAGATGCTCGACGTCGGTGCTCAGGTCCCGCACGGCGCGGTGCGCGGGTACGTGATGGGGGAGCGCGGCGCGAAGAACGAGCCCGCGACGCCCGACGACATCGACGCCATGGCCCGCATCGTGCGCGAGGGTATGGAGGCCGGTGCGCTCGGCTTCTCGACGAGCCGCACGATCGCGCACATGGCGATCGACGGTGAGCCGGTGCCCGGCACCTTCGCGGCCGAGGACGAGTTGTTCGGCATCGGGCGCGTGCTCGGCGAGCTCGGCACGGGTGTGTTCGAGCTCGCGCCGGCGGGCGCGCTCGGTGAGGATCTCGCCGCGCCCGAACGCGAGATGGCGTGGATGCGCAAGCTCTCGCAGGCGATCCAGCGTCCCGTGTCGTTCGCACTCACGCAGAACGACCACGATCCCGAGTCGTGGCGGCTGATGCTCGAGCTGTGCGCGCAGTCGGCGACCGAGGGTGCGCAGGTGAGGCCGCAGGTCGCCGGTCGTCCGGTGAGCCTGTTGCTCGGGCTCATGACGTTCCACCCGTTCGCGTACTGCCCGTCGTGGGCGCCGATCGGCGCGGCCGCTCTCGGAGAGAAGGTTGCGGCGATGCGCGACCCGGCCTTGCGCGCCAGGCTGCTCGCCGAGGTCGACGACGCGATCGCGCCCATGCGGCAGTTCCTCGACCCGGCGCGCGCGTTCCCGATGGGCGACGTTCCCGACTACGAGCCGTCGCCGGATCACAGTGTCGCCGCGCTCGCCCGCGCCCAGAATCGTCCGGCGATGGAGGTGTTCTACGACGCGCTCCTCGCCGACGACGGCCTCGCGCTCGTGCTGCGACCGCTCCTCAACTACACCGATTTCTCGCTCGATGCCGTGCGGGAGATGTTGCTGCACCCGAGCAGCGCGTGGGGGCTCGGCGACGGCGGTGCCCATTGCGGAACGACGTGCGACGCGAGCACGCCGACGTTCATGCTCGCGCACTGGGCGCGAGACCGGGCCCACGACCGGCTCCCGCTCGAGTGGGTCGTGAAGAAGATGACGGCCGACACCGCGGCGATGTACGGGCTCGGCGACCGGGGCGTGCTCCAACCGGGCAAGGTGGGCGACGTGAACGTCATCGACTTCGAGCACGTGCAGCTCGAGCGACCCGTGATGGTGCACGATCTCCCCGGCGACGCCCGCCGCTTCGTCCAGCGCGCACGTGGTTACCTCACAACGGTCAAGTCGGGTGAAGTCATCCTGTGCGACGGCGACGATCAGGGCGCCCGGCCCGGTCGCCTGCTACGCGGCTCTCGCTGAAAGTTACAGGCCCGGCTTCCAGATCATCAGGATCAGGAAGATCACGACGAAGGTGTCGAGTGTCGCGCCGGCCCGGCTTGCCGCTTGCCGAGCGCCTGGATCTGCGCGACCTGCGGCGGCGGCCCGCCCGCGGACGTTGTAGTAGCCGAGTCCGAGCATCCCGAGATTCAGCACACGCGTCACGATTCGCGCGCCATGATGCCCCGGTGAGCAACGCCGATCGACCTACCCGCGTCGGGCTCCTCGCGCCGATGCCGTCGGAGTTCGCATCTCTCGTCAAGGCGCTGGCTCTGCAGCGCGGTGACGGCGGGTTCACGGGCTCGGCGGGGGCGATCCAGCTGGTGGCGGGCAAGACCGGAATCGGAACGCGGCGTGCGGCCGAGGCGACCGAGCGCATGCTCGACACTGCCGACGTCGATCACGTGATGGTCGTCGGCATCGCGGGCGGCATGGGCTCGAGCAAGGTCGGCGACATCGTCTATCCCGAGGTCGTCGTCGACAAGGCATCGGGCGCCGAGTACCGCCCTTCCAACTTGACTCCAGTCGAACCGCGCGGGCGGCTCGTCACGCACGACGACTTCGACATGCAACCCGCGGAGCGCGACGCGCTCGTCGCCGCCGGCTTCATCGCCGTCGACATGGAGACGGCCGCAATCGCCGGCGTGTGTGAGCGGCGCGGCGTGGAGTGGTCGACCGTGCGGTCGATCAGCGACCTCGTCGGCGTGACCCCGGGCGACGTGATCGGCCTCGCCAACGCAGACGGGACACCCAATTTGGGTGCGTCACTGCGGTATGTCCTCACGAAACCGTGGCGCATCCCGAAGCTCGTCCGGCTCGGTCTCGACTCCCAACGCGCCGCCAAGGGGGCCGCCGAGGCCGCGGCAGGCGTGCTGCGCGCGACATAGATCGGGAAATCTCGGGCGATCGTGCCAACCGTGACCGTCGCCCGGGCGTCCTGCATGTGATGCCGGCGGACGATGAGGTCGAGGCGTGCGTGCTCGCGGAGTACGGGCGGCTCGTGGGCGTCGTCGCGGTCGTGACGGGCTCTCGTTCGACCGCCGAAGACGCGGTGCAAGAGGCGTTCGCCAAGGCGTGGGAACGGACGGCCAAGGGTCACATTTCAGAACATCGTTACCAACAGCCCGAAGGAAACACCGATTCGTTCAAGGTCGTGTGCACCGAAGCCGCAATTGCCCGCGCGCTCGTCGAGTCGACGTCGTTCGAGTTTCCATGAGCCCCGGGCGATCACGCGGCCTTGGTCATCATGTCGATGCGGAACACCGGGTGACGGTCGATGATGGCGCGCAGCTCGTCGTCAGACGCGTCCGGACCGACACCGTCGAAGAACACGCCGACCTCCATCTTCCAGCGCCGGAGATAGGCGCGGATCACCGTGACCTTGGCGTCGCCCTCGACCTCGGTCGCCTGGAACGTGTCCACCCGGCGACCGACCCGAAGCTCACCGCTGTGAGCGACCCGGAGGTTGCGTACCCATTGGGCTTCTCCACGCGGCGCGACGAGGTAGTGCGCACCCTCGAGCTCGAGAAGGTTCACCGGGGTCTTGCGCCGCTGGCCGCTCCTGCGGCCCACGACCCGCAGCTCCCGCGAGCCCCAGACGCTGATGCCCAGCCGCGTCGCGATCACGACGATCCGGTTGAAGACGTTCCGCGTGAACCAGCCGGGCGCCTGGTAGTGCACTGCATTCGGGGTCGGAGTTGCGTCCATGGTGCGAGCTCCTTGGGCGAGACAAACCGAGAGCACCGCTCTCGTCACGAGCAGTCTTCACCCGTCCCGAACGATTGTCAAGAGCGGTGCTCTCGATTGTTGCCACTGCTCTCGACATCGGGCAGACTGCGCTTATGACAACTGCACCTCCGAGTGTCTCCCGCACGGCGCGCGACCGGGCCCGGGCCGAGCTGACGGAGGAGATCAAGGCCGTCGCCCGGCGCCAGCTGGCCGAACACGGCTCGGCCGCACTCTCGCTGCGGGCCGTCGCCCGAGAGGTGGGGATGGTGTCGTCGGCGGTGTACCGCTACTTTCCGAGCCGGGACGACCTGCTGACCGCCCTCATCATCGACGCGTACGACGCCGTCGGCGAGCGCGCCGAAGCGGCCGAGCGCGCGTCCCGCAACCGCGGTGTCGACGCCCGCTGGTTGAGCGTGTGCGAAGCCGTCCGCGCGTGGGCGCTCGCCCACGCGCACGAATACGCCCTCATCTACGGCAGTCCCGTCCCCGGGTACGCCGCGCCCGAAGCGACCATCGGGCCCGCGAGCCGGGTCCCGTTGGTGCTGTTGCGGCTCCTCGCCGACGGCGTGGCCGGCGGCGAGATCGTGCCGGGGGAGACGCCGGCGATGTCACGCACGACGAGGTCGGATCTCGCGCAACTCCGCCGCACTGCCGCGCCGGCTGTGCCCGATGCGGTGTTGTCCCGCGGGCTCTCAGTCTGGGCACAGCTTCTCGGCGGCATCAATCTGGAGATGTTCGGCCATCTGCACAACGTGATACGCGACTACGACGCGTTCTTCACGCTGCAGATGCGTCGTGCGTGCGAGTTCCTGGTGCAGGGGGTGTGACCTGACATCTCGCGGCCGTCGGTACCATCCCGCTCGTGACTGACGCGATCGTCGAGGTCGAGGGGCTGTGGAAGAGCTTCGGTGATGTCAGCGCGGTCGAAGACCTCTCGTTCTCGGTGCAGCCCGGACAGGTCTACGGGCTCCTGGGCCCCAACGGCGCGGGCAAATCGACAACCCTGCGCGTGCTCCTTGGGCTCGAGCGGCCGACGCGCGGGTCGACTCGCCTGTTCGGCGTCACGGTCACGCCCGGCTGTCGCCAGCTGGTGCGCGTCGGCGCGATGGTGGAGCAAGCGGCGTTCGTTCCGCACCTGTCGGGGATGCGCAATCTGCGGTTGTGGTGGGAAGCCGGTGGCGCGCGCTTGAAGGACGCCGATCTCGACGGTGCGCTCGCGATCGCCGGCCTCGGCAACGCGGTCGACCGCAAGGTGAAGACGTACTCGCAAGGGATGAAGCAGCGTCTCGGCTTCGCCCGGTTGCTGCTCGGCCGTCCGGAGTTGTTGGTGCTCGACGAGCCGACGAGCGGCTTGGATCCGGGTGAGATCCGCGAGATCCGCGAGCTGATCGGCCGGCTCAGCGCCCAGGGCGCGACCGTGTTGTTGTCGAGCCATCACCTCAGCGAGGTCGAGCAGGTCTGCAGTCATGTGATCGTGATGAATCACGGCCGCCTCGTCGCCGACGGAACCGTGAGCGAGCTCATCGGATCGGCGGGCTCCGTTTACGTAGAGGTCGACGACCGTGAACGCGCGCGCTCGCTGCTGTCGAACCTTGCGAATGTGTCGAAGGTCGAGATCCAAGGCGACGGGCTCGTCATCGAATTGCGCGTCGGCCGCCGATCCGACGTTGCCGGTGCTCTTGTCGGGGCCGGGCTCCGGCTCGAGACGATCATGCCCACGCAGCGGCTCGAGGATGCGTTCTTGGATCTCCTCGCGGCCGGTGAGGCCGCGCGGCCACGCGCCGAGGAGGCGGAGGTGGCATCGTGATCGCCCTGATCCGCACCGAATTCACCAAGGCGGCGAGGCGCACCCGGACCCTCGTCATCGCGCTGCTGCTCGTCGGGCTCCCGACGTTGATCGTGATCGCCATCAACGCGCACGGCGATCACGGAGATGGCGACGCCGGCGAAGGGTTGTTCCGTCTCGCGCAGCAGAGTGGGTACCTCGTGCCGGCCGCGGTCCTGAGCGCGATGAGCGGATTCCTGCTCGTCGTGATCGCCGGCATGTTCGCAGGTGACTCCGTCGCCGGCGATGCGGCGTGGGGCAACCTCCGCTACCTCCTCATGCGGCCGGTGCCGCGCGGGCGGTTGCTGGTCGCGAAGGCGATAGTCGCGGGCATGCTCATCTGGGCCGCGACGATCTTGGTGGCCCTCGCCGGGCTCGTCGCCGGTGTCCTCCTCTTCGGTGCGCACTCCGTCACCGTGCCCGACTTCGGCACGTTCTCATTCGACGGCAGCAGCCTGGCGACCGGCTTCCAACTCTGGCCGGGCGTGTTGCTCCTCCGCATCGCGATCGCGACGGGGTACGTCGCGTTCGGATTCACCGCGCTCCTCGCGCTCGGCACCCTCTTCTCGATCCTTACCGACACCGCCGCCAGTGCGATCGGAGCGACGGTCGGCGTCTACATCGTGTCGGAGATCCTCGACGGCATCACCCAACTCGGTCGCGTCCGTTACCTGTTCCCAACGCACTACTTCAACGCGTGGGTGACGATGTTCACCGAGAATCGCTACTCGCACGACATGATTACGGGTGTCATGTCGCAGCTCGTGTATCTGGCCGTGTTCGGGACGCTCGCGATCGTGTGGTTCCGCCGGAAGGACATCCGTTCCTAGTCGGTAGGGTTGCTCGTGCTCTCCGCCTACTGCTGGCCCCACTCGGCAACGCCCGGTAGCGCGATTCCCCTCTGCGCGACGTCGTCGCTCGGTCCGGTGCACGTCACCGTCACGCGGGTGGGCGAGACGCGCGACGTCGTCGCGCGTCTCGAACGACTGACCGCCGACGATCACCGTGTCCCCGACGATGCGGTTCGTGCCGGCTGCGGGTGCCCGGTGACGACCGAGATCGCAACGGAGTCGTCGTGGCCGTCCGGCTTCTATGAGGTGGCGCTCGAGCCGGTAGCGGGCTGGCCGCGCGGACGGGCGCCGCGCAACGGGTCGAACCTCGCCTTCTTCGTGCTGCACCCCGCACCCGGCACCGTCGGGCGCGTGCTGCTCGTGCTCGGCACCAACACCTGGCTCGCGTACAACGACTTCGGAGGATCGAACCTCTACACGGGCTCGACGCACGTGTCGTGGGAACGACCGATGGCACCCGGGTTTCTCGCGAAGCCTCCGGGCGCGGGTCGGCGCGTTGCGGTGGTGCATCCGCCCGACGAGCGGATGGCAACCCACGTCGGCTATCTCGCGCTCGAACACCTCTCGCAGTGGGCCGGCTCGGCGGGCTGGCCGAACTACGAAGCCCCGTTCCTCGCGTGGGCCGGACGCGCGGGCTACGCGATCGACATCGCGACGAACGCCGACCTGGAACGGCATTCCGGTCTCCTCGACGGCGTGACGCTGATGCTCTGCGTCGGTCACGACGAGTACTGGTCGAGTCCGCAGCGCGACGCGGTCGAGGCACACGTCGCGCGCGGCGGCAACCTCGTCGTCCTGTCCGGCAATACCTGTTTCTGGCAGGTGCGCTACGAAGACGACGGCCGAACGATGGTCGGCTACAAGCAGCGCTACGCCGACGATCCGGTATACGGCACCGACCGCCAGCACCTGCTGACGTCGATCTGGTCGGATCGCGCGATCGGTCGTCCGGAGAACGAGCTGATCGGCGTGTCGTTCAACCGCGGCGGATACGCGCGTATCGGTCGCCGCGTCCCGCGCGGGTCGGGCGGCTTCACCGTGCACCGCCCCGAACATTGGGTGTTCGAGGGAACCGAACTGGAGTACGGCGACCTCCTCGGCGCGCGCTCCACTGTCGTCGGCTACGAATGTGACGGCTGCGCGTTCACCCTCGTCGACGGCCGGCCCGTGCCGACGGGTGACGACGGTTGTCCCGAGGGCTTCGAGATACTCGCGACATCACCGGCCGCTCCCTTCGATCGGCGCACCTCCGTGCGTCCTGTGCGCGAGAACGCGCTCTCGGAGGTGGAGTTCCATGCGTTGCGCGTCCTCGGCGACAGCTCGCCCGAGTCGTGCGCACGACTGTCGTACGGCAATGCGGTCGTGGGCACGTGGCAACACGCCTCGGGTGGAACGGTGATGACCGCCGGCAGCACCGACTGGGCGTGTGGTCTCGGTGTCGGCGACGACGACGTCGAACAGGTGACCAGAAATCTGCTGGATCGCCTCGGTTGAGATTGTCGAAATCGTTCAGACGCCCGCGGCGATGACGACCGCGTCGGTCAGGAAGCCGGCGACGATTCCGATGAGGAGCCCGTACGCGAAGAGGTCCATGCGTCGATGTTTCGCGGCGACCGCCGTCAGCTGGATGACGACATAGAGGATCGATCCGGCCGCGAGCGAGAGGAACACGACCGACAGGGCTTCCGACGTGAACGCGTGCCCGACGGCCGTGCCGACAAAGGTCGGCGCACCGCCGATCGTGCCCATCGCGAGCAGGAATCCCCAACTCGGCAGGGAGCGCTGCCCGTCGGCCGCGACCTCGCCCGCCAGCGGAGCAACGATGCCGAAACCCTCGGTGGCGTTGTGCAGCGCGAAGCCGATCACCAACAACGTCGCGAGGGCGATCTCGCTGTTCGCCGCGGCCTGCCCGATCGCGAGTCCTTCGGCGAAGTTGTGGAGTCCGATTCCGACCGCGATCAAGAGCGCGAGTTGACGAGCGGGAGACCAGGTTGCGAGACCTTGGCGCGGGGGAGCGAGCGTGAGGGTTCCCGTGCTCGCGGTTGACGGCGGTGATCCGGGCGTCGGTGACCCTTCCCGCGCGTCGACGACGCTTGCCTCGGCAGGCCTCGCCTTTCGAGCCATCCAGTTCTCGTACGCAATCATCAAGAGCAAACCCACGGCGAGGGATCCGACGAACAGAAGGCCGTAGCCGGTCGCCCGCGCCAGGCCGCCGTCGCCGTTGTGGAAGTCGGAAAGCGCCGTGTCGATCGGTTCCCACGCGGCCGAGAACACGTCCCATACGAGAAAGATCAGGATGCCGACCGCGATCGCGTTCAGCATGAGGCGCAGGTTCGGCGCCGGCCGCTTCATGCGCGCGATCGGCAGGCCCAGCAGGATGGTCACGCCGGCGATGAAGCCGAGCAACAGCGTCTTTTCGAGGCTCATCCTACCACCTTGGAGCGACTTAGGGCAACCTTACCTTAGTTCAATGGGGTCGGGCGGGGCCTACGGGTCGTATGTCCAGTCGGGTCGCTTGCTCATCTGCCGGGTATCGAAGACGGCCGTGCCGTCGACGATGTCGAGCAGCTTCGGAACGACGGCGCGATGTGGACGCGTGCACTCGCCGCGGAGATGCGCCTCGAAGTCGTCCGGGAACGTGCGCAAGATGCTCCCGATCATCTGCTGCTCCTCGACGGGCAAGAAGCATCGGTTGCCGTCGGCAACGACCGACAGCCAATGGTTGAGGCTTTCGAGACTCGCGTCGGTGCCGCGCCCGGCCGCGATGTCGTCGAGGGCGCCGGTTATGGCGCCGGTGCCGAGCTTGCACGGCGGACATTGCCCGCACGATTCGACGTACAAGAAGCGGGAGAGGACGCAGGCGACGTCGACCATGCACGCGGTGTCGTCGTACACGATGAAGCCCGCGGCGCCGAGACCGCTTCCGGCCGCGGCGAATGTCTCGAAGGCGAGCGGGATGTCGAGCCGATCAACGGTGACGGGCGCGTTCGTCACGCCGGAGAACACCGCGCGAACGGCGCGCCCCGGTAGTGGTGCGCCGAACATATCCAAGACGTCGCGCAACGCCGTACCGCACGTCACCTCGACAACGCCCGCGCGCGCAACGTCGCCGACGACGGTGCACACGACCGTGCCCGGTGATTCGCGCGTGCCGACGGAGCGGTACCAATCGGCGCCGTTCGCGAGCACGTGGGCGACGTTCGCCAGCGTCTCCACATTGTTGACCGCCGTTGGGTTCGACTCGTGTCCGCGCGTATGACCGGCCTCTGGTTCGTGGGCCTGCCAGCCCAGCTGCGGCGCGGTGGCGAAGAGGCCGTGCACGTACGGCGGAAGCCAGCGCGGCAACGGCTCGTTACCTTCGATGACCTCGAGCAGCGCCTTCTCCTCGCCGAAGAGATACTCCTCGGGGCCGGCGACGATTCCCACGGACAGATCACCGACCAGGCCCGCGCGTTCCATCTCGGTCACGGCCGCGGTGACGCGCTCGCGCTCCGGTCCGAAGCTCGCCTTCAATGCGATGAACACCTCGGGCGCATCGAGCGTCAGCGCGGCGATCGCCAGACCCTCGATGACCTGATACGGATTTGCGCGCAAGATCGCGCGGTCTTTGAACGTGCCCGGCTCGCCCTCGGCGGCGTTGCACACGGCATAGCGGTGCCGGCCGGCCGCGTGTCGCACCGTGCGCCACTTCGTGCCGATGGGAAAGCCCGCGCCGCCGCGACCGCGCAAGCCGGCCCGTTCCAGCTCTGCGATGCTCCCCTCCGGGCCGAGCTCGTTCGCCCGGCTCAGACCCTTACCGCCGCCGTCCGCGAGCCATTCGTCGAGCGATGCAACGCGTTCGTCCGGCAGCACGATCTCGAATCGGCCCATTGACGCCATCTTCCCATGTCGTAACGCGTGCCCTCCCTTGTCGTACCGCGCGATGTCCCCTTACGAATCATCCGGTCAACATGCGCGAGTTCGCCCAGGCCGATTGCGTTCCCCCGTGACCGGGTGACAAGGAGAGAGTCATAAGCGAGAGGGAGAGCGGCCCGCGCGCAGTGGTTGAGGGCGTTGACGAAGACCTCGAGGGCAAGGCGAAGGAAGTCGCCGGAACCATCGGCGGCAACGAGGAACGCGAGAAGGAAGGAAAGGCCCAACAGGACAAGGCCGCCGCGCCGCGCCAGGTCGCGGAGAAGGAAGCGCAGGCCGAGAGCGCTTCGCGCCGAAGCGCAGGCGCGCGACCTCGAGGAGCGGTCGCACCAGAAGTGACCCGGCCGGTCGGCTCGAGTGCTACTGGAAGCATCTCGATGCGAGATCTACGCTCCCCCTCGATGGCGCGGGCAGTCGCGCGCGGCAACGTGGTGATGCAAGAAGTGGGGAGTCGACATGAGGAAGAAGGATTACATCGAAGTGCTGAGCAGCGTGTGGCTGTTCAGCCGTTGCACGAAGAAGGAGCTCCAAGCCCTCGCGTCGCTGGCCACACAGATCGACGTCCCGGCCGGAAAAGTTCTCGCCGCCCAGGGACAGACCGGGAGTGAGTTCTTCGTCATCGTTTCGGGCAAAGCCGAGGCGACACGTAACGACATTCCGATCGGAGTGTTGGGACCGGGAACCTTCTTCGGCGAGATGTCTCTGCTCGAGCACCTGCCCCGCGTCGCGTCGATCACTACGACCGAGCCGACGACCGTCTTGGTCCTGACCGCAAGAGAGTTCGACAAACTGGTTGCCTCGATGCCGTCGGTCGACCGCAAGATGCTGACGGTCATGGCCGATCGCCTCCGCGCGCTCGAAGAGCGCTACGTGCCGGCCGACGCACGCCTCATCTCGAAAGACATCGCTTGAGAGGAATTGACCGCGGTCACGTCTCGGCGTGCGCGCTGATACCGCGGCCCCGTTCGCCGTTTTGCAGGAGCCGCGCGATCTCGGCGACCTCGTGTTCTACGCTGCGCGCGAACCACCGCCCGGCAATGAGGTCGTAGACGCGGCCGAAGATGCCGTGACCGAAATCCATCGTCTCGACGTGGCGCAGCCGTGTCCCGCCGGGTGCCTCGTCGATCTCGAACCACGCGTGCAACGCACGGGGAACACCGTGTTCGAGAGTCACGTCGATGCGCCCGGGCGCCTGCCAGCGGTAGCGGGTGATGACCGAGCCCGGGAAGCGTCCCAGGAACCGGCCGTCTTCCCGGGCGAGCATCCCGTCGTCGGTGTCGGCCAGCTTGGTCACCCAGACGATCTTGGTGTCGGCCTTGGTGTATTGGGCGGGGTCGAGCACGAAGTCGAAGACTTCTCGGGGCGTGACATTTGGAACGAACGCGGCGGCTTCGCCCCGGAGTGTCATGAGCGGGTCGTACCCCTCAGTGTGCTCGCGAAACGCCCTACGCGAGGAGGCGCCCCGGGAAAATAAGCGGCCGGGGCACCTCCCTCGGGGGGGGTGGGAGGCCAGGGGTCAGGGGATCCCCTGGCACTCGACTTTTCCCGCCGTGCACCACCTCCATGCGGCCGGTGGACAACACGTCAAGTGCAATGGGGACATGCTCCTTGCGGTGGAGGAGTGCACGCGGGAGTTTTGCGTCGATGACCACAGAGAATGTCGCGGTGTTGTTCACCGACATGGTGGGTTCGACGGCGTTGGCGTCGGGCCTTTCACCGGACGCCGCGGACGAATTGCGCCGCCGGCATTTCTCGATCTTGCGTCAAGCGGTCGCCGAAGCGGGCGGCACCGAGGTGAAGAACCTGGGTGACGGGCTCATGGTCGTGTTCGCCGCGACGTCGGCCGCGTTGTCGTGTGCGGTGGCGATGCAACAGGGCGTCGAGCGTGACAACCGTGCCCGTGAACAGGGCGGCGCGATTGTGCGCGTCGTGCGAGGGCGGCCAGATCTTGGCTGCGGATGTGGTGCGGTTGATGGCCGGTCGGCGCACCCGTCACGTATGCAGTCCGGTCGGCTCCTTGGTGTTGAAGGGATTGCCGGATCCGGTGGAGACCGTCGAGGTCGGCTGGGAACGGCTCGTTGGGACCGCGACGAATGTCGTGCCGTTACCGGGCCGTTTGAGTGTGCGCCCGTTCGTGGGTGTGATCGGCCGGGAAGCGGAGATGGCGACGATTTCGGGTGCGTTCACACGTGTCGCGGGCGGTGAGGGACGCGAGCTGCTCTTGGTCTCGGGTGAGGCCGGGATGGGCAAGACGACGTTGGTTGCCGAGACGGCGCGGGCTGCATTCGAGGGCGAGGCGTGCGTGTTGTTCGGGCATTGCGAGGAAGACCTCGCCGCTCCGTATCAGCTCTTTGCCGAGGCGCTCGGCCATTGCGTGACGCACATCGGCGAAGACCAACTTGTCGCGCATGCCGACGCGCACGGATCGGACCTGGCCCGGATGGTGCCGGCGTTGGCGAGGCGGTTGCGGGAACTTCCGCCGTCGAAGGCGACCGACGCGGACACCGAGCGTTACCTGCTGTTCGCGGCTGTCGTTGGATTCTTGGCGATGGTGTCACAGCACCAGCCGATCGTGCTCGTGTTGGACGACTTGCAGTGGGCGGACAAGGCCAGCCTGCAACTGTTGCGTCATGTGATGGCGACCGACCAGCCGATGCGCGTTCTGTTGTTGGGGACATACCGCGACAGTGAGCTCTCGCGCTCGCACCCGTTCCTGGAAATATTGGCAGCGCTGCATCGGCACCATGGCGTCGGGCGCATCGAGCTGAGTGGGCTCGACGACTCCGGTGTGGTCGCCCTGGTCGAAGCTGCTGCCGGTCAGGCTCTGGACGACGCTGCTGTCGGCCTCGCCGAGGTGGTGTATCGGGAGACCGACGGCAACCCTTTCTTTGTGACCGAGATTCTGCGGCACTTGTCCGAGACGGGGGCGATCTCCCAGAACGCCGTCGAACGGGTCGCGCTGCCCGACAGCCTCCGCGAGGTGATCGGGGCGCGGGTCGGGCGACTCGGAGGCGATGGTGAGCGTGTGCTCTCGATCGCGGCGGTGATCGGTCGCGACTTCGACTTCGATGTCCTGGCTCGCGCCAGCAACACCTCGGAGGACGACCTTCTCGACATACTCGATGCCGCGGCAGGGGTCGCCCTGGTGCGCGAGATGGCCGACGCGCAGGGGCGCTACAACTTCGCCCACGCGCTGATCCAACACACGCTGTATACCGACCTGGGTGCGACCCGTCGGGCCCGCGCGCATCGACAAATCGCCGAAGCCTTGGAGGAGTGCTACGACGATCGTCTCGGCGCGCGCGTCGGTGAACTGGCCCGTCACTGGTGCAATGCGAACCAGCCGATCGACCTCACGAAAGCCGTCAAGTATTCGCGACAGGCGGGCGACGCGGCGCTGACCGCGCTCGCGCCCGGTGACGCGCTCGCTTACTACGCGCAGGCCCTCGACCTCTATACCAAGGCCGACGACCCGGATCCGATCCTCGGGATCGACCTGGCGATCGGCCTTGGCAGCGCCCAACGCCAGACGGGCGATGCCGCGTTTCGCCAAACGCTGCTCGACGCCGCTCGCGGAGCGGCCGACCTCGGCGACACTTCGCGTCTCGTGGCTGCCATCCTTGCCGGCGACCGGGGCTTTGCCACGAACATCGGTGTCATCGACGTCGACAAGGTCGACATCTTGGAGATCGCGCTCACACGTTTGAGCGCCGACGATCCTTCCCGGGCGCTCGTGCTCGCCACGTTGTGCGCGGAGCTCACGTACGGGAGCACGCTCGAGCGCCGCCGAGCGCTGGCCGACGAGGCCCTCGCCATCGCCGAATCGTCCGGTGACGACACGGTCATCGTGCGGGTTCTCAACCTCGTCGGGTTTCCCCTCCTCCTGCCGCCGTTGCTCGAGCAGGCGCTGACGTGGGCGACCGACGCCATGGTTCGGGCCGAGCGCATCGGTGACCCGCTACTGCGCTTCTACACGGCCGTCTGGCTGGGGATGGCTTCGGCACGCGCCGGAGACATCGACGAGCTGGACCGCTGCTGGGCGGTGGCCTGGCTACTCGCCGACCAACTCGACCAGCCGATGTTGCATTGGTGGCGCAGCTATGCGCGTGCGATGCGTGCGCAGATCGCCGGGGACGTCGAACAGGCGGAAGCGTTGGCCGCCGAGGCATTCGAGCTCGGGGCGGGCAGCGGCCAACCCGACGCCGCCCGGTTCTACGGCGCGCAGCTCCTGGCCGTAGCCGGACAGCGTGGAACGACTGCCGACCTGGTTTCACTCGTCGAGGAGATGGCCGCCGGCGCGCCCGAGCTCGCGAGCGCGGTCGCGTCGTCGCTGGCCGCCGCGTACGCCCGGGGAGACCTGATCGATGACGCGCGCCGCACGCTGGCCGAGTTTGCGGCCTCCGGCTTCGATCTTCCGCCCGACCCGCTCTGGCTCACCGGAATGGTCGCCTACGCCGACGCGGCGATCACGTGCCGCGACCGGAAGTACGCGCGACCGATCTTCGACCGGCTCGCGCCGTGGGCCGATCAGTTCTCCACGACCGGGATCACGGCTGAGGGTCCGGTCTGCGCGGTGCTCGGTGGTCTCGCGGGGGTGCTCGGCCACTACGACGACGCAGACGCGTACTTCGCCCAAGCAGCCGCGTTCAACGACCGAGCAAACGCCAAGTTCTTCGCGGCGAGCACGAACCTCGCGTGGGGCGAGATGCTCGCCGAACGCAACGCTCCCGGCGACACCGCGAGGGCGCGGGAGCTTCTCATCAAGGCGAAGACCGCCGCCGTGGCGCACGGGTACGCGATCGTCGAGCGACGGGCCTCGCAGCAGCTGGAACACCTGGACTGACTGCTGGGTCATCGTTCGACGCGTCTCGGGACCTGTGAGCCACGCATCCGCGTTTTTCCGGGTCATCGGCGCGATTGTTACTTCGTGCGAACGATGCGGTGCCCGTGCTGCCGGGCGCCCATCGCGATTTCAGATGCACACAGATCGGGGTTATGCATCGAGTACTCGCCGGGCGGGCTGGTGATCTACGACTGCAGCAGCCCGATCCATAGCTGCGACTTGGAACGAGCGCAGCAGACAGAACGTGAGGCTTCCTAGATCCGTTTGACGATTCGCCCTAGGGTGGCGGATCGGTGCCGCGCGACGTGAACGAGGGCTGAGCGACTGTGCCGGCGCGCCCCGGTGACGCGCGCCGCGTCGGCGCGGATGCGGTGAATCGGCTTCGCCGTACGGCCGCCGTCAGCTTCGCCGATCTGTTGCAACGCGATCCCGATCGCATGGCCAAGGCCATCGAGCTCGGTCTGGTCCGGCGCGAGTGGCTCGAACGTCCGGGCGAGGAGCCCTTCACCGCGGCGCGGCCCGTCGACGTGCTCGAACGACTGCTGGAGCGCACCGTCGAACAACGGCCTTCGACGCTGGCCTCGCTCGGATTGTCGGCGATCCAGGTGTTGTCGGCGGGCGCCGAAGACGTGTCCGACGAAGGGATGCTCGACGTCCTGACCGTCGCGTTCACCGACCTCGAAGGCTTTACGGCCTACACGGCCGAGTACGGCGACGACGCCGCGAGCCAGCTACTCGCCCGTCATCAGCGCACCGTCGGGCCGATCGTGCGCAGCCGAGGTGGTCGCACAGTGAAATCCCTCGGCGACGGGCTCCTCCTGACATTCAACAGTCCCGAAGCGGCGGTGCTCGCGGGACTCGAGCTGCTCGAGGCGCAACCCGAACCACTGCGATTGCGCGTCGGCCTGCACGCGGGCGAAGTGCGCGTCCAACGCGACCACGACGTCGTGGGCCATGTGGTGAACATCGCGGCACGCGTCACCGAGGTCGCCGACGGCGGCGAGGTGCTCGCGACGACTGCGATTCGCGAGGAGGTCGGCGACTTTCGGGGCGTGGCGTTCGGGCGCGCGCGGCGGCGCATGCTCAAGGGAATCGGCGAGCCGGTACGCGTGTGCGCAGTTCGACGAGCCTGAGGAGCCGGTCCTCCGACGTCGCTCTTGCGCGCCACTATGGCTGGTGATGCACGCCCCGTCTCGACGGGAGCAGCGCGAAGGCGGCGATCGCGAGTGGTCCGGTGAGAAGGCCGAACGCCACGCCGGCGAGGCGCGGGTAACCACGTCGATTCGCGAGCGCGCCCGAAGCCCGTGCCAGTCTGACCCACAGCCAGAGGATCGCCGCGCCCGCCACGCCGACGACGATGCCGATGAAAAGGCCGTAAACAAAGTAGGACTGCGGCACCGTTATCGTGCCCCCTTTTCCCAGGGCGGCGTTCGGAATCTTGCTTCAGTGTCGCACAGGGAGCAAGCGTGAGCCTCTGTCGCGGGTGGTTGGTTTGCACGCTCCGGCCGTCCTCCCGACGCCCGCGCTCAGGCCGACTCCACCGCGAGCAGTCGCCAGGGGTCGGGCACACCCTTGAGTAGCTGCGATGACTGCGAACGAGATGATCGAGCACGCGATGGCTAGTGAACGTCGGCACATGACGACCCCCGTGCGAAGAACGAAGCATCGTCATCCTCCGCCTTTTGGCGTCGGCCCGCCAGAGCCTGACGACACCTGAGCTCTATGCCGCGAGCGTCGCCTCGAGATCGGCGAGGAGCGCGTCCGGGGTGCGGGTCACCTTCGACCACGTGGCGAGCACGAGCTTGTATCCGCGCCGACCGGGCACGCTCCACTTTTCGTTGTCATGCTCGTAGTCGGCCGGGTCGTCGTGCCAGCGGCGGCCGTTCGTCTCGAGGATCGCCCGCTTTCCCGCGAACCCGAAGTCGTAGAGGTATGTGCGGCCGTTCCACTCGAGCGGGAACTCGCGGACGAAGTCGGTGATGCCGTGCGCGACGAGCAGTCGGCGCGTTTTCACCTCCAACGTCGAACGAGAGGCATGTACGGGATCGAGCTCGGCGATGAGGTCCCGGAGCGCCCCCACCCCGGCGCGCCGGGCACGACCATGCCGGTCGAGGTACGCACGGAGCGCCGGGATCGACGTGAGCCTGCGCCGGCGACCGTCTTCGCAGGCGACCTCCAGCTCCTCGTCGTCGAGCACCGCGGCGAGACTCACCAACGTCGGTTCCACGCCCGTGGTCGCCACTCCGTGATGCCGCCGAAGCAAGAGCGGCGTGCGGTCCGCGTAGTGGCGGACGGTGACGTTGTAGGAGCGGACGTTTCTCGACGACGGGACGATGATCTCGGGGATCGGGGCATACACGCCCTCGAGGCCGTACACCTCGCCGGCCGACCGGCCCGCGGCGGCCGCCTCGACCCCGCCCCAGAGCAGCGCTCCGTGCAGCCGTTGTGCATTCAAGCGCTTCACGGCTGTCATGCGATACGTATCGGGCAACACGCGTTCGATGACTCCTGCCGCGCGCAGCGCGGCGAGCTGCTTGCGGCTCACGCCGCGGTCGACCGCCGCGCTTCCCCGGAACATGCCGAGAGACGGGCTGCTCAAGACCGAGAGCGCGGCAATTGCCGACGCGTGTGACATTCCATACCCCCTCAGGGAACGCAGCGACGCGTACGTCGCCCGCGGACACGGGGGAAGGGATGCGGAGGTAGTAGTACGCCCCCCGGGACTCGAACCCGGAACCTGCAGATTAAGAGTCGGCGAAGGACGGCGCGAGCCGTTGCGCGCGGTTGCATGGGTTCCCGGTCTACCTGCGTCGATGCTGTGCGCGCTTGCGCGCTCTTGCGTCGGGTTGTGCGGCCCCGGTTTGCAGTTTGGTTTGCAGAATCATTTGCTACATAGCAAGCGCCGTCGTACACTTGTCACGTGGCAAACGACCCGATCGGCACGGCAGAAGTCGGGGAGGTGCTCGGCGTCACGCGTCAACGCGTTCACCAGTTGAGGACCGAGCACGCCGACTTCCCGGCGCCGATCGTGGAACAGCCGCGGGCGACGTTCTGGCGGCTGCGCGACATCGAACGGTGGGGCCGCAAGCACGGCTACATCGCAAAGGAGAAATGATGCAGGGTCACGTACGGAGGCGCGGCAAGAAGTGGGCGATCGTGATCGAGCTTGACCGTGATCCTGCAGCGGGTCGGCGGCGGCAAAAGTGGGTTTCCGGGTTCGCGACCGAGCGGGACGCGCAGCGCGAGGAGCGAGTGCGGCTAAGCGCGCTCGACCGCGGCGACGACCCGTTCCCGACCGAGGTGACTGTGGGGGAGTGGATCGGTACGTGGCTCGACCACCTGCGCAGCAGCGGGAGGGTCCGGCCGCGGACCATCAAGAACTACGAGCAACTCTGCCGCGATCACGTCACTCCCCGGATCGGGAAGTTGTCGATGCGCAAGGCCAAGGCGGCGCATGTCCAGTCGGTCCTCGATGCGATGACTGCGGCGGGCAAGTCGCCACGGACGGTCGAGCACGCGCGCGCGGCGCTCTCGGGCTGCTTCCAGCACGCGCTCGCGATGGACATCCTCGCTTCGAACGTGGTGCGAGCGACGAAGGCTCCGCGCAAGTCGCCCAAGACGCTCCGTACGCCGACCGGGGCGGAATTGGCAGCGATCGCGCGCGCGGCGCAGGGTACGACGTGGGAGATTCCGATGCTGCTCGCCACGACGACGGGCGCCCGGCGGAGCGAAGTGCTGGGCCTCCGCTGGGGCAGCGTCGATCTCGACGGCCGTCGTGCCCTGATCGTCGAGTCGGTGCAACGCGTCGGCGGCGCACTCGTGCGTACCGCACCAAAGACCGCCCGCGGCCTTCGGGCCGTCCCGCTTCTTCCCCAGGTGGTCGAGCGACTCCGGGCGCACCGGGTTGCCCAGGCTGAGCGGCTTCTCGCCCTCGGCATCCGCCAAGACGATGAGACGCCGGTATGCGACCGCGGTGACGGCACTCCGTGCGATCCCTCGTCGTTCACGCACGCCGCCCGGCGAATCGCCGAACAGACAGGTGTTGAAGGAGTCCGCTTGCACGACATGCGCCACGGCGTTGCGACTGTGCTCGCGGCTCAGGGCCTCGCGCCCGAGGTCACGTCAGCGATGCTGGGTCACGCGACGGTTGGGTTCACCCTGACGACCTACACCCACGTGCGCGACGATCGACTCGACGAAGCGCTCGTGCGGCTGAGTGACGGGCTGGGCGCTGGGTAGGTAATCGGATACACCAACGCGCAGGCCGTTGCGTGATAGAACAACCGGCAGCGAACCAACTGGTCTGGGCGCAAGCGACGGCAGTGGGTTCCGACGACAAGAACGGAACGCTCAGCCCGTAGGGGCAGAGTTACGGTGACCCGGCATAGGCGAAGGTCATCCGGTTTCGTGCGGATACGACGCACCCCGGAGGAATCCTTTGCCATGTTGTCGAACCGACGGCTTTTCACCGTTGCCGAGGTCGCGGAGATCACCGCGCTCTCCGAGCGCACGGTCTACTCCCTCATGTACGCCGGGAAGCTCGAAAGCGTGAAGGTCGGCGCTTGCCGACGAGTCACCGCGGAACAGCTCGAAACGTTCCTGGCGAGCCTCACCGGGGGCCTTCGGGCGCCGAACGTTGAGCCTCGGTGAGGCCGCCTGACGCGGGACGAGGCGCCCCTAGAGGCGCCCCGACCGGCCGTTCAACCGTGACCAACGGCGATAGGAATTCTACCGATGCCGCGAGTGAACGGCATGCACAGGTACCGAAGTCGCTTTGGTCAGCGCCCGTGTCGCACCCGGCTTTCCGCGTCCTCGTCGCGCTGTTGGGGTTCCGCAACGCGAGGACCAGCCAGTGCAACCCGAAGCAAGCCGCGGTCGCGCAAGCGGTGGGCATGTCCGAAATGACGGTGCGCCGACATGTCGCGGAGTTGCGCGAGGCGCACCTAGTGACCATCACGCGGCCGAACCGCGCTGGCTCGAACCATTACGCGTTCCCAGCGCTCGACGAGATCGCGCGGTGCGCCGAGAGAGCGCGCGCTTCCGCTCGCCTGACCCCGCGCGAGCGCCAACGCATGGCCGATAGCGGAGTCTCCCCCGATGACTGACACCTCGGACCGATCACTCTATGAACGGTCCGAACGATCACCGTGTGAACGGTCCACCGAGCACCGTGTGAACGGTCCGACCGATCACCTGCTGATCCCTCAGAACAGAAAAGGAACAGAAAAAGAACAAGCGAACGAACACGGAACCGATCCTTTCGAGAGGCCATCGCGTCAGTGCCGTCTCTGTGACGTTCCCCTAGACCGCGGAGGGCTCTGCGAAAACTGCCATCCGGGAGTCAGACCGCGGCGACCATGATGTATCACGCGTGTACCTCGATGACCACGAAAACAGGCGTGTGCGCGGGACGAGAATCCGGCCTGTGCGCGCGTTCGGTTTGCAATCCCGCTTGCAAACGGCTGCGAGTCGGTGCATCGCACAGCACCCACCAGCACCGACGCGCCGAGCCGCCGCTGATCAATGATCTGCAGGCTCTCGCGACGCGCGCTCCGACTCTCGCTCTAGCGGCGCTCTGTGAGCCGCTGACAGGTCGCACAATCCGAGGCGGTCGGCGGTGACGCGCGCGCGGTTCACGGCTGGAGAGCGCGCCAGAGCGCTTGCCTTGGCCGATGAGATCGGCGCGGCCGAAGCGTCGCGGCAACTCGGTATTCCGGCGCAGACGATCGGCGCCTGGAGGGTGAAGCGCCGAACCGATCCGGCGTCCTACGTCGAGACTGCCTCGGAATCGAAAGACCTCGGCGACGACGACGCTCTCAGCGATCGCGATCTTCAGCGCCTTCAGCGCGAGGCGAGCAGCGCGTTCACGAGGGCGCTGCGATCGGGCAAGGGTGCGGAAGCGAAGGCGA
Source organism: Acidimicrobiia bacterium (assembly GCA_038213435.1). Taxonomy (GTDB): domain Bacteria; phylum Actinomycetota; class Acidimicrobiia; order IMCC26256; family PALSA-610; genus PALSA-610. Next base: position 30,083 of record JBBQTI010000044.1, read on the forward strand.
TAGCAGTGAGCCTCGGGATCATCGATGACAAGCTCTCGAAGCGCGCCCGCGAGCGCCGTGCGGCAACCCCACTCGACGATCGTCTCGACATCACGGATAGGACCGTCGAGATCCTCGGCCAGCTCGTCGAGCGGCACGCAACCGCCCTGTTCCGCGCCGACGACGAGACGATCGCCCGGGCGATACGACGGCGACGCGACGATGTTCGACGACTCCACGGTCAGCTCGCGGCGCTACAGGCCGAACGGCAGCGGCGCCGGATGGGACTGCCGCGCGTCGACGAGTCCGTGCCTGCGTGTTTCTTGGCGCCGACCGTCGATGAAGCTGTCAGAGTGTTCACGGATGGCAGCCCCAAACCCGAAGGACCCGCACCGGCCGACGATCGGCCTCTGATCGTCGGTCCCGCGGCTCGCCCGCATGTCGCTTACGACGTGGAGGTGCTGGACGCTGAGCCCGTTGAGGTGCCGCAGCGCCGTACTCGGCGGGTCCGGTTTCCGATGCGGCTGCCCGCGCTAGGGCCTGCCTCGACGGACGAGCAGTTGCGCGCACGGGCCTACTCGGACTGGCAGAAGATGCGCGCTGTCGAAATCGCGGCTGAGGCGGCCGAGCAGGAGAACGGCGCATGACGATGACGGTCGACGCGCATCTCGCTGCCATCGTCGACGCGTGGGACCGACAGGGCGCGTGGCGACATCGCGCCGCATGCGCGACCGCCGTCGCCCGCGGCGAAGCCGCGCTTGCCGACTTCTGGCCCCTGCGAGGCGCGGATATCTCGGAGGCGGTCGCGATCTGCGCTCGCTGTCCGGTACGCGCCCCGTGCCTCGACTTCGCACTCGCCAACGCCGAGCGGGATGGCATTTGGGGCGGCCTGTCCGCCGTAAGCGACGAGGTTTGCCGACGAAATTCCGAGAGGAGCGAAGCATGAGCCACGACCGGGACCGGTTCGTAAGCGACGACGAGATGGCTGCGGCGCAGGGCGAGATTGATCTCGCGGCGCTGAACGCTCGACCCGACGTTGGCGACCGCGCCGAGCCGACCGAGGTGCAGCGGGTCGCGCTCGACGCCGCCCGCGTCGCGGAATCGTGGGAGATCCTCGACGAGATCGCGGCCTACCGGAAGGCGTTCGGCGACCGGTGGGCGGAGGCGTTCCGTGCCCGCCTCGACCTGCCGTGAGCCGCGACGCCGAAGTGTTTGCCGTGCTGCGGGAGCATCGGCGGCTCGTGGTCGCGCACGCCCGCTGGCACGCCAGAGCGGGAGCGCCGACCGATTGCTACCGGTGCGGGCGGGACGGCGATCTCGACGTGACCTCGATCGCCCGCCGCGCCGGGATGCCTCGAAGGTCGGCACGTCGTGCGATCGAGCGCCTCGTCGACGCGGGACTCGTCGAGATCGTCGTCGATGTCGCACCCGGCCGGTACGCTGACGGCGGCCGGTTCCGCGCCTGCGATGGTGGCGGAACCTCCGAGATGCACGTCGCCCCGAGCAGGGACGCGACGACGGCGCCCCGGTGACGAGAGCCAACCCGCGCAGGGTCGTTAGCCAGATCGTCACCTGGAGGCCCTCGTGGACTTGTCAGAACTTCTCGCCCGCGCCGCCGATCTCGACGCGCTCGACCCGCTAGCGCTTGCGGAGCTGCGGCGCGATCTCGTGGACGCGGCTCGACAGCTGCGCGACGACGCCGGGGATCGCGTGACGGCTGAGGCGCTCGCCGCGATCGAAGCGGCCGCGGATGCTGCCCACGAGGTCGGGACCGTGCTCGCGGATCGTCGCGTGGCCGAGGTGGAGGCCGAAGTCGAAGCGTCGGATGCCGTGGCCGAGCCGGTTGCCGCCGCCGGGCAGGTACCGCAACGGCGCGCCGCCGTTCCCACGCGCCATCAGCCGCGCGGATCGGCGCCCGAGCCGCCGGTGCGTGTTCTGAATCGTCGTGGCGCGATGGGCGCGACCTTCGCGAACGAGGACGAGATCGCGCTCGCCGCGATCGACGCGGCCGGTAGCGGAGGCGCGGACGGGGAAATGGTGACGGTCGCCTCGATCGACCGGCGCGGGCTGTACGGCCCGGACAGGCGGATCGACGCGAACGCGGGCGGAGACCGGATCAGCAACGTGCTTGCGGCAGTAACCGCCGCAGGTGGTGTGCCCGGACCCGCCGAAGGGATCTACACACAGCAGGTCTTCGGGACGGCACGCCGTCCGTTGCGTGACGGCCTGCCGGGCATTTTGGCGAACCGCGGCATGATCACCTACAACGTTCCGCCGACCTTGGACACGATCGTCGCCGATACAGGCGCCGGTAGCGCGGTCGGGGTCGTCACCAGCGCGCAAGACCTTGCGGGCAGCACAAAGCCCGTTCAGGTGATCGACGCGCCCAGCCCCGCGACCGTGGTCGTGAGAGCCGTCACCCAACGGCTCGAATCCGGCAACCTCGCGGACCGTTTCAACCCGGAGCAGCTCGCCGCTTGGCTGCGCCTCGCGCAAGCCGCGCACGCCCGGCTCTGCGAGGAAAAGCTGCTGGCGGATATCAAAACCGGGTCCGTGAAGTACACGAACACGCCCGCCGAATATGGCGCCTACCGCGTCCTGCGCAGCGCGGTGCTCGGCGTCGTCGCCGAACTGCGGGACCGGATGCGCGACGACCAAGCGCCGCTCACGATCCTGCTGCCGTCCTATGTCGCGAACATGCTCGCGGCCGATCTGGTCCGCCAGGCACCCGGAGATGCGACGTGGGCGACGACGGTCGGCGCCATACGCGCCGCGGTCGCAGGCTGGGCCGACGGCCTTCAGGTGGTATGGCTGCTCGACTCGATCCGCGGTCGCACCCTTACAACGCCGACCGCGAACGGCCGGACCGCCGCTTTCGACGCCGATGTCGAATGGGCATGCTTTCCGAACGGCGCGTGGGTCTACCTGGAGGGCGGCCAGCTCGACCTCGGGATCGTGCGCGACTCGGTGCTGAACGCGACGAACCGGCTCCAGACGTTCTTCGAGTCGTGGGAGGCCGTCGCACAGATGGCGCCGATCAGCGCGTGGTGCACGTCGTCGCTATGCGCCTCCGGCGCGTCGCAGGCGGCCGCCGACATATCGATCTGCTCGCCGGGAGGGTCGTAGCCGGGCGGCCGCGACGGGGACTGATCCTCGCCTTGTCGCAGCCATCCCGCTCGCATTAGAGCGCCCGAGAGCGGGCATTATGCGTACGTGAGTGGGCGGTTGCTCGGGGCCAACTCGCCCCCGAACGCACAGCGCGTGGCACCAAAAGTGGCACCATTTTCGGCCGGTTGACGAACTGAGGCATGATCAATCCGTGCAGGAGGCCACGCGCCGGGACGACCGGGTGTCGTCCCTGCCCCCTCGTCGTCTGCGTTACACGCCGGAGCTCGACGGCATCCGCGGGATCGCGATCTTGCTCGTCGTCGCTCATCACACCCACGCCGTGCTCGCACCCTCCGCGGGATGGCTTCCCAACGGCGGATTTCTCGGCGTCGATGTCTTCTTCGTGTTGAGCGGGTTCCTGATCACGGGGCTGCTCCTCGGCGAACACGAACGCGCGAGCCGGCTGCATCTGTTGAGGTTCTACGGCCGGCGCGCGCTGCGGCTCTTGCCTGCGTTGCTAGCGCTGCTCGCCGCCTACGGCGTGTACGCGTACGTGACGGACCTGCCGGGCGGGCCGGTGCGGTCGGGGATCCTCGCGATCGGGTTCTACTACTCGAACTGGCGGGTGGCGTACACGCTGCGAGGTGCACCCGGGCTCGGTGGATTGTGGTCGTTGGCGGTGGAAGAGCAATTCTACATGGTGTGGCCGCTCGTGCTCTTCGTGCTCCTTCGCATTCGACGAGCGGCAGTGATCGCGACGGTGATCGGATTAGCGGTGCTCGCCATCGCCGTGCATCGGGCTCAGCTGTGGGAACACACGCATTTCTGGTTCGGTCTCTACATCCGGACGGACACGCGCGCCGACTCGTTGCTCGTCGGGGCCCTGTTCGCCGTGTTGTGGCACGCTCGGATGGTTCCGGCACGGTGGCTCGCAGGCTGGGGCACCATCGCGGCGGCGGTGGTCGCCGTGTGTGTGTTCCGCTTCGACTTCACGGATGGGCTCCTCTATCAGGGCGGTTTCACGTTGATTGCGGTTGCGGTTGGGATTGTGATCGTCGCTGCGATCGGGAGCTCGTGGTTCCTACGGCCGCTGTTCCGTTCGAGCGTGCTGCGCGGCGCGGGTCGCATCTCCTACGGTCTATACCTGTGGCACATCGCGATCTTCTTCGCCGTCGCACGCTACGGCGACACGTGGGGTTCACCGCTCCGGGTGCTCGTCGCCTACCCGCTGACGGCCGCAGCAACGTGGCTCTCCTGGAGGTACGTCGAGCGGCCCGCGCTCGCGCTCAAGGATCGACGCTTCTCTCATGCGGCGTGATCCGACCCGGGGCGCGACGGCGAGCTCTCCTCGGGAGTCGATCAAGCTGAGCAACGCGTCCCAGGCGGTCTTGTCGGCGGTCGTGAAGCGGGCGGGGATGGCCCGGGCGACGTAGTCGTCGTGTCTCGCCGTCGATCTTCGGGACAAACGCCGCCGCAGCGGCCAGGGTATCGCCGACGGCGCAGACACGGGTCGTTCTCCAACCGTCCATAACTGCCAGTGAGACTGGGTTCGCCGTTGTTCGCGGTTCTCGGCTCGGGTTGGGTCGGTGTCGTCGATGGCGGTGGGCGCCGTTTGATCTGACCTGTCGAAGTACTTGTTTGCTTGGAGTGCGTGTCGATCGGATGG
>JBBQTI010000045.1:0-34417 GCA_038213435.1 Acidimicrobiia bacterium
CTTCGGCAAGACCGATACCGTCGCTCATCGTCAGGGATCTCCCGTTGTCGCAGCCGTAGAACAGCCACGACGATGGCGGGATCCCTGACCCGCGCGGTGGACCCCCGCTACGTCACATTCCCCACTTCAACGCGGAGAGCCGCCAAAATGTTGTTGAAGTCGTGCGCGACGCCGCCCGCCAGGCGTCCCACCGATTCGAGTCGCTGTGACCGGCGCAACGCCTCCTGCAGCTCGGCCTCCCGCAGTTGGTTCTCCCACTCCTCGGTCACGTCGCTGAGCGAACCCAACAAGGCTCCGGGTGCATCATCGGTCGTGCTCAGCGGTGAGAAGCGAAGCCGGACGAATCGATCTCGACCCTCCGCCGAGGTCATGCGCAACGTGGTCTCGAGGATCTGATCGTCGTCGAGCTGACGGAGTCTGTCGAACTGCGCGTCGGCGTCGTCGCGATCGTCGGGATGAACCAGCTGACGAAGTCCACCACGCGCGTTCAGCTCGTCGATTGGATGGCCGAGGAAGGCGGCGCGATTCAGTACTTGGCAGGCCCCGTCGTCGATGTCCAGCAGTGCGATCGCGTCCGGCGAGTCTCGGAGCATTGCCTGGACCCGCGCCTGCGAAGCGCGCAGCTCGGCCTCGACTCGGCGCTGCTGCTCCATCGCCAGGTCGAGCGCGCGGTTCTCGGTCTCCAGGACACCGACTGCGTAGTTGCGACGTACGACAGTCCGCGCCACGACGGCTGCGACCAGCGTCAGGAGGAGACCGACGAAGAGCGTGACCAAGGGCAGCTGTGTGCCGGCGAAGGCATTGGTCCCGCGATCTGCGGAGACGAGCATCGTGAACTGTTGACCGCCCAACACGACCCGGTCGCTCCACCGAGTCAGCCCCGACGTTGACCCGACGTTGCCGAGCACCATGTCGGTCGAGCGCGAGCCGGATCCCGCGACGAGCGCGAACGAAGCTCCGACATCCGACGCGGCGGGGAGCGTGATCTGGAGGAAGATCGCACTGCCCGACGCGAGAGTCGAAGCGAATCCGAGGTCGAATGACGCGCGGCCGCGGTGATGCGCGATCAACGTCGCGCCGCCACGGGATGTCAACGCGGCCGCAGCCCTTCCCTTCAGGAGTGTCGTATCACCGACCGATGTAAGCCTCCCGCGGGACCCGCGTCCCCTGTCGACGAGGGCGACCGCCGCGGCCGAGAGACCTGATCACGTCGGGTTGCGCTCTTCGGCGGTCGCGCGGCGGATCATGATGCGGCACCAGGCGCCGAGGTAGATCCGTTCTCCGTCCGCGAGCTCGTGGCGCTCGTGCGGAGTGAGCGGTGTCGTGGGGAGCGCGTCGCCCGGGTTACCGACGAAGGTGCCGTTGGTGGAGCCGAGATCCTCGACGTACCAGCGGTCGTGGTCGAACGTCAGCTCCGCGTGCCGGTGGGACACCGATCCGTCGGCCGAGCAGTCGATCTGGGGCACGACATTGTGGCTCTTGGAGCGACGGCCGATCAGCGCGGTCGTGCCCGCCAGCGGCACGACCGTAGGCGCGCCGCTCGTCGCGCAACCACCGGCCGCCTCTTGCGCCGCGAACCAGTCGGGGTCGACCCAGAGCTCGGCCACCCACGCGGCGCCGGTCGGCGGCGCGCCTGCCGCGGCCGGCGCCGGCGCGGCCGCCGTTGGAAGCTGGCCCGTCGTGAAGTCGTAACCGCAACCTTCGCAGAACAACGCGTCGGGAAGATTCTCGTCGCCGCAGTGTGGACACGCCTGCAGCGGCGCGGTCGTCGCCGGCGGGTCCAGTGTCAACGATGATGCCGCGGGGCTCGAAGCGGGCGGGTCGGCACCCGGCCCGGACGCGGGCGCACCCACGGGCGCGGCATTGATCGGCTCGCCGCACACGTCGCAGAAGTCGTCGGTACTCGAAGCGTGACCGTTCGGACATTGAGCAGTCATCATTTCACCCGAGTCGTCTTGGTCGAGCTGGTGTCGAGCGCCATCTCGTCGAGCTTGGACACGTCGCGTTTGAGACGAACCGTTCCGGTGTCGGCGTCGGCGATGTCGACGACGCGCTTCAGCTTGTTCGTCGCCTCCTCGTTGCCCGTTTCGGCGGCAAGCTTGGCCGCGCGTCCGAGCTTCAAGGTGGCGGTCGCGTCGTCACCGGCCGCCTTCGCCGCGAGACCTTCCTGGATCACGTCGGCGAGCTCGGCCTGGCCGGTGTAGTGCGCGACGGCGGGGTTGATGCGCGTGGTGAGCGTCGAGTCGTCGGACCATGTCGCGCGCACGAGCCCCTGCGCGACGACTTCACCGGCGACCACCAGTTGGACGCGCGCGGCGAGCTGCTCGGACCCGAGCGGCTTCGCCGGGACCCGCACTGCGACGTGATAGTCGCGCGACTCGTCACTCCACGAGCCGGTCGGGAACTCGCGTACCAGCGCGGAAACCGAGGTCGAACGGTTGGTGAGGTCCTCGATCGCGGGCGCGACCTGGCGAACGAAGAGAACCTCGGCACCTTGCGGAGCCCAGATCCGCAGCTTCGCGTCGGCAACCCCGCGAGCCATGGACGCCTGCATCATCTGGCGGAAGTCCTCGGCCATCTTGTCCGGCTCGGCGATGATGTCGACCGAACCGAGCAGGGCCGAGGAGATGCCGCGCAGCTCGTTGACGTCCCAGTCGGCGCCAACGCCCCGGCAGTCGCACTGGAACAATCCCGTGGCGGCTTGCACGGCCGCATGCAGGTCGCCGGGCGCCTCGGTCTCGTTGCGGCCGTCGGTCAACAGGATCGCGTGGCACTGCGCGGCTTCGACCGACCCGAACAATGCAATCGCGGCATGCAGCCAGCTGCCGATGGCCGTGCCGCCCGAAGGGTCCAGATGGCGAACGGCCTCTTCGGCCTGGCTGCGGGTGATCTCGGTGGCGCGCACCATCCCTCCGCGTGGCGGGAACGCCAAGCTTGCCTTGTGGTTGCCCGCGACCACGGCGAACCAGGTGCCGTCGACAATGTCGCCGACCGCCTCCGCCGCGGCCCTGCGGACCGCGGTGATCTTGGCGTGGGGCTGAGACATCGAGCCGGACGTGTCGACGATGATCACCTCGGCCGCGTCGCCCGACTGGCCCGCCGCGCCTGCGCCCGTGCAGCCGACCGAAACGATCGCGTGCACGTCGGTCGCATCCGCCGCGAGGTATTCGTTCTCGAAGACTTCGGCGGTCCAGGTAGCCATCAGCTGCTCCTTGTCGGTGAAGCGACGCCGGCACGCGCCAGCGCGGCCGTGATGTTGTCGTGGCCGCCTTGGGCGTTCGCCCAGTCCACGAGCGCGGCGGCGGTGGCGAGCGGGTCGCCGTGCGCCGGGGCGGCCTGAGTGTTCAAGAGGTCGCGAAGGTCGGAGGCCTCGGAGCAGTAGTTCCAGAGCCCGTCGGTGCACACCAGCACCCACCCGGGGACGCTCAACGTCTCCGACGCGAACGACGGGTCCCCGCCGGGGCTGTCGACCCCGAGCCAGCGGGTGATCGCGTGCGCGCGAGGGTCGGCTTCCGCGACCTCGCGGGTGGCGCCGTGCGCGATCTCTCCGCTCGCCCACGAATCGTCGACCGAGAGCTGCGTCGCGGTGCCATCGTCACCGAACCAATACGCCCGACTGTCACCGACCCAGGCCACGGCGACGAGCGGTCCCTCGATCAGCGCGGCAATGAACGTGCACGACGGTGGGTTCTCACTGCTACCGACGTGCGCGGCGGCGTCCGTCGCCGCGGTCTGCGCGGCCTGCGTCGCGGCGGTGAGCTCGGCCTGCCAATGCCCGATGCGTTCGGAGGGCGCGGCCGTCGCGGGGCCGGACGCGGCGACGAGTGCATCGCACGCGGCGCGCGCGGCCGCGAGCGCGGCGACGTCGCTGTCGGTCGCGCTCGTCACGCCGTCGCAGACGACCAGCACGGTGCGATCATCCGAAGCCGCGACCGCGACCGCGTCCTCGTTACGAGGATGATGCAGCCCGCGGTCGCAGACGGCGGCGACGTGGCTCGCCGGTTGCTCGGTGAAGTGATCGCGCTCGCTCGCCCCGCGCAGACCACACGTCGTACACCAGCCGTCGGCGTCGATCACGCCGCCGCATGTACAACGGATCTCCGCGCCGCCCATCGACTGGGTCGGTAGCGACTGCTCGACCTGCGAGCGCGGTGGCGCGCGCAGCTGCGTCCCGAGCTCCGCGCCCGGGGCGGGTGTGGCGGCATCGGCCGCGCCGGCCGCGCCCGCTCCCAGCTCGGCACCGCACGACTCGCAGAACTGATCGGCGGCGCCCACGGGGTCACCGCATTTGGGACAGATCACGTTCACGACGGCTTCGGGGCTCACACCAACGTCCGCGGTCGCACCGCGTTGGCCTCGTCGACGAGCCGTATGCGCAGGCCGCGATCCGAGGTGAGCACCGCGAGGTCGCGGTACGCGCGTTCAGCCGCGGCGCGCAGGTCGGGTTCGGTGGCCTTCACGTTCGCGACGAGCGTCGACGGTTGTTCGCCGCTCCGTCGCACCTCGGCCAGTGCCGCGGTGAGGATCGCAACGAGCGCGACCTGGCGCTCGCGCGGGTCGATCGCCAGGTTCTCGATACTCGTCGCGGCGGCGGCGAAATCGGCGAGACCGTGGCCGGGACCGGTGAGCAGCTCGGCGCGGCGACGTCGGGCTGCGACGTACGCGCCACTGGTCGGCGCGACCAGATCGAGCGCGTTGAGACTGGCCGCGATGTCGCCACGCTTCTCGCGCGTGCGGGCGAGGCCGAACGCCGCCGGGGCGACATAGTTCGCGTCGGTGGCGGCGCACACCGCATACAGATATTCGGCGACGTCGTCGGCGCCGCCTTTCTCGCAGGCGATCGCCAGCGCGAGCTTCGGGGCAAGTTCGCCGGGGACTTGGCCGAGAACCGTGTTGAACGCGGTCTCGGCGGCATCGAAGTCGGAACGGGCCAGCGCCGCCAGACCGGCGATCCACACCGCGCGCCACTCCCACGGGTTCTCCGTGAGGATGTTGTCGATGAGCGCGTCGGCCTGCTGGAAAAATCCCGCGTCGACTGCGGCTCGAGCCTGGGCGAGTTGCACCTCGACGGTTTGCGCCGGCGCCTGCTCGAGCACACGCAGGAGTTGCTCGCCGGCCCGGAGCGAGACACCCGCGAGCCAGGCCGCCGACGGATCGGCACGGTCGACACGCAACCCGGGCAGGCTGGTCCAGTCGAGGTCGGCACCCGCCGCGGTCGGAGAGCCGAACAGGGCGGATGGGCTGGAGTGCGCAGCCGCCGAGTCGCCCGACTGGACTGCGACCGTCTCGCGCAAGATGCCGATCAGCTGATCGCGAAGCTCGTCAGACGACTGGAACCGGTCGTCGGGGTTCGGCGCCGTCGCCTTGAGCAGCGCGCGGTACAACGAGTCGTGGCTCTGGAACAGAGGAGTGTCCGCGACGGGCGGCAACGTCGAGACGAACGTGCTCTGGTAGCCACGAAACTCCATGGCGAGAACGGCCAGCGTGCGGCCTATGGTGAAGATGTCGCTCGCGACACTGGGCCCGACGTCGGCGACCTCGGGCGCCTGGAATCCCGTCGTTCCGTAGATCGCGCTCTGCTCGTCGTCGACCCTGCGCACCCCGCCGAGGTCGATGAGCTTGAGCGTGTCGCCGGCCTGGATGACGTTGTCGGGTTTGAAGTCGCAGTACAGCAGGCCCTGTGCGTGCAGATAGCCGAATGCAGGGAGGATGTCGACGATGTACGCGATCGCCTGGTCGACTGGAAACGGGTCGTACTTGCCGCCGTTGGCGACCATGCGGTCCTTGAGGATCTGCTTGAGCGACCGGCCGCCGACGTATTCCATGACGATGTAGCCCGCGCCTTCGTGACTCGCGAAGTTGTAGATCTCCAGGATGAGCGGATACTGCACTTGGGCGAGGAACTGCCGTTCGGTGATCGCGGCTTCGTACGCGTCTTTGTCTCCCGTGTTCAACAGACCCTTGAGGACGACGTAGCGGTCTGAGACATTGCGGTCCCGCGCGAGATAGATCCAGCCCAGCCCACCGTGCGCGATGCACCCGACGACTTCGTACTGGCCGCCGACGATCTCGCCGGGTTGAAGCTTCGGGGCGAACGAGTACGCCATCCGGCACCTCGGGCAGAAACCCTCGGTGCGACCAGGCTTGCCCGGCTGCGACCTCCCGACCGGCGCGCCGCACGCCGAACAGAAGCGCTTCTCCTCCGGAACCTCGGGATGCGCGAGCACCACCGAGCGCGGATCGGGCACCGGAGCCGACGGCACGGTGGTGATGCCGGCGCCGAGGTGCTGGGTTCGGCTGCCGGAAACGTGGAGGCGGCGCGTCGGGCGGGTCGAGCTTCGCCGAGCCGAACCGATCGGGGTGCTGGAGAGCTTCGTCGAGATGCCCGAGCTGCGGACACTGGCCGAGGCGCTCGAAGCGCTCGAGGCGCTGGACGCGCTCGCGGCCGTAGGCCCGGAGCCGACCGCGCGCGCGGGCGCACCGCAAACGTTGCAGTAACCGTCCTCGATCTCGCCCGAGCAGCCGGGCTCGTGGCAATGATCATCGGTCACGATCGGATCATCGGTCACGATCGGATCATCGGTCACGATCGCTCCTTCGTTCGCGCGGCGGGCTTCGGAGTGGCGGGCAACGGCTTGGCGGGCGATGGCTTGGTGTCGGTTCTGTCCGGCTCCGGCACGGTATCGGCGCCGACGGCGACGCGTACGGCGTGTTGATACTCCGCGACGAGCGATCGCGCGATCGCGAGATCGCACGGCGCCGACCACAGTGCCTCCTGCGCCGGCCGGTACCGGTCTTCCAGCGCGGCGTCTTCGGCGAGGCCCTTGGACGCGGCGCGATCATGGTACGCGCCGAGGAGTCCTCTGAGATCCTCCCGCTCCTGGAGCGGCGCGGCGAAGCGCTCCCGGGCCGTGCCGAGCGCCGCGGCACAGCGCCCGACCTTCTCGGCGTAGCGCGCGAGCTCGAGGCGCGCGGCATCCAACTCGCGCGCGTTGGTTCCCATCGCCGGTGCGGGTGGCTTACCCAACTGCGCGACCGATGGGATCCCGAGGCGCGGTGCGTTCGCGATCTTCGCGCGGCACCGGCGCGCGAGCTCTTCCACCACATCTTCGAGCGTCGCCAGGTCGTCGTAGCGGCGGCGCAGCTCGATCTCCTGGAAGGCCACGTCCGAGCGCAGGCTCGCCGCTTTGATCAGGTCGCGTTCGATGACGGCAGTCTCCGCGTCGACGCGCTCGACGGTCGCCGCGATCCCCTTTGGATCGGAACCTCCGATCGCGGCCTCGAGCTCTGAGGAGAGCTCGTCGATCCGCGTGCTCGGGATACGGAGCGCGACAGCCTGATGGCGGCAGCGCTCGAGCGCGGCGCGCAGCGGAGCGATGCGCGCCGCCGCGCCCGACCCGGCGATCGCGTCGCCTGCGAGGACACTGACGAGCCGATCATGGAGCGCAGCCGCGAGCGTGCATGCCTCGGGAAGAGTGAACGCCGACGGCGCGCCGAGGGGATCCGCGAGCCGGCCCCAGATCAGCGTCGCGATCTTCGCGAGCTGTTCGGCTCCGACTCGACCGCTGTCCCAGACCGTCACCAACTCCTGGCGGCGCGCGTCGATGGAGTGCCACAGCGACATCGCCAAGACGATGTCGTGCGTGTACGCGCCCGGGTCGTGCGCCACTTGAGCGTTTGCGTCGAGCGCTCCGAGCGCGTCTCGGAGCGCGGAGCACCACTGCCCCAAGGCGTCGAGGTACGCGAGGGCCTGCGTCGCCGAGGGGGCAGTGGTGAGCGACCCCGGCGCGACCGGCGGTGCCTCCGAACGGCCGGTCGTCTCCGGCCGCGACGGCGAGCTCGGGGCGCTCACAATGCGCGTCCGTACGTTGCCGGCGGAGGCTCGGGGGCCGGCCCAGTCGGTTTCAGCCACTTCGCGTACCACTGCCTCCACGTGCCATCGGCGCGGACATCCTCGAGGACGCTGTTCACGAATTGGACGAACTCCGGATGCGTCTTCGCAATACCGAGCCCGTACGGCTCGCTGGTGATCGGCGGTCCGATGACCTTCGCGTACGGGTCCTGAGCAACGAAGCCGGCAAGGACCGTGTCGTCACCGGTGACCGAATCCACCGCGCCTTGTTGGAACAGGACCATGCAATCGGAGATGTCGTCGACCCCGACTGTGATGACCTTCGGGTAGTTCTTCAGGTTGTCGATGTTCGTCGAGCCCTTCGCGGCGCACATCCGCTTGCCGTTGAGATCGGCGATTCCCCTTGCCTTCGAGTCGGTGCGCACGAGCACCTTCTGGCCGGCGTCGAAGTATTGCGACGAGAACGAGATCTGGGCCCAGCGCGCGCAGTTGATCGTCATGACGTCGGCGACGATGTCGACCGACCCGCTCCGGAGCGCCGGGATCCGCTGCGCGTACGTGAGCACGCGGTACTCGACCTTGTTCGGATCGTCGAAGATCGCGCGTGCGATCTGGCGCACCATGTCGATGTCGAAGCCCTCGAGGTTGCCCGAGAAGGGGTTCCGGAAGCCGAACAGCAACGTGTCGGCCGAGACACCGGCGACGAGCCGGCCCCGCTCCCGGATCGTCTGCATGAACGACCCCGGTGGCATCGGGCCGGGTCCCGGTCGCGGTCCCGACGGAGCGAATGACGCAACCGGGTTGCCACAGTTGGGCGCGCGAGTGGCGGCGGGAGTTGTGGTGGACGTGACGGGCGCGGCGGCGGTCGGTTTGGCCGAGGTGCCGGAATCGCACGCGCTCAGCGCAGCCGCGCCGGCGAACAGCACCGTGAACATCGCAACCCGGCGGCTCGGCGCGCGGTCCGATCTCACCGGTACTCCCGCAGTCGCTGGGCGACTCCTCTTCGGGCCGCGAACGCGGCGACCAGACCGATGACGAGCATCAGCCAGCTGACCGCGAGAAGTGGGGAGCGGGCATGCGCGAGATCGTCGGACGCCTGCGCTGACCGCAGCGACAACGCGCGGCGAGATGTGGTCTCGAACACGCCGAAGGCGCGGTTGGCTTCGCCCGTGCCGGTCGCGCTCCTCACCGCGCTGTCGAAGTCGCCGCGATCGTCGGCAGCCCGCACGCGCCTGTGCGCGTTCACGTAGACCGCCAGCGCTTGCCTGGCATCCGTCTCGGGTTTGCCGAACTGGCCGATGCCGGCGGGGGTGAGCGCGCGCGTCGCGCCGAGCGATACCGACTTGAACCGGTCCTCGTACGCCTGGCCGGAGCCGCGCGCGATCAGCGTGAGGCTCTCTGCGCTCTTGGCGTCGAATCCGTCGATACGAGCCGTCGCGAGTCCAACCGTCTCGGCGTACGGACCCCGGCGCGCATCGGATGCCTTGCCTCGCGACCACGCAACGACGCCCAGCCCGGTTGCCCCGGCGATGAGCACAAGTGCTGTTGCGGCGACGAGTGGCGGGTTCAGCACTCGACGGGTCTTGGCGAACAGCCACACCTGGGTCACGACGAGCGAGGCCACGACGAGAACGAGAAGTGCCACGAGCTCCCGCTGCGCGTCGGTCGCCGCGTTCGAGGACGAGTCGACGCGGCTGCGCTCCTCGTTCACGAGCTGTTCGAGCGGCGGAAGCGCGTCGCTCTGGATCGACCTCGATGCTGCGCGGAGATACGCGGCGCCGACCGGAAACCCCTGGCGGTTGTTCGCGCGGGCGGCCTCGATCATGCCGGTGTAGCTCGTGAGCGCCTCGTTGACTGCTTGCAGCGCGTGAGCATCGTGCGCGTCGGCGCTGGACGCTTCGGCGAGCGTCGCGGCAGCGGTCTGGATGCCGTCGGCGTAGCCGGTACGCACATCGGTGGGCTCGAGGCCGCCGACGAGGAACGCGTTCGTCGCGTTCGCGTCGGCCTTCACCAAGCTGGTGCGGATCGTCTGGATGCGGACCAGCTGCGCGGCATGCGCTCGGGTCGCGCCGAGTGCACGGTCGAGATGCGTGCCGAGCAAGAACGCGAGGCCACCGAAGGCGACGCACGCGGCCACGGCGAGGGCTCCCAACACTCGCATCCGGCCGGGTGTGCCCGCGAAGGCGTCCGCGAGCAGCTCCCGCGCTCGCGACTCCGGCGGAGAGGTCGTGGGGCCAGCCTGCAAGATTTCGCTCCCCGCTATTTCTCCGGCGACGCAGCCGCGTCGGCGGTAGCGGCGGCGTCGTCTGCGAGGTCGGCGGCGCACAGCGCGCGCAACTGTGCGACGTCGGGATCGGTGACATCGCGCAAGCGCCAGGCCTGACGAACCACCGCGGACTCGAACAAGGTACGCACGAAGCGGCCGTTGCCGAAGGATTCTCCGCGCGGCGTCGCCGCGAGGATCGCACGCAGTCGCGTCATGGTGTCGTCCGCCGGGGTGAAGTCGGATGCCGCCACGAGCCGGCAGAAGATCTCGACCAGCTGGTCGTCGGTGTAGTCGTCGAACGACAACGTGACCCGGAACCGACTCTCGAGCCCGGGATTCGAACCGATGAAATCGCGCATCGGCCGCGGGTACCCGGCGACGATGACGAGCAGCTCGCCGCGGTGGTCCTCCATCTCCTTGACGAGCGTGTCGACCGCCTCGCCGCCGAACTCGTCGCTCGCCAGCGCGTACGCCTCGTCGATGAAGAGCGCACCACCGATGGCACGCGCGATGACCTCGCTGGTCTTGATCGCCGTCTGGCCGAGGTAACCGGCAACCAGCTCGGAGCGATCGCATTCGACCAGGTGCCCTCGAGGGAGAACGCCGATCGCGCGATAGATGCCCGCGACGAGCCGAGCCACCGTCGTTTTGCCCGTGCCCGGATTGCCGACGAACACCATGTGCCGGGTCATCTCCGGGATCCGCAGTCCCGCGGCCGCCCGCAAGCCTTGGATGCGGAGCACCTGCGTCTGGTGGCGAACCTCGGTCTTGACTGCATCGAGACCGACGAGCGCGTCGAGCTCGGCGAGGAGATCCTCGAGGTTGGGTGGCGGCTTCTCGCTGGTCATCGGTTCGCTCACGGCGGGAGGCGTCGCGCCGACCGCGCCGCCGGTGTCGTGCTTCGAACCGGCCGCCGGCGCGAAGAGCGTTGCGTCGGGCGGGTGCATGCCGGCGGCGACGAGCTGCGTGTTCCCGAGCACGGTGGCCGTCCCGAGCGCCGAGATCGTCAGCTCCCCGAGTGACGCGGCGGCAATGGACAGGTCGGCGAGCGCGCGTGCGTATGGCGCCGCGCGATCGCCCGACCCGTCGACGCCGCGGCCTTCGATCAGCCGCGTAAGCACGCGCGTCGGTCGTCGTGAATACGGCCGGCCCGTACGCGCCGCGTTCTCGAAGTCGGTGGACGGGAGACCGAACACCTCTGTCCACGCGTCGAGGGCGCCGGGCGACTTGTGACTGACAGCGGCGGCGACTTCCGCGGCGTCCTCGCGCACGTCAGTCGTCGGCTCGTCGCTGGCCGCCAGCAGCGCGTCGAGCGCCACGTACAAGTCGTCGTTTGCGCGCACAATGGTTCACCGCTTCTCGGGATCGAGCGCGAGCGCACCGGAGCCGAACTTCTCGGCGAGGAAGCGACCGTGCGCGATCAGCGCGTCGGCGTCGGCGCGGCACGCGGCGTCGAACACCTCGTCCATCTTCGATCCGAGGAGATCGAGCTGGTCGCAGAGGACCGAGAGTGACGTCTTGCCTCCGGAGACCGCGCGCCGATCGGCGAAGTCGCGCGGCAGGCGCACGTACGCGGCGACCGCCTCCGGAAGGTAGCTCGTCGCGGTACGCAACACGGCGTGCGCCTGCTGACTCCCGGCTCCGAGCTGGTCGAGGCGAGGAATCGTCTGGCGAATCGTCGCGGCGACTCGCTCGATGCGGGCTTGCACCGTTGGCGGCACCCGTTGACGCGTCTCCGCGATCAGCGCGTCGAGCGACGCGAGCGTTGCCGCGTCGGGATCGTTACGCGCGGCCGGTTCCGTCTTGGCGCGGCGATGCCGGTACGCGCGTACGGCAAGATGACCGACTGCGTAGATCGGGGCGGCGAGCACGATTCCGATCGTCGCCGGTAGAGCACCGAGCGCCCCCGCCGCGGCGACGCCGGCGGCGGTTGCTCCGGCGGCGAGAACGGAGCCCGCTGCGACCTGGACGCCGACGCTTCGCGACGACGCGTTGTGCCCCAAGACCACAGCCGTCATGCCGTGGGCGTGTCGCCGAGATCAAGAGCGCCGGTCTCCGGGATTGCACCGCCCGCGTCGGTCGCCCGCACCCGTTTCAGGTATGCCTGCGACTTGTCGATCTCGGTCTGCAGCGACGTGACGGTTTCGGTCATCGCGTCGAGCGCTTGCGCCTTGAAGGTGTCGATCGCGTCCATCGATTGGTAGATGTTCGCGAACGCGGCGCGCAGCGCTTCGATGCCGACGGTCGCGGAGGCGGCCTGCTTCTGAATGTCGACGCTCTGGGTCGCCAGCAGCTTCGACGTCGACTCGATCAAGCCCGACGTCGTGGTGTTCAACGCGGTGATCTGATCGAGTACGAGCTTTTGATTCGTCAACGCCTGGGCGATGATGACCGCGGTGCGCAACGCGGCGATCGTTGTCGTCGTCGCGCGGTCGACGCCTTTGATCAGCTCGATGTTGTTCTTTCGGACGAGGTCGATCGCCAGATAGCCCTGGATCGAGACGGCCAACTGCGTCAAAAGGTCCTGGTGCTTCTGGCGAACATAGAACAAGACGTCGTCGCGCAGTGCCTTCGCCTTCTCGGGGTCGGTGCGCTCGACCTCCGCGATCTTGGCCTCGAGCGTCGCGTCGAGATGCTGGGCGATGTAGATGTACTGTCCCAGACGCTGCATCGTCTCCCAGAGATGCACTTTTTCCTGTTCGAGCGCCGCGTTGTCCTTCCGGAGCTCGTCCTGACCGTCGTAGAGCGCCTGCACGATCGCGTTGAGATGCTTCTGCGCGCTTTCGTACTTGCGGAAGTAGTCGACGAGCTTGTCGCCGAACGGGATCAATCCGAGCAGCTTCTTGACGCCGCTCGCCTCGGCCGGGTCGAGGTCCTCGACGGTGCGGCGCAGATCGAGCAGCGTCGCGGCGACGTTTCCACCCTGACCCCTCTGCATCGCACGCACCGGCGCCGACAAGAGCCGGTTCGACGTGTCCGCCGCGGCGCGGATGTCGTCGTCGCCCATGGCGCGCACGTCACCGGCCTTCGCGGTGAACGCCGGGGAGTGCACGTCGAGCTCGAGGATGGCGTCGACATACTCGGAGACCTTGGCATCGAGGGCGGGCAGCGTCGCGCTATCGACCGGGACCATCCCGCCGGCCTTTTCGGGCGCGACTGTCGCGACCGGCGCCGGTGGAGTCAATGTGAGCTCGGTCGTGGCCGGCGGGGTGAGAGCTGTCCCGGTCGCGGTCATTGTCATCCTTCTCCTCGTTGCCTGGACCCGGGTTGCCTGGAACCGGGTTGCCTGGAACCGGCGCCGCACCAGGCGCGGTCACCCGGCGGATGGCGCGGGGTGGGACGAATAGGTCGATCTAGCGTACCGCCCGGTCGCTCGCGCTCGTTCGCTGCCAGTCGGCGACGTATTGCTCGAAGACCGAACGTACGCTCGCTCCGATTCGTAGATACGCGTCGTCTCGTAGGTTGGCGAGCGAGACTCGGACCGACCAGGCCGAATCGTCGAATCCGCCACCGTTGAGGAGCACGACGCTGAACTGCTCGGCCAGGCGGAAGACCGAGTCGACCGGCTCGTACGTGTCGGCGAGCCATCGCGCGAACTCGGGCCCGTACCGGCGACGAGCCCAACCCATGAGGTCGATCTCCGCGTAGTACCCCGCGCGCAGCGGGTCGGCAGGCAGGTCGAGGCACATTCCCTCGTACAGCTTCGCGAGACGCCGATTGACGAGGCTGCGGGTGCGCAGCTTGTACGACTCGTCGGTGTCGAGCAACGCGAACGCAGCGAACAGCACCATCTGCACTTGTTGCGGCAGCGACAGGCCGGCCGTGTGGTTGAGCGCGACCTGGCGGCTGTCGGCCACCATCCGGTCGATGAACGCGATCTCGGCAGTGGCGGTGCTGATCGACTGGTAGCGCCGATCGAGCACCTCGAGCTCGGCGACGCTCATCGCAGCAAGTCGGTGATCGAGGACGTTGTTCTCGTGGATGGCGATGACGCCGAGCCGCCAGCCGGTCGCGCCGAAGTACTTCGAGAACGAGTACACCGCGATGGTGTTCGCGGGAAGCACGTCCATCAACGACACGAAGCCAGGTACGAACGTGCCGTAGACGTCGTCGGTGACGACGATCAGATCGGGATTGTGCCGCGCCACGACCTCCGCAATACGCGACAACGTCGCGGGCGCGAGCATGACCGACGGCGGGTTCGACGGGTTGACGACGAACAGGGCGCGAACCGACGGGTCCGCGAGCTTCTCGATCTCTGAGTCGGGGAACTGCCAGGTAGGGTCGTCGTTCTGATCGACGGCGCACGCACGCAGGTCGACGACCTCGAGCCCGTAGCGCTCCAGCCGCGGCAATTCGAGATACGGCGTGAACTCGGGGATCATCAGCGCGATCCGGTCGCCGGGCCGCAGCAGCAGGTTGTTCGCGAGCGAGTCGAAGATGTAGCAGATCGCGGCGGTGCCGCCTTCGACGGCGAACAGCTTCCAGATCCCGTCGGGCGGCTCACCCGCGCAGAGCTCTTCGGCCAGGTACTCGCGCAGGATCTGCTCGGCGTGCACGCAGATCCGGTCGGGCCCGGGATAGTGGTCGCCGATGATCCCGTCCGCGAGCTCGTACACGAACGCGTCACCGTCGAACCCGAGCGACGCGCCGTACCGAACCGTCCGCGCGAGAAGGTCGGCGCCTTCGGAGGTCGCGTTCGTCGCCAAGAACTGCTCGAAGCGCCGCGCGATGCCTTCCTGGGCCGGCATTCCACCGATGTCCGGCTCGCTCCACACCCTCGTCGACTCCTCCAACGCGAACCGACCCAGCAAGAAGAAGGCGGCCCGCGGAGTGGTCGCGACCCAGTTGGGGTTGCCACGACCTGCGTCGAGCATCGTCGTCGACGCCCGTCGGGCCGAGTCGGCGGCGATCTCCAACAGTCTGGCCTTCAGCTCGAACGGGCTGAGCTTTTCGAGCTCACGCTCCTCGGCGCGCGAGGGATGGCCGAGCCGGTCGTCCGGGTCGCGTCCCCTCTGCGACATCGCTTCACGGTATTCGATCACAACGGCGCAGAAATGCGGAACCTGATCGACGCGCGAAACGTACCTTCCTCGGCATGACACGCTCCGTTCCCGGGAGGCCGGTATCCCACCGTTCCCGGAAAGTGGCAATTTGCTGCGTACTGATGGTGGCGCTGTCGGCCGCGACTGGTTGTACGAGCGACAACAAAACGGCCGGGAGCCAGTCGCCGACCGCCGCGTCGACGTCGACTTCGGCGAAACCGGGGGCGCCGCCGAGAGGCACCGGCGAGAGCGATCGCGTTGTCGTCCGCGGCGATGCCATCGTCGATGGAAAGCCCTTCGACAGCCGGTTCGTCGGCGCCGTCGTTCTCGAGGCCGGACTGGTCACGCCCTGCCAACACACCCTCCCCCCGGTCGCGAAGGGCCGATACACGGTCACCGTCCTCGCCGCGACCGAGTCGAGCGGCTGCGGCGAGCCCGGAGCACAGATCGTTCTGTGGACGTTCGCTCACAACAAGATCCTGTTCAGCACCAACGCGACCGCCTGGCCCGGGAACGGACGCGCCACGACCTTCGCGGCGCGTTATTCGACAACTGCGCCCGCCGGCGCCGCACCGACGACTGCAGAGTTCAACGGAGGCGCCTTCGGGACAGACGACAAGCCGCTCGCGCCCGGAACGCGGATCGAGGCGTACGTTCGCAGCACGCGCTGCGGAGTGGCGTCGGTGCGGAGCTCGGCCGACTTCACGGGATACGTCCTCTCCGTCGTCGGGCCCGATTCGATCGCCGGATGCACACGCGGCGCCACGCTGACCTTTCGCATCAACGGTCACCCGGCGATACACACCCGCGTCGTCAACACCCCGCCCGGCCAGCGAGAGGCGCTCGACCTGTCGCTGCCATGACCAGACCCCCAGCTCAGCCGCCGTCGTGCGAATGCCCGAGCACTGCACCGTTGCGGAGCACGGAAACCGGGCCGTCCTCGCTCACCGGGATGACGGTGGCGCGTGGGTCGTCGTAGCTGTAGCGGCGGCCGGACGTGTGACGCGTGCCTCCGAGTGCCTCGACGTTCTCCTCGGCGGCGTTGCTCGGAACCAGCCGCACGCCGAGCCTGCGCAGCACCCCGTCGGCGTCGAAGACGGCGGCGCCGTCGATCTGGGCGAGCGCGTGCCGGAGCGGGGCGAGGTGAGAAGCCCGCCGGATCCGCAGCGGCGGCGGCGTCGGAAGGCGTTCCTCGACCGCCGGACCGGGCTCGGCATCGGGGCGGTAGATGAGCAGCGAGCCGATGCCCCTCGATCCGAGGTCATGGACGGCGAACTCGAGCATCGCCTCGAGCACCTCGGGATCGCCGTGGTCCGCGCTCGCGGTGACGGCGTCGATCCAACTGCTCACCGGTGGCTCGTGGTGCCAGCTGTAGCCCTGCCGGCGCAGCACGCCGAAACTGCCGACGATCCGCACCGACCCGGTAGGATGACGCTGAACGATCGTGGCATCGAGCACGCCGGCGAGGACCACGAGGTCGCGCTCCGAGCCCGCGGGTCGGTCGAACACGATCCACTCGTTCGAGCCGTCCGTACGACGCAGGAGCCAGCTCGAAAGCCCGTCGGCGAAGCGCCGAGCCGCCGCGAGCGGCTGCTGATCGAGGGGCCCTCGTGTGATGTCGAGCTGCGCGCCGGACGCCCACCCGGCGGGATCCGACATGGGTTCGACGATGGTGCCCCCGCTCGCGATCCGCCCCTCGTGGACGGCCGGGCGGAGCGCATGATCGATCTCCTGCACCAGCATCTCCCGCAACGCCTCGGAACCCTGCGGCCGTAGGCCGCTTTCGTCGAGCTCCTCGGCGAGTCGTCGCAGGCGTCCGGGCGCAGCCTCGGGCATCGTGTCGGACGCTAGTCATTGAAATTGTCGGATATGCCATCTGGCCGATGTTCGACGCGTCCGGCACGGCCAGGATTCAGCCATGGACCGATCAACAGTGAACTTGGCAAACTCGCACGTGCCCGAAATGCTCGAATCCGGGCTCCCGACCGGGACCGTGACGTTCTTGCTCACGGACGTCGAGGGATCGACGAAGCTGTGGGAGGCGGGCGCCGACGAGACGGCAGCTTCGATCGCACGTCACTACTCGCTCCTCGACGCGGCGGTCGCGCTTCACGGCGGGGCCAGGCCGGTGGAACAGGGTGAGGGCGACAGTGTGGTGGCGGCCTTCTCGCGGGCGTCCGACGCGGTCGCCGCGGCACTCGACGTGCAACGCGCATTCGCGCAGGAGCTCTGGCCCGCGGGTGGCGAGGTGCGCGTCCGCATGGCGCTCCACACCGGAGAGATTCGCCTGCGCGATGCCGGGAACTACTTCGGGCCGACCATCATCCGGTGCGCCCGGATGCGCACCATCGGTCATGGCGGCCAGACGCTGATGTCAGACGCGACACGCGATCTCGTCGTCGACGCGCTTCCCGCCGACGCCGAGCTGCGCGATCTGGGGCTGCATCGATTGAAGGACTTGGGGCGGGCCGAGCGGATCTGGCAGTTGGTGCATCCTGACCTTCCTCACGAGTTCCCGCCGTTGCGGTCGCTCGGGGCGATGCCGACGAACCTGCCCGCTCAGGTTTCGAGCTTCATCGGCCGAGAGGCCGAGATCGCCTCGGTGCGACAGGCCGTCCGAGAGCACCGCTTGGTGACACTCACCGGCACGGGCGGCTGCGGCAAGACCCGGCTCGCGTTGCACGCGGCGGCTGACGAGCTCGACGTTCGACCCGACGGCGTGTGGTGCGCAGAGCTTGCCGCGGTCGGCCACGGCCGCGACATCGCCGAGACCGTCGCCGGAGTTTTCGGCTTACGTGAGGAGTTCGGTCGTCCGCTCATCGACACGCTGACCGAGCAGTTGCGCGATCTCGACGCATTGCTCGTCGTCGACAACTGCGAGCAAGTGCTCGACGCGGCGGCCCGGATGATCGAGTCGCTGCTCCACGCCTGCCCGCGCCTTCGCGTGTTGGCGACGAGCCGCGAGCCGCTCGGTGTCGCGGGCGAGATCGCGTGGCGGGTGCCGTCGCTCGAGACGCCGACCGCGGTCGCGTTGTTCGTGGAACGAGCGCAACAGGCGCGGCCCGGTTTCGTGCCGGACGCGGAGGCGTTTACGGCGATCGGACAGATCGCGGAGCGTCTCGACGGGATCCCGCTCGCGCTCGAGCTCGCCGGAGCCGGGGTGCGCATGATGCATCCGACGCGCGTTGCCGCCGCGCTCGACGACCGCTTTCGCTTGCTCACCGGCGGCAGCCGCACCGCCATGCCGCGTCAACAGACGCTCGAAGCGTCCATCGCGTGAGCTACGACCTGCTCGACGACAACGAGCGTGCGCTCGCGCGCCGGCTCTCGGTCCTGCACGGGTTCACGCTGGACGCGGCGGAGGCCGTCGGCCCCGATGACGAGAACGACCGGTTCGGGGTGCTCGACGAGCTGGGGCGGCTGGTCGACAAGTCGTTGATTCACGTCGACCATGACGGCTCCGACGTCCGCTACCGGATGCTCGAATCGGTGCGCCAATTCCTCCAGTCCCGGCTCGTCGAGTCGGGCGAGGCGGACGCGGTTCGCGAACGACACTTCGCGTACTTTCTCGCCCTCGCCGAGCAGTTGGCGCCGCGGCTCCTCATGGCCCACGGACCGGTGCACCTCGCGCGGCTCGAGACCGACCACGACAATCTCGACACCGCGTTGGAGTGGGGCGACGCCGCGGACGCGACCGACGAGATGTTGCGATTCACGACTGCGCTGACGTTGTTCTGGGAACTGCGCGGCCACCTCGGCAAAGGCGGACGCTGGTTCGCCCGCGTGCTCCGCGACGGCGACGACATGCCGCCCAGTACCGAGCGCGCGCGTGCCCTTTGGGGCGCGGCGCATGTCGCGCTCTACGGAGACGACTTCGAGACGATGCTGGTGCGGGCGCCGCAGGCGTTGGCGATGGCCGAGGCGGTCGGCGACGATTGGGCAGCCGCGCGCGCGTTGAACTCGCTCGGCCTCGGCGAGGCGCTGTTCGATCCCGTGGCGGCACGGGTCAGTCTGGCGCGCAGCATCGAGCTCGGTCGGGTGATCGGTGATGACTGGGCCGTCGCCGACGGTTGGAAGATGATGACGGTCGCGTACTACGTCGAGCACGACGGAGCAGGCGGCGCGCGCGCGCTCGAAGAGCTGCGACGCGTCGCCGAGGAGCTCGGGAGTGAGTTCTTTCTCGCGTGGTACTACGGAATGGTCGGCTACTTCGCGGCTCATCGCGGGGAGTATGCAACCGCGCAAGCCGCGTTCGATCGGTCGGCGCACTTGTGCGGGGTCGTCGGAGACCCATCGACCGGAGGCTTTACCGAAGCCTGGTCACTCGATGCGCGGGC
Organism: Acidimicrobiia bacterium; assembly: GCA_038213435.1. Classification (GTDB taxonomy): domain Bacteria; phylum Actinomycetota; class Acidimicrobiia; order IMCC26256; family PALSA-610; genus PALSA-610. Next base: position 19,501 of record JBBQTI010000045.1, read on the forward strand.
AGCAATCGGTGACCGCGCCCTCGCCGCGGCCGGCCTCGATGCGCTCATCGCGCGAGCCAGCGCGTCGGGTAGCGGCCTCGCGGTTCCCGACGCGGTCGCGAGTCTCGCCGATGTCGCGTTGGCGACCGGCGATGTTACGACGGCATGCGCGGTGCTCGAACCGGTGATCGAATCGACGCGCGGCCACGGATCGCCGCTCTGGTCCGCGCAGCTCCTCCGCGCGCTCGGCGCCGCGAAGCGGATCGGGAACGAGCTCGATGCCGCGCAGGCCGCGCTGGACGAGGCGACGGTGCTCGCCGCGCCCAGCGGCAACGAGTGGCTCCTCGCGCAGACCGAGTACGAGCTCGGGCTCATCGCCTATGTGCGCGGTGAGCCGGCACGCGCCGAAGACCTGTTGCACGCTGCGCTCGGCCGCCAAGTACGACACGGCCTGAGGCCGGGGATCGCGGCGACGCTGGACGCGCTCGGCGCGCTCGCGCTCGACGCCGAGAGTACGACCGAGGCGGTGCGCTGCTTCGCGAACGCCGATGCACTGCGGTCGGCCATCGGGCTCGCGACTCGACCTGTCGAAGCGGCGCCGCGCGCACTTCACGTCGAGCGGGCACGAGGAGTGCTCGGCGACGAGACATTCCAACAGCACTGGGACGAAGCGGCGAACCTGCCGCTCAGCGAGATGATCGAGTACATCTCTCGCGCACGCGGCGAACGCAAGCGTCCGACGGTGGGCTGGGCCAGCCTCACTCCGACCGAGCTACGGATCGTCGCGCTGGTTGCGACCGGGCTCACCAACCCGCAGATCGCCGAGCGGATGTTCATCGCCCGCGGCACGGTCAAGGTGCACCTCGGCCACGTGTTCGCCAAGCTCGGCGTTTCGACGCGCGCCGAGCTCGCCGGACAAGCGACGAAGCGGGGGCTCGCCGACAGCTGAGGTCGGCGCCTCCGGAGTCAAAACACGAGCGTCATGGCCTCCGTTGCCGCCGTCGCGCCGACCCGCACCGCGATGTCGTGGACCGCCGTGTCGGTGCGAGTAGGCGCATGATGCGTGAGCACGAGTTGGCGCACCCGTGCGCGTCGCGCGATCGCGGCCGCGACCTCGGCGGTTCCGTGACCGAACGCCGCGGCGCGTTCGGATTCGTCGCTCACGAACGGTGCACCGCGAATGAGGACATCGGCATCAGCGGCGAGCTCGAGGATCGCATCGTCGTTCGCGTCGAGCGCGTCGAGCGCGTCGGGGACGTACGCGAACGTCGACTCGCCGACGCGCACTCGGTATCCGAAGGTGCGCCCACCTTTGTGGACGACGTCGCGGGCCAGCACCTCGAACGCTCCGAACTGATGCGTGCCCGGCTCGAGCGCGACGTGAGCGCGAGTGTCGTCCACACGGTCGGCGCCTCGAACTTCACGAACGGCGGACGGTTGACCCCGCGTGGCGCGCCGGGAGCGCGATATGGCCGCGGAGCGTCTGCACGGCGCAGCTCCGGGAACTCGATCGCGGCAAAGCGAGCGAGGTCGATCCTGCCGAGGCGCACCGTCGTCGCGCCCATGACGCTGCCGTCGACGTAACCGGGTCGCGGATCGTTCCGTCGGCCACCTCGATCCAGGCCTGGAGCCGATTCGCGAACCGGAATTGATCGTCGCGCGCCATTTCTTCGAGGTCGTACAAGACGTCGGGCGGCGGCGCGTCGGAGTGCGTGACGCCCGACTCGAAGATGCGCACGTTCGACCCCCGTTCGAACTACCTCGGTTCGAACTGACGCGTCGTACGGTACGGCGAGCGATCGTGGCTGCACAGCCGGAAGGCCGGTATCGCGAGAGTGGTGGTAGCACCCCAGGCGCGGGGTGCCCCCCGCCTTGTGCGTCGGCCCTCCGACCCATTCCAATTCACCGTGTGATCACCGTGTTCCTCGCCGACGACTCCCTCCTGGTGCGAGAGGGCGTTCGGGCACTGCTGGCCATGCAGCCCGACCTCGAGGTCGTCGGCGTCGCCGAAGACTTCGACGGGCTGGTCGCGGGCGCGGCCGCGACCCAGCCGAACGTCGTCGTCACCGACATCCGGATGCCGCCGAACTTCCAGAACGAGGGCATCGAGGCCGCCAAGCTCGTGCGCATGCGCACTCCGGGGACGGGCGTGGTGGTGCTATCGCAGTACGACGAGCCCGAGTACGCGATCGCGCTGCTCGCGGACGGAGCCGCCGGCTACGCCTATCTGTTGAAAGACCGGGTCGGCGACGGCGACCAGCTCGTGCGCGCCGTGCGCGAGGTCGCGACCGGCGGCAGCATGCTCGACCCCGCCATCGTCGCCGCGCTCGTCAATCCGGCCCGCACGGAAGGCGAGCTCGACGCGGGCGAGGAGCAATTGCTGCAATGGATCGCCGAAGGCCGGCCCGTCAAAGCCATCGCGACCGCGTTGAACATCACGCCCGAGGCCGCCAACGACGCGGCCGAAGAACTGTTCTTGAAACTCGCGAAGGAGGCGAGCGCCGGACGCGAGAGCGCGTTGCGGCGCCTTCGCCTGCTGCAGAAGGCGATCGTCGACCGGGAAGAGCAAGGCGAGACGTTGCGACGCATGCTGCCCGGCGGATTGGCCGAGAAGCTCCGCGACGAAGGCCGCGCGATCGGTGAGACCGAGCGGCTGACCGTCACGGTCCTCATGTCCGACGTCCGCGGGTACTCGGGCATCGCCGAACGCGTGGAACCGACACCGCTCGCAGGCATGCTCAATACACACCGCGCCGAGATGAACGTGGCGATCCTCGCGGAGCTTGGCACCGTGATGCAGTACGTGGGCGATGCCGTGATGGCAGTCTTCGGGGCACCGTTCCCGCAAACCGACCATGCCGACCGGGCGTTGGCGGCGGCGATCGGAATGCACGAACGCCAACGCGTGGTCAACGAACGCTGGCGTGCCGAAGGCCTCCCGGAGTTCGGGCTCGGCATCGGTCTGTCGACCGGCGAGGTCGCGGCCGCGCTGTTGGGTTCCGCGGCGCGCATGGAGTACACGCTCGTCGGCGACACCGTGAATCTCGCGCAACGATTGCAAGACCTCGCGCGACCGGCCGGCACCACCGTCTTGAGCGGGCCGACGGCAGAGGCGATCTCCGAACCGCTCGACCTCGAGCCGATGGGCGAACACATCGTGAAGGGCCGGGAGACACCGGTAGACGCGTACCGTCTGCGGATACGACAGGAAAGGCAATCCGATGGATGACGTGTGCACCGCGCGGGCCGTACGCAAGACGTTCGAGGCCGACCTCGCGCCTGTCCGTGCGTTGCGTGGAGTCGACCTCGACGTCGCGGCCGGTGAGTTCGTCGCGATCATGGGCCCGTCGGGCTGCGGGAAGTCGACGCTGCTCAACCTCGTCGCCGGCCTCGACGTTGCCGACGAAGGCGAGATCACGATCGCGGGCGAGACCGTGACCGGACGCAACGAGGACGAGCTCGCGCGCATGCGGCGCCGGCACATCGGCATCGTGTTCCAGTTCTTCAACCTGCTCGAAGGCATGACTGTGCTCGAGAACGTGGTGCTGCCCGCGGTCATCGCGGGCACGAAGCGCCGCCCGGCCGAAACCCGTGCCCGCGACATGCTCGACCTGCTCGGGCTCGCCGACAAGGCCCGACAACTCCCCGGCGTGCTCTCGGGAGGGCAGCGCCAACGACTTGCGATCGCACGCGCGCTGGCGAACGAGCCGACGATGTTGCTCGCCGACGAACCCACCGGCGCGCTCGACACCGCCGGCGGGCACGAAGTGCTCGAGCTGTTCAAGCGGCTGCACGCCGACGGCCAGACCATCTTGATGGTGACGCACAACGACGAGGTCGCGTCGGCGGGCGACCGGATCGTCCGCATGCGCGACGGCCGTATCGAGTCGGACGGCGTCGACCGTTCCGATGATGCCGCGCCCGTCACGGTCTGAGTGCAGGACCCCGAGCAACAGATGTCCGCCATCACGCATACTGTCGACGAGCGCGACGCTTCGGGTGTCACCCCGCGCGCGCCGTTGTCGGCGACCAGCGCGATCGCCGCTGTCCTTGCGTTGGCGGCCCTCGTCGTAGGCATCGCGGGCGCGCGCTCACGTGGTGATGCGCCGGCATATGCCGCGGTTGTGCTCGTGGGCGCGTGGGCCTCGGCGACGCTCGTGATCGCATTCCGCCGCAAGACCGAATCGCTTCCCGTCTGGCTCGCGTTCGCAACGCTGGCGGGCACAGCGGCACTGGCGAGCGATCGCCTCCTCGGCGTCGTTCCTTGTGCCCTCGCCGCGCTCGCGGCCACGCTGCCGACGGGAGCAATCACCGGGCGTCGGTTCCGGGCGACGCGCCGGTTCCTCGTCGCCGTCGCAGTGGCGGGCGCACCCTTCGTAGTGGCGATTGCACTGAACGAAGACCTCCAGATCGGGCTCGTCGTCGCCGAGTCGCTCCTGCTGGGCGCGATCGCGCTGGGCGCCTTCGCCCTGCGATGCCGCGACGCGTCGGCAATCGATCGCGCGCGACTTCAGTGGGCGGGCTGGGGTGTCGTCGTCGCAACCGGAGTCGCGTGTGTGGTCGGCCTCATGCACACGTTGGTCGGCTGGCCCGACGCGCTCGGCGTGCCGATCGCCGCCGGCACGTTGTTCGTACCGTTCGCCGTCGCGCTCGCGTCGTTCGACGCCACTGTGCTCCGCGTCGACCGCCTGCTGGTACGCACGATCGAGACCGGCGGGCTCGTCGTACTCGTCGGCGTCGTCTACGTCGTCGTCGTGCTCGGGTTCGGGGAGACTCCCACCGCAGCGTCGCGCCGGATGCTCGGATTGTCGCTCGTCGCGGCCGCCGTTGCCGCAGTGTGCTTCATCCCGGCGCGCAATCGACTCGAAGAGCTCGCGAACCGCCGCGTGTACGGCGACCGGCGGGCCCCGGACGAGCCGTTGCAGACGTTCGGCGCGCGTATGTCACGCGCGATCCCCCTCGACGAGCTGCTCTTGCAGCTCGCGGAATCACTCAAGCTGAGCATGAACCTGATCGCGGCCGAAGTGTGGACGGGCACCGACGGTGTGCTCGAGCGCGCCGCTGCAGTTCCCTACCGCGAGCCGGAGACGATCAGGCTCGCCGAGAAGGAGAGCGAGGTGATTGCCCGCGCGCACGCGCAGGGAAACGCGTGGATGCAGGTGTGGCTCCCGGCCCTCGTCGAGCAACACCGAAACCGGGTGCTACGCGTCGCGCCGCTCGTCCACTCCGGCGCGCTCCTCGGAGTCGTTCTCTGCGCCCGCACGGCGCAGCAGCCTCCGTTCAACGACGAGGAAGAACGTGTGCTCACCGAACTGGCGCGACAAGTCGCGCTGGCGCTGCACAATTCCGCGCTCGACACCGCGCTGCAAGCGTCGCTCGTCGACCTGCGCTTCGCCAACGAGGAGCTGCGCGCGTCTCGCGCGCGCATCGTCGAAACGGCCGACCAGTCGCGACGCCAGATCGAGCGGAACCTGCACGATGGCGCGCAACAACACCTCGTTGCCCTCGCAGTGAAGCTCGGTCTCGCCCGCCAGCTCGTGGAAGCCGATCCGGCCGCGGTTGCGACGTTGCTCGAGGAGCTGAGGTCCGACGCGCAGACCACGCTCACCGAGTTGCGTGAGCTCGCGCACGGCATCTATCCACCCCTGTTGATGGACCGCGGCCTCCCCGAGGCGCTGCGAGCCGCGGCGAACCGGTGTGTGCTCCCAACCGAGATCGACGCCGATGTCGGTCGATTCCCACCCAACGCCGAGGCCGCCATCTACTTCTGCTGTCTCGAAGCGCTGCAAAACGCCGGGAAGCACGCGGGCGAAAGCGCGCGGATCAACGTGTCGGTCGAGGCAGACGATCAGGTACTGCGCTTCGCCGTTGTCGACGACGGCGCCGGCTTCGACACCGGGAGTAACACGATCCGCGGGCACGGCTTCGTCAACATGGCCGACCGGCTCGGCGCGATCGGCGGAACACTGTGCGTCGAGAGCTCGCCGGGCCGCGGCACAATTATCAGGGGCGAGATTCCCCTCGGGTCGACGCCGGAGTGACGTCCTGACCGATCGCGGACCGGATGGTCAGCGGTGCTCGCGATCCCACAACTCACGTACGAGGGCAGGACCGAAATCTTCCTTGTGGACGTACGCGAGCGCGCCGACCTCCCGCGCGTCGGCCGGCAGATCGGCTTCGGAGTAGGTCGAGAGCAAGATGACCTCCACCTCCGGATGCTCCGCCCGGATCCGCCGGGTCGCCTCGATGCCGTTGATGCCCGGCAGGTTGATGTCCATCAGCACGAGGTCGGGCGGATCGTCGTCGACGGCGACCAGAGCCGCCTCCCCCGTTTCGGCTTCGGCCGCAACCTCGAACCCTGCTGTCATGCCGATCACCGTGCGCGCCACGGCGCGGAACGGCAACTGATCGTCGACGATCAACACTCGTACCGTCCGGGTCGAATCCTCGGTCACATCCATCGGATCCATCGTGCGACACCTTCCGCCCCCGGCCAAGGGTGCCAGCCCCCCATCAGCGTGGAGGGCTGCCGGGGCCGGTCTCGTTGAGGAAGAGCAACACGGCCTTGACGCGCCGGTGCACGTCGGGCTCGCTCGACAAGCCGAGCTTCGAGAACAGGGAATTGATGTGCTTCTCGATCGCGCGCTCGGAGAGGTACAAGGCTTGAGCAATGCCGGCGTTGTTACGTCCCTGCGCCATCTGCTCGAGCACCTCGCGCTCGCGTGGCGTGAGCCGCTCGAGGCCGGACGACGCCCGAGCCCTTCTTTGCGCCACAAGCGCTTCCACGACCATGGGGTCGATCACGCTTCCGCCGCGCGCCACCTCCTCGATCGCGTGCACGATCTGGGCGCCGTCGGAGACCCGCTCCTTCAGGAGGTAGGCGCGGCCCTCCGAACCGCGCTCGAGCAGCGCGAGCGCGTATGCAGGATCGACGAACTGCGACAACACGACGACGCCCACCTCGGGGTGCGAGTCGCGCAACCCGAGCGCGGCTCGTATTCCCTCATCGGTACCGGTCGGTGGCATACGGATGTCGGTGAGAACGACATCCGGCAACTCCCGATCGACGAGCGCGATGAGCTCGTCGTAGGTTCCGCAGGAACCGGCGACCTCGAGTCCCTCTTGGTGGTCGAGCAGGTTGATGACACCTTCGCGGACGAGCAGGTTGTCCTCTGCGACCACGACCCGTAGCGCCATCGGAAGCAACGTTACCGGCGGTGTCGTCGCGGTCCGTGTGACGCTGACTGTTCGCCGACTATCCGGCGTCGGACGTCCCAACGTCGGACGCCGCCACCTGCGCGCTCGCGTATCAGCTCGATCTCACCTTCCTCGACGACATGCTGTAGGGGTGCTGACACCCCTTTGCTCGGGGTCCCTTCCACCTTGTTGTCGCGTCCCCGCGCAGGTCATTGTTGCGACGTGACCGCCGTCCTCGTGCTCGCCCGGTCCGAGCTCCGGCGCCGCTGGCGGAGCGCACTACTCATGACGATGTTGGTCGGCATGGTCGGTGCGGTCGTCCTTGCCTCGGCGGCCGGCGCCCATCGCAGCGCGACCTCGCTCCAGCGCTTCGTCGCGTACAGCCGATCGTCCGACGCGGAAATCGACGTAAACGAGCCAACGCCCGCGCAGTTAGCCGCCTTCGGTCACGTGCCCGAGGTCGCGGGCTTCGCGGTTCTGCATGCGTATGCCCTCGTACCGCGCGGCCGGCCGAACCTGAAGAACGCCGCCACGGTCGACGGCCGGCTCGGCACGTCGGTGGACCGCGCGCGCCTCGTCGCGGGCCGATTCGCCAATCCGGGCGCGCCCGACGAGATCATGATCGGCGAGGGACTTGCAGCTCAGCAGCATCTCGGCGTCGGAGATCATCTCGACGCCGACTCGATCACGCCGGCACAGATCGAGCTGATCTATCAGGGCAAGAATTCCGGTGCCCCCGCCGGCGCGCACCTGCGGCTCGGGATCGTCGGCATCTACCGGCGACCGCTCGACCTCGGAGATCTCGCGGCTGCCGGCGGCGTCGTCATCGAGACGCCCGCGTTCGATCAGACGTACCGAGGACGCATCGCGCTGTTCACGACCGTGTTGCGAGTACGCACCCGCCACGGCGCCGCCGACGTCCCTCGGCTGACCGCGGCGGCGCGCGACGTATTCGGACCGCAATCCGGATTGCAGGTGCGGGACGTCTCCGCCGAATCGCACGGTGCCGCGGATGCGATCAACGCATTGACGCTCTCGCTATGGATCTTCGCGGGAGTCGCCGGCATCGCGGGCGCCTTCGCGATCGCGATCGTGCTCTCGCGCGACGTCTCGCAAGCGCAAATCGACCAACCGACGTTGACAGCCCTCGGTCTGACACGCAGACAGCGAATTGCGACTATCGGGTTTCGTGTGCTGCTCGTCATCGCCGGAGGTGCGGTCGTAGCGATGATCATCGCGGTCGCGGCGTCACCAATATTCCCGATCGGTATCGCCCGCCGCGCGGAACCCTCGCCCGGTGTGCGGCTCGACTGGCTCGTACTCGGGGCCGGCCTCGTCGGCATCGTGGTGTTCGTCGGGCTGATCGGACTTCTGGCCGCGACCCGGGTCTCACGCGCATCTGCGTCGGTCGCGTCCCGCGCTCGTCGCCCGCACCTGACGATTGCGGAGATGGCGGCGAAGATCGGGCTGCGCCCGTCGGCCACCAACGGCCTCCGCATGGCATTCGAACCGGGACGCGGCGCGTCTGCGGTGCCGGTCCGCTCGGCGTTCTTCGGCGCGGTGTTCGGTGTGGTCGGGCTGACGGCGGTGCTCGTGTTCGCATCGAGTCTCGGCCATCTCGATTCGAGCCCACGGCTCTACGGCTGGACGTGGGATTTCAAGGCGCCCGACAACTCGTTCACCTCCGATTGCGGCGCGGCCGACTACCGACTTTCAGAGGTCCCGGGCGTCTCCGCGGTCGCCGCGGTGTGTTTCCAAACCGGCATACCCATCAATGGTCGGCCCACGACGGGATGGGGCTTCACGCCGATTCACGGCTCGATCGAACCCGAGATCGTGACCGGGCGCGCGCCGAGCGGACGGGCGGAGGTCGCCCTCGGCGCGGCGACGCTGCGCGCGCTGGGGAAGAAGATCGGCGATACCGTCCAGGTGCGCGGTGCCAAGGCCACGGACGACTATCGGGTCGTCGGCCAGGTCGTCCTTCCGCAGCTGGTAGACGGCGAGATCCAGCCGCTCTCGGACGGCGCCGCGTTCACCGGCGAAGGTTTCGCGCCCCTCGCCGATCGCGAGGGCCACTCGCGGTACCTCATCGGGGATTTCGAAGCCGGCATCGACCGCGCCGCGGTCGTTCGCCGTATCGATGCGATCTCACAGTTCCGCGCGCCACCTGAACAGAACGCGTTCGTCTCCGAGCAGGGTGCCTCCGGTCCTACCCGGCCGCCTGAGGTCGACCGTCTCCGTGAGATCGGCTGGTTTCCGCCCATGCTGGCCGTTCTGATCGCGGTGCTCGCGCTGGTCGCGGTGGGGCATGTATTGGTGACGACGGCGCACCGTCGTCGTTCCGAGCTCGCATTGCTGAAGACCCTCGGCTTCGAGCGCGCCCAGGTGCGGGCGACGCTCGCGTGGCAGGCGACGACGTTGGCCACCGCGGGCATCGTGGTCGGCATTCCCGTCGGCGTCTTGGTGGGGAACGTCGTCTGGCGCGGTGTCGCCGACAGCCTCGGAATATCGCCGGTTGCCGTCTTCCCGGTCTTCGCGTTGGCGCTCACCGTCCCGTGTGTGATCGCGCTCGTGAACGCCGTCGGGTTCTGGCCCGCACGTAGGGCCGCGCGCACATGGCCCGCCGAGGCATTGTCAGCGGAGTAGCGACGGACGACCACGTGTTACCCGCGTGTCTCAGATCGTAGGATTTCCGGAATGCCGTTGGCGCACCGGTAGATGCAGAACGCGGATCGTACGATGCGAGCATGGCGGACGCACGAATACGGCCGCCCGACCGAGGTCCTGAGGCTCGACCTCGTTCCCATCCCGGCACCTGAGGCCGGTGAGCTGCGCGTGCGCGTGCAAGCCATCCCGTTCAACCTCAACGATCTCGAACGCATCACCGGCGGCAACATGATGGTCCGTCCCGAGTTGCCGTACAGCCCGGGCATGGAGGTGATGGGGATCGTCGACGCGTGCGGTGAGGGAACCGACGAGTGGCAGGGCCGCCGCGTCGTCGCGATGCCGAAACGCGCCAACGGAGGCTTCGCCGAGTTCGCGATCTGTCCGGTCGTTTCGGCGTTCGACATGCCGGAGTCCATCCCACTTCCCGGCGCCGCCGCGCTCTACTTCCCCTTTCATCTCGCCTGGCTCGGGCTCTACGATCGCGCCGGGCTCCAAGCCGGCGAGAGCGTGCTCATCCACGCGGCCGCGGGTGGATCGGGATCAGCCGCGATCCAGCTCGCGAAGCACGTCGGGGCGCGGGTCTTCGCGACCGCGGGGACCGACGAGAAGGTCCAACTCTGTCGAGACCTCGGCGCCGACGTCGCGATCAACTACAACGACGCCGATTTCGCGCAGGTCGTGCTCGCCGAGACCGCGAACCGGGGCGTGGAGGTCGTGTTCGACAACGTCGGCGAGGCGGTGATGGAGAAATCGATGCAGTGCACCGCCTACAACGGCCGTTACCTGATGATGGGCTTCGCCTCCAACAAGGTCGTCGCCGACGAGCCCTTCATTGTCCCGCGCCGCGTCGCGCTCGGGAACTTCAAGTTGTGCGGAGTGCTGCTCGCGTACCAGCAGCCCGAGATGTCGGAGATGCTGAAGACCGCGATGGGATGGAACCTCGCGAGTGCCGCGCTCGGAGAAGAGATCATGCGCGAGATCGTCCAACTGGCGCTCGAGCACAAGATCACCCCAGTGGTCGGCCAGACGATCGGCTTCGAAGACATCCCGGTGGCGATCGAAGCCATGGCGGACCGCCGGACGATCGGGCGCACGATCGTGCTGCTCGACGCCTGAACAGGGCCTCCGGCCGGAGCAGACCCCGACGATAGAGGTCTCGATCGGCTTTAACCCCGGAAGCGGGGTTGGGTGTCAATCGGGGTTGAGGAGGGGTCGATGTTAGGACGGTGACCGAGGACCCGGGTATCGCGTGCCGCGCCGCGAGCGACCCTGGGGGTCTCGCGGCGGCGCTGCCCGACGCGGTCGTGTTGATCAGCTCGTTCGGCGATTTGCGGTGGGCGAATCGGGCGGCGGAGCAGTTGTTCGGCGTCACGCCTGCGAGTGCTGTTGGTCGGAGCATTCTTGACTTCGTGCACCCGGACGATGCTCAGGTTGCAGCGCTTGCCGTCACGAGCGTGCAGGCCAAAGAGGTGGGCACGCTGCTGGAGGTTCGCGTCCGAGGCACGGCCGGCTGGCGTCTGGTGGAGGTTCTCGGCACGTCACTCGGTGACGACATTCTTCTCAGCGTTCGTGACATTACGGAGCGACGTCGTTGGGAGGTCGCGGGTGACGAAGTCGCTCGATTCCGCGCGCTGATCCAAAACGGTGCCTCGGTCACGTTGCTGTTGAACCGCGATGGCACCGTCCGGGCGTCGTCTGCGGTCGTGACCCGGCTGCTGGGCCACGATCAGGAGTGGTTGGAAGGTCAACCGCTCGCATGCATCGTGGATGGCCGCGACCGTGCCGCACTCGTCACGACGCTGCGCGAGGTGCGCTCGGCCGATGCACATCCCACAACGGTCGATCTGCGATTGTGTCGGGACGGCGGGGGCGTCGTCCCGTTCGCGTTGACATTCACGAATCTGCTCGACGACCCGACACTGGAAGGCATCGTCGCAACCGGCCACGACATCTCCGATCGCGTCGCAGCTGAAGACCAACTTCGCGAAACGAACTCGCTGCTGGCGACGACACTCGAATCGACCGCCGACGGAATCCTCGTCGTCGACCACACCGGCCAAATCGCGAGTTTCAATCGTCGGTTCGTAGAGCTCTGGCAGATTCCGGACGAGTTGTTGGCGTCACGGGACGACAGCCAAGCGTTGGCGTGGGTACTCGACCAACTCTGCGATCCCGACGCGTTCCGGGCCAAGGTCCAGGAACTGTACGCCGCTCCGGAAGCGCACAGCCATGACGTACTCGAGTTCAAAGACGGCCGCGTGTTCGAACGCGACTCCCTCCCACGGCGGATGGGCGACACCGTGGTCGGACGGGTGTGGAGCTTCCGGGACATCACCGAGCAGGAGCAACTCAAGGAGGAGCTCGCCCATCAGGCCCTGCATGATTCCCTCACCGGTCTTGCCAACCAGGCCCTGTTCCGGGATCGGATCGATCACGCCGCCGTCCGGCTGCACCGACGCGAACGACAGCTCGCGGTGTTGTTCATCGATCTCGACGACTTCAAGAACGTCAACGACACGCTGGGCCATTGGGCGGGTGACGAGCTCCTTGTTCACGTGAGCGAGCGTCTCACCAGCCAGCTTCGCGTCGAAGACACTGCCGCCCGACTCGGCGGTGACGAGTTCGCAGTTCTGCTCGACGATCTCACCGACCGCAACGAGGCCTCCGAGATCGCACAGCGGATCATCGAGGTCCTTCGGCAACCGATCGTCATCGCGGCCAAGGAGCTGACGATCACTGCCAGTGTCGGTATCGCGTACGGCGAGAAGGGAACCAACGCCGACGAGCTGCTCCGCAACGCTGACCTCGCGATGTACGCGGCGAAAGCGCACGGGAAGAACTGCCGCCGCGTCTTCTCGCCGGAGATGCATGCGTCGGCCGTGGATCGCCTCGACCTCGAAGCGCGCATGCGCGTCGCCATTCGCCGGGGACAATTCGAGTTGCACTACCAGCCGATCTACGAACTGCAATCGGGTCGCATCCCGGCGGTCGAAGCCCTGGCCCGGTGGAACCACCCCGAGCACGGCATGCTCTACCCGAATGCGTTCATCCCATTCGCGGAACAAAACGGCCTCATCGAAGACCTCGGCCGCGAGCTCCTCGAATCTGCTTGTGAGGAAGCCGGCCGCTGGACTTCCGCGCTCGGGCCGGCCGCGCCCGCGATCGCGGTCAACCTCTCGTCGCGGCAGCTCCACAACCCAAGCCTGGGGGCACTCGTCGCATCGCTCCTCGAACGGAACGGACTCGGCCCCGTCGCCTTGATTCTCGAAATCACCGAGGGTGCGCTGATGACCGACCCCGATCGCGCCGGCGCGACGCTGCAGGAGCTTCACCTCATGGGCGTACGCCTCGCCGTGGACGATTTCGGTACCGGCTACTCGTCCCTCAGCTATCTGCAGCGCTTCCCGATCGATTTCCTCAAGATCGACCGCACCTTCGTAGATGACATGCTCATCCGACCGGAGAGAACCCTCGCACAAGCCATCATCCAGCTCGCGCACACGCTCGGCCTCACACCCATCGCCGAGGGAGTCGAAAAGCAAGCGCAACTCGACGCGCTCGGCAGATACGGATGCGACCTCGTCCAGGGCTTCCATCTCGGACGACCACTCGACGGCCGCGCAACCATCGAGCTCCTCCGCGCCAATACACCGGCACAGGACGCCGCTCGGTCCCGGTAGCACCCCATGCCGGAGCGCGGTCGATCCCTACCGGCGGCGGAAGGCGAACGGCCTTGCCCGAAAGAGCACGACGGCTCCGATGATGCCGAGACCGGCTCCGAACAAGAACTGCACCATGGTGGCCTCCCACGATTGCGTGTGGTTGACCTCCGCCTCATTGCACCATCGCGCACCACGATCGTTCGCGCCAGTCCCAGACAAATGAATCCGACCGCCGCGCCTTGGCTGCTACCCGTCGGCCGCTCCGGCGCCGCCTGCCCGTTCTCGCCGCAACAGGATGTGGGCGGCGTCGAGCGCATACCGGCAGTCGGTTTCGTCGAGCGGCCAGCTCCGGGCGAGGTAGCTGAGGATGGCCTCGTCGCTGAGGCCGTGATGCAAGAGCACCTCGGCGGCGACGACCGGCGCGGAGCTTCGACGCACTCGCGAGGAAGCAACCGACATCGGGTCTACGCCGCTTCGGCGGAACGGGCGGCGTCGGTCGTCGCCCAACGCAACAATGTTGTGATGAGCGCATCGTCGCCGAGCTGGGCCGCCGCAATATCGGCGGCGCGTTCGAGTGCCTCACGTTCGACGACGCCCGTCGCGGCCGTCGCCAACTCGGCTCGGGCGGCATCGACGCTCTCATCTCCGCTCGTGACGGCAACGGCGAGGTAGTCCGCGAGGCCGAGCCAGTCTCCGATCAACGAGGCTTCGGCAGCGGTGACGTCAACCCCGTCGAGTACGGGTCGGACTTCTGTGAACATCTACGCATGACTCCATCGGTCTTTCCTACCCCAGCCGCTTCACCCGAGAGAGTGGCATGCGCGCATGAGCGGCGCGCGGATACTCCAGGGTGTGCCTCCGCCAACGGTCACTCGGGGTCGTTGCGGATGATCCGGCGGTCGCCGACTGGACGGTCGAGGAATGTGTCAACCCACGTGAACGCGACCGCCAACGATACGTATCGACCGCGGACGTCATTATCCGCGGTACCAACCAGGACCGTGACCGCGACCGCATCGTCGGTCTGTTCGACTTCGACGCGCTCCACGGTTTCGTAGGGTCGGTGCCGAGCCTGGACCGACAGGGCGCGGCCGTCAGGGTGTACTCGCACTTGGGTGATCGCCGCCCCGACGCAAGGGGCGCGAGTGATCGTGGCCGCGCTTGCAACCGTTTCGGTGGGGACCGCTTGCGCGCCGGTGACTTCGTAATCGGTAACGCCGAGCCACTGCGCGAGCCGATCGACCGGATGCCGACCGACGTGAATCAGCGGGCTAAGCCTCGATCCACCGATGGTCTGATCGGTTGAGGTTCGCGTATCCGCGGAAAGTGCCTCTCGTCTTGGGACGATTGCGGTGTTCGACGCCGTCATCGGTCCAGGAACGGGAGGCACTTCCGGTGAGCGCAGTATTGCA
>JBBQTI010000046.1:0-31454 GCA_038213435.1 Acidimicrobiia bacterium
AACGCCCGACCCGTCCCCTTCGACGCGCACCCTCGCGTTGACCGGGAGCAACTCCGGTGGCGCGCTCGTCGGTCTCGGGTCGCTCGTGGTCGGCGGCGCCATATGGGCCCTCGCCGGGCACGGCCGAAGCCACGACACCTCCCGCACCACGCGACGCCGACGACGCCGCGCGCGCCCGTGGCTATACGTCACGATGCCGGGCGACGCGGTCTGACCGACTCCGGATTAGGAGTCCTCGCGGGCAGGGAGCTCATCGAGGGTCGTGACCGCGCGTGCCAAGCCCCAGCTGTCGCCGACCGCGCGTGCGACGTCGGCCGCCTCGGTCAGAAGCGTCGTGGCCTCGTCGACGTCACCCGCGTCGGCAGCAAGCTCTCCGAGTGTTCTTGTGACCGAGGAGCGATACGCGCCGGGGACGGCCCCTGCACGTGCAACGCGGCGAGCCTCCTCGAGCGCGGATGACGCGGATATCAGGTCGCCCGCGGCCCGCTCCACGGTCGCGACCGCCTCGAGCGCGCACACGATCAGCAATGGCCCCTCCAGCAGACGGGCCAGAGCGAGACTCTCGTCGGCTTGTCGGCGCGCGTGCTGGAGATCTCCGAGTTGCACCGAGGCGACTGAGAGCAGCCACAGGAAGTAGGAGATGAACCACGAGTCACCTATAGACCTGCAGATCTCGAGTCCTTCTTCTCCCGCGTCGCGGAGCGTCTCGAGGTCGTCCTGGCGGCTCGCGGTCAGCGCGATCCCGAACAGAGCCATGCGAATTCCTTGTTCGTCCTGCGCGTCGCGGGCGATTGCCAATGCCTCGGCCGAGGTCTTCTCCGCCAGCTCGAGCTCGCCGACCAGCGGCAGGATCGAGCCGAGGGTCCCCAACGCGTCGGCGAGACACCATCGGTCGTCGATCGCACGTGCCTCGACGATGCTCTCCTCGAGCAGCCGCCGCGCGGAGGGCAGCTCGTTGCGGAAGAACGCAAGCAGCCCGAGCACGACCAGCGATCTCGCGATCAGGCTCCGATCGGACGCACGGCGGGCGAGGTCGACGGCTTCGTGGAGCAGCGGCTGTGCCGCCTCGTCCTCGCCGAGCACCGTGGCCAGTAGCCCCGCCGACCACAGCGCCTTCGCCCGCACCGGATCCGACGCGGTGGCGATCGACAGCAGCTCCGCAGTCCGGTCGAGCCCTTCGCGGTAGAGCCCGCGCGCGAACCAGAGTTGAGCGAGCGCGCCGGTCAGTCGTAGCCCGCGTTCACAACGCTCCGGTCGCTCGCTCGACCATGTCAGCGCGGCGCGAAAGTTGTCGAGGTCTGCCGTGAGCCGCTCGAACCACTCCCGCTTGCGCGGGCCGAAGAGGTGTGCTTCCGTGCGTTCCGAGAGGTCGACGTAGTGGTCGCAGTGCGTCATGCGGGTCGTCTCGAGCTCCTCCGCGCGCAGGAGCTGGTCGGCGGCGTAATCGCGGACCGTCTCCAGCAGGCGATACCGCGTGCGTCCAGACGCATTGTCGCTCTGTACGAGGCTCTTGGTGGTCAATGCCGTGACGTGGTCGATCACCTCCGACACGTCGATCGGCTCGCGACCACAAACCGACTCGGCCGCATCCATGTCGAAGCTCCCTGCGAACACGGCGCAACGCGCCAGCGTTCGCTGCTCGGCCGTCGAGAGGAGGTCGTAGGACCAGTCGATCAGCGCCCGGAGCGTCTGCTGGCGCGGGAGCGCGGATCGAGCGCCGCGAGTGAGCAGCCGGAAGCGCTCGTCGAGTCGGTCCCTCAGCTCGTCGATTGTCAGCGCGCCTGCCCGCCCCGCGGCGAGCTCCAGCGCCAACGGGATGCCATCGAGCCGCCGGCAGATGTCGGCGACGGCCTCCGCGTTGATCGCGTCGACCACGAATGCGGGCTGCTGCGCGCGAATGCGCTCCGCGAGGAGTTGGACGGATTCGGACTCCATCAATCGCGCCGGATCGCACGCGCCGGGGTCGGGCACGCTCAGCGACCCGAGCCGGTACACCGATTCGCCGTCGACGCCGAGTGGTTCACGGCTCGTTGCGAGGACGGTGACCCCGGCGCACGAACGGAGCAGCCCGTGCACCAGCTCGGCGCATGCGTCGAGCAGATGCTCGCAGTTGTCGAGCGCGAGCACCATGTCGCGCTCCCGCAGCGCGTTGATCAACTCGGCCGGCACGTCTCGAGCGCCTTCGGTGCGCACGTCGAGCGCGGTCGCGACCGTGGACGCCACCAGCTCGGGATCGCGCACCGAGGCCAGCTCGACGAACCAGACTCCGTCGCCCGCGCCGCTGACGGCATGCTCGGCCACTCGCAAGGCGAGGCGCGTCTTGCCGCAACCGCCCGGGCCCGTCAAGGTGACGAGCCGTTGCCGCTCCAGCAGCGCGCGCACTGCACGCGCCTCGGTCTCGCGGCCTACGAAGCTCGTCAGGTGCGCGGGCAGGTTGTGGCGCGGGCGATCGACCGATCGAAGTGGACGCGTGACCTCCTCGAGGCCGGCGCCACATACCTGGAACACCTGCTCGAGCCGCCCGAGATCCTTCAGCCGATGCTCACCCAGGTCGCGGAGCCAGACGCCGGACGGGACGTGCTCGCCGAGAGCGAGACGTGCCGACGCCGACACGAGCACCTGGCCACCGTGGCCAATTGCCATCAGTCTTGCAACGCGATTGACGGTCGGCCCGAAGAAATCATCGTCCCGTCGTGTGCACTCACCCGTGTGGATCGCCATCCGCACCCGGATCGTCGCGGATGGCGGCCATGGTTCCTCTTGCAACGCAAGTTGTGCCGCGGCCGCGGCGCGTACGCAATCGGACGCCGCTTCGAACACCGCACAGAACGCGTCGCCGACGGTCTTGAAGACGACACCACCGCAACCTTCGATGGCGCGATGCATCAGCGCGTCGTGGCGCGCGAGCGCCGCTTCCATCGCGTCAGGGTCGCGCTCCCACATCCGAGTGCTGTCCTCGATGTCCGTGAACAAGAACGTCACGACGGACCGCGTGGCCATCACAAGAGTTTGCACCATCGGTGTCGGCGCGGCTCGAGACCCGGTGGCGGACGTACAGCAGGTATTCCATATGGGAAGGCATCGGCGACTTCGACACCAAGGTGGCCACGTGGAGCGCGACGGGCGCCGAACTCCGCCCAGCAAGCATGATTGTGCTCCGGGCCGCCACCCACGAGGACGTCATGACGCGAGACGAAGGGTCCGACGGGCACACGCTGGCCGGGGTCGCGGTCGGCGGGCTGGGATCGATCGCGATCGCGATCGCACTCACACCGTTGCGCAGCCACATCGACAACGCGAATCTCGCGTTGATTCTCGTCTTCGTGGTCGTGTGCGCGGCGATCCTCGGAGGTCGCACCGCGGGCGCGGTAGCCGCGGTCACTGCGACACTGTCGTTCGATTTCTTCTTGACCCGGCCGTTCGTGTCGATGCGGATCGAGAGCGCCGACGACATCGAGACGGTTCTCATCTTGCTGGCCGTCGGTTTGGTCGTGGGCGAGGTCGCGGCCCAGGGTCGTCGATCCCGTCGCGATAGAGAGCGCGCCGCGGAAGCGATCTCGCGCGTGCACCGCGTCGCGGAAAGAGTTGCGACAGGCGCTCCCCTCGACGACGTCGCGCGTGCCGTCCGAGCCGAGCTCACCGCACTGTTGATGCTGCGCGACTGTTGGCTCGAGCTCGCACCGTTCCAGTGGCCCTTGCCGAGACTCGAGCGCGCCGGCACGATCGAGTCGGACGAGCACCGCTGGCACGGGCGCGGCTTCGCCATGCCCGAGTACGGCGTCCAACTCCCCGTCCTCGAAGGGGGCCGCGAGGTGGCGCGGCTCGTGCTGATCGGTGATCCCGATGTCGCCGTGACGTTGGAGGAGCGCGTCGTGGCGGTTGCGCTCGCGGACCAGCTCGGGAGCGCGTTCGCGGTCGCCGCGCCCGACGCACTGGCCCGCGTCGCCGAAGAGGCGCCTCCTCGCGAATGATTCCGACGCGCGGGTGACCGCCCGACGCGCGCATCTGGGCAGGCGCCGCGTCCGAATGACAAGCTGTGGCCGACGAGGCCGGGTGGTCGGGGATGCTGAATCTTTTCAAGCGAGTCATTGTGGGCCGGCCCTTGGCCACGACCCAGATGGAGGAACAGCGGTTACCGAAGACGATCGCGCTCGCGGTCTTTTCGTCCGATGCGTTGTCGTCGACCGCGTACGCGACCGAGGAGATCCTCTTCGTCACCGCTCTCGGCGCGTCGAGTCTCGCAGTGGGCCTGAGTCGCCTGGTACCGATCGCCGTGGTCGTCGCCGCGCTCCTCGCGATCGTGGTCGTGTCGTACCGGCAGGTGATCTTCGCGTACCCGGACGGCGGTGGTGCATATGTCGTCAGTCGCGAGAACATCGGGGAGCTCGCATCGCTGGTCGCCGGCGCGTCGCTCATGGTCGACTACGTGCTCACGGTCGCGGTGTCGATCTCGGCGGGTGTGGCGGCAATCATCTCGATCCCGGCGTTCGAAGGGCTCCGGCACCAGCGCGTCGGCGTGGGAGTCGTGCTGATCCTGTTGATCACGCTCATGAACATGCGCGGGGTCAAGGAGTCCGGTCGACTCTTCGCAATTCCCACGTACGTATACATGGGTGTGTTCGGCGCCCTCGTCGTGTACGGGCTCACTCGGTCGTACTTCGGTCACATCAGCTCGGTGCCCTTCGATCCGAAGCTCTTCGACGGCAGTCGCCAGACGGGTGGGAGCCTCGGACTCTTCCTGCTCCTGAAGGGTTTCTCGTCCGGCGCGGTCGCCCTCACCGGTGTTGAGGCGATCTCGAACGGTGTGCCGGCGTTCCGGCGACCCGAGTCGAAGAACGCGGCGACGACACTCGTTTGGATGGGGGTGCTGCTCGGCGGCCTCTTCTTCAGCGTCTCGGTGCTCGCGCATCGCCTGCAGCCGTACCCGAGCCACGATCGCACGGTGTTGGCCCAACTCGGCCTCGCGGTCTTTGGCAATGGCGCGCTCTTCGTCGTGCTGCAATTCGCGACCGCCGCGATCCTTACCCTCGCCGCGAACACGGCGTACAACGGCTTCCCGAGCTTGTCGTCGATCATCGCGAAGGACGGCTACCTGCCCCGCCAGCTCGCGCAGCGAGGCGACCGGCTCGTGTTCTCGAACGGAATCATCGTGCTCGCGGCGGCCGCGGCGGGCCTCCTCGTTGCCTTCGGTGGGCTCACCAACGCACTCATCCCGCTGTACGCGGTAGGCGTGTTCACGTCGTTCACACTTTCGCAATGGGGAATGGTTCGTCACCATCTGCGACTTCGGGAACCAGGTTGGCGACGCAGTAGCGTGCTCAACGCGATCGGTGCCGTCGCAACCTTGGTCGTCCTGCTCATCGTCGCGGCCACGAAGTTCACGAGCGGCGCGTGGGTTCCGATCGTGGTGATCCCGTTGATCGTCTTGTTGTTCAAGAGCATCCACCGCCACTACGTGAAAGTCGCAGCCGCCCTGGAGGTTCCGGCGGAGTATCGGCCGCCGAGGCGACGGAACACGGTCGTGGTGCTCGTGGGCCAGCTACATGCCGGCGTGCACGAGGCGCTCGCCTACGCGGAGTCGATCGCTCCGGAGCACGTGCTGGCGGTGACGGTCGTCGCGGGGCCCGAGGATGCCGAGAAGATGCAAAAGCGATGGTCCGAGCAAGCGATTCGCGTACCGCTCGAGACGGTGATCTCACCGGCCCTCGAGCTCACCGAGGCGACTCTGGGCTTCTTGGACGAGCTCGAGCGCCGCTGGGATGAGGGGATCATCACCGTGCTGATCCCGGAATTGTTCGTCGAACATTGGTGGCAGCACCTGTTGCACAACCAGAGCGCGCTGATCCTCAAGGCACGGCTGCTCTTCCGCGAGCGAACCGCGGTGACGTCGATGCCGTACCGGCTCGATTGAGCGGCGGGCTTCAGACACGACCGCTGGTCCCGGAATGCGGCCGGTATCATGGGCAGACAGCTCGGCACGTTTCGCGGTGAGCGCGGCACCGGGGGAGATGTAGTGGCGAGGAGCAGACGTCGGACTCGCGCCGTCATCGGTGGTGTCGTCGTCCTGCTCTTGATCGCGGCTGCCGGGACCATCTTCGCGCTCGACTTCCACCAGGCGCGCTCCAACGCGGAGCAGAAGAAGGTGGACAGGGCCAAGGAGAAGGCGGCGGCCGGCATCCAGGTCATCGGGGTCGTCACGACCGTCGACGCGACCTCCCTCACACTTCGCGTCCCGAACGGTCAATCACGTCATCTGACGACGACGCGATCGACGCGCGTACTGAACGCCACGGCGGGAGTCGAAAGCGACGTCAAGCCGGGGACTCGTGCGCTCCTTCACATGAAACCCGGAAGTCAGGGTGTCGCCGAGGAGGTTCTCGTGCTCCCACTCACGGCGCGAATCGGTCTCCCAGTCGTCAAGGCCGGCTTCGGATTCGTATGGCTGCGAACGAAAACGGGACAGCTGGCGGCGAAAGTCAGCGTTGTCGGTGCCGCGGTCGACAACGCGGCTGCCGCGACGCGAACCGTCATCACATCCGACACCAAGGTCATCGCGCACGTGCAAACCACCTCGACGAAGCCCGTTCGCCTCGTGGCAACCGACGTCGTCGTTCTGCCGTCGACCTCGACGTTCTTCGGTTGATCGGAACGCTCGCGGCCCACGCAGTCGGCTAGTCCAGCTCGCCGAACGCGAGCGCGTACGCGACGGCAGTGAGGGACATGCCGTCGAGCATCTCGTTGTCGCGAAGGATCCTGCGCACCTCACCCATCGGTACCCATTCGATGCGCTCCGACTCGCCGGCGTCGGTTGGTTCGCCGACGTACGTCGCTCCGTCGGCCACGAACGTATGAAAGACCTGATCGCTGATCCCGTTCGTCGGGCTGAAGTGCACGAGCGGCCGCAGCCTGCCGGCTCGCCACCCGGTCTCCTCGAGCGTCTCGCGGGCCGCGGCCTGATCAGGTGTTTCGCCCGGGTTCATCCCGCCGGCCGGGATCTCCCAACCCCACGAGTCGGTGATGAAGCGGTGGCGCCACAAAAGCAACAGGCCGCGATCGCGATCGTGCACGACGACGCCGGCTGCCTTGTTCGGCATGCGCACGACATGGTGCTCGAAGCGCCCGCCGCCGGGGATCTCGACGTCGACGAGCGACAATCGGACCCAAGCGCTGTCGTACAACACCCGTTCACCGTGTACCTGCCAGCGCACCGAGCGAATGTAGTGCCGAGCGCGTCATGACGCCGTCTTGCGCCGGCCGCTCACGAGTCCGCCGATGCCCGCGAGCAGCCCGATCGCGCCGACGATGATGCCGATGATGGCGATCGTCTTCGCGTTGTCGACGTCGCTCTGCTTCACCGAGCTCGTTGCCACGGTCGTCGGCGTCGTTGCTCCGTCGCCGGACCCGCTGGTGAGCGACAAGACCGGCGCGGGATCGTCGGGTTCCGGTCCGCCGGGCACCGTCAATTGCACCCAGTTGACGGTCGAGCCGTCACTGTAGGTCTGGGTCGTCGGGAACGCGAGCGAGTCTGCGTCACTGGGCAGCCCGACCGAGACTCGGAACTGCTCGAAGTTCTCGACCGCGATGCCTTTACCCGTGGCGGTCCACGTGATCTTGTCGACCGCGCTCGTCACCGGCCCGTTGTCGGTCTCGATGGGCGTCGTCACCTTGAACTGCGTGGCTTCCGCGGTCCAGCCGGGCATGGCTTCGACGAGTGCCTCGGCGATCGGGTGGTCGCGCGGGAACTGCACGACGACGGCGGTGGTCTTCGCGTCCTCCTTCTCGTTGGCGACCCCGAAGGCCAGCACCGCGTCGCTGCCCTTCGGGGCCGACTCGGGATCGATCGAGACATGGGCCCAGGCCGGCGACGCGGCGGCGGCGAGCGCGATACCGGCCGTTACGAGGACGATTGCGAAACGTCGCACGAGTTTCCCCTCGATGATCTGTGGTGATGAACGTGACGAGTGTGTCGTGTCGTGCACCGGTCGCTCGACCCGGCGGAAAAGTTCCCGATTCCTTACACCACGCCGCGCGACGACGCGGCCGACACGACCCGCAGCCTCGGGCGCGGGCGGCCCCAGCGGCCACGGGGAGCCATGAGCAGATACAGGAGTGCCGTTCCCACCAGCTCGAGAAGGTGGGTGGTCTCGGTCAGGGCGACCGCGCGTCCGTGGGCGAGGTCGATGATCGCGGTCAGGATCAGCCCGCCCGAGAGGACCGCCGCGAACGGCAGCAGCCCCACCGCTCGGAGTGGTCGCCAGGCGGCGAACACGAATGCAATCGCGAGGGCGAGGTCCCACGATCCCACTTCGTGCGCGATATGTATGGGGGCGCCCTCATCAGTGCCGTAGACGAGGCCGGGCACTGCGAGCGCGAGTTGCGCGATCCCGACCACGACGAGCCCGAGGCGCAAGGTCGAGGTCAGCGGGTCGGGCCGATGGCGCTCGGCCCGGGCGGCCTCCAGGACGCGCGCGGTCAGATCGGGCGCGTCCGTGGGAGCCGCATGCGTGAGCGCGTCGAGCGCACGCGCGCCGTCCAAGAATTGGCGGCACGCCGTGCACGTCCGCACGTGCGCGCTGAGTGCGACGCTGCCGGCCGCGGGTTCGCCGTCGAGGACGGCCGACAACGCTTCACGAGCTCTCGAACACTCCATGTTGCAAGAGTCGTATCCGGGGCCCGTCTGGTTCCCGCGGCGCCGGACGTCGTAGGTTCGGCGCCCGTGGACGACGGGGAGCGGATAGTGCGCGCCGCCGCGTCCGGCGATCGGCTTGCACTCGCCGCCTTCGTGCGTGACACCCAGGGGCACGTGTGGCGTTACTGCGCCTATCTCGGGCGCGGTGACGATGTGGGCGACCTCGTCCAGGAGACCTACGCGCGGGCGCTGCGGGCGCTGCCGCGATTCGAGGGACGGACCTCCGGCCGGGTCTGGCTGCTCGCGATCGCTCGGCGGGTCTGTGCCGATGCCGTGCGCGGGGCGCAACGGCGGCGCGCGTTGGAGGCGCGTTGGCGGCGCGAACGCCGTCCGTCGGTCGCGTCGGAAACCGTCACGTTCGAGCTGTTGCTCGATGCGCTCGCGCCCGAACGGCGCGAGGCCTTCGTGCTCACGCAGATCGTCGGATTGCCGTACGCAACTGCGGCCGAGGTCTGTCGCGTTCCGATCGGCACGATTCGATCGCGGGTCGCACGCGCCCGCGAGGACCTGCAGGCGTCGCTGCGCGAGGAAGAGACCGGCTGAAGCTCGACGCTTCCGCGCGGTCCGACCAGGCGCCACCGTCGGGGGAGGCAAAGGGTCCCGCCGGCGAACCGACGGGACCCCGGTCGAGGGCCGAGTGGGGGTCGGACCTCGACGATCGTGCGCACTTTACAGAGCGCGAGCGCGCGTTGCTCGTCGGCCCTTCCACCCGTGGGTCGGGTCGTGCCGCCGGGATTGGCAAGAATGGCCGCGATGCGAATGACGTTTCTCGGTCATGTCGGTTTCTCCGTGGAAACCCGAGGTGGGTCGGTGTTGTGCGATCCGTGGTTCACGCCGGCGTACTTCGGCTCGTGGTTCCCGTTCCCGCGCAACGACGGACTCGACCCGACGGGGTTCTCGTCGCCCGACTACCTCTATATCTCCCATCTCCACCGCGACCACTTCGACCCGGAATGGCTCGCTCGCCACGTCGACAAGCGCGCGCGGGTGCTCCTGCCCGCGTTCGACGTGCCCTTTCTCGAGCGTGAGCTGCGGGCGATCGGCTTCGAGCACTTCGTGCGCACGCGTCATGGTGAGCCGGTCGACCTCGACGGACTCACCGTGACGATCCTCGCGTTCACGACTCCGGCCGACGGCCCGCTCGGCGACTCGCTCATCGCGATCGACGACGCGAGCGCGCGCGTGCTGAACCAGAACGATGCCCGGCCCGGCGACCCCGACGTCGTGCGCGCGCTCGGTCCGTTCGACGCGCAGATCGTCCAGTTCTCGGGCGCGATCTGGTATCCGATCGCGTACGACTTCCCGCCTGAGCTCAAGTCGCGTCTCGCACGCGAGAAGCGGGTCAACCAGATGGCGCGCGCCCGTCAGTACGTCGAGTGGTTCGACGCCGCGCATGTGTTCCCTTGCGCCGGACCGCCGGCCTTCCTCGACGACGATCTCGTGGCGATGAACGACGTGGAGCGCGATCCCGCGAACATCTTCCCCGACCAGACGGTGTTCCTCGAAGCGCTGCGCGGGGCCGGGATCGATCGCGGCAAGCTCGTGATACCAGGGTCGGTTGTCGATCTCGAGGCGGGCGAGTGCAAGGTGACGCATCCGGGCGACGAGGAGGAGACCAGGCGCCCGTTCGTCGGTAAACGCGCGTACCTCGAGGATTACGGGCGCGACTGGTCCGCGTGGCTCCTTCGTGAGCGCGCGTCGTGGTCGCACGGGCGGCGTGACCTCGTCGCCGAGCTCGCCGAGTGGTTCGAGCCGCTCTTGCGCCGCGCGCCGATCACGTCCGCGGGCGTCGCGGGCAACGTCGTGCTCGACCTCGGTGAGCCGGGCATCGACGTGTGCATCGACTTCGTCGACTCCGAGGTGCGGGCGTGGAAAGGCGAAACGGAGGAGTCCTACGTCTACAAGGCCGACGTCGACCGAAGGCTGATCGAAGCCCTGCTCGAACGCCACGTCGAGGACTGGGTGAACTCCTTGTTCCTGTCGTGCCGCTTCGTCGGACACCGGCCCGATCCGTCGAACTTCAACGAATTCGTCATGACCTTCTTCAAGGCTTTGTCACCCGAGCGGATCGCGTACGTCGAGCGCCATTACCGGGAGCGACGCGAGCAGGCGAACGAGTTCTTCGAGCGCGACGGGTGGCGGATCGAGCGCTTCTGCCCGCACCGGCAAGCCGACCTGACCCGCTTCGGCGAGATCGCCGAAGGCGTGCTCACGTGCAGCCTGCATCACTGGCAGTTCGACCTCGCGACCGGCCGCTGCCTCACGAGCGACGACCGGCATCTGCGGTGCGAACCCGTGGAAGAATCGGAGGGGTGAGCGCCTTCAACCACGTCGGCCAATGCGTAACGGATCTCGCGCGGTCCAAGCGGTTCTACTGCGAGCTGCTCGGCTTCACCCTCGAGCGCGAGATCAATCCACCCGACGAAGGCTCCGCGCAGCTCATGTCGCTCACCCCGCCGCTCGCGATGACGGCCGCGTATCTGGTGCGCGACGGCCTCGTGCTCGAGCTTCTGAACTACGCGGCGGTCGGGCAGACACTGCCGTTCCGGGCCCGGACGATGAACGAACCCGGGCTCACGCACCTCTCACTGTCGGTTGACGACATCGACGAGGTGTGCGCGCGAATATCCGAATACGGCGGGAAGGTCGTCGGGTCGTCGCACATCGGCGCGGCCGTCTTCGTGCGCGATCCTGACGGCCAGCTTCTCGAGCTCCTTCCGATGACCTACCGCCGGCATCTCGACAGCCAGGGCTACCACTAGCGAGACGACAGCGCTCCGGCGAAACGCTGCTCGCGTACGCGCCGAACGAGGTGCTGTGTGCCGACCGCGGCGAGCAGCGCCAGCAACGGCACGATGGGAGTTCGAAAGCGCGCATCCGCTTCCGCGCCGGCCGAGGCCACCATGACATAGACGACGATGCCTATGACGAACGCCCAGAACGCGCGCAGACGGGACCGCAGTGCGACGAAGGCGCCGACGAGCGCGAGCATCCACAGCAACAGGGTCCAGGAGAACAGTGCAATCGTGAGCGCCGGCGACGAGGAAGCGTTCAAGAACCGGCGTACAGTGTCGGTACCCGGACCGAGGGTTTCCCGCACCAGACCCTTGAACGCGACCTGCGCGGTCTGGAGTGGATTTCGGACAAGGACGTGCAACCCGCGCCGGCTCATATTGTCGAAGCTCTTGCCGCGCTCGAGCGGGTGCGGCACGTCGCATCCCCACCATGCAGGACACGCCTTCGCGAGATTGTCCCATCCGGTCGGGTTGCAACCCAACTCACGACGCGCCGACGCCATGCCGCGGTTGTTCACCTGTGCCTGGACGGCCGCGGCGTCGTAACAGTAGAGCGTGACCGCTCCCGCTCCCGCGATCTGCCATGAGTTCACCGCGTAGTGGTTCCGCACTTGCCAGCCGCCGGCCACGACGACGATCGGCATCGCGAAGGCCAGCAGGAGAGCGAACAACCGCCGTATCGGTCGGTCCCGGAACCGAAACGCGAGAAAGACCAGCCCGACCAAGGGAAAGAAGTACATCGTCGGTCGCACCATTATCGCCGCGGCTGTCACCGTCCCGAGCGCGACGACGACGCGCGGTCGCACCTCATCGTTTCGCCGAGCGAACACGAAGACGCCGACGGCGACGATGCCGACGAGCGTCAGCGTCGCGAGACTCTCGGTGAGGATCGTCCCCGAGGACGCGAACTGCAACGGGTCGAGCGCGACAACAGCGCCCGCCATCATCGCCGCGGTCGGGCCGATCACTCTTCGTGCGACGATGATCGTGACGAGCACCGGAAGCACGCTCAACGCGGCTTGTATCGGGCTGATGGACTGTTGGCTGTCGGTCACCCACAAGATCACGGCGAGCAGAGCTGGGTAACCAGGCGTGCGAAGGAACATCGGCGTGGCGTCGTCCGGTGAGAGGCTGAAGTGTCGCCTCTGCACGAGCGCGCGCGCGGGACCCACATACCCGGACGTGTCGCCGTTCGTGACGGCCGAGGGATGGGCGTGTGTAATCCACGCGGCCCAACCGACGCGCGCTCCGAGGGCGACGAAGATGAGCGCCCACCACCCGGTGTATCGCTGCTCCGCAACGAGCAGGCGTTCGATTCGCGCGCGCGTGTCGGAAACCGCCTGGCGAACCATCGCGGCGCAAGGTACCAGGTCGTCCTCGGAGCCTCGCCGCCTGTCGCTCTCCTAACGAGACCTGACGCCCGCGATGTACGCGTCGCACAGCTCGACGAGGCGGTCGCGACCGAAGCTGGGTTCATGGCCGCCGTGCACGACCTCGACCGGCAGCGCGCGCAGGCGTTCCATGGTCGCGACGTAGGCGTCGACGTCCGAGTCGCGGCTGCCGTCGAGGAGCGGACCGTCGTAGACCGCGTCGCCGGAGAAGAGCGTTCCCGCCGCCGCGTCGTACAACCCGATCGAATCGGGCGAGTGACCGGGCAGATGCATGACCTCGAACGCGCGGTCGCCGAGGTCGACGATGTCGCCGTCGTCGAGGACGCGCGTCGGCGTGCAGCTCTGCACCTCGTACGCGCTCGGGTCGAACGCGGTATCCGGCAACGCGTCGAGGAGATCGGCCGGCACCTCGTAGCCGGCCGCGAGGTACATCTCGAGGGCGGCGGGCGGGAACGCGTCACGGCGCAGCGCGCCGCCGATCGCGCCCGGTGTCGCGAGGTACGGAACGCCGGCCTTGTGCGCCAGCCGCTCGGTGAACTCGTGCAGGGAACCGGTGTGGTCGAAGTGGTAGTGGGTCGCGAGTGCAAGCGTCGGCTGCTCGAAGAGATCGCGCGCGGCCTCGTGCAGGCTTGCGACGCCGAGCCCCGTGTCGACGAGCAGCGCGCGATCGCGACCGCGCACGAACCAGATGTTGCAACGCGCGAAGCGGTCGACGAAGGGTTCCCAGAGCCGCCAGATCAGCTCGTCGACCCGCTCGCGCGCGAACCAGTCACCGACTGCGACCTTCACCCCCGTTTCTCCCGCTCTCGATGCGCTGCGCCAACCACCATGGTCGGCGATATCGGCGGCCACGTCGAGGGCCCCCGGCGGCGCGATACTCACCGGAGCAGCCGGAAGCGGCATGCCAGACTGCACCGTGCCCGTAACACTGCGGCCGGTCGTCGCGTCGTTCGTCGTGTTCGGCTTCTTCGCGGGCGCCTGGGCGGTCGCGACCGTCGACATCGAGCGCGCGTTCCACCTCACCGACACTGGTCTCGGTGCACTGCTCGCCGCGGGAATCATCGCCGCGACCGCGGTCGCGGCGATCGGCGGTGCCATCACCGACCGCTGGGGTGCGGGCCGGTCTCTCACGTGTGCGCTCGTGGTCTGGGGCGCCCTGCTCGGGCTGGAGGCGGCGGCGCCCCACCTGTCGTTGTTCGTGCTCGCGCTCGTAATGGCCATGGCCGCCGGCGGCCTCGTCGACGTGGTCATGAACATCGTCGCGGCCGACGCACTCGCGCACGACGCGGGCCGGCTCGTCCGCTTTCACGGCCTGTTCAACGGTGGCTGTGTCGCCGGTGCGGCGGTGACCGGTGTGGCGCTGCGGTTGGGTGCTTCGTGGCGCGTGGTCTGGGTCGGCGTGGCGATCGTCGGCGTGGTTACCGGCATCGTGACGCGCCGGGAGCGCCTTCCGGAGCCGGAGCGTTTCGATCATCCGTCGATGTGGCGCGCGCTGGCCGGCTTGCGACACGAAGGGCTGGTCGTCCTCGCGCTCGTGTTCGCCGCCGCGGCGATGGTCGAGGGTGGCATCGCGACGTGGGGCATCCTCTACCTCCGCGGACACTTGGGCTTGGGTGTGCTCGCGGGTGTCAGCGCCTACGTCGTCGGCGAAGGACTGGCCACGTTCGCTCGCCTCGGTGGCGGGCCGATGGTGGGCGCGTTGGGCACGCGGCGCGCGGTCGTCATCGGGGGAACCCTCGCGGCCGTCGGGATCTCGACCGAAGCGCTGTGTGGCGCGGCCGGCATCGCGGCCGCCGGGCTCGCGGCGGCCGCGGTCGGTATCTCGGTCGTGTGGCCACTGCTGCTCGCCGACGTCAACAACGAGGCCCGCCATCCCGCGCTCGCGATCGGCGGCGTCACCGCGTGCGGCTACCTCGGGATGGTCGCGGGCCCGCCGCTCGTAGGAACGCTCTCGGGTCTGTTCGGGCTCCGAACGGGCTTGCTGGTGCTGGCCGCGATCGCGCTCTGCGTCGCGCTCGTCCCGGCGCACGTCCGCACGCCGGTACGCGCCTGACGCGCGCGGTACCCGGACACCAACTGCCGACTACGAATTGTTGTCCTCGGGCCGGATGTTGTTGAACGCGCGTCGGAGCAACGGGGTCTGAGCGTCGAGTGTCTCCGCGAGGGTTTCGCTCGTTTCCTGCGTCACTTCTGCTACGAGCGGAGCCGGGCCCGGTGCGGGGTCGGCGAGCGCGCCGAGTCCGGGCAGCGGTACCGCGCTGTTCGCGGGTCGCCGGCGACGAGTTCGGGCGATCGACGTGCTACGGGCGCGGCGACTGGGCGGAGCCGGCGCGTTCGGGTCGCGGTCGCTCGCCAGGTCGTTGTGCAGTTGCCAACCGCGCGGCAATATCAGCCCGGCCGCGTGGCGTGCGCAGAGGTCGCCTTCGGTGCGCGCCTCGTCGAGCGCGACGAGCCAAGCCTCTCGTTGGGTGGGCTGGAAGCGGAGGGTCGCCGCCGCCGGCGCGCCACAACCGGGTCGGGCGCAGAGCCGCCTGTGGCCGGGTCCGTAGCGCCGAGCCCAGTTCGGGCCGGAGATCATCCCTGGGGATTCACCCTTCGTGTGCACGTCCGCCGTCCGTAGATTCCAACGGGGCGTCGGGTCAAACCGCGCCGGCATTCTGGAAGGCGCGGGCGAGCATCGGGCTGTGCGCGTCGAGCGTCGCCTGGAGCTGTTCGGCCGCCCGCGCGCGTGCTCCTCGACGGTCCTCGAGGTGCCAACCCTGGGGTGGGGTGAGGACGCGCACGTGTCGCTCGCAGAGCTCGCCCGCTCGCGCCGCGCCGTCGGCAGGGGTGTCGAGCCAGACGGTGAGATCGCGCGTATCGAACGTGAAGGTTGCAGTGGCCGGGGAGCTGCATCCGGTTCTCGCACACTGACGTCGCACGGCATGACGGTAGTGCGCGTACGACGCGGTTTCGTGCCAGGCTGACGCCATGCGGCGAGGCCTGCAATCCGGAGGTTCGCGCGACGACTGGGTCGTGCGCGTTCCCGCGTCGTCGGCGAACCTGGGTTCGGCTTTCGATGCGGTCGCGCTGGCGCTCGACGTGCACCTCGAGTTGACGGCCGACGCCGACGATCCCGCTCCCGAGACCCATCCCGCGGTACGCGCGTTTCGCCAAGGTGGGGGGGTCGGCCCGATCGCGGTCCGGGTCCGGTTTCCGGGCGGTCGCGGGCTCGGTTTCTCCGGCGCCGCGCGCGTCGGTGGCCTCATCGCCGCGTGTGCGCAGCAGGAGGGATCGTTGCGCGAGTCGCGCCCGGCGATCCTGCGCGCCGCGGGCGCGCTCGAGGGCCACTTCGACAATGTGGCGGCATCGCTCTTCGGGGGTGTCGTCGCCGTCGCCGGTGGGCGTGCCGTTCGGATCCCGCTGCCCCGGGATCTCGCGGTCGTGGTGTGGACCCCCGATCGGCAGACGCCGACACCAACCGCCCGCCGCCTCCTCCCCGATCAGGTGTCGTTCGAGGATGCGGCCTTCAACATCGGCCGAACCGCGCTGCTGGTCGCGGCGCTGGCCGCGGGCGACCTCGGCGCGCTGCGGATCGCGACGGAGGATCGCCTCCATCAGGGCCGCCGGCTCGCCCGCGCACACGACACGCGGCACGCGATCGAGGCCGCGCTCGCAGCCGGAGCCTTCGCGGCGTGGCTGTCGGGATCGGGTCCGTCTGCGGCCGCACTCGTCGAGCCCGCGTGCGCCGCGGAGATCGCGGCGGCGCTGCCGGGCGACGGCCGGACCCGCGTGCTCGCGATCGCCGATGTCGGCGCAATCGTGACGACGAGGGACGCCTCGTGAGGATCGAGGGACTGATGACGACGATCGAAGTGCCGTGCTGATCGACGGGAGGTGCGTCGTCGTGACCGGCGCGGCGAGTGGTATCGGCGCCGCGCTCGCACGACGGTTCGCCGCCGAAGGGGCGCGGGGTGTCGTCGTGGCCGACGTCCAGGAGGAGCCGCTCGAGGCGGTCTCGCGGGAGATCAGCAACGGCCTGGCGGTGCAGTGCGACGTTACCGAGGAGGCGCAGCTCCGGTCGCTCGTCGATCGGGCCGAGGATCGGTTCGGGCCGATCGACCTCTTCTGTTCCAACGCGGGCATCGTCGTTCCCGGCGGGGCCGACGCGAGCAATGAGATCTGGCGCCGGAGCATTGATGTCAACGTGATGGCGCACGTGTACGCGGCGCGGGTCATGGTGCCGCGCATGATCGAACGGGGTGGCGGCTACCTCATGCAGACCGCGTCGGCCGCGGGACTGCTCACCCAGATCGGGAGCGCGCCGTATGCCGTCACCAAGCACGCGGCGCTCGCCCTCGCGGAATGGCTCGCAATCACCTACGGCGACCAGGGCATCAAGGTGTCGGTCCTCGCCCCTCAGGCCGTGCGCACGGCGATGACGGCGGGCATCCCGGACGGAGGCGTCGCCGGCGGCGACGGAATGATCGAGCCCGACACGGTCGCCGATGCGGTCGTTCGCGGACTCGCGGCCGAGGTCTTCCTCATTCTCCCTCATCCCCAGGTGCTGGAGTACTTCCGGCGCAAGGCGTCGGATTACGACCGGTGGATCGTCGGGATGAAGCGCCTGCAAGCACGTTTCGGCGATTCGTTTTAGGTTCTGGTCATGACCGAACCCTTGGTGCTGGCGGACGACCCGCGGCCGCGCGTGCGCCGCCTCACCCTCAATCGCCCCGCCAAGCGCAACGCGATGAGCAACTCGGTGCGACGCGTGCTGTTCGACGAGTTGCGGCGCGCCGATCAGGACAATGAAGTGCACGTCATCACGATCCGCGGCGCGGGACCGTCGTTCTGCGCGGGCTACGACCTCGCGCCGGAGCCCGACGATCCACTCCCGCGCCCGATCGCCGCGCGCGACGGCTTCTGGAGCCGACACCTCGTAGAGGGCTGGTTCGAGATGATGGACATGGCGACGCCGATCATCGCTCAGGTCCACGGTTACTGCCTGGCCGGCGGGTCGGAGCTCGCGGCCGCCTGCGATCTCGTGTACGTCGCCGAGGACGCGACGATCGGCTATCCGCCGGTCCGCACGATGTCGTCGCCCGACTTCCTGTGGCAACCCTGGCTGCTCGGATGGCGGCGATCGATGGAAGCCCTGCTCACCGGCGACTCGCTCTCGGGCGTCGAGGCGGTCGGAGCCGGCTACGCGAACCGGGCGTTCCCCGCAGAGCAGCTCGAGGAGGAGGTGTTGTGCGTCGCGGAGCGCGTTGCGCAGATACCCGGCGACCTGCTCGCTCTCAACAAGCGCACCGTGCACCGTGCGCTCGAGGCCATGGGCATGCGTGCGGGCGTGCGCGCCGGCACGGAGCTGCAGGCCTTGGGACTCCACCAACGATCGTCGCAGGAGTACATGCCCAAGCTGCGGTCCATGGGCGTGAAGGGCGCAGTCGAGCATCGCGACGCGCCGTTCGGAGACGGTCGAGCAGCCTCCGACCCGGCGCGGCCGACGCCGGAAACCACCTGATGTCAGACGATGCCGCGATCGGCGCCGGGATCGACGCCGCGGTCGCCGCGGTCGACGACGTGCTCGACGCGGCGCGGGCCGAGCTGGAAGCGCTCGTTCGGATCCCGAGCATCAGCGCCGATCCGGAGCACCATGCGGACGTGGGCGCGAGCGCCGACGCGACCGTCGAGCTCCTGCGCGCCCACGGGCTCGAGAACGTACGCGCCGCGGGGGTCGACGGATCGCTGCCGTTCGTCATCGGCGAGTGGTTGCACGCCGGCCCGGAGTCGCCGACCGTTCTGTTGTACGCGCATCACGACGTCCAACCGCCCGGGATCATCGAGAACTGGGCGAGTGACCCGTTCGAGCCCCAGGAGCGGGACGGCCGTCTCTACGGGCGCGGCGCCGCCGACGACAAGGCCGGCGCCGTCGCGCATGCTCACGCGGTCGGTGCGTGGCTGACGAGCGCGGGCGGGCTTCCGTGCAACGTGCGCGTGCTGGTCGAAGGAGAGGAAGAGATCGGATCGCCGACGCTGCACGCGTTCCTCACCGCCCACCTCGAGGAGCTCCGCTCGGACGTGCTCGTGCTCGCCGACGCCGGGAACTGGCAGGTCGGCGTCCCGGGCCTCACCTATTCACTGCGTGGCCTCGCTGCCGCCGACATCGAGTTGCGGGCGCTCGACGGTCCGCAACACTCGGGAATCTCCGGCGGCGCGATCCCTGATCCGGTCATGGCGTTGTCGCGTCTCCTCGCGTCGTTGGTCGACGAGAACGGCGACGTCGCGTTCGACGGCGCGTTCGACGGCCTGCTGGAGACCACCCCGAACGAGCGGGTTCCGATCGCGGGCTTCGACGACGCGCCGCAGCGTTTCGCCCGCGCCGCGGGTGTGCGCCCGGGCGTGCAGCTCGTCGGCGACCCGCACGTCACCCTGCACGAGCGACTCTGGCGGCGGCCGTGCCTGACGGTGATAGGGATCGACGGTCATCCGATCAAGGGATCGTCGAACCAGATCGTCGCCCGGGCGTCGGCGCGGCTCAGTCTTCGCCTTGGTCCGGGTCAGCAACCCGAACGCGTGCTCGCGCACCTCCGCACCCACGTCGAGCGGCACGTTCCGTGGGGACTCGAGTGCACGATCACCGCGCTCGAGGGCGCACCCGCGTGGCAGACCGATCCCACTGGCCCGGCGTTCGACGCGGCACGCCGCGCGCTGCACGCCGGGTTCGGTGTCGAGGCGGTTCCGATGGGCATCGGCGGGTCGATCCCGTTCGTCGGACCGTTCGCCGACGCGTTCGGAGGAATCCCCGCGCTCCTGATCGGTCCGAACGATCCCGGCTCGAACATTCACGGAGAGGACGAGAGCCTGCACCTCGCCGACTGGCGCAGCCTCATCCGGTCCGAGGTGTTCCTGCTACGCGAGCTCGCGCGATGAAAGATCCTCGCGAGGATGTCGATGTGGACGATCACGCGGCGGTGGTCGGGACCCAGGTTGCATGAAACCCGTAGGGCACGCGCTGGGGCAGCGCGATGCGTGCGACCGGGCCGGCGCCGATGTCGCGTGCGTCGAGCACGACGAGCGACGAGCTGCCGGCGGCGCGGTCGTAGACGTAGGTCATCACGACCCCTTCGGCTTCATCCGGGCCGGTGGCCACGAAGAGCCATTCACCCGACGAGAATTGCGGTCCCGGATCCCAACGGGTCTCGGTGCCGGTTTGCGCGTCGATGTGCACCGCGCCGGAGAGGACGACGTCGTCGGGCGTGGAATGGGTCTCGACTCGCCAGCCATGGCGATACGGGCGGCCGACATAGCGCCGGTCGATCGACGGCAGGTCGGCATCGAGGTCCGAGCGCACCTCGTCGCGGAAGCTCAGAGTCGGACCGCTCGTGTTGATTCGCCAGCGATGCAGGCGCGGCGGCAGCCCGAGGGCCGACCCCGCCACGAACACTTTTTGCAGCCGGCACACGTCGACCACGACGTCGTCGCCGTCGCGCCACGCGTTCATCCCGTGGAACACGTAGCACGGCTCGATCTCGACCCACCGGATCGCGGAAGCCGGACCACCGAGCGGCATGACACCGAGACGCGATCCGTACTCGGGCTTCCACACGTACGGCATCACCGTGGAACGGGCCTCGCTGACCATCCTGATCGCGAGCTTCATGTCGAACAGGACGGGCATTTCCCAGAACACGACGTCGCGCTCGGTGATCGCGAAGTCGTGGATCATCGTCGATGCCTTCACCGAAACTGGCTGGCTCGACACGAGCGTGCCGTTTCGGTCGGCGACGTGGTACACGAGGAACGGCTCCGCGAAGTTGTATCCGAAGAAATGCATCGCTCCGGTTACCGGATCGATCTTGGGATGCGCGGTCATATTGCCCTCGAGCCGGCCGGCGAAGTCGTACGAACCAACGGTCGACAAGTCGGCGGCCCGCAACTCGTACGGGAATCCCACCTCGCCCAACGTGAGGAGCTTGCCGGCGTGATGCACGACCGAGACGTTGCTGAGGCCGGCCGCGCCACCGGGCGCGCCTTTGGCCGTGAGACCACCGCCCGCCGCCAGCAACGTCGTGTGGACGTAGCGGTTCCGATACCAACTCGCGCGGCCGTCCTCGATCATGACGCCATGCACCATGCCGTCACCGAGGAACCAGTGGGGTGCCCATCCCTGCTTGGGATTGGAACCATTGCGCACGTACAAGCCCGCGAGCTCCTTCGGCAGCGAACCCTCGACGCGGAGATCGAACGTCTCGACCTCCTTGGACACCGGCGCGAAATCGCCGCGCAACCACCACGGCGACGAAGTGTCGACGACCGTCGTCGACGGCTTACCGAGTCGAGTGCTCGGACTCGCGCCCGGCTTCGAGCTCCCACCGCACGCCGCGACGAGCCCGGCACCACCGAACCCGGCCGCGGCCAGCGCCCCGAGCCGTAACAATGTGCGTCGGTCGAGGTTGCCCGCTCGGTCTTCCACGAGCCGCGATCGTGCCCCAAGTCCGGCGGCCCGCGCCAGCGACGCCCTCAGGCATCAAAGAAATGCATCTTGGGCGGTGACGACTCCGAGTGTCGGTCGTTCGACCAGGTCGGCTGCTTCCGCGATCGGTCTCGGACGCGAGAACAGATATCCCTGCATGAAAGGGCACTGCAGTTGGAGGAGCGCGGTGTGTTGTTCGCGGGTCTCGACGCCTTCGGCAACGACGCTGAGGCCGAGATTCTTGGCGAGCGCGATGACGGAGGCGACGATCGCGGTGCCTTGTCCTTCGGTGCCGATCGTGCGTACGAAGGATTTGTCGATCTTGAGAATGTTGATGGGGAAGGCGCGCATGTAGGTCAGCGATGAGTAACCCGTTCCGAAATCGTCCAGGGCGAGGTTGACGCCGAGATCGCGTAGCTCGCAAAGAAGTGCTTGCGCGCTGACCGCGTCGTCGATGAGGGTGCTCTCGGTGAGCTCGAGTGTGAGCATGGTCGGGTCGAGGCCGGTGCGCGCGAGTGTGTTGGTGACGACGTCCACGATGTCGCCGTTGAGGAGCTGGCGGGTGGAGAGGTTCACGGAGATGCCGAGGCGCTTGTCGGGCCAGCGTCGAGCCCACCCGGCGGCGTGCTGACACGCTTGTTCGAGGACCCAGCGACCGATGTCGACGATCAATCCGGTCTCTTCGGCGATGGGAATGAACTCGTCGGGGGCGACGAGCCCGAAGCCCGGCCGTTGCCAGCGCACCAACGCCTCGAAGCCTCGGATCATGCCGGTGCCGGCAGCGATGAAGGGTTGGCAGAAGAGCCGCAGCTCATTGCGCGGGAGTGATTGGCGCAGGGCGGCTTCGAGTGCGGCTTGCGTCGTGATCCACTGCTGCATCGTCTCGTCGAACAGCTCGTAACGGCTTCGCCCGTTGTCCTTGGCGCGGTACATCGCGATATCTGCGTTCGCAAGGATCGCGTCAGCAGTCTCGGTGCCGTCGGTGGAGAGGGCGATGCCGATGCTTGCGCTCACGTTGGTGTCGTCGGTACCGAAGTGGAAGGGCGTCTGGAGGGCGGCGATGATGCGCTCCGCGAAGTCGGTCGCATGGTGTATGCCCTCGATGTCTTCGCACAGCACGACGAACTCGTCGCCACCCAAGCGGGCGACGGTGTCCGTCTCACGAACTGCGCATTGGATCCGGGTGGCGGCTTCGACGAGCAGCTGATCGCCCACTGTGTGGCCGAGCGTGTCGTTGACGGTCTTGAACCGGTCGAGGTCGACGAACAGCACGCCGAACATGCGATCGTGACGACGGACGCGGGCGAGTGCCTGCTCGAGCCGGTCGGTGAGCATCACGCGGTTCGGCAGGCCGGTGAGCGGGTCGTGCAGACCCTGGTGGGCGAGCTGCGCCTCGAAGCGCTTCTGGTCGGAGAGATCGCGAATGATGCCCGAGATGGTCGGCGAGGAGCCTTCGACGGAGATCGCGCTGGTGGAGATCATCATCGGAAATTGGGTTCCGTCGCGTCGAACGCCCGTGATCTCCACCTCGCTGCGTTGCGCGGCGGGAGGCCCGATCGTCCGGTACGCCGCCAAGAAGGCTCCGAGCGGATCGTGGAGATCCGCAGGCACGAGCATCGCGACCGGTTGTCCCAAAATCTCGGTCGCCGTCCAGCCGAACATCATTTCGGCCGCCGCGTTGAACGAGCCGATCGTGCCGTCGACACCGACGGTGAGGATTCCTTCCGCCGCGTTCTCGACGACCGCGCGGTGATGCGCCTCGCTGCGCTGCGCGTCGTCTCTTGCCCGAGCTGCTTGCACCGTCTGTTCTGCGAGCAGCACCTCGGCGTGTTCCGTGTACTCACCGATCGCGCCCGCCATCCGGATGGCGATCGCGAACACGAACGCCCCCAAGAACCCGATGGTCTGGGCCTGCGCCGTGCTCAAGAACGACGGAAACCAGCCTCCGAGCACCAGGAGTTGACCTACCGCGCAGCCCGCCAACGACCAGCCGAGCGCGGCCCGCCACGCAACGGCGCCCGATTGTTGGAGATCGGCCAGCGCTGCGAACGCGAATGCCATCCCCAACGCCGGACCCCAACCGCTCACATAGATGACCGACGTCACCGCAGCCACGTGGACGAGCACTCGAACGTGGAGCCGAAGCGACCCGGGCGGGGCGT
Source organism: Acidimicrobiia bacterium (assembly GCA_038213435.1). Taxonomy (GTDB): domain Bacteria; phylum Actinomycetota; class Acidimicrobiia; order IMCC26256; family PALSA-610; genus PALSA-610. The sequence continues at coordinate 23,493 of JBBQTI010000046.1, forward strand.
CCGGCCACCGTTCGACCAGCCGGCCCGACAGCTGCGCGGCCACGATCACTCCGGCGTACGCCCAAACCGAAACCTTGGCGACCAGCCCGAAGTGACGAAACGTGAAGAGCAGCACGAGCGCGATCGGGCCGACGACGTAGGCCAAGAACGCGGGCGACACGCCACCTGGCGCGAGCGCCGCGGTCGAGGCAATGCCGTGGGCCGCGTCACCACCCGCTCGCGGCCTCTCGGCCGCGAGCCCGACCGCACGCTGGTTCACCTAAGCAGGATCGACAGCTCCGCGAGGCCGCTGTAGGGCACGGTTCGCCCGTACGGCCTCGACGTGAGCTACAGGCTTACTTTCGGGTCGCGCGCCAGACGGTGAGCGCCGCGGCCGCGAGGGTGAGGCCGACCCGGGTGAAATCGATGACCGGCTTCACCCGCACACCGTTTGGTCCGGCCTCGATGATGGCGACGGGCCGGCCGGCTTGGTGGCCGCCACCTCCACCCCCGCCGTTCGAGCGCTCGTCGCCGCCGAAGCCGAATCCGCCCGAGCACTCGATGCTCGCGGCCGGGATGACGACGCGGTCACCGACGCGGACCGGCTCGGCGAACACGCGATCGGCGGAGACGCTCATCAGCCGATCGAGGCCGCTGCTGATCGTGGCTCGGATGCGCTCTTCGTCCGGGGTTGCCGGATCGACGGAAAGGTTCTCGTTCATCGGGATGGTCTCCTTTTGCGCGTGCGGCTTTCGCGAAGGGCTCGCAGCGCCCACGTGCTCGCGAGCCCGCCGACCGCGATCGCGGCGATGAGCGCGTGCTCGTGGTCGCGGATGTGAACGACCTGACGCTGCCCGTTCTCGTCGAGCACCTCGACGAGAAGCGGCCGGGAGCGGACGTGGAGCGCGCCTCGCGCGTCGCCTCCCATGCGTACGGCCGTCGTCCGTGCGACGAGCGTGATCGTGCGGCCGTCGGACGCGAGTGGACCGATCGCCGTCTCGCCCCGGTGCAGCACCGCCATCGACCGCATCGACCGCATCGACCGCATCGACTGCCATTCTCGTCGACTGCCGTCGTCGACTGCCGTCGTCGACCGCCGTCGGCGTCTGCGGGCGGGCCTGACCGGGCGTCTGATCGGGCGGCCTCGCCGTTCGGGGTACCGGACCTTAGTTACGCAATTGTCCGAACCGACGCGGGGTCCGGCGGAAAATGACGCGCCCGCGCTAGCAGCAGACGGAAAGTTCCGCCAACGGGCGGTCAGGCTCACGAAGTCGGCGGTTTTCCACATGGTCCGAATGGACTACGCGAGGCAGTCCTCGCGGGCCTCCGGTATGGGTTCCGCTCCCACGCCCTCATACCGTCAGCCCCCGTCTGCCGAGGGCGTCCCTCCCGGCAAGGCCCCATCCGACCGCAGCGGAGTGCGCGTCCCGAGGAGGATCCATGGCCGGAAGGCCACATGCGCGCGAGGAAGCACCTCGCGAGCTCGACCAGATGCATACCCAGTCCCTCACCGCCGCGTCGCGGCGTCGTGATCACTCGCCGGGCCGGACGCGTGAGCCGTACTCGCATCGCTCCGCGCTTTCGTCGGTCGGCCTCGTCGGCGCGGCCCTGGCGGTCCTCTTGGCCGGCGGCGCGATCTTGTCGAGCGCCGGCGGCTCGCCGAGCAGCGTCGACGACCCGCACGCGAACACGGTGCGCGCCGTTGGTGGCGCTCCCGTGCTGGGACCATCGACTGCACTGCGCCTGAACGCCGACCTCGTCGACATCGCGGCAACGCCGAGCGGTCGCGGATATTGGGTCGCGGCCGAGGACGGTGGTGTCTTCGCGTTCGGCGACGCCCGCTTCGCGGGTTCGGCCGCAAACCGGTCGCTCGCCGCGCCGATTGTCGGCATCGCGGCGGCGCCGAAAGGAAACGGCTACTGGCTCGCCGGGTCCGACGGCGGGGTCTTCGCGTTCGGTGATGCCGCATTCCACGGCTCCATCGGCAACCCCGCCGGGTTGATCGCTCCGATCGTCGCCATCGCTCCGACGCCCTCGGGCCAGGGCTACTGGCTGGTCGGCGCCGACGGCGGCGTGTTCTCGTTCGGTGACGCGGCGTTCGAAGGTGCCGCGACCTCGTTCGCGCACGGCGCGCCCATCGTCGCGATCGCGCCGACCCCTTCCGGCTACGGCTACTACCTGCTCGGAGCCGACGGCGGGGTGTTCGCGTTCGGCGACGCGCATTTCGACGGCTCCGTGGTCGACGGGCGCCACCTGGCCGCCGCGGTCGCGATCCCGAGCGACGGCAAGGGCTACGAGGTGGCGCGCACCGACGGAAGCGTCGTCGGACTCGGCGGCGCGCCCTCGGTTCCGGCTCCGCTCGACCTCCTTTCGGGTCAGCATCCGGTGGTCGCGCTCGCGACCCGGGCCGGTGGTGGCGCCTGGCTCGCGACGAGCTTCGTTGCGCCCTTGCCGGTCGCCGAGTCGCCGTCGCAGGATCCATTCCTGAAATGCACGCGCGCGCACGAGTCGGACAGCGCCGGCGGCTACCGCGCGGTCAGCCCGGACGGTGTATACCGCGGGGCGTACCAATTCCTGCGCTCGACGTGGAACAACGTCGCTCGCGCCGCCGGCCGTCCCGATCTCGTTGACGTCGACCCGGCCGCGGCGTCGCCCGCCGACCAGGATCAGCTCGCGCTCTTCCTCTTCCAACACGTCGGCCCCGGGCCGTGGGGCGGTCGCTGCCGAGGGTTGCAGTAGCACGGGAGTCGCGCGGCGGACATCCGGGGCGTCGGAGAGGTCGAACCTTCCGGCGCCCCTATCGTTTCCGGATGGTCGATGGCCCCCCGTCCGCCGATCTCGCGATCGGATCGTTCACCGATCACGGGCCATGGGTGGTCGAGCCCGAATCGATGACGTGGCGCCGCGACGTCGAACGACTGCGAGACCAAGCCCGCGCCGAGTACCCGCAGTGGATGGAAACCGGTCGACTGCCACCCTTCGGCCGGCTGGCCCGTGTGGTCGGACGGGTAGGCACCGCGCTCGGCGTGTGGGCCGTGGGCGCGCGCCGCAAGGGACCGCCCCACTCGCGTCGCGATCTGTCGCGACGGTTGCGCATCGCCTTCGGGCACCTCGGCCCCACCTACATCAAGCTCGGACAGATCATCTCGGGTGGCGAGGGCCTGTTCCCAGAAGAGCTCGTCGCCGAGTTCAAATTGCTACGCGACCGAGTTCCGCCCGAGTCCTTCGCCGACGTGCGCCGCGTCGTCGAGCTCGATCTGGGCCGTTCACTCGACGAAGTGTTCTCCTGGTTCGAGCGCACACCGCTGGCGGCGGCGTCGATCGCCCAGGTGCACGCGGCGCGCCTGCGCACCGGCGAAGACGTCGTGGTCAAGGTCCAGCGCCCCCAGATCGCGCGCCTCGTGCGCGAGGACATCGAGGCGTTGTCGTGGCTCGCGCCCCACCTTGTCGGGCGCATCCCGGTGGCCGCGCTCGCGAACCCGCCCGCGCTCATCGAGCTGTTCGCGGAGACCATCGTCGAAGAGCTCGACTTCCGCCTCGAAGCGCAGAACATGCTCGATATCGCCCGTGTCCTCGCCGAGACCGAGCAGCGCGCGACGATCGTGCCCCGTCCTCACCCGACCTTGGTGACGCGTCGGGTGCTCGTCATGGAGCGGCTCGACGGCATCCCCTGGGACGACGTGCAGGCGATGCACGCAGCCGGCGTCGACACCGAGGCGGTCCTGCACGCAGGCCTCGTGTCGTTCATGGAAGGCGCGATGCTGTACGGCGTCTTCCACGGCGATCTCCACGGGGGCAACCTGATGGTTCGTCCCGACGGTCGTACGGTGCTGATGGACTTCGGCATCACCGGCCGCCTCGACGAGACCAAGCGGATGGCGTTCCTGATGTTGCTCCTCGGGGCGACGAACGGCGACACGATGTCGCAGCTGGGCGCGCTGCGCGACCTTGGTGCGTTCCCGCCCGACACCGATTTGCACGCGGTGTTCCGCGATCTCGGATTGGATCGAACGATCGATCCGACGGCGCTCTCGGCCGACGAGCTCCTGCACGAGTTGCAAGACCTTACGAAGAAGCTCCTCGCCTACGGCGCCCGGGCGCCGAAGGAGCTGATGCTGTTCGTCAAGAACATGATGTTCCTCGACGGCGCGATCGGACGGCTCGCTCCCGACCTCGACATTCTCCGTGAGATCCAGCAGGTGCACGCCGAGATCGCGCTCCGTCACGGCGCGCGACTGGCGGGCCAGCTCGGACTCGATCCCTCCGTGGCGAATCAGTTCGACATGGAGGCGATCAAGGCCGCGATGGGGGTCCCCGGCGTAGAAACGCTCACGTACCGCGACGTGCAAGAACGCCGAGAGACCGTGCGCAAGCGCCTCGAGGAGAAGCGCAAGCGGGCCTAACTCGCCAAACTGTTCCTCAGTCCTGCCAGACGAGGATGTCGCCGGCGGTGCCACCGCTCAACAACGCGGTGCCGGGGAAGACGCGCAGTCGCCACGGCTCGAGGCGCAGCGCGGCGAAGCTCTCGGATGTGGGTTTGTCCCACGCGGGAATGATCGCGGGGTCGTAGCCGACGGGCGCCGGTGCGTGCGCGAACTTGTTCCAAACGGCGGTCCGGGTGTCGTCGTCGAAGTGCCAGACGGCGCGGCACTCCGCGATGCACGTGTCGTGGCTGTCGGTCCAGTAGCTGCACGAGACGTATGGGCTGTGCTGCAGGTGCGCCCGCTTGGTCGGCGTCGGTCCGGTTGCGATCCAGCCGACAAGGTCGGCGCCGTCCCACTCCCAAAACGGGTGCAGGATCCGCGACCGCGGCCGGCCCTGGTGGTCGACCGTGGCGACAGAGCACCACACGATCCGATGGGCCATGTCGACGAAGGCGGGAGCGACTTCCGCGAGAGGGGACATGGTGCGAAACGTACACTCCGCACCGTGCGGACGCCGCGGACGTATACGAGGTGACCGGTCGACTCGAAGGTCGACGGATCCTCGTCGCCGGCGCGGGGACGCGCCGGTCCGACGATCCCGACGCACCGATCGGCAACGGGCGCGCGATCTCGCTGCTCGCGGCGAGCGAGGGTGCGATGGTCGCGTGCGCCGACGTCGATCTCGACGCAGCCAACGAGACCGCTCGCTTGATCGGTGCCGACGGCGGGCGAGCCGCCGTAATCGTGGGTGACGTCACCGACGAGTCGGCATGCGCGCGCATCGTCGACGAAGCGGCGCGGGCGCTCGATGGTCTCGACGGTCTCGTGTGCAACGTCGGCATCGGTCTCGGCCGAGGTCTCGAGGGAACGACGGTCGAGGAGTGGGACATCGTGCACGCGGTGAACGTGCGAAGTCATTTCCTCCTGTGCCGCGCCGCGCTCCCTCTGATGAACGACGGTGCGGCAATCGTGTTCATCTCGTCGGTCGCGAGCCTGAAGCCCGGGACGCGCATCCCCGCGTACGACACTACGAAGGCCGCGCTCGCGGGACTGAGTCGCCACGTGGCGCTCGAGGGTGCCCGGCGAGGCATCCGGGCCAACGTGGTCGCGCCGGGCCTCATCGACACGCCGCTCGGCCGGAGAGCGACCGAAGGGCGGCCGAGTCGTGGGCGCACGCCGGTGCCGCTCGGCCGTCAGGCGACGGCGTGGGAAGTCGCCGCTCCCGTCGTGTTCCTGTTGAGCGACGACGCCAGTTACATCACCGGTCAGATCCTTGCGGTCGATGGTGGCCTGTCGACGCTGTGACCTACCTTTGCGGGCATGACGTTCGATCGTGACGAACTCGAAGCGGCGTTCCGCACCTACTGGCAGTTGGGAGCGGTCGGCGAGGACTGGGACGCGTGGTGCGACACCTGTTTCACCGAAGACGTGACCTACATCGAGCACGTCCTCGGCAACAAGCAGGGCCGCGAAGCAGTGCGTACCTGGATCAAGCCGACGATGGCGGACTACGGCGAGATCTACACCGCCTACGAGTGGCACATGGTCGGCGACGACGGCCGCGTCGTCGTCTATATGCAGAACCGTCGTGACAACCCCGAGCCGGGTGCGCCGCCGATCGACTTCCCCGGTATGACGGTGCTGCAGTACGCGGGGAACGGGCAGTTCTCCTCGGAGGAGGACTTCTGGTCTCTGCCGGAAGGCACCGCGACGTTCAAGCAGTACGTCGATGCGAGCAAGAAGTTCGACCCCGACCATCGCCGCAAGCGCACGCGGCTCGACTGGGGCAACGGTCCCGAGTGGGCGCGGGGAGCTGCGACATACGCCGACTCGTCCGGCGCGCAGAGGCATGCCTGAGGCACCGCAGATGCAGGCACTCGCCGAGCGCGTCGGGCTGTGGCTCGCGGGCGCGACATTGGAGGGCTACGACCCGCTCGGCTTCACCGGCTTGAAGACGGTCGATCCACCGCCGGAGGCGCTCGTGGGCGCGTCGATCGTCGGGGTCGACCGGCGCGCGAAGTATGTGACCGTCCATTTCGACAACGACCTGCGCGTCATGTTCCATCTCTCGCAGGCGGGCCGGCTCGACTTCGAGCAGCCACCGAAACGTACCCGGCCGAAGGGCGCCGTCGTGCGATGGAGGTTCTCGGACGACCGCGCCGTGTTGCTGCGGGAGTTCGGCACCGAGCGCAAGGCGGGTTGGTGGGTGCTCGGACCGGGCGACCCCGGACCGGTCGAGAAACTGGGACCCGAAGCGACGAGCGACGACTTCGCGCAATGGTTCCGCACCGCCGACGACGGCCGCCGCATCCACACGATCCTGCGCGACCAGCGGACGGTTGCGGGCGTGGGGCGCGGCTATGCCGACGACATCCTCCATCGTGCCAGGCTCTCACCGTACGCTTCGCTGAAGTCACTGAAGCCCGACGAGCGGGAGCGAATGCTCGTCGCGTTGCACGAGGTGTTGTCGGAAGGGCTCGATCGCGAACGGTCGCGAACGGGTGGGCTGTCCGAGAACAAGCTGGGCGAGCACTTCACGGTTCACGGCAAAGCCGGCCTGCCGTGCCCAGTGTGTGGTCACGACCTGAAGCGGGTCTCGTACGAGTCGCACGAGGTCGTGTACTGCCCGACGTGTCAGACGGGCGGCAAAGTGCTCGCCGATCGCCGCCTGTCGCGTCTGGTCAAGTGACTTCGAGGTCGGCCCACATCTCCCAGATGGTGATCTCGGTGTCGTCGTCGGTCGCGACCAGACCGAGCGCGCCCGCGTCGGTGAGCCGAACCGCGTCGCCCGCGTCGAGCGCGCCCGCGCCTTCGAGTGTCGCGCTTCCCGTTGCGACCATCACGTGCACGAAGGGCGCCGCGGGCACGACGACGCGCGCGCCCACGTGCAGGCTCGCGACCCACAGGGTCGCGTCGCGCTGACGGATCTGGATCGCGGCTTCGGTCTCTCGGCCCGACGCGAGCGCGAACAACTCGTCGTCGTGCTCGAGTGCGCTGATGTCTCGCTGCTCGTACCCGGGCGCGATGCCCAGGGTGTCGGGTGGGACCCACATCTGCAGGAGATGGACCGACTCGGTGCGGCTCGCGTTCTGTTCCGAGTGCCGGATACCGTGGCCTGCGCTCATGCGTTGGGCGACGCCCGGCGTGATCACGCCCTCGTTTCCCTCACTGTCGCGGTGCTCCAGCGCGCCGTCGAGCACCCACGTCACGATCTCCATGTCGCGGTGGGGGTGAGTACCGAAACCGCCGCCCGCCGCGATCACGTCGTCGTTGAGAACGAGCAGCAGCCCGTGGTGGGTGTTCTTGGGGTCGTAGTGATTCGAGAAGCTGAAGCTGTGCCAGGACTCGAGCCAGTCGATCTTCGTGTGGAAGCGCTCGTCGGCTCGTCGAATGTCGATCACGTTCGAACGCTCAGAAGCGGACGCCGTAGGCGTAGCCGTGTCGGTTGGTGCGGACGTTGGGGTCGCCTTCGCGCCAGGCGTCGGTGACTTTGCCCAAGACGATGACGCCGGTGGGGCAGCGGTCGACGCACAGGGCGCAGCGGGTGCAGACGTCTTCG